>CAZIJV010000008.1:0-141196 GCA_964539645.1 uncultured Syntrophobacter sp.
GGAAGCACTGAGCGCCCCGCAGGCGTTTTCTTTACCGCGAAAGGCCCCGGAGCAGCAAAGCCGCAACCCGAGTGCAGGTTTGCTTTGCAAGGCCTTTTTTGCCACGAAGGGCAAGAAGGAGGCACGAAGCGCGCGAAGAACCACCAGGTAAAATCCGGACCGGAGCCACGTAGGGAGTGCACGGCGTTATCAGGCGTTATCGTGCACACCGGTCTTGCGCTACAATCGGGTTGACGGTGGGCGCGATGAAACCGCACCACCCTAAGGCTCGCCCGCTTGCCGCTGATAGCGCGCGGCGCGCTACTATAGTGAGCAGTAGATGGGGCATGCCTCTCATGTCCATCAGCTCTTGAACGTGCCGGCCTGAACAGGCTTTCACGTCAGCCGGGAGATGATCTCCATCAGCAGAGCAGATCTAGCTAGTGAGGGAGATGAACTCGTGAGCGAAGAGAAAATGGCGCCTATCCACCACGGCGAAATTCCCGAATACGCACTTTCTGATCCCCATGGGAATCAGCCAGTATCTTCCGTCCAAGGAAATTGGAGTTGATCGCCGGCGGATTAATGCGATCGTTCATGGAAAGCGGGCAATTACAGCCGAGACGGCCCTGCGCTTTGGACGGTATTTTCGAATTCAATGAATGCCGTTCATGCAAGGATGCCGAGTAGCGTCAGCAAATTCTGAAGTTCCACAATCGGGTTCGCCGGTTTTCTCGCCTTTCAATTTGATCTCCCTCTTTCTCCTTTGACCACCGGAGTTGAGTTCGAGAATGCAAATCATTTTGAGGCGCGAATGTACTATCCGGAGAACTACACTTTCGACGCCGGTATGTTCCCCGTTCTATTAGGCCTCCTGTGGATCACTTTTGGCCACAGGAGGAGGAAACGAGCTGTATTGGCATCTCATTTTAGAGAGTCGGACCTCTGGGAAGTGGTGGCGGAAAACATACTCCGGCGCGGGAAACGAACTCCACGCCCATTTCAAGGAGCTGAGCAAGTACGATGTCGATCGTTGCGTGGTCAAGTCTTCGTTTGGCGTTTGGAAAAGAGTATATGCTCTTAAGATGTGGTCGGGAGAAGTGGACGTTGACGAACCCTCGTCCTGTCCGCAACGGTGAATCTACCCTCCAGGATCAAGCCTTTCACCGTGAGCAGATGAAGAATTATTCCAGCGGGTTCCAGTGGAGTGTCAGGGATAAAGCGAAGGTAAATCACGCCGGCAGGCGCCGGATGTCTCAGCTTGTATATAAGCTCTCCGTAGTCGCTATCGAAGGTCAGTATGATACGCCCTTCGAGTTCAGCCCTTGAGAGGACCTGTCGATCCTTCGCACCGGGAGAATGCTCACTTACGGCCGCCACCGCGTGCCCGGCGGCACGCAGGCGCTTTACGCTTTGTAAAGGGAAGTTCTCATTTGCAAGAAATCGCATTAGGGGTTGGCCTCTGGAGAAATGACATAAAAAGCTCCATCCCTGGTGCATTCGGCCGCAAAGGCAAACACTGCCTGGAGAGATTCGGAGGTAAGGGTCGGGTAATTTTCCAGTATCTGCTCTTCTTTCCACCCTTGGGCAAGAAGATTCAGGATGAAGTCAACGGAGAGCCGAGTCCCCTGGACCACGGGCTTTCCAACCAGAACTTCCGGATCAGAGGATATGTATTTATGCCAATCCACTGTACTCCTCCTTTTCTCCCAAAACATACCGAGACCTTAATTTAGTTTAGCACATGGTAAACAAAATGCACTTGTCAAAAGCTGTATAGTTCATCGCTCCGGTGTCCATCAGAAAAGTGAGGATCGTTTGTCAGACGACGCGAATTTTGTCGAGAAGGTTCTTGTGCCCGAGGACGACCGATGGACAGGGCCTGCGAACTCTGTCTTTCTACCTGCCTTCGACTCGCGAAAGTCAAAAATCCCTTGGCAGCTCATGTGGCGGGGGCGCATTAGGCGGATGGTAAGGCTTATCATCGCCGGCTTCGAAAAGATCCTCCTCAAGTTCTTCGTGTATAATCAGCGGTACCTGGTCATTGGCAAGACCCTGGTACTCGTCCGGGAGTTCCGCAGGCTGCGTCGCTTCCGCGGGCGGCGGCGGCAGATTTCCACGCTCTGAGGCGCGGGCGCAATCGATGCACAGACGAGTCCAGGGAACGGCTTCGAGCCGCTTTATGGAAATACCATCACCGCAGTTTTCGCATATACCGTAGTCGCCTGTAATAATTTTATTCAGCGCCAGGTCGATTTGCTCGATGGTCTCTTTGCCATTGCCGTCCAGCCTGTCGTAGGGAAGTGTGAGTGCGGCATTTTGAGCCCCCTCCTCGATCTCTATCTGCCTTTCCGACAACTCCTGCCAGCGCGCTTCAAGCTCCTTTATCCTGGTGAGTATGTCTTCTCGGGTATCCAGCAATATATCTCGAAAGAAGATAAATTGATCGCGACTCATGTGGGACCTCCTCTGAGGCAGGGACTCTGACGGTATTCCGTTGATTAAAATATAACGGCAAGCAAAACGAGTGGCAACCATCCGATAACAGACATGATTTTCGTCAAGCCGCCTCCCGTTCTTCGGAGGAGAGCGGAGGGGCGATTTCCTCCAGGGGTTTTCTCTCCTCCTTGACTCCATAGAGAGCTTCGATGATTGCTGCGGCAAGCATGAGGACAGCGTCGAAAAGAGAAGAGCTTTGCACGCTGCACATCGCTCTCATGCGCCGGGCGGCTGAGCTGTACGAAGGCCGGGGCAGTTCCAGCACGGAGATCGAATGCTACGGCATGATCATCAAGGCCGATCCTGCCGATGAAGAAACCTACCAGAAACTCATGCTTATCTATGGCGCCCGGGGAATGCAGGCGGAGGCCCGGCGGGCATACGAAGAGCGCCGGAGGGCGCTGGCCAGGGAGGTGGGAGTCGCCCCCGGCAAGCTGCTCTCGATCTACCGGAGGATTGCCGAGTAGCTAGATGCTGCAAACGTGGTTTTCGGTCCTCACTGCCCAACAACACCGTCATTCCGGCGGTTCTGAGCTGGAATCCAGCGGCGCCGCCACGCTTTTAGCGTGGTTTGAACGAGAATGAAACTTTTGGGCAGGCTTTTTGAGAGGTTTTGTTGTTTTGTTTTACCGTAGGGTGGGCACGGGATTCATCGTGCCCACCGTCCCGAGGGCAAACACACTCTTCTCGAAAGCGGTGGGCACTAAAAATCGTGCCCACCCTACGCTTGCCCATAGCACTGTGATGATTTTGCAGACGCGGGTGGTTGGGCTTGAGCAGCCTGCCCTACTACTATTTTTATCATCCCGGCGTGTTCCTCTAAAAATCAAGTTTCATATAAGAGCGAGGTCCCAGCGAAAGAGCCTGGTTTGAACGAGAATGAAACTCTCAATCTTGCCACGAAGCCTCAGGGGCAATCCGGTTGCGGCGCCCTACTGCATGGGGCTGCACCTGGGGAACAGACTCTCTTTAATTTTCATCGACTCGAGGTATCTGCGCATCGTGATCCCCGCAGCTTTAGGCGGGAAAAACGGGGCTGGGTGACTAAGTGGAGTGTTTCCTAATAATTGAAGTTTAATATAAGGTTATCCCGAGTCCCAGGACCACCAGCCAGTGCCATCTGCTCCAGGGCAGCCTGTCCATCCTTGCGGGGATGTCGGTTCTCACAATTTTTTCGTGCGAACCGGTGTCCGAGTTCGTATCTTTTACTGGAATCACTACAGATCTCCCGTAGATAATCCGATTGTAAAGAGTGGAAATCTCAAGAACTAATTAGAAGGTAAGGACAGAGAGCATCTCTGGTCCATCATGAGGTGTTATATAAAGCTACTAAGGGTGACCGAGTCTAATTGTCAGTGCTGCCCATTTCTGATATATTTACCATGATGTTTGGAGGAGTCGGCAAGGCAATCGGCGTATCGTTTTATGCATTCGGTTGCTGACATTTTACATTTCAAGGAGAGACAAATGAGGCAGAAAAAGGGGGGGCTTGCGGCCCTTGTTCTTTCAGTGATCTTTCTTTTTGGTCTTGCTGTGGTTCTGGAATCGACAGCATGGGCCAGGGCTGGAGGCGGGAGGTCTTCGGGCAGCAGGGGCAGTCGGAGTTTTTCCTCTCCGAGCATGCCGTCCAGACCCTCTCCATCACCCTCTCCAGGGGTAACTCCCCGTCCCTCGCAGCCTTCGCCGGGGTTTGGCGCCCCCAGCAGTCCGGGAATGGCCAGAAGTCCAAGTCCTTTCTGGTCGGGTCTTGCGGGTGGAGTCGCCGGCGGTTTGCTTGGAAACATGCTGTTTGGAAGTAGGGGATATGCGGGAACAGGCGGCGGCTTCGGAGGATCGGGAATCGGACTTTTCGATCTGATCATAATCGGCGCCATGATTTATTTCGGCTACAGGCTTTTCTTCAGAAGAAGGCGCGAACCTGAACCGGTCTATTATGAAGAGAGTCGTACGGAGCCTCTGCCACAGTACGGGGGAGGGACGCCCTATTATGGGAGTGGTTCTCAGCCCTATACTCAAGAGCCAAGCGAAGTAGACAGGGGTATGGAGGAAATAGCGAGATTCGATCCATCTTTCAACCCGGAGTCTTTCAAGGAAACGGTAGAGGATATGTTTTTCCGCATCCAGGCGGGTTGGATGAACCGGAGCCTCGATGGACTGCACAATCTGCTTACCCCCGAGATGTCCGACTATTTCGACACCGAATTCGCAAGAATGAAGCAGCAGGGGATCGTCAACCGGCTCGAGAACATCGCAGTAAGAAAAGTCGAGCCTTCCGAGGTATGGCAGGAGTCGGGAAAGGACTTCATCACCGTATTGTTTACGGCCAACCTTCTTGACTATACGGTGGATGACCGGAGCGGCCAGGTTATCGCCGGGGATAAGTTAAACCCGGTTAAGTTCCAGGAGTTTTGGACGTTTAGCCGAGACATAGGATCTCGTCAATGGCAGCTTTCCGGCATTAACCAGCTTGGCGAGCCAGCGACCCATTAAGAGGAGCTTTTTTTCACTCGACACATCGTCGGGTTCGGAAGTTTTCCAGAAGAAATCACATTCCTCCAGGCCAAAAAGCCTGCAGGGATTGGAGCGAAAAGGGTATATGGAGCAGAGGCTGCCGCCCGTACCGTTGTCTTCCCATAGAAATGGACAGAAGCGGTGGCCTCGGCCCAGTCCATTGGCGAAAAGTCCCTCCCACTCTGCCGGAAGTTCCCCGGGATGGGGAAAGTCCGGCATCCCGCTGGCGACCTCGCAGCATAATCCGCACTTATTGCAATATTGAGGCGGTTTCTTTTGCCCGCTGGGGTTCTCCGTCCGGTCATTTCGCCTTCTTCTCCACTCTTTTACTTCATGAAATATGAGGACTCGCTCCTGCACCATTCTGAGCGCGTGGGCGCGCCGGGAAGAAGGGGAGAGTCTTTTCCACCATTTCTCGCTCTTTAGCCAACCCAGATTTCGAAGCACGAAATAGAGGGGAAAATCCGGATCGCAGAGGTTTCTTACGACAAAAGCCCTGTTCTTTGCGGAACTATTCCTGAAATACTTTTTGAGCCGACTGCTATTGAATAATTTCCGGTTTTCCACTGCTTTTCTTTGCCAGGTGAGGGTAATGGATTTCCGCTTCCGACGGTCGCACATAAAGCGGGCTGCTCGTTTCAGGATCATCGGAATCACCCCTGATGAACCTGCGCCTGGCCAATTCTCCGACCGAAGCGGCGCGGATGGTGTGAAAACAGGGCGGCGTTTCCAGTGCGAGGCCGCCGAGTTTTCTTTTCATAATGTTTCTGTAGATTATCCAGCCGTCGCCGCAGAATAAAACGGGTTCTTTGATTTTTTCGGCAAGGGCGCCCGGTGAGATTGCCATGAAAGAGGTGGCGAGGCGGAGGTTTCCCTTTCCGTCAGGATGATACAACGCGCAGTAGACTTCCCCCTTGCGTGCGTCGATCATGGCACAGACCGGATTAGGCGAGAAGCCAAGAGGAAAGGAGAGGGCGTCAAGGGTTGGGATACCGGCATAAAGCTTGCCTGTGGTCCAGGCGAGCACCTTCATTGTCGTCATGCCGATACGGAGCCCCGTGAAACTTCCCGGTCCGGAGGTAACCGCCATGCCTTGCAGCGTGTCCAACTCCCAACCGGCTTCCCGCAGCAGGAAATCGGCCGCTTTCATCAGCCGGCGATTGTGTGTCAGCGCGGAGCGGAGCGTCCATTCCGCCGCTATACTTTCGCCGTCGAGCAAAGCGAGACTGCCGGAGATAGTGGAGGTGTCGACTGCAAGGATTCTCACGGGACGGCTACGACCATAAACTCTGCCACCAGGATATGACGGAGCTGAAATCGAGCCTCATTATGTCATTGTAGAAGACGACGACCATGAGAGTAAGGAGAGCTACCAGTCCGACTTTCTGCGCAATCTCCATCTTCTTGACGGAGATCGGTTTGCCCATGATCGCTTCAATGATAAAGAAAAAAATATGGCCACCGTCCAGAATTGGAATAGGCAGCAGGTTCAGGACTGCGAGATTGACGCTGATAAAGGCCATGAAGCCGAGTAAATTGAGAACGCCCTGCTGGGCTTGTTTACCTGCCAACTGCGCAATGAGAATCGGTCCGCCAAGAGTATCCAGGGGAACAACTCTCTGGATCAGCTTCACTATCGTAACCAGGAAGAGTTTGCTCAACTCGAGGGTGTGTGCGACCGCGTAATAGCCGGCAGTCAGGGGATTGATCTTCCTGTAGGTTTCGGCCTCCGGCATCCTTATGCCGATCATACGCCGCTTGATCGGCTCTCCGAAGATAGTCTTATCATCACTGACGACCGGGGTCACAGTTACGGTCATTTCCTGGCCATCCCGCGACAACTTCAGTGTCAGCGGCTTATCCGGATCGTTTTTCTCAATAGAGCCGGTAAGTTCGTCCCATGTGGAAATCGGAGTTCCGTTGATGGCCAGGACTTTGTCCCCAGCCTTCAGGCCGGCCTGCTCAGCCGGCGTTCCCGGGACCACACCGCCAACTTCCGCAAGTTTGTGGGGAATACCGGAAAGAGAAAATAAAAAGGCAAAGATGATCACAGCAAGTACGAAGTTCGACATTGGTCCGGCAAGAACTATCGCAAGGCGCCTCCTGACGGGCTGTTCAGCGAATGAGCCTGCCCGTTGTTCCTCGGTCAGTTCCTCTTCCGGGTCTTCTCCGAGCATTTTCACGTATCCGCCCAGAGGAATCAGGGAGAGACGGTATTCCGTCCCGCCGCGGGTAAAGGCAAAAATCTTCGGCCCAAATCCCAGGGAGAAGCGCAGAACGGTAACTCCGCTCCGCTTTGCTACCAGGAAGTGGCCAAGCTCATGTACGAAAATGAGTATACCAAGCACGATCACGGTAGAAAGAAACATTGTCAACAAGGGCTAGTCCTCACTTAATAAGAGAATCATTTCGTAGAATATAATTCTCGTTCATGATTTTGGCTTTGATTGTTTTCCCCTTCGGCCGATAATTTCAACGGCCTTTTCACGCGCCCACAGATCCGCCTGGAGTACCGAATCCAGGTCTATTTGCCCGGCAGGATCGTGTGCGCTCATCACCTCTTCGATGATACAAGGAATATCGGTAAAGCCGATCTTTTTGTCAAGGAAGGCCTGTACTGCCAGTTCATTTGCCGCATTCAAAACCGCCGGCATGGTAGAGCCTTTGCTGCATGCTTCGTAGGCCAGGCGCAAACAGGGGAATTTCAGTTCATCGGGCCGGTAGAATGAGAGCTTCTGCAATTCGAAGAGGTTAAGCCTCGGACCGGCGACGGGAAGGCGCTCGGGGAAGGCCAGAGCGTAAGCGATGGGTATCTTCATGTCCGGGATACCCATCTGCGCGATAACCGATCCATCCACGTATTCAACCATCGAATGGATGATGCTCTCAGGATGAACGTGGACCTCAATGCGGTCCACGGAAACGCCAAAAAGCCAATGGGCCTCTATTACTTCAAGACCTTTATTCATGAGCGTAGCGGAATCGATTGTGATCTTTCGGCCCATTTCCCAGTTAGGGTGACGTAAGGCAGCCTCGGGCGTAACCAGCTCCAGTTCGTCACGGGACTTGTGGAAAAAGGGACCTCCGGAGGCGGTAAGAAGGATTTTTTCAAGAGCTTCCCGATGGTTGCCCTGAAGCGCCTGAAAAATTGCGCTGTGTTCACTGTCGACGGGAAGGATCGTGACGTGGTTCTCCGCCGCAGCCTTCATCACTATTTCACCGGCAACCACAAGGGTTTCTTTATTGGCAAGAGCAATCTTTTTACCGGCCTGTATTGCAGTGAGAGTGGGAACCAGTCCGGCGGCGCCGACCATGGCCGAGACCAGGGTGTCCGTATCCGGATGTGCGGCGACCCGGCAATAGCCTTCCCTGCCTAGAAGAATCTCCGGGTGGGAATCGCTTGCCGATATCAGTCCTCGCAGCTCATCGGCTACCTGTTCGTTCAATACCGAGACAAGCCGAGGCGCGAACTCTCTGATTTGTTCGCAAAGAAGAGAGGCATTGGACCCGGCGCCCAGGGCGACTATTTCGAATTGCCCGGGGAACTGGCGCACGACGTCAAGGGTGCTCCGTCCAATCGAGCCGGTGCTTCCGAGTATGGAAATCCGATTCTTTTTCATACGATTCCATGAGTGTCATGTTCGTAAAAAGGTGTGCCGCATGTCGCCGGCGGGGTCAATCAGTGATCCAGCAGTATCCAGTTTAAAAGGAACCAGAGCACAGGGAAAGCAAAAAGCAGGGAGTCCAGCCTGTCGAGAATACCGCCATGGCCCGGAAGAAGTCCGCTGGAATCCTTTTTGCCCGAGTTGCGCTTGATCATGGATTCTATAAGGTCACCTAACTGACCGGTAAGTGCAACCACTAGGCTAAAGAAGACCAGCCAGCCAAAAGGTACATCTCGAAGAAAAACAATGCCGAAAAAACTGCCGGCAAGAATGCTGCACACAAGCCCACCGATTGCGCCCTCCACCGTCTTCTTGGGGCTGACCGCCTCATAGAGTTTGTGCCTGCCCAGCTTACATCCCGTATGGTAGGCGCCGGCATCCCCGGTGACCACGACCGCCATTACGAAAAGAATCCAGAAACGCCCCTGCACCGCCATGCCCACCAGGATGACGAAAGAGAGCAGGAACGGCAGATAAAGCCATGCAAGCGACAAAAGGGCGATGCGGGTGATCAGGCCCTGATCCAGCGGCGAAGAGAACATCATCAGGCAGAAGGCGCTGAAGAGGGAAAGCAGGAGAATGGCGTTGAGCCCTTCGAGTCCCCCCATATATGTCCCGAGGGGCAGAAGAATCCCTGCCGCATAGGAGCATATCTGCCAAGCCGGCGGCAGGGGCTCGGGGAAAAGGAGTCCATGAAATTCCCAGAGGCCGATTGCAGCAACGGCAGTCACCAGCAGAAGCCAGAGCCAGGAAGGACCGGCAATAAAACAGACCAGAACCGGTATACCGATCAGAACCCCGGTTAGCCAGCGCAGGGTGTGCGAGCTTAACTTGTTGAATTCAGGCATGAAACCCCGTTAATTTGTTGACACTGATTTTTGATTCCGGATTTATGGATGAGGACAGATGTAAGGGTGAAAGTCTCAATTCAAAAATCTCATTTCAAAAATCAGGAGAGAGCAGTTGATTTAACCTGTTCGCCTGTACGCCCGAAACGCCGTTCTCGACTCTGAAACTCGTGGAGGGCCTCCATGAACTGGGGTTTTCCGAAATCCGGCCACAGCACCTCGGTGAAATAGAGTTCAGCATAGGCGATCTGCCACAGGAGGAAATTGCTGACACGTATTTCGCCGCCCGTTCTGATGACAAGGTCGGGATCAGGAAAGCCGCTGGTGTAAAAGTAAGATGCAAAGAGTTCGGGGGACAGAGCGTCAATCCGGCTCCTGTTGTTCAGAAGGTCTTCAAGCAGGAGTCTTGCGGCGCGAGTGATCTCCTGTCTGCCGCCATAGTTGAGGGCGAGACTGAGAACGAGTTTATCGAACTGAGCGGTCTTTTCCTGAACCAGCTTCAACTGTTTCAAGACAGGAGCAGGAATTCCTTCGCTATCCCCGAGGTGCCTGAACTGAATTTGTTTTTCTATAAGCTCGGGGAGTTCTGAAATCAAAAAGCGCTCAAGAAGCGACCAGAGCGCTCGGACCTCACGTTGAGGCCTGTTCCAATTCTCTTTTGAAAATGCGTAGAGCGTGAGATAAGGAATACCGAGTTCTCGACAGCAGCTCACAATCGAGCGTACGGATTCGGCGCCTCTTTCATGCCCAAAAATCCGGTTTCTCAGTTTTTGCCTGGCCCACCGGCCATTGCCGTCCATAATGATGGCAATGTGCTGTGGAAGCCGCTTCAGATCGTAGTCAGGCATCAGGTTTCCAGGATTTCCTTTTCCTTTATGGCATAAACACCGTCGATTTTTTTCACATAATCATCGGTCATTTTCTGGATCTCGTCCTGGGCGCGGAATTGTTCGTCTTCCGAGACTTTTTTGTCCTTTTTGAGATCCTTTATCTTTTCATTTATGTCCCGCCTGATATTTCTTACCGCGACTTTAGTTTCCTCGGCTTTCTTTTTGACTACTTTGACCAGGTCGCGCCGGCGCTCGGCTGTAAGCGGTGGAATGCTGATACGGATCGCCTTGCCGTCATTCATCGGGGTAAGGCCCAGCTCCGATTTGAGTATCGCCTTTTCGATCTCGCCGACTACCGATGTATCCCAGGGCTGAATCATGATCGTGCGCGGATCAGGGACAGTAAGGGTGGCAAGCTGGCTCAACTGGGTCGGAGAGCCGTAGTAGTCCACTTTAATGCCATCAACCAGGGAGATAGAGGCTCTCCCTGTACGAAGGCGCTTGTAGTCGGATTCAAGGGTTTCTACTGCCTTATTCATGCGGTCCCGAAGATCGCGATAAACATCATCAAGCATAAGAGATTTCCTCCACCACAGTGCCAATCGGTTCGCCTAAAATGACTTTGCGGATATTGCCTTTTTGTCTCAGGTTGAAGACAATAATGCGCATCTTTTGTTCCCTGGCCAGTGATATGGCCGTGGCGTCCATCACCCTGAGATTCAGGTTGAGGACCTCGGAGAAGCTGATGCGCTCATAGCGCTGAGCCAGTGGATTGTTCTTGGGGTCGCATTCGTAGACGCCATCCACCTTGGTCGCCTTCATCAGCACCTCGGCGCCGATCTCGCTTGCTCTGAGCGCGGCGGTGGTATCCGTGGTGAAGAAAGGAAGCCCCGTGCCTGCGGCAAAGATGACGATGCGTCCCTTCTCCAGATGCCGGATGGCCTTGCGGCGGATGTACGGCTCTGCTACCTCTTTCATGTCGATCGCCGTCTGAACCCGGGTGGCGACCCCGAACTTCTCCAGTGCATCCTGCATGGCAAGAGCATTCATTACGGTAGCCAGCATGCCCATGTAATCGGCTGTCGAGCGGTCCATGCCTCCCGATGCGGCCGAGACACCTCGAAAGATGTTTCCTCCTCCGATAACCAGGGCAATCTGCGTACCCAGCTTATGTACCTGTGCTATCTCTTCGGCAATCTCGCGCAGGACCCTGGTGTCGATTCCGTAGGATTCCGACCCCATGAGCGCTTCGCCGCTCAACTTCAGCAAGACTCTGCCATACACGGGTGTTACTAAACCACTCATCAAAACCTCACTTCAATACACCAATGGGTCGGCTACTCTCCGAGTTGATAGCGGGAGAAGCGTCGAACCTGGATCTTTTCGCCGATCTTGGCAATCAACTCGTTCAAATAGTCCTGGATGGATTTGTCCGGATCGCGGATGTACTTCTGCTGCAGAAGCGTATTTTCCTCGTAGAACTTGCGCATTTTCCCCTCTACCATCTTCTCCAGGATGTTCTGGGGCTTTCCGGACTCCTGAGCCTGGGCCATAAAAATTGCCTTCTCCCGCTCGATAACCTCCTGGGGAATATCTTCCGGGCTGACTCCCAGCGGATTGGCGGCTGCTATCTGCAGCGCCACATTGCGCACGAATTCGTTGAAATCTTCACTCTTTGCGGCAAAATCGGTCTCACAGTTGACCTCGACCAGCACGCCGATCTTACCCCCACTGTGAATATAGGCATGAACCATCCCGTCGGTTGCTTCCCGTCCGGCGCGTTTCATGGCTTTCGCGAGGCCTTTCTGGCGCAGAAGATCAACGGCTTTTTCCATATCGCCCGCGGAATCCTGCAGGGCCTTTTTACAGTCCATCATACCGACGTTGGTTCTATCCCTGAGTTCCTTTACCATCGATGATGTGATTTCCAATTTTCTTCCTCCTGTGTAGCAACTTTTCTCTATCGGAAAAATCCAGTGCTCAAATTCATGGTCAGGCATCTCACCGGAGTCATTGCGCCCGCCCGGCTTTCCGCTGAAGTGGGAAATGAGAGGCGACTGCGGGACCACAATCTGGGGGGAGGGAGTTCCGGGCACAATTGACCCGGAACACCATGGGTTTCTTATTCTTCCTCTTGCTGAGCCTGAACCGGGTTGACTATTTCCACAACCGGCCCCTTCTCTTCCTGGCCCAGAATCTGGCCGGCCGGGACTTCTTCGAGTTCGGCGCTCTTATCCACATCGGCCTGCTGAAGCTCGGCGTGTTTGTCGCGGCCTTCTATGCACGCATCGGCGATCTTGGATGTAACCAGCCGGATGGCTCGAATGGCGTCATCATTTCCAGGAATGAGATAATCGATCACGTCCGGATCGCAGTTGGTGTCAACTACCGCAACCACCGGAATGCCCAGTCGGTTCGCCTCCTGGACTGCAATATTCTCACGCTGGGTATCCACAACGAACATGGCCCCCGGAAGGCGATTCATCTTCTTTATTCCGCCCAGGTTTCTTTCCAGCTTCTCACGTTCGTGGTGAAGGCCGAGGATTTCCTTTTTGGGAAAGCGGTTGATGCTTCCATCCTCGAACATGGAGTCGAGTTCCTTCAACCGGTCGATTCTCTGCTTGATCGTCTTGAAATTGGTGAGCATGCCGCCCAGCCAGCGCTGATTGACGTAATACATGCCGCAGCGGCCGGTTTCTTCAGCTATGGTGTCACGGGCCTGCTGCTTTGTACCGACAAAAAGAACACTCTCACCGGCGGCTACCGTGTCGACGACAAACTGGTAGGCGGTGTTGAAAAGGCGGACCGTGCGCTGCAGATCTATGATATAAATCCCGTTGCGCGCTCCGAAGATGTAGGGTTTCATTTTGGGATTCCATCGGCGTGTCTGGTGGCCGAAATGGACTCCTGCTTCGAGCAACTGTTTCATTCCAACTACTGCCATGATATAGCTCCCTTCTGGTTTTGCCTCCGCCCCTTGTTTCCGTTTCCGGACACCAAAAGGTAAAGGGGAGTGTGGATTTTGGTAAATCAGAGTTTTCTAACACGATTTGGCCAAGGGAACAATCAAAAACTCTCAAAAAGCATACTAGAGTATACTAAAATTAGTAATTGATCTTAAAAATTAACAGCTTGAATGATTCCACCAATTTATACGGACGGGTTTACTCCATGAAATGGAAAATCGCCACTTTTAACGTGAACGGGATTCGCTCCCGTCAGCAGGTAGTACTCTCCTGGATTCGACAGAACAGGCCCGACGTTCTCTGCCTCCAGGAAATAAAATGCCAGGATTCGGAATTTCCCCTGACGGAGTTGAGCGAGATCGGATACGAGGCCAGCATTTGCGGCCAGAAGTCGTTCCATGGGGTAGCTATTCTCAGTGCCCGAAAACCCGAGGAGGTGAGGCGGGGATTTTGCGACGGTGAGCCTGACCTGGAAGCCAGGCTGATTGCCGCTAAAATTGACGGCATCTGGGTTTTCAACACCTATGTGCCGCAGGGAAGAAGCCCCGAGCACCCTGCCTTTCAGATTAAGCTGGGCTTCTTTGCGAGGCTCAAGAATCTTTTTCAAAGCCGGTTTTCTCCTGCCGATCCCATTATCTGGACAGGCGACATCAATGTGGCGCCCGAGGAAATTGATGTATTTTCCCCTAAAAGAATGAACGGAAAAATCGGTTTCCACCCGCTGGAACGTGATGCACTGGGGGAAGTGGTATCCTGGGGTTTTGTGGATCTATTCCGCATGCATCATCCCGAGGAGAGGCAGTTTACCTTCTGGGACTATCGACTGCCGCAGAGCTATCACAGAAACCTTGGCTGGAGGATCGACCACATAAGGGCCACACGGAAAGTAGCCGAAGCATCGCTGGACTGTCGTGTCGATGCGGAACTTCGAGCTGGGGCGACTCCGAGCGATCACACACCGGTATGGGCGGAGATCGAGCTGGAAAAAGTTGCTGTTTGAGTTCCAGGTGGATCATTAACCGGTATGATGACTGACGGAACCTGTTCCAGCAACTAATCAACCGGTGGCGCCTGACTCTCCCATTGCTCTGGCGGGACTGCTGAGATAAGGCTGGTGCAGAGTGGAAAAGGCGTAATGGAAAGTACTGGAAATCCGAAGGGACTGGGTCCTTTGAAAGCTGCAACGGTACTGGGCGGGGCGATTGCCGCCTTCATAGGGAGTTTGGGGCTGCTGGGCTGGACTTTGCGGATGCCTTTCCTCATCAGCTTCGGATCCGGTTATATTCTCATAGCCATAAGTACCTGCATTGTTTTCTGCATTCAGGGGGCAATCCTCATCCTGCGTACGCCCGGATACGTGACGACGAAGGATACTGGAATAAGCTGGAGGCGTGTCTGGGCAGGCGCTCGGAAGTGAGCTTTTCTCACGGTATTTGTCCGGATTGTGCGAAGGAGGTGCAGGAACACCTGGATCAAGAGCAGTAAGGTGAAATCTTCACGAAAACTGCCTTAGAAAGGGGGTTGCTTGAACAGGTCGATTATATCCTGCAATTCCGCTATACCGACAGCAGCCTGCCGGAGTTTTCTCGTGCCCGGCGCCTGTTGAAGATACCAGCACAGGTGCTTTCGCATTTCGATGACCCCGCGGTAGCCTTTCCGGCCGATCAGCAGTGAGGCGTGCTCCAGCGCCGTACTGGAAATCTCCTCCGGGGAAGGCTTCCTTCCTGCATTACCGTTTAGTTTGTCCTTTAAAGCTCGAAAAATCCATGGATTGCCCAAGGCTCCCCTGGCGATTCCAAGTCCGTCGGCGCTGGTTTTTTCCAGTAGATCGATCCCCTGGTCCGCATTGCCGACTCCTCCATTCGCCAGAAGAATTCCCCTGAAGCGTCCACGGGCCCTTTGCGTGGTGAGGATGTCGTTGGGTCCCGAGAACCTCTGGGCATACGTTCTGCCGTGAATCATCAGGGCTTTCACATCCAGGTCCGAAATGTAATCGAGAAACGAAATCAGCTCGATGTCCCTGACCTTTGTTCTTGTTTTTATCGACACGGGGAGGTGGGTGTTTTCGATTACACTTTGAATCACTTCTTTTGCAAGAGGAAGATTGGTCATCAAGGCGGCGCCTGCGCCGCGTTTGAATACTTTCGGTATGGGACAGCCGAAGTTGATATCGATTCCGTCCGGCTTGATCTCCTTGGTGACGAACCGGGTGGCGAAGGCGAAATGATCCGGATTGCTTCCGAAGAGTTGCACGACATACGGGCGTTCGGTTTCATCAAAGCTGAGGATTCGGATGCTGGGTTCGGGTTGGTAGACGAAGGCCGTTGCGCTGGCCAGTTCACTGTAAACCACATCCGCGCCGAATTTCCTGCAAACCCGTCGAAAGGCGCTGTCGGTGACCCCGGACAGCGGGGCCATGCTGAAAATAGGTTTTGGTAAAGATTCCCAAAAGTTAGACATGGCTATTAAAGTATAATCCAACCATTCTGGTTTGCAACTACTTCGTCCGAGAGCAATCGGCAATTATCGTACTTTCCGGACAGGAAGAGGGCAAAGATACCAGCGATACCGCCGAACCACAAGAAGTATAGCACTGAAATGCAGGAGAACGTCGTTGTTCTAACCGGCTCTACGATACCTCTGATGCACGCAAGGTTGAAGGATGCTTTGATTGTGCTTACCTGTGAAATATGAACTTCTCGCAAGTATTTCCTCATGCAGGCGATGCCGAAAGAATCTCCGCTACGAGAATCCTGGAGGAGGAACGTAACTGCTGGCGGGTCGCCCCGGCCAGGCGCGCAGCGTTTCTCGTCGACACGGAGGCCTATTTTGCCGCCTTCGTTGAAGCAGTCCTGCGGGCTGAAAAGACACTATTCATCTGTGGCTGGGACATAGACAGCAGGGTTTCACTTCTTCGGGATGACGTACCCAGACCTTATCCAGTGCAACTCGGCGAGTTCCTGAACTGGGTTGTTTCCAGAAAGCCGAAGTTACAGGCCTATATTCTCATTTGGGACTTTAACATGATATATACGCTGGAGCGCGAATTATGGCCTGTCTTCAAACTGGGATGGCAGACCCACAAGCGGTTGCATTTCCGGCTGGACGGGAATCATCCGATCTGGGGATCACATCACCAGAAGATCGTGGTGGTGGACGATGCAATCGGCTTTGCCGGAGGAATCGATCTGACAAAGTGCCGCTGGGATACTTCTTCGCACCTGATAGAAGATTCACGGAGAACGGATGCCGGCTGCCCGGATTACTCACCTTTTCACGACATACAAATGGCGGTGGATGGCGAGGCCGCGCGGTCACTGGGAGAGTTGGCAAGGGAAAGATGGTACAAGGCCACAGGAAAGAAGATTCCATTCCAGCCGGTGCAGAGTGATCCCTGGCCCGAAGGCCTCAAGGCGGACATGCTCGATGTGCGCGCAGGGATTTCCCGGACGAGGCCGCGCTACAAGGGGAACGGGGAAATCCGCGAAGTAGAGGCCCTGTTCAGAGATTCGATCAAAGCGGCGCGCAGACACATCTATATCGAAAACCAGTATTTGACCTCATCGGCCATCAGCGACTCTCTATCGGAAAGGCTCCAGCATTTCGACTGCCCTGAAATCGTGATCGTATTGCCCTATAAAAGCTCGGGCTGGTTCGAGGAAGGCACCATGGACGCTCTGCGTGCGCGTGTTTTGAAAAAACTGCGAGCCGCAGACCGTTTCGGACGTCTTCGGATTTACTATCCGCAACTGCCGGGATATGATCATGGGAAATCACTGAACGTTCACGCTAAAGTCTTTATTGCCGATGATGATTTCGTCCGAATCGGATCGTCGAATCTCAGCAACCGTTCGATGGGATATGATACCGAATGCGATCTCTCCATTGAAGCCGAAGGTCGATGGGAGATCGAAATGGCGATAAGGCGCTTCAGGGCCGGGCTGCTCGAAGAGCATCTCGGTGTTTCGAGGATAACAATAGAAGAAATGATTGCACAAAAAGGCTTAATTGCGGGTATCGAGGCATTGAGGGGCTCGGAGCGCACTCTCAATGAGTTGGAAGGATATGAAGTACAGGAGATTTTCGACAGCTACGTATACGAGACCTCGCTGATCGATCCCGAGTTCCCGGCTCAACCGGCCGAGGTGATAGATCAGTTCGTTCCTGAAGAGGTGAAACGCTCCGGACTTCGGCCCGCCGTATGGGGAGTGGCGATCCTGCTTCTACTCCTTGGAATTGGCGGCCTCTGGACCTGGACTCCGCTCCGGCAGTGGGTGAACCTGGACCTGCTGCTTCACTATACTTCGCAAATATCGGAGAGCAGGCTTGCGCCGCTGCTGGTAATCGGGACCTTTACCCTCGGAGGCGCCCTGCATTTTCCGGTTACCCTGCTGATGGTGGCTACCGCCATAACTTTTCCGCCTCTCCTGGCCCTGGTTTATTCCCTTGCGGGCTGCCTTGCAAGCGCTACGGCTCTTTATTGGGCGGGAAGGCTTTTGGGGCGTAAGGCTCTCAACCGTTTCGGAGGCAGGCAGTTGAACCGGTTCAGCCTTAAACTTGCCCAAAGAGGCCTTCTGACCATCATAATGATTCGCATATTTCCTATCGGTCCTTTCAGTTTCATCAATTTCATGGCCGGCAGCTCGCACATTCGATTCACCGATTTCTTCCTGGGCACGGCAATGGGGCTCCTTCCGGGACTCACTGCGCTTACCTTTTTCGGCGACCGGCTTGGAGAGACCCTGCGTCATCCCAAGTTGGATAATTTCCTCCTTCTCACGGGAATCGCCCTTCTTCTTGCCGGCGCAAACATTATCGTGCGCCGGTGGCTGGAGAGCAGGAAGAGCGGGAGAAGGGCTGAATCCTGGAAAGATAATTGATTTTTATGCTTGCAATTTCCTCTCCTGATTGTTAAAGAAAATTGACTCTTATTTTTCAGGATGGAAGATGAATTTTTCAGTCAGCAGAAAATTCTGGTTTTGGTGGATTAACTGGGAGGTGCGCGCCTGATCGGTTAGCCATCATTTTTGATTAAAAATAGGGGACCGTGGGCCGCACCAGGCTCACGGTCCTTTTGCTTTCGAAGGGGACCGCGAGAACTCACGGTCCCCTTCCTGTTTTTATGCTGAACACAACGAGCAATCAGGAAAAGGACAAGGTCATGCTGGTAGTCATGAGTAAAGGGGCAACCCCGTTGGAAGTCCAGGCTGTTGTAGACGAAATAGAGCGCAAAGGCTACATCGCGCGCCCGATCCCCGGCGGCGAACGTGTGGCGATCTGCGTGCTCCACAATGAAGGCCCGGTGGATGCTTCGGCCTTCCTGCAACTCCCGAAGGTAAAAGAGGCCATTCCGGTTACCCGGCCATACAAGCTGGTCAGCCGGGAGTCCCAGGCGTGGGACACCGTTATCGAAGTGGGAGGGGTTCAAATCGGGAATGGGCACTTCACCATGATGGCCGGCCCCTGCGCGATTGAGAGCGAGATGCAGGCCCTGACAATCGCCAGGATCGTCAGGAACGCGGGCGCCCGGATTTTTCGCGGAGGCGCATTCAAACCGAGGACCTCTCCCTATGCCTTCCAGGGCCTGGGGGAGGAAGGGCTCAAGATCCTGGCCAAAGTCCGCGAGGAAACCGGAATGCCCGTCGTAACGGAAGCCATTGACCACGAAGTGGTCGATCTGGTGGAGCAGTATGCGGACATCATCCAGATCGGCGCCAGGAGCATGCAGAATTTCAGCCTGCTCCGCCGCGCCGGGAAAGCCCGGAAGCCCGTGCTGCTGAAGCGCGGAATGGCCGCAACCATTGAAGAATGGCTCATGGCCGCGGAGTACATCATGGAAGGCGGAAACGAGCAGGTAATCCTGTGCGAGCGCGGGGTGCGCACCTTCGCGCATCACAGCAGAAACACCCTGGACCTTTCGGCTATCCCCGTCGTCAGGCAGGAGAGCCATTTGCCGGTAATTGTCGATCCGAGTCATGCCGCCGGGAGGCGCGATCAGGTCATTCCCCTGAGCCGGGCGGCGGCTGCCGTGGGTTGCCATGGATTGATCGTCGAGGTGCATCATGCTCCGGAGAAGGCTCTGAGCGACGGACCGCAATCGCTTTACCCCGAGCAGTTTGACGATCTGTGCAGACAGATCGGTTCCATATACGGCGTATACAAAATGTCCACCAACGGAAGCCGGGAAAACAGCTTTGCCGGGCCGAGAGCCTGATCGGGCGATAGAGGAGAAGAAGATGGAACTGGGAATCTATCCGGAGAGAGCGGAATTCAGGGAGATGGCGACAAGGGGAAATCTCATTCCGGTCTGCCTTGAGCTGCTGGCCGATACCGAGACTCCGGTCTCTGCTCTTGCCAAGATATACAAGGGGCAGGGTCCTGTTTTCCTGCTGGAAAGCATGGAAGGTGGAGAGCGCTGGGGACGATACAGTTTCCTGGGTAACTCGGCGACGAAGACGATCAGTATCTACCGTGATGAAGTGGAAATCCAGAATGGTATGAAGGTGGAGAAATTCGCCCATGAGGGCAATCCTCTAAACGCCCTGCGCTCGGTCATGGCCGCTTTCAAACCGGTTACCCTGCCCAGGCTTCCCCGGTTCTGGGGAGGAATGGTCGGCTTTTTCAGCTATGAGTTCGTCTCCTTTTTCGAAGCGATACCCAACAAGATGCCTGCCAATGTTCCCCTTGCGCAATTCATTCTGCCCGGCCAGCTTTTTATATTCGACAACGTCAAGCATACTCTGACGCTCGTCGCCTACGGACACGTTGAAAACGGCGACGCGGATGCGGCCTACGACAAGGCGCTGGACATGCTGGCGGAGATGAGAAAAAAACTGGCGGGTCCTCCGCGGACTACCCTTCCTGCCGGTACGGAGCGATTCCCGCTCGAGCAGGAAGGCAAACCGGAGGATTATCGTGCAGGGGTGGCCAGGATAAAGGAGTACATAACAGAAGGAGATATTATCCAGGCGGTTTACTCTCAGCAGTTCAGTTGCCCTGATCCTCCCGACCCATGGTCTCTTTATCGCGCACAGCGCTTCATAAACCCCTCCCCATATCTCTATTTTCTGCATATCGGCGACACGGTTCTCATCGGTTCATCTCCGGAAACCATGGTGCGTTTGGAAAGCGGAACTGCGATTCTTCGTCCGATAGCCGGGACCCGCCCTCGGGGCAAGACGGAGCAGCAGGACAGGACGCTTGCCGATGAGTTGCTCCAGGATGAGAAAGAACGAGCTGAACACCTGATGCTGGTGGACCTCGGGCGAAACGACCTGGGCAGGGTGGCTGAAATCGGATCGGTGCAGGTAACCGATCTGATGGTGGTCGAGAGATATTCCCACGTGATGCATCTTGTCTCCAACATCAACTGCGACCTGGCGGAGGGTCTCGATGCCTTCGATTTGTTCCGAGCGACTTTCCCGGCAGGGACTCTCAGCGGCGCGCCCAAGGTCAGGGCGATGGAGATTATCGCGGAACTGGAGGATGCGCCGCGCGGTCCCTATGGGGGAGCTATCGGCTACTTCTCCTATACCGGCAACATGGACCTGGCGATCACCATCAGGACCGCCTGCATCCAGGACGGTAAACTCACAGTGAGAGCGGGGGCCGGAATAGTCGCGGACTCAGATCCCGAGCGGGAAAGGGTCGAGACGGTCAACAAGGCGAAATCCATCCAGAAGGCGCTCCAGATGCTGGAGGGCGATGGTTTGAAACTGGGCGCGGGGGCCAGAACCGGCGCCAAATCGTCCTGAAAGGAGAAAGAAATGCTCTACATGATCGATAATTACGACTCCTTTACGTATAACCTCTACCAGTATTTCAGAATGCTGGGGGCGGATGTGCGGGTTGAGCGAAATGATGCCGTATCAGTCGAGGAAATCGAGAAGCTCCAGCCCTCTGCAATAGTCGTATCTCCCGGCCCGTGCAGGCCCGAGGATGCCGGAGTCTCCATTGCCGCCATCAGGAAATTTTCCGGCGTTATTCCGGTCCTGGGCATTTGCCTCGGCCATCAGGCCATCGCCGCTGCCTACGGCGCCGAAGTGGTACATGCGAAAAGACTCATGCATGGGAAAGTATCGACAATTACGGCCGACGGCAGGGCGATTTACGCAGGGGTTTCCAGTCCTTTTCAGGCAATGAGGTATCACTCGCTTGCCGTTGCGGAGCAAACACTTCCTGAGTACCTGGAGGTCACCGCACGCTCCGAGGACGGAGAAGTGATGGGGATTCGCCACAAACACCACGCAACCGAGGGACTGCAGTTTCATCCCGAATCCATCATGACCCCGGTGGGGAAAAGGCTTCTGAGGAATTTCCTCGGTATGGTCAAGGCAAAAAATGGAGGAAATGGAAGATGATGCGAGAATATTTAAACAGGCTGATCCGGCGGGAAGATCTGAGCGAAGAGGAAACCAACGGTCTGATCGGCGAGATCATGTCCGGTAATGCCACGGACGCTCAGACGGGCGCTTTTATGGCCGCCCTGGCCACGAAGGGTGAAACGTACTCCGAGCTTGCGGGGGCGGCGCGGGCCATGCGGCGCAAAGCCACAAGGATACAGACCAATGCCGATGTCGTTGTGGACACCTGCGGAACCGGCGGAGACGGTCTTCACACCTTCAATATCTCCACCACGGCGGCTTTTGTGGTGGCCGGGTGCGGCGTTACAGTCGCAAAGCATGGAAATCGATCTGTTTCCAGCAAGTGCGGCAGCGCGGATCTGCTCGAGGCTTTGGGCGTCAACCTGGAAGTGGGGCCGGAAATTGTCGAGGAAGCCGTCAGGGAAATAGGAATCGGCTTTCTTTTCGCCCCTCTTTTCCACGGCGCCATGCGTCATGCCGCAAAGGCAAGGAAAGAACTCGGAGTGCGCTCTATTTTCAATATGCTCGGGCCTTTGACAAACCCGGCGGGCGCAAACTGCCAGTTGATCGGGGTCTACGCACCCGGACTCACGGAGATGTTTGCACGGGCGCTTAAGCTCCTGGGGGCAAAACGGTCCATGGTTGTCCACGGGCATGAAGGGCTGGATGAAATCAGTGTTTGCGCTCCCACAAGAATCTCGGAACTGAACGACGGACTGATCAGGACCTATGACCTCAGTCCGGATCAACTGCTCGGGCGGACCGCTGCCCCGAAGGATATGACCGGAGGAGGTCCGGTGGAAAATGCCGAGATCACCAGGAAAATTCTGTCCGGGGAAAAAGGGCCGCGGAGGGACGTCGTAGTGGTAAACGCCGGCGCCGCTTTGATGGTTGCAGGCAGGGCGGGAAGCATCCAGGAGGGAATCAGGATGGCTGAAGATTCCATCGATGAGCACAGGGCTGTGCAAAAACTCGACGCACTTGTCAGGTTTACGAATGAAACGGGTAACTAGCCGGGACCGGAGCCTTATGTCAGATTTTCTGGAAAAAATCCTTAGCCACAAGAGAGATGAAGTCGAAGCAGCGGCGCGGCTTGTACCGGAAGCCTCGCTGCGACGGGAGGCAGGGAGTGCCGACAGGAGCGGGCGCAGGCGCTTATTCGACAGCCTGGCCGTTGCAGGTCCGCGTGGAATGAACGTCATTGCGGAAGTGAAGCGCGCATCTCCATCGAAAGGCAGAATCCGCGATGAGGTCGATCCCGCACATTATGCGCGCCTGTATGAAAAAGGCGGCGCGGCAGCCATTTCGGTCCTGACGGATAATGCATTCTTCAGTGGAAGCCCTGCCGACTATCGGCAGGCGCGGGCGGCCGTCAAACTTCCCGTGCTCAGAAAAGACTTCCTGATCAGTTCCTATCAGGTATACGAATCCGCGGTCATGGGAGCGGACGCTGTGTTGCTCATCGTGCGCGCCTTGTCGCCCGAGCTGCTTAAGGATCTGCTTGTGCTGTGCAGCAGCCTGGGACTGGATGCTCTTGTCGAGGTGCACGATGAGGCCGAATTTGAAATCGCGGCTGTTGCCGGAGCACAGATCGTAGGCGTGAACAACCGGGATCTGGCGACATTCAAAACCGACATCGGCGTTACGGTCCGCCTTGCCGGGCGAGCCGCCCCCGGACAGGTAATTGTCTCCGAGAGCGGTATCCATTCCAGGCTGGATATCGAACGTCTCCTGGATGCGGGAGTATGGAATTTCCTTATCGGGGAGAGCCTGATGAGGTCGGAAGATCCGGTGCAGATGCTCGGGTCTTTACACGGGAATCTATGAACAAAAAAGGCCCACGGCTGGAGAATGCAAATGAATACCGGTGAAGAAGAAGTTCTGAAGATCTCCCGGCCGGTCCAGGTAAAGGTATGCGGACTGACCAGGGTGCACGAAGCAGTTGCGTGTGCCGAGGTTGGAGTCGATGCCATAGGGCTGGTTTTCTACCCTCCAAGCCCCCGGTTCGTCAGCGATCAGCTTGCGCGGGAAATCAGCTCCAGCCTCACTGAAAAGGTATGGAAGGTTGGGGTCTTCGTCAATGAACCCTACACCGCTGTGCTCAAAAAGGTGGAATTCTGCAGGCTCAGCGCGGTCCAACTCCACGGGGTGGAGTCGCCCGAAATGGTTGAAGCCCTGGAGACGGCCGGAGTCAGGGTGATAAAATCCCTGTTTTTGAAAAAAGAGCCCGGGGTTTCCGAGGGATCCCGCTACCGGGCTTCCGCCTTTCTTGTCGAGAGCGGGGAGGGACGGCTTCCGGGCGGTAATGCCATGTCCTGGGATTGGGGCGCCGTAAGAGGCTCTCTCGGGAGTGCGCCTTGCATCCTGGCAGGAGGCTTGAGCCCTGAAAACGTTGCCGAAGCGATCAGGGCATTCGGTCCGGATGCGGTGGACGTCAGCTCCGGCGTGGAATCCGAACCCGGCAGAAAGGAGATCGGCAAGGTCCGGGCTTTTCTTAGGCAACTGAACAACACAAAATTAAACCGAGAGCCAAGTATTGTATTCTGTTAAGATTTCGAAGCTGATTCGGCAAATTTATTATAGACGTTTTCTATTTGACAAATAGGAATAGCTCGGTTATTTGTTCGAGCGCGTTTAAAAATTCTCTTCCAGGAGTTCCCCCCATGTATCGATCTTTCGGCTTTGGCTGAAGCAGCGCTCTTGATCCTGCCCGGGTTAGGCAGGAGGAGGGCAAGGCCGGAAGATTGTTCCGAGTTTTTGCCGTCCGGAACTGAACTGAATCCTCGCTATCTTTTTTGACGGTCGCGGCGCCCCCCAGCGGACCGCCCATCAGAAAGACCTGATCGCCCACTGGTCAATCATCAGCGTTGCAGATCCGTATGAGTTTTCAGATGGCTGCCCGCCGTGTGCTGGACTCTATGTCCTTTCGCGGGAGGACTGCCTTATGCTCAAGCGTATGCCGGGACCATCGCAAGATGGCTGCGAGAGCTTGTCAGCAAACGCGACGGCGACAGTACTTATTTCACAGGAGTGAAACTGCATGAACGATCTACTTCAGAAGCCGGTCACAGGCTCCGTAATGGTTATCGGTGGTGGTATCGCTGGAATACAAGCGTCGCTGGACCTCGCCGATTCAGGCTATTACGTCTACCTGGTGGAAAGCGAACCATCCATCGGCGGGGTGATGGCGCAGCTCGACAAGACCTTTCCAACCAACGATTGCGCCATGTGCATTATGTCGCCCAAGCTGGTCGAGGTCGGCCGGCATCTCAACGTCAAACTTCTCACTCTTTCGGAAGTTCACGAAGTCACCGGCGCCCCCGGCGACTTCACTGTAAAGCTTCTTCAGCAACCTCGCTTTATCGACACCTCAAAGTGTACCGGTTGCGGCGAATGTGCAAGGGTCTGCCCCATCGAGCGAAAGAATGAATACGACATGGAGCTGAACACCCGCCGTGCGGCGTTCCGCCGGTACGCCCAGGCCGTGCCGGGCGCCTTCTCGATCGAGAAGCGCGGTACATCTCCATGCAAAGCCACCTGTCCGGCGCATATCTCGGTCCAGGGATACGTCGCCCTGGCGGCAGAGGGCAAGTACCGGGAAGCTTTGAAGCTGATCAAAGAGGAAAATCCGCTTCCGGCCATTTGCGGCCGAGTCTGCCATCATCCGTGTGAATCCGCCTGCAAGCGCAGCGAATTTGACGAGCCGGTCGCCATAGACTCCATCAAGCGCTTCCTCGCCGACCTGGACCTCAATTCAGAGACCCGGTACGTTCCGGAGATAAAAGAGAAGCGAAGCGACAAGGTCGCTGTCATCGGCTCAGGCCCGGCGGGTCTTTCCTGCGCCTACTACCTGGCGATTGAAGGATACCAGGTGACGGTATTCGAGAAGCTTCCCGTGCTGGGCGGCATGCTCACAGTGGGCATTCCTTCCTACCGACTCCCCAAGAACACCATTGAGGCCGAAATCCAGGTCATGCGTGACATGGGTGTTGCGTTCAAGACGGGAGTGGAGATCGGCAAGGATTTCACCATCTCTCAACTGAGAAACCAGGGATTTAAGGCCTTTTTCATGGGCATCGGCGCCCACGAATGCAAGGCCCTCGGAATTCCGGGTGAGGAGTTCGAAGGGGTCGTTCCCGGCGTCCAGTACCTCAGGGATATCAATCTCGGCAAGAAGGTCGACCTTGGAGACCGCGTTGCGGTCATAGGCGGCGGCAATGTCGCCATGGATACCGTCCGAACCGCTCTTCGCAACGGATCGACCAAGCCGTTCATTATTTATCGCCGAAGCGAGAAAGAAATGCCCGCAAACGAGGAAGAGATCCACGAATGCCGCGAGGAAGGCATCGAGATCATGACCCTCACCAACCCGAAACGCATCATTGCAGAAAACGGGCGGGTAAAGGCGGTGGAATGCGTCAGGATGGAACTCGGAGAGCCGGACGCCAGCGGACGCAGACGCCCCGTGACGATAAAGGGTTCAGAGTTCATCATGGAAGTCGATGCGGTGGTTCCTGCAATCGGACAGGAGTCCGACTGGGCGTGCCTCACCGAGGAATGCGTCTGTACGCTCACCGACTGGGGAACCATGACGGTCGACCCGCTCACCCTCCAGACGCACGATAACGATATCTTTGCAGGCGGAGACGCGGTGACCGGCCCGAAGACGGTCATAGAAGCTATCGCGGCAGGCAAGCAGTCGGCAATTTCGATCGACCGCTACATTCGAGGCGTAGACCTGAAAGAAGGCCGAGAGAAAGAATGGAACGCCATTCGGGAAGTCTCGACCGAAGGCTACGATAGAATGCCCCGTGCACGGATGCCCGTTGTTGCTCCCGAGATCCGCACCGGCAATTTCGAAGAGGTGCAACTCGGTTTCACCGAAGAACAGGTTCGAGCGGAAGCCGCGCGCTGCCTGAGCTGCGGCGTCTGCTCGGAGTGCTATCAGTGCGTCGAGGCCTGCCTTGCAAATGCCGTTGTTCACGGTGATACGCCCAAAGAGATCGAACTAAACGTGGGCGCAATCATTGCCGCCCCCGGCTTCAAGCCTTTCAATCCTTCGAATTTTGACACCTATTCCTACGCGCAACTGCCCAACGTCGTCACCTCGATGGAATTCGAGCGCATCCTTTCGGCTTCCGGTCCCACCCAGGGTCACCTCGCGAGACCTTCGGACCATAAGGAACCCCGGAAGATAGCGTGGCTTCAGTGCGTGGGTTCGCGAGATATTCAACATTGCGATCACAAGTATTGCTCGGCGGTATGCTGCATGTACGCCATCAAAGAGGCTGTGATTGCCAAGGAGCATGCAAAAGGCGGCCTGGACACCGCTATTTTCTACATGGATATGAGGACCCACGGAAAGGACTTCGAAAATACCTACAACCGGGCACGCGATGAACATGGCGTCAGGTTTATCCGCTCCCGCATCCATAGCATCGACCCGATTCCGGGATCTGATGATCTTGAACTAAAGTATCTGACAGAAGAGGGGGAGATCAAGGGCGAGAAGTTCGACATGGTCGTGCTCTCCGTGGGATTGGAAACCTCGCCCAAGGCCAAAAAACTCGCGCATAAGCTTGATCTGAATATGAATGAGGATGGTTTTTGCGCGCATAGCTCCTTTGAACCTGTTTCAGCAAGCAGGCCCGGGATCTTTGCATGCGGCGCCTTCCAGGGCCCCAAGGATATTCCTCAGTCCGTCATCGAGGCAAGCGCTGCCGCCGCGGCGGCCGGGGCGCTTCTTACAAGGGCAAGAGGCGATTTTGCACGGGCAAGGGTGGTGGCGCCGGCATTAAACGTCACGGGTGAGCGCCCCAGAATCGGGGTTTTTGTCTGCCACTGCGGGATAAACATAGGTGGCACAGTGAATGTTCCTGCTGTGCGGGATTATGCAGGGACTTTGCCCTTTGTAGAATATGTTGCGGACAATCTCTATACCTGCTCACAGGACACCCAGGATACCCTAAGGAAGGTCATACTGGAAAACAAACTGAACCGAATCGTCGTTGCCGCCTGTACGCCTCGGACCCATGAGCCCCTCTTCCAGGAAACGATGGAACAGGTGGGACTCAATCGGTACTTGTTTGAGATGGCCAACATCCGAAATCTGGATTCCTGGGTGCATGCCAACGATCCGGAAGCAGCCACACAAAAAGCGAAAGACCTCGTCCGGATGGCGGTTTCCAAGGCCGCGCTGCTTGAACCGCTTCAGGAGCCCGAACTCCAGGTGGCGCAGAAAGCTTTGGTAATCGGCGGCGGAGTTGCCGGCATGATTGCCGCAAAAACCATAGCCGACCAGGGATATCCGGTGCATCTCGTGGAGCGATCCGAGCGGTTTGGGGGGCAGGCGTTGAGTCTGCACAAGACTTGGCGTGGTGAGGATATTCCAGCCTTTGTGGGAAGACTCTCGGAAGCCGTTTCCAATCACCCGCTGATTAGCGTCCATCTTTCAAGCAGGGTGGCGCAGGTGGATGGTTTTGTCGGAAACTTTAAAACGACGATCCAAAACGGAACTGCTTCAGAAATCGTAGAACACGGCGTGGCGGTAATCGCCACGGGTGGAAGCGAAAGCGTTCCAAATGAATACCTCTATGGTAAAGATCCTCGGGTGATGACCCACCTGGATCTGGACAGGCGCTTTGCCGATAATGATCCACGCTTAAAAGAGATCCGGAAGGCTGTTTTCATTCAATGCGTGGGTTCGCGCGAACCCCAGCGGCCTTACTGCAGCCGTCTATGCTGCACGAACACATTGCAAAGCGCCCTGCACTTGAAGGAACTCAATCCCGGCTGCGATATCTATGTGCTCTATCGAGACCTGAGAAGCTACGGAGAACGTGAGTCCCTCTTTCTCGAAGCCCGAAGGCAAGGCGTGATCTTTGTCCGCTATGGGCTCGATGAGAAGCCTGTCGTGGCGGCCCGGGACGGAAAACTCCATGTAACGGTCAAAGATCATATCCTGCAACGTCCCGTGATGATCGATGCCGATCTGCTCACACTGGCCGCGGCCATCGTCCCGAACGAAAACGACGCCCTGGCCCAGTTTTTTAAAGTTCCCGTAAACGCGGACGGCTTCTTCCTCGAAGCCCACGTCAAACTCCGCCCGGTTGACTTTGCAACTGACGGCGTTTTCCTGTGCGGCCTGGCTCATTATCCCAAACCCATCGACGAGAGCATTGCACAGGCCCAGGCAGCGGCATCTAGGGCGGCTACCATTCTTGCCAAGCAGACGATCCTCTTTGCTGGAACGGTTGCATCCACCAACCAGTTGGATTGCAGCGCCTGCGGGACTTGCGTGAGCATCTGCCCCTACTCCGCTCCGGGCTGGAATGAAAAGAGTGGGAAGGCGGAAATCAACCCTGCGCTGTGCAAGGGATGCGGACTGTGTGCGGCATCGTGCCGCTCCGGGGCCATTCGGCTCCAGGGCTTTGATGACGCCCAAATCCTCGCCATGATCGAGAGTCTCTAAGCGGACAAACCCCTCCCGGGGGAGAAGAACAAATAAGGAGTTATACGATGTCTGAGTGGTCCCCCAAAATCGCAGCTTTCCTGTGCAACTGGTGCTCCTACGGCGCGGCAGACCTCGCCGGGGTCAGCCGGTTCCAGTATCCAGCCAATATCAGGATTGTCCGCCTGCCTTGCTCGGGACGCGTCAACCCCAAGTTGATCCTGGCCGCCCTCAGGCGCGGCGCTGATGGTATCTGGGTCTCGGGATGTCATCCCGGAGACTGCCATTACATAGAGGGCAATTTGTATGCGCGGCGCAAATTCGCCCTGCTTAAAAGTCAGCTCGAATACACGGGGCTGATCGAGCCCGGGCGGTTGCACTTCTCCTGGATTTCGTCGGCCGAGGCGACCAAGTTCGCGGAAATGGCGCGCCACGTAGTGGAATCGGTAAAAGCGGTCGGACCCGCGCAGCACTTTATCAAGAAGCAAGCTGAGGTGGCATAGATGCAAGCATATACCAATAAGATAAGAGAAGCGGCAAAAAGGCTGCTTTCGGAAAAACGCGTGGACGGTGTGATCGGGTTCCGCAGGGGCACGGTTCCGTTCATGAATGAACCGTTTCTGGCCAAGACCCCTGAGCATGCCGACCAGCTTGTCTGGGACGGCAACTGCGGAATAAACCTGGCCAACTACCTGCCCAAAAGAACCGGTACGGTGGCCATCGTCGCCAAGGGGTGCGATTCGCGCAATATTTCGATTCACCTCATGGAAAACCAGATCAAGCGCGAACAGCTCTACATCCTGGGCGCTCCCTGCAAAGGCATGACGGACAAGCGCAAGATCCAGGACCAGCTTAACGGCAAAGAAATCCTGCTGGCCGAAGATCTTGGCGATAAGGTCCGAGTGACGGGCAAGGATCTCGACCAGACCTTCAACCGTGCGGACTATCTCCAGCAAAACTGCGCTATCTGCACGCACCGCAACCCGGTTGTATACGACGAGCTTCTCGGAGAACCCGTGCAGGAACAGCAAGTCGATCCCTACGAGGAAATCAACCGTATAGAGGCCATGCTGCCGGATGAGAAGCGCGCCTATTTCGATAAACTCGTTGAGCCCTGCATTCGCTGCTACGCATGCCGTAACGCCTGCCCCGGCTGCTACTGCCCGACCTGCTTTGTCGATGAAGCCAAACCGCAATGGGTCGGCAAGACCACCGATCCTACCGATACCCGCACCTTTCACTTTCTGAGGGCATTTCATCTTGCCGGACGCTGCACCGACTGCGGCTCGTGCGAGAGGGCCTGCCCCGTAGGCATAAAGGTGCGCCAGTTCACCAAGAAGCTGGAAAAGGAAGTAATGGCGCTCTACGGCTATGAAGCGGGCGTAATCCAGGATCAGCGGCCTCCGCTCGATACATACCGGCCGGACGATCCCGAACCGTTCCTGGGATGATTGGCGCGGAGAATAGGATTCCCGCCTGTGCGGGATGGTCACGAAAGCTAGAGAAGGGACAGACCCATGTCTGATATTTACATCGCGAAAGCAGATTTTCCCGGAATAATAGAGAGGCTCATGAGCCGCTACCGGGTATATGCCCCCGTCAAAAAGGGCCGATATCATGAATTCACACCCTTAACCAGTGCAGCCGAGGCCGATCTTGGCTTCAAAAACACCCGTCTTTCTCCCAAAGGGATTTTCCATCCCCAGGCAGAACGGATGTTTGAGTACAGTCTCGCCAAAGACGACCCGCAGGCAGGCATCGTAAAAGAAGCCTCCAAGGATTTTTCGCCGCGCATCGTGCTCGGAATCAGACCCTGTGATGCGAAGGCTTTTCAACTCGACGACGCCAATTTCAACACTGACACGATCAAGGACCCCTGGTGGGTACGCAGGCGCGAAGCAACGACCCTCATCGGTCTGGCGTGCAACTCGCCTTGCTCCACCTGTTTTTGTACCTCCATGGGGACCGGCCCTTTCGACACCTCCGGCCTGGACATTCTGCTGGTGGATACCGGCGACGGCTATGCCGCAAAGGTGCTGACCGAGAAGGGCAGAAACGTTCTCGGCATCACCGAAGGGTGGTCTTCGGTAACGAGCGAGGTGGAAGGTAAGATCGACGGCCTGAAAAAAACCGCCGAGCAGGGAATCGCCAAGGCCTTCGACCCGGCGCCCATCGCCGGGAAGGACATGCTGGAGCTGTACAACGCACCCATATGGGACGAGATACAGTTTGCCTGCATCAATTGCGGAACCTGTACTTTCGTTTGCCCTACCTGCTGGTGTTTCGATATCCATGATGAAGTCTCCGGTGATAAGGGCGACCGCCTCAGACTGTGGGATTCCTGCATGTTCCCGCTCTTCACGCTGCACGGCTCCGGGCACAACCCGCGTAACCAGAAGACCCAGCGCGTGCGCCAGAGATTCATGCACAAGCTCAAATACTACCAGGACAAGTATAACAGCGGTTCGGCCTGCGTAGGCTGCGGCCGATGTGTGCAAGCCTGCCCGGTCAATATCGACATCAGGCAAGTCGGCGCCCTGATGGCGTCCCCCGGCTGTTCATGTCCGGCCTAGAGCCGCTTTGCTAATGGAGGAATTTAAGGTGAATAACCCTTACCTGCCTTACCCGGTCCGAATCGATTCCGTCATAACGGAAACTGAAGATCGAAATCTGAAGACGTTCAAGTTCGTCTTCCTCAATCCGGAAGATGAGAACAAGTTCGCATATACTCCCGGCCAGTTTGCAGTCCTTTCGGTCGCAGGCCTGGGAGAGATTCCCATCGGTATCGCCACCTCTCCGACAGAAAAAGGCTTCATCAAGTTCACGGTGAACAAGGTCGGCAAAGTGACCACGCACATGCACAACATGAAGGCCGGCGATGTGATGGGCGTTCGCGGCCCGATGGGCAACTGGTATCCCTGGGACATGCTGGAGGGGAAGAACATCGTCATCATCGGCGGTGGTTTCGCCTTCACCACCCTGCGCTCATCGATCGTCTACATGCTCGACCCGAAGAACCGCTCCCGCTTCGGAAATATCGACGTCGTCTACGGCGCTCGCCATCCCGGGTTGCTTCTCTACAAAGAAGAACTCGCCGAATGGGAAAGGCGCTCGGACATTAATATGCACATTACGGTGGACGGCACAACCGATCCGAACTGGAAATACAACGTCGGCTTCGTTCCCGCCGTCACCAAGCAGAAAGCCCCGAGCGCGGACAATTCTTATGCGATCATTTGCGGCCCCCCGATAATGATCAAGTTCACCCTTCCCGTTCTCACCGAACTCGGTTTTCCCCCCGAGCGCATCATTTCGAGTCTCGAGATGCGGATGAAGTGCGGGATCGGAATCTGCGGCCGGTGCAACATCGGGACGGAGTACGTCTGTAAGGACGGCCCGGTTTTTACCTTGGAACAGCTCTCAAAATTGCCCACCGAGTACTAGAGGCCAAGATGAATTCAATCACTATCCGGATCAACGATCGGGAGCTCAAGGCGAGACGGTCGCAAACGATTATGGAAGCAGCAGACGAGGCCGGAATTACCATTCCTCGGCTATGCAACCATCCCTCTCTTAAGCCCAGCGGTTCCTGCCGGTTGTGCGCCGTGGAAATCGAGGGTTATCGCGGACTTCCGGCGGCCTGCACGACGCCGGTTGAAGAGGGCATGCGGGTGCGAACCCAGAGCCCCAAAGTGCTCGATTTCTGCCGGGAGACGTTGCGCCTGATCCTGCAGGACCATCCCCGGGAATGTCTGGGGTGCCCACGCAATGGGACCTGTGAACTCCAGCAGCTCGTCACCGCACTGGGCATTGATTTCCCCTATGTGCCTCCGTCGCGGCAACGCGCGCCGCTCGTACCCGCGGGATCGTATTTCGAGCGGGACTACAGCCTGTGCGTGCGTTGCGGACGGTGCGTACGCGTCTGCCATGAGGTTCGCGGGGCAAGAGCGATCGTTTTTCGCGAGAAGGAAGGACGTCAGGAGGTCGGTACGCCTCTCGACCGTCCTCTTGCGGAAGCCGGCTGCGAGTTTTGCGGCGCCTGTGTGGACGTGTGCCCGGTCGGCGCCTTGCGGGAGACGCTGGATGTCAGCCAGGGCGAGGGCTGGCGACAGATGTCGGAGGTTTGCGAAAACCTTACCAATATAGTGATGACCCTCTTCCAGGGGCAGATGCAGCCCTCCTCGAAAACCTCAGTGTGTCCGATCTGCACAGCGGGATGCAGTCTCGATTTCGAAACTGCCGGAGAGCACGAGGTCATCCGGGTGCGCCCGAGCATGGATGAGGCAGGCCTCCGCGGCCAGGCATGCATTCAGGGACGTTTTCTGCTGAAGCGCTACCTGCAGCGCACGGATCGCATCCTGTGGCCGGTTGTTCGGGAAGGTGTGGAGTATAGGCAGGAGAGCTGGGAATCTGCATTGGATTATGCTGCACGCAGGTTCAAGAGTTACAACCGCGACGAGGTTGCAGTCCTGACCAATGCTCGCCTCAGTAACGAGGATCTCTATACATTGAGAGTGTTTGCCCGTGACGCTCTGAAAACGAGGTTTGTCGGATCCACTGCCATCGGACGGCATTCCTTCAGTAAGGGAATGGAGTTTGAGGAACTCTACTCAGAAGACGGCCCCGACGACATGGGTGCGCTGAATCATACGGACTGCGCTCTGGTATTCGGCTTCAATCCGCAGGCAAGCCATCCGATTGCCGGAGTCCAACTCCGAAGGGCTGCAATCAACGGGATGCGACTCATTACTGCCGGCCCGTGCAAAACTGCCCCGGCACGGTATGCCGACATCCATCTCAGGCATTACCCCGGCATGGAGCTTTTCGTCCTCGCTGGTCTGGCAAGGCTGCTGATGGATGAGAACCAAAAGGATTCCGAAACTGCCCGCAGGCGCAGCCCGGAATTGAAATTACTTTGGGAGTACAGCCCGGATTCAGTCTCCAGGATAACAGGGACGCCCGAAGCAGATCTCATCGAAGCCGCTCGGCTGATCCGCAATGCAAGGGAGTTGAACATCCTTTACGGAACAGGCCTTTTCGCTTCCCCGAAATATGCCGATGTGCTGCAAGCCATGCGCGCACTAATGCTGATCAAGGGCATCAGGCCGGAAAACGGAGGAGCTATTCTTCCTGCCTTCGGTGGGGGTAATTCTTTGGGGGAACTGGTGCTGGGCAAGTTTTTTGACCCCCTCGGACAGAAGAGCGTCTTTGATGCGCTTGCTTCGGGTAAGGTCAAAGCGCTTTACCTGGCCGTGGAGAGTATGGAGGATAATCCGCTCGAGTTCCTTCAACAATGGCTCGAAAGGCTGGATTTCGTTCTCATTCACGATGTGGTCATGCCTGGAGAAAGAATAAAGAAGGCGCTTCCCTCTTCCTGCGCCTTCCTGCCTTTGCCGTCGATTCTCGAAAAGGGCGGAACATTCACCTGCGGGGGGGAAAAGCAGCGCCGTATCGTCTCCGTCCTGCCTGCGCCCGACGAGGCAAAATCGGTGGCGTGGGTTGTGGGGGCTCTCGCGCGCAAAATGGATATTCCCGGCTTTAGTAATGGTGACACCCGGGCGGTTTTGCAGGAAATGTGCCGGCGAATTCCTTTCTTCGCTGAATCACCGCCGCGTGATGCTGAGAGCCCCAGTCTCAGGATAGGCTGGAATACCGTACCCGTCGAAGTCTTTCGCGATATGCCCGATAAGGAATTCCCTTTCGCCCTGGTATTAAAAGAGCAACTGGCGCCTTATTTCATGGGACCCCTCCTGGCCAAGGAGACGGCAGACATCTTCAATTCAGCGCCGGACGTCGAGATGTCCCCCGGGGACGCCTACTCGATGGGATTATTACCGGGCGATACCGTGCGGGTAATTACACGCGATGGCGAATGGGAAGGCAAGCTTTCAATGAATCTATTTCTGCTGCCCAAAATGGTGGTCCTGCCCGCTTCCTCGATGCTGGTCGCTTCAGGGGGCAGAGATAATAAATATGCGGTATATGCCGCCAAAGTCGAAAAGAGGTAAGTCCCATGTTCCCGATTGTCGCGCATGAAGAAGTGGCGCCTCTTGTTCACAGGATGAGCATCAAGGCCCCGATGGTAGCTGCCGGAGCCAAACCAGGCCAATTCGTCATTGTTATCATCGATGAAAAGGGTGAAAGGCTTCCCTTTACTGTCAGCGGTTGGGATGCACAGGCAGGCACGGTTGATTTCGTCTATATCGAAGTCGGCAACAGCACACGGCAACTTGCTTCTCTTAAGACTGGAGATCAACTGGCGCACTTGGTAGGCCCTCTGGGCAGGGCGGCGCACATTGACAGCTTCGGCCATGTGGTCGCCGTGGCGAGCGGATATGGAATCGCCGCGCTCGTGCCGGTGCTTGGGGCCCTGAAGGAAAGGGGAAACTCAGTCACTACCGTTCTCCAGGCCCCGGACCGGCAGCGCATTTTCGGACAGCCGGACCTCGAAGCGGTGAGCGACAGGCTGATACTCGCCACCGGAGAGGCTGGAGAGGATATGGCGACCAGCGCTACCCGGCCTTTGCGCAAACTGCTGGCTGACAGCCGAAATCCCGTCAACCGCGTGATCGTAATGGGATCGATGTGCCTTATGCGCATCATCAGCGAAATGACTCGGCCTTATGCAATCAAGACCATGGTGCACCTCACCCCGCTCATGGTCGATGGTACGGGAATGTGCGGCGCCTGCCGGTTGAGCGTCCAGGGAAGCAACCGGTTTGCCTGCGTCCATGGCCCCGAATTCGACGGCCATGCAGTGGACGGATGGGATGTGCTGATGGCGCGGCGCTGCACCTACGCCGATGAGAGCATCCTGCAGCAGGGGTTTCAGTGCCGCGGCTGTTCTCAGTGGTAGCATAAAGGAGTACCGACAATGTCAGAAACGAAAGCCTCCGGCACGGCTCAGGGGGAACCGGAACCCAAGAAAACCAAAATAAACCTGAACAGGCAGGAGATGCCCAAGCAGGCGCCCGAGGCGAGGCGAAGGAACTTCGATGAGGTCGCAACGGGTTACACCTATGAGATGGCGATGGAAGAAGCCATGCGCTGCATCCAATGCAAGAAGCGCAATTGCCGGCAGGGGTGTCCCGTTAATATCGATATTCCTGATTTCATCCGCCTACTTCAGCAGAAGGACATAATGGGAGCATCGCGTATCCTGAAAGCAAAAACTTCCCTTCCCGGCATATGCGGCAGGGTCTGTCCACAGGAATCCCAGTGCGAGAATGCCTGTACACTCAACAAGAAAGGCGCTCCAGTGGCCATCGGCCGCCTTGAGCGCTTCATTTCCGATTGGGAGCGCAAAGAAGGGGCTGTTTCCATGCCTGAGATCGCCCCTTCGAGCGGCAAACGGGTGGCCGTGGTAGGCAGCGGTCCTTCCGGGCTCACCGTCGCTTCCGATCTGGCTATTCGCGGGCATCAAATCACCATGTTCGAAGCCCTGCATGTGGCCGGCGGGGTCCTGATGTACGGAATCCCCGAGTTCCGGCTTCCCAAGGAGATCGTCCAGCGTGAGGTCGCGTATGTGTCTTCGCTGGGAGTGGAAATACGCCTCGACACGGTGATCGGCATCAACTACAGCCTCGATGAACTGCTCAACTCGCGCTACCAGGCCGTCTACCTGGCGACCGGGGCCGGACTCCCGATGTTTCTGGGCGTGCCGGGCGAAAACCTCAATATGGTCTACTCGGCAAACGAATTTCTCACCAGGACGAACCTGATGAAGGCCTACCTCTATCCGGACTACGCCACGCCGGCGAAGATGGGGAAGCGGGTGGCCGTGATCGGCGGGGGCAACGTGGCCATGGATTCGGCTCGTTGCGCCGTAAGGCTGGGCGCGCGCGAAGTATACGTTATTTACCGGCGTACCCGCCAGGAAATGCCCGCTCGCCTCGAAGAAGTTGAAAATGCTGAAGAGGAAGGCATCCACTTTCATTTCCTCTGCAGCCCCACGGCGTTTATCAGTGACGGCCGTAACAACGTTGCCGCGATGGAATTGATCCGGATGCGGCTGGGCGAGCCGGATGCGAGCGGACGCAGGCGCCCTGTGCCGATTCCGGGGAGTGAATACACCATGGATATCGATACGGCGGTGATTTCCCTCGGGACCTCTCCCAACCCGCTGATCGCCTCCACCACACCCGATCTCGAGACTTCGCGGCGGGGGACCGTGATAGCCGATGAGAGGGGGAAAACGTCCAAAGCGCGCGTCTGGGCCGGGGGAGATACTGTCTCAGGAGGTGCTACCGTCATCAGCGCCATGGGCGAAGGACGCCGTGCGGCGTCGGCCATTCATGAATATTTGAGCCAATAGGAGAAGGTGAGCTTATGTCGGAGCCGTCTCGAAACTTGACTGGTTCGGTAATGGTCGCGGGAGGTGGAATAGCCGGTGTGCAGGCTGCCCTGGACCTCGCCGATTCCGGTTTTTACGTATACCTGGTCGAAAAGAGCGAAGCGATCGGCGGTGTTATGAGCGCCCTCGACAAGACCTTTCCGACCAATGACTGTTCGATGTGCATCCTTTCGCCCAAACTGGTCGAGTGCGGGAGGCATCCCAACATTTCGATCCTCACTATGGCCGAGGTGCGGGAAGTAGATGGGGCGGCGGGTAATTTCACCGTGAAGCTTCACCAAAGAGCCCGCTACATCGACATGAAAAAATGCATCGCATGCGGGGTCTGCGCGGAAAAATGCCCCCGCAAGGTCCCTGATGAATATAACCGGGGTCTTGGCAAGCGGAAAGCCGCCTATGTCAAGTACCCCCAGGCGGTCCCGCTCAAATATGCAATCGATAAGGACCATTGCATCTATTTCGAGAAGGGAAAATGCCGGGCCTGCGAGAAGTTTTGCCCTGCCGGCGCCGTGAACTTCAATGACACGGACACCGATCTTACGCTGAACGTCGGGAGCATCATCCTGGCCCCCGGGTTCCAGACTTTCGATCCCGGCGCGCTCGACACCTATAACTATTCGCAGTGTCCCAATGTAATAACATCCATGGAGTTCGAACGCATTCTCTCGCCTTCCGGCCCGACCGGGGGGCATCTCGCCCGGCCTTCGGACCACAAGGCGCCGGAGCGCATCGCATGGCTCCAGTGCGTCGGGTCGCGCGACCTGAATCATTGCAGCAACGGATACTGTTCTGCGGTCTGCTGTATGTACGCGATAAAAGAGGCGGTGATCGCCAGGGAGCACAGCACGGGGCGACTCGATACCGCCGTCTTCTACATGGACATAAGGACTTCCGGCAAAGACTTTGAGAAATACTACAACCGTGCCCGAGAGGAGCATGGGGTCCGGTTCATTCGGTCTCGCATCCATTCCGTCGAGCCAGTCCATGGAACGGGCGACCTTTTGATCCGGTATGCGGGAGAAGACGGCGTTCTGCGTGAAGAGGTATTCGACCTGGTAGTGCTTTCCGTGGGGCTGGAAACACCCCCCGAGGTTATTGAGATGGCGCGGCGGCTTGGCGTTGAGCTAAGCGACGGTCGCTTTGCCGCAACCTCGCCTTTTGATCCAGTCGCTGTTTCCAGGCCCGGAATATTTGTATGCGGCGCTTTTCAGGGGCCCAAGGATATTCCGCAGTCGGTCATGGAAGCTTCGGCCGCAGCCGCAGATACTGCAGCCCTCCTGGCGCCGGTGAGAGGAACTGCGACAACAAAGCGAGAGGAAATCCCGGAGATGGACCCGGCAGGCGTCGAACCTCCGCGCATCGGGGTTTTCGTCTGCCACTGCGGGATAAATATCGGATCGGTTGTCGATGTTCCGAAGGTAAAAGAATACGCCAAGACCCTTTCCGGTGTCGCTTACGTAGAGGAAAGCCTTTTTACCTGCTCTCAGGATACCCAGGAAAAGATGAAGGATGCCATTCGCGAATACAGGTTGAATCGCATCGTCGTGGCATCCTGCTCACCCAGAACTCATGAACCGCTGTTCCAGCAGACCATTCGGGCGGCGGGGCTGAACAAATATCTTTTCGAGCTTGCCAATATCCGGGACCAGAATTCGTGGGTCCATCAGGATTTTCCGGAAGCTGCAACTGAAAAGGCAAAAGACCTGGTCCGAATGGCCGTTGCCAAGGTGGCCCTGCAGCAGCCTCTCGCAGAAGTCCGCCTTGACGTGACCAGGAGCGGTCTGGTGATCGGCGGGGGTATTTCCGGCATGCAGGCGGCTCTGTCCCTGGCGGATCAGGGCTATCCCGTAACGCTTGCCGAAAAGAATGAAGAACTGGGAGGGCATGCGCGCAAGCTCCTCACCGTGTGGAACGGTGAGCCTGTCCGGCCCTTTCTGGACGGACTGATCAAAAAGGTTGAAAACCACCCATTGATCACGGTGCGCAAAGGCGCCGTCCTGAAAAACGTTCAGGGATTCGTGGGCAGTTTTTGCAGTCTCCTGGATGTAAATGGGAATGAGGAACAGGTGCGCCACGGTGTCGCCGTCATCGCCACCGGGGCGCATTCCTACAAACCGACTGAGTACGGCTACGGAAAGAGCAGCCGCATCTTTCTCAATCTTGACCTGGATCAAGCCATCCGGGAGCGCCGTGAGGAAGTGACCGAGGCGAAATCAGCGGTCTTCATCCAGTGCGTCGGTTCGCGGGATACCGACCGGCCTTATTGCAGCCGGGTTTGCTGCAGCCATTCGGTGGAAAACGCGATTCGCCTCATGGAACTCAATCCCGAGATGAGTGTATTCATTCTCTATAGAGACATCCGCACCTACGGCATGCGGGAGGGCCTTTACAGGGAAGCCCGGCAGAAGGGAGTTATCTTTATCCGCTTCGACCCGGACAGAAAGCCGGAGGTGGACATAGCCGGCCCCGTCCCGAAGGTCTCCATCCTTGATCCGATCCTGCGTCGAATGGTCGTTCTGAGCGCGGATATCCTGACTCTTGCAAGCGCTATCGAGACCCGGGAGCCGGAGGCGCTGGCCAAGATGTTCAAGGTTCCTCTCAACCCGGAAGGATTCTTCCTGGAGGCCCACATGAAGCTGCGCCCGGTGGATTTCGCGACGGAGGGCGTTTTCGTCGCCGGCCTGGCGCACTGGCCCAAGCCCACGGAAGAATGCATCGCACAGGCAAAAGCCTCAGCGGCCCGGGCCGCTACGATTCTGTCCAGGGATTACATAGTGGCCGGAGGTGTCGCGGCCGTCGTCAAGGGTGAGATGTGCTCGGGTTGCCGGGCCTGCATGGAATGCTGTCCCTTCGGGGCTATCAGCTACCTGGAGCGGGAGGCTCGATGCGAGGTGAATCAAGCCCTGTGCAAAGGATGCGGGACCTGCGCGGCTGCGTGTCCTTCGGAGGCGGTTACACTCATGGGATTTAGCCATCTGCAGCTCTACAGGCAGATCGATGAAGCCCTTTGGGCATAGAAGTTCGGCCTGATCAATCGGGCCGGGATGAGACGAGGTGTTCCTGTGGAAATCAAAGGGTTCGAACCAAGAATTCTAGCTTTTCTCTGCAACTGGTGCAGCTATGCCGGAGCGGACCTGGCGGGGGTGAGCCGCCTCCAGTATCCGCCGAATATTCGCGTGATCCGGGTAATGTGCTCCGGGAGCGTCTCTGCGCACCACCTTCTTCATACGTTCCAGAAGGGGGCGGACGGGGTCCTTGTGGCGGGCTGCCACATTGGTGACTGCCATTATCTCAAGGGCAATTTCATGACTCTCAAGCGGGTCACCTTCCTCGACGGACTGCTTCGCTTCGCCGGCTATGATGCGCAACGGCTGCGGCTGGAATGGATTTCGGCCGCCGAGGGTCCCCGGTTTGCCGAAGTGGTCCGGGATTTCACCGCCCATATCAAAAGCCTTGGCCCCGCCCCTTCGCTCGAAGCGGTTCCGCTTGTGCGCGCGGCCGTCGAATGCACGGCGCCGGTTCGATAGGATTGGATTGCATGGATACAAAGATCAGAAAACTGCTTATTGAAGACTCCGTGTCGGGATTCGTTGCCTACAAGACCGTGCACGGCCACCTCTTCCCATGGGTATTCACCAAGGACAATCTTGCCGAGTTGGAGCCTTGGCGGCAGACGTCCGCACGCTACCCCAACCTCAAGCTGCTGCTTGCGGTCGCCCGTCGAAATCCGGCTGGAACTTACGGGATTCTGGTCAGAGGGTGCGAGGAGCGTGGGTTGGAGGAACTCTACAAGTGGAATCAACTCCAGCGGGACAAGGTGGTTGTGCTGGGGCAGGCTTGCAGCGCTGAGCTGGCCTCCTATTGCGAATGCTGGAAACCCTATCCGGATCGGCTCGATTTCGGCCCACCCACCCCAGGTGTCGCGGAGAGCAGCAGGATTTCGGAGTTGCACTCCATGACAGACCAGGGTCGCCTCGACTCGTGGCTTACTCATTTTAACCGCTGCATCCGGTGCCACGGCTGCCGCGATGTTTGTCCTGTTTGCTTTTGCACCGAATGCAGCCTGGAGCATACCGATCTCATTCCGGGGGACAGACTCCCTCCGGACACATCTTTCCACCTGGTCCGCGCCGTTCACATGGGAGGGCGTTGCATAGACTGCGGGCTTTGCGAAGAGGTTTGTCCGGCCCGGATCCCCCTCCGGACCCTCTATAAGGAAGTCAATCGCCTGGTCGGGGAAATATTCGACTATAGGCCCGGAACGGCGGGGGATGGGAGGTCTCCATTCACATTCCCGGGTGAAGATTTCCGGCTTCCCCAAGGGGCCCGGTAAATGCGCGGAGTCCAGCCTGTATCGGTGAGCGTGCAGGCCGGTCATGCATTGATATACGGAGATATACGGAAATTTTATCGATCTGCGGGTCACGCGCCCGGTGCAGATCGCGTTTTTACCAGAAATAGCAGTCTCTTGCCAGAAAAGGAGGACGTAATGCAGCAAGCTCTTTTGAATCCAACACTGCCGGACCCGATAAGACAATACCTCAACAAGTTCAATTTAAGCCTTTGCCTTACCTGCGGCACGTGCACCAATGGATGTCCGGCAACCGGAACGCCGATGCTGGAGGGTCTGGACACACGTAAGGTACTGCGCATGCTGGCATTCGGCATGGTGGACGAAGTCATGGAATCGGCATTCCCCTGGGTCTGTACGGGATGCGGCAGGTGTGTGCACGGCTGTCCAATGGGGATCGATATCGTCGGGATCATGGGATACATGAAATCCCTGCGCCCGCGTGATAAGGTGCCGGGAATTCTTCATAAAGGGGTTTTGAACGTCCTGGCCAGCGGCAACAACATGGCCATTCCCAAGGACGACTACTTCTTTCTGATGTCCGATATGGGGCAGGAGTTGGCCGATGGGGAATGCCCCGGGTTCTACGTCCCCATTGATAAGGATAATGCCGACACCGTCTTCTATCCCAACTCCAAGGAAGTCTTTTCCGACAACGACGATATGATCTGGTGGTGGAAGATATTCTATGCAGCCCGTGAAAACTGGACCATTCCCTCCGAGAACTGGGAAGCCGTGGACTGGGGGCTGTTCACCGGCAACGGCGAAGCCACGAAAATCCTGGCGAAGAGAAAAATCGAGTTCATGAAGCAGCATAATATGGGCCGTATGATAATGCCCGACTGCGGCGGCGGCTCCTATGGATGCAGGAAGGGCATGAAAGAATGCGTGCTGGAGGATCCCAACAATAAAGTAAATCACATATACCTCTACGATTATCTCAAGGAAGTCATCCAGAGCGGCAGGATCAAGCTGGACAAAAGCCGCAACTCCGGGAAGGTCTTCACCTGGCACGACTCCTGTAAACATGGCAGGGAACTCGAACGCAACTTCGGCAAGGCGTACTTCGATGAGCCGCGATGGATTCTGGAGCAGTGCGTGGATCAGTTTGTCGAATTCCAGCCTAACCGCATGAATAACTTCTGTTGCGGCGCAGGAGGCGGCAACTGGCCCATGCCTTATGAGAAGGAGTCGGCCTACCATGCGCGCTTCAAGTACGAACAGATCAAGAATAGCGGGGCTGACGTGGTCGTTGTAGGCTGTTCCAACTGCCGCGACCAGATCATGAAAAGAATCCCCAAATTCTATCCCGATTGTAACTACGAAGTGAAATACATCTGGCAACTTGTGGCCGAAAGCCTGGTCTTCGAGCCCTGGAGCGATGCCGAAGTCGCGCGGGCTGAGCAGGAGGCGAAGGCCCAATGGGAGCGCCTGGGGTTCAGCCCTGAGGAAGAGGAATGATTGGCTTCCGATAACCGCACCTTGTGTCTGCTCGGGGGCTTCAAGCCTATGCCGGACAGGCACGAGGCGCAGAAATTCCCTGCCGGCGGCGGCCGGGACGCTCTGTGACAGGAGCACAATAGAGGAGAGGACCGTGGCCTTCAGTGTTTATAAGGATGCGAACCTGACCAAGCAACTCAAGACGCTTCTCAAGGGAGGGACAAAAGCGGCACAGGCCGCTGAACACGCGCAGACAATAATCAAACAGTTGATAGATGGAGGAGTCTGCGATCCGAAGCTCATTGGAAGGCTCACGCGGTACGGGGAAGCACGTATCAGGGACTGTATCAAATACGACCTGGTGGGGAGTTATCGGCTCGTGGGCATTATGCACGATGAAGGAATCGTGTTTCTTTACGTCGGCAGCCATAGTGAGTGTGACCGCTGGATCAGGAACAACGCCGGATTGGAGCCCATCCTGGGAAAAAAGAGAAACAGCGTAATCGAGGTCAACCCGGTGGACGAGCAGGACACGCAGCCCGAGGTGGAAGCGAACGAGGAAGAACACGACGCCGATTATGATGAACTGCTACTCAAGGACATTACTGATCAGGATCTCAGGAAGATCTTCAGCGGGCTGTGCAGAAAACCGACTTTTGGTAAGTAAATTCATGCACTGCGCAAGGTTTCCCGTATGCTGACCTTGCAGCAACCCATCGCCTGTTGCGCGTGGCAGTTCGCCGGAAAAACATCCCAAAATCTTTAAACCTTTTGACTCCGCCGGAACACATTCGGCTGCTGTTGATCCTGCCGGAAGGCGCCCAGCGTCTGCCACCCGTCAATCCTTCCCATTCTTGTCGATTCTACTCTGCCGCCTCTGAATTTCACAACGTACTCGTTATCCGTATTATTATAAATTTCGAGTCGAGGAGACTGCTCTCAGAATTCTGGAGTCATAGCCTTATGCCGAAAAGTGTGGTATATAGAGCAGGATTGTCTTAGGAACATGAGGAGAGTGAATGTTTTTCCTAATCGGCGGGGTGCAGCCGAAAACGGCGACTTTGGATCCAACTCCAAGGGTTTGCCCGGCCTGCGGCTTTACGACAGCCAGGCTAAAACGCGTTGACCACTACGTAAGCCTCTTTTTTATTCCCATTATTCCGATCAAAAGAGGTATACCGGTTTTAATTTGCGACAGTTGCGGCGCCGCCTCTTCTCCCGGACAGGAATTCAGGGGAAGAAGGCCGGAGGCTGTGCGCGGATGTGCGCAGTGCGGCTATCCGGCGAGTTCCGAATTCCGGTATTGCCCCGGATGCGGCGCCCGAATCTGAGGGACGAGCGAGTATGGTGATCATGAAGATGAATGAGAGCAGAAAAGTAATACATTTCCCGACCGTTGCTCGGCCCAACATCGACGAGGTGCTGACCCTGTTTCTGAAGGAGCAGCAGAAACGGCTGAAGAACCGGACCTATAACCGGTACGAAGAGGTAATAGACCTCTTGCGGCACTGCCTCAACGGGCATGGCTACCACGATCTGGAGAATTCGCCGGAAGTGGCCCTCTACGAAAAGCTCTACTTCCAGAAAAATCTTGAATTCTGTCTTATCTTCGGACCGGAGAAAATTCTCTCCTCCCTGGGCAATTTTCTCAACTATTTCATGATAAGAAAAGTCATGGCTTCGGAAGCCCTGCTTCAAGCCGCCGGGATAGTCACCAAGAAGCTGGTGAAATGGCTTGAGGAAAACGGCCATATAGGAAAAGAAATGGCTGACCGGGGAATCAGGCTTGCCGCCGAGGCCGCAAGAGAACTGCCCGCCGCCGAGCGGCTTGCCCGGCTCATCTACGAGTACGCGCAAAGCCATGCTCCCAGATACTGGACCGCCGAACTGGATGATTACTTCCTGATCGAACAGATCCATCCCGGAATCCTGATCCTCTCTGGGGTGGCGACATCCGGGATTGTCGAGGTCCGAGTCCCCAAGGAGATCACCGATCATTGCCGCAAAGGCTGGCAGGTCAATCTGCTCCTCGGAAAAACCCGCAACGGCTGGTGCATCCTTGAGACGGGGAATGTTTATCCGAACTGAGGAATTAAAAACCGGATTTCGCTCCGCGCAACCCAACCTGCGATCCATGTATTATTCATCTACCTCCTATGGTGATGAAGTGCATCAAACGCAGGCAGGCTGGGTTGATCGAAACGAAACCCGGTCATAAGGCGATGGCTGCCGCGGGGTTCCGGGCGTCCTGCCTACTTGAGGCAGGAGTTCACGAAATCCCAGTTGATCAGGTTGTCGATAAAGGCCTGGATAAAGTCCGGCCTCCTGTTCTGATAATCCAGATAATAGGCGTGTTCCCAAACATCCACCGTCAATACCGGTTTAAGCCCGTGTGCGATGGGAGTATCGGCGTTGGCGGTCTTCATGATTTCCAGTTTGCCGTTTTTCAGCACCACCCATGCCCATCCGCTGCCGAACTGGGTCACACCGGCGTTTTTCAGATCCTCTGCAAATTTTGCATAGCCTCCGAGATCGCTCTCGATTTTCTGTGCAATCTCGCCTGTCGGCTTGCCGCCGCCTTTTGGCTTCATGCATGACCAAAAAAACGAATGGTTCCAGACCTGGGCGACGTTATTGAAAACCCCGGCCTTTGAGGCATCTCCGGCGACTTTCTTGATAATGGCCTCCGGTTCGAGGTTTTCCAGTTCCGTCCCGGCGATGAGTTTGTTGCCGTTATCGACGTAGGCTTTATGGTGCTTCCCATGATGGAACTCAAAAGTTTTGGCGCTGATAAAAGGTTCGAGCGCATCCTTGGCAAACGGCAGGTCTGGCAACGTTAGAGCCATAATTCCCCTCCTATTGGGCAGGTCAGATTTTAGTGAAGATCAACTAACGGAATTTTGAGGCAAAACGGAATCTCCGCATATTTAAGCATGGCTCTGGCAAGACTCAAGTGGAGAAGAGGCAAAGAAATGAGAAATGGGGGGATGAAAAGGGGTAGAAGAAAGCCCTATGTGACCGGCGGATTAAAATAGCCGAGCTTTACCTCGGGGAATTCATCGTGGATTCGGGCGATCAGCGTTGGGATGCCTAGCTGTGGCTCACCAGGATCATGTCCCATCTCCCGGAGATACCATTCCGGGTCTATGTTCAGATTGCGCATCTGGATGAGATCGAGTCCCGTGCGCGCGATAAGCTCTCTGAGAGCTTCCCACTCGCCCTGTTGATCCGTGAAGCCGGGAAGAACAAAGTAGTTGATAGAGGCGAAGCCGCCGTGAGCCTTTACCGCTGCTATGGATCGAACGGCATGCTCGAAGGTGAAGCCCCTGGGGCGAAAATACCTGTGGTAGTATTCAGGACGGGCGCTGTTCATGCTCACCCTGATGCTTTGCAGTCCGGCGCCGCAGAGCGACTCCACCTCTTCGGGAAGGCTTCCGTTGGTGTTCAGGTTTATCGTGCCGCGAGAGGTCGTCCTTCGCATCATGGCGATAGCCTCTCTAATGGTTTTGGCCTGAAGGAGCGGCTCACCTTCACAACCCTGGCCAAAGCTCGCCACCGCCCGCCCGGCCCGCTCCAGGTGCGGAACGGCAACACCGCATATCTCCTCCGGAGTGGGCACGAAAGTGATGCGGTCCTGCGTGGCGCTGAGGCCTGTTTTTTCCTGGAGGCTGATGCACCCCAGGCACCGTGCATTACAGGTCGGAGAAGTGGGAAGCGGCGCTTCCCACCGGTTCATGAAAAGATTTCGCGCCGCGGGGCAGCCGTAAGTCAAAGCGCACTTTCCCAGGTGCTGAACAAGGCGGTTCTCAGGTTCGGCCTTCATTCTCCTCCTGGCGTTGCGTTCGATTTTGACCGGATCAAAATTGCGAAAATCCTGTCTCTGGTCCTTGTCGATTCTCACCGCGGGTACGACAAACCGTCCTTTGAGCCAGCCGACTGCCGTATAGGCGAACAGCGGCAGAAGCGGCGCGTGGGGAAGACTCTTGTAGGCGGTGGAATAGGTTTGCGTGTATGCGGGAGAAATAAAGGCTGCGACGGCGCCAACCTGCTTCGACGAGTCGAAGGGGTCGGAGGCGAGCGGTTCGAACAGGTTTTTCTCTGAATTGAACCCGACCGGGACCCTGTCGGGCAGGAGGAACAACTCGCTTCCTTCGGGAAGGGGAATCAGCTCATCGGCACGAGGCCTGATCCATTCGTGTGCGCTGGCGCCCGCCATTTCCAGTGCGGGCCAGTCCAGGATATTTCCTCTATCGTCAGCATAGACGAGAGCCGGCCTTCTTTTCATCTGTACAATCCAGCAGTTCCTTGAAGCTGTAAACCTGTGCGCCCGCAATCGATATCAGATTATAGAGCATTTGATCCAGAAATTCGAAGGCAAAGGGAGTCATACGCTGGTGGTGGATAATAATGCCCGCCGGTTCCTTCATCCTGGAAAGAGATGAAATCTCTTCCAGCAGGCGTTCAAGATCCCGTTCCGGGTCTTTTTCTTTCCTCGTGTGCAGGTCGATACAAGCAGGCAGGTTTAAAAAGCCATAGGGAATCTTTGTCCCGGAAGGGTAGGGCAGGGCTGCGGAAATGCCCTTGAAGTCGAGCCTGCGCAAAGCCTTCATGGTTGCTGGAGAAAAGCGATTCCAGGGAGGTGTGAAGATCGGGACGAAATAAGGGCCGAATACGCGTTCCATTTTGAGGCGGCCCTGTTGTATGTCTGAATGCTGGTGTTCTGGAGAGCGGTCGCTTCCGAACTCGCATTTCTTGCCCTCTATCTGCCAGTTCACGTGGCGCCAGCCGTGCTGGTGCCAGCTCCAGAGGCTCTCGTCGATCCGGGCGATGTTGAAAAGGCGCTCGTGCCGCGCCTCGCTCAGCCATGCAGGCACTACCGCGAGGGCGAGCGGCGCCTGGTGATGGCGAAACAGAGTGCAGAGTGCATCAAAGGCTTTGCTGCCCGCGCCGATGTCGTCCGCACGGAAAAAGAGAGGCCCTATGCGCTCCGGGGCGATTTTCTCAAACACCGCGGCAAGCTTGTGCCGCCAGCCCGGCAGGGCTTTTTTCCATATTGACGAATACCGCCGGGGCATATAGGAATCACTCAAGCCCAGTTTCTCAGTAAGAAGGCCGGAAGCCCTCTTCATTGGGTACTCCTTCGGAGTTTACCAGTAAAAAGGGTTAACTCAGAACTCGTCGCGCGCAGGGAATAAACAGGATGGGTATTCAGCAAGTTTTTCACCAGCCGGGAAGCAATCTACAGGAGGGCTTCAGCCGAGTCAAGCCGGTAGTTCGACCGGCTTTAGATTATTCAGAGATCCCCGAACCGGACTGGAGCGGCAGGCAATGAATGAGAAAGAAGACCTCGGGCAGAGCGCTACTAAGGCTCTCCAGCGGCGGATCAGGATGCATGTCGTCGGCGCCGACCATCAATTCGCGGTCGTCGTTCCGCCGGAACTTGCATCACTTTGCTTGAAGGAATGCCTGGAGATCGGCATCCCCGAACCGAAGCTTACCGATGCAGGAGTTGAGTTCGCCGGAAGACTCACGGACGCCTACAACTGTAATCTTCGGCTGAGGACCGCCGGCCGGGTGCTGTGCAGGCTTCCTTCTTTCCGGGCAGGCATATCCGAGGAACTGTTCTATAAGGCCGGGCGACTGCCCTGGGAACTCTGGCTCAATTCCGAAATTCCTTTGCGCATCGATGCCTGGGTTGAGCAATCGCGCATAAGCCATGAGGGGAAAACGGTCGAACTGATTTCTGAGGCGATCTCGAAACGCTTCCGTGAGGTGATGCATGACTCGAAGCCTGTACAGACCGCCGCCGCCGGTGATGAGGACAGGCATGAGGAGCAAGTCGCCCCGATAATGAAGCAGAGAATCCTTATCCATCTCATAAAGAACCACTGCCGCATCAGTCTCGACATGTCCGGCCCCCACCTGCATGAGAGAGGCTACCGCCTCGAGCATGCCGGAGCGCCTCTGCGTGAAACCCTGGCCGCGGCGATACTGTTGAGGTCCGGATGGGATGGACGTGAGCCGCTCGTTGATGGAATGTGCGGTTCAGGGACGTTTCCCATTGAGGCAGCCATGCGTGCGAGGAGGATTGCGCCGGGGGCTTCCCGCGGTTTTCTTTTTCAACTCTGGCCCTCTTTTCAGAAAAAAAGCTGGGAGTACCTCCGAAGAAAAGCGCTGGAAATGTCGATCGGCAGGTCGCCCGTGCCGATCATCGGCATCGACGCCGATTCTGAAGCGGTCGGCGTGTCTCGCGGAAATGCTCAGAGGGCGGGTGTAGACGGTGATATTGATTTCAGGCGGATGAACTTCTTCGATTTCGATCCGCATGAGCACGGCCTGAATGAAGGCCTGCTGGTCCTGAATCCGCCTTATGGAAAACGATTGGGCTCGGGGGATAGCACACTCTACAACCAGGTAGGCGCTCACCTGCGCAGGAAGTTCAAGGGGTGGAAATATGCGCTCCTTGCGCCGACTCGTGCGGAGGCCGCGGCGGCGGGGGCGTCGGCACGCATGTGGAATATAAAACACGGTGGGATGCCCATTACCGTGGCTATCGGTAAGGTCTCCCACCGCGAGTGAATTCTCTTTACTTACTGGGGCTCATAAATCCGGGGCCGATTAGCTCGGGCAAATGCCGGGAGAGGATTTCATCGACTTTTGCGAGGTCTTCTTCCCCTATTTCCCAGTCAGAGGCCCAGATATTATCCTCAGCCTGCTTCGCCGTCCGGGCTCCAGCTATCACGCAGGTCATCCCGGGCTGCTGGAGCGCCCACCTGAGCGCAAACTGAGACATGGTAACGCCGTATGAGTTCGCAACGGCCTTCATTTCCTTCACGGCGTCCACATACTTTTTAAAACGGTCCGGCTTGAACTTGGGATCGGCCCGGCGAAGGTCTCCTTTTGGAAATTGCTCATTCCCTTTGAACTTTCCGGTAAGAAGCCCGCGGCACAGCCCGCCGTAGCCGAGTGTTCCAATTTCATTCTGCCTGCAGAACGGCAGGAGTTCCTTATCGGCTTCCCTCTCGAAAACATTGTATGGAGGCTGAAGGCTGAATACCGGTCCGGTTTCCTGGCATTCCTCGATTTGTTCCCGGCTGTAATTGCTCAGGCCTATATAGCGGATCTTCCCCTGTTCCTGAATCCTCATCAGTGTTTCCATGGATTTCTGAAACGGAACCTCGGGGTCCGGCCAGTGTACCTGGTAGAGGTCGATATAATCGACACCGAGCCGCCGAAGACTGTCGTCGATTTCCGCGAGAATCCGCTCGGGACTGGAGTTGCGCCGGATGCGCTCCCTGGCGTCCCACTCAAGGCCCACCTTGGTCGCGATCACCACTTTTTCCCGTCCCCATTGCCCGATAGCCTTGCCGACTATTTCCTCGGACTTGCCAAACCCGTAAACCGGGGCGGTGTCGATGAAGTTGACGCCCAGTTCGAGCGCCCGCAGGATCGCGCGCAGAGATTCCGCTTCATCCGATCCGCCCCAGGCCCACCCGCCGGTAACCCAGGTGCCGAGCACAACGGGAGACACCACCAGGTCCGTCAGGCCAAAAGCTCTCTTTTCCATTGAGTTCTCCAGGGAAGTTAAGCAGTTCAAGGGAAGCGGCCTCAACTCTTGTCAATTCGCGAATGCTCGATCTTCATGCACTTGTCCATCACCACCCGGACGCCCGCCGCACGGGCTTTTGTCGCGGCTTCCTCGTGTGAGAGCCCGAGTTGCATCCACACGGTTCCGGCGCCGATTTCTATCGCCTCATCGACGATAGGAGGAATAGCTTCAACGTTGCGGAAAATGTCCACCACGTCCACATGCCCCGGGATAGACTTGAGGTCCGGGTAGCATGTCTCTCCGAGCACTTCCTTGTATTTCGGATTGACGGGAATCATTTTGTAGCCGTGCTGCTGCAAATACCTGGCGACCTTGTTGCTGTCGCGCTCCTCCTTGTGAGAAATGCCCACGACGGCGACCGTTTTGGAATCCTTTAAAATAGTCGCAACGTCAGCGCTGCCTGCACCCGATTTATTATCAGTCATGGTCAAGCCTCCAGATCCAAAGGGGTCAATTTCAATAAACGAAAGAATAAATGTACTTGAGAAAATAGACCAGCACCCGTAAACGGTCAAGCGCCTCTTCCTGATACGCCCACCTCATATGGAGCATGAAGCGCCGCCGTGGAAGACGGCGCTACCCTTTACGAGGGGCAAGCGTAGGGTGGGCACATTTTTCGTGCCCACCGTTTTCGAGTAGAGTGAGCGACCTGTCCGCCCTTGCGATGGTAATGCAGTTGTCCCACCAGCCATAATGGCGCCGTCGCATTCAGGAGATGGCCGCTACGGATGATTCTGATGCCGTTTGCCGCCGGAACGCTGTACAATGCGGTCATGGCGTAACGGCTACAGGGCCGGGGCGGGAAAGATCATCAATAATGGAGTTCAGTAGTGGGCGAGATCTACTTTTTACTGGAGGTTCTCCGGATTCCGGCGGCCCTGCTTGCAGGCGCCGGAATAATGTTTTTGTTCATGTGGATGAAGCTCAAACACGAGTGCGGACGAATCCGGGCCGAACTGGATACGGAGCGGTCTACCCTGCGCGAGCGCCTGCTGGGAAAAGAACAGCAGGTTAGCGCGTTGAGCGCATCGTATGAAAAAGCGACCCGTGATATCTCCGCGCTTACCGAGTCTCTGAGAGTCGAATCGCAAAAAAGAGCTGCGGCCGAGGAGAAAAACTCCCGCATTCCTGAACTGGAGTCGCGAATCGAGTCGCGGGAGAGCCATGCCGCAAAGCTCCAGGAGCAGAACAGCGGGTTGAAGTCGAGGGTATCCGAACTCGAGACTCTGCTGAGTGAAGAACAAAAACTCTCCGCTGAAAAACTCTCTTTATTGAACGAGGCCCAGGAGCGCCTCTCGGATGCGTTCAAGGCGCTCTCCGCCGATGCGCTCAAAAACAACAGCCACTCCTTCCTCCAGGTTGCGCGCATCACTCTCGAACGCTTCCAGGAGGGAGCGCGGACAGACCTCGATACGCGCCGAAAGGCCATAGACGACCTGGTCACGCCGCTTAAGGAGTCGCTGACCAGGGTGGACGAGAAAATCGCCGAAATAGAAAAGGCGCGAACGAGCGCCTATGTCAGCCTGACCGAGCAGTTGAAGTCCCTGTCCCGGACGCAGGACCAGCTCAACCGCGAGACCACCGCTCTTGTCCAGGCGCTGAAAACCCCGACTGTTCGCGGGCGCTGGGGAGAGATACAACTGAAGCGAGTCGTGGAAATAGCCGGCATGGTCGAGTACTGTGACTTCTGCCGGCAGGAAAGTTCATCGGGCGATTCCGGCAGGCTCAGGCCGGACATGCTCATCAGGCTGCCGAACAGCAAGAACGTGGTGGTTGATTCCAAGGCGCCTCTCCAGGCCTACCTCGAAGCGCTGGAGGCCAGGACTGAGGAAGTCCGGTGCGAGAAGCTCAGGGAACATGCCCGGCACATCCGGGTGCACCTTTCCCAGCTCAGCTCCAAGGCCTATTGGGATCAGTTCCAGCCCGCGCCGGAATTCGCCGTGCTCTTCCTGCCCGGCGAGACTTTCTTCAGCGCCGCCCTGGAGCAGGACCCCGCGCTCATTGAATTCGGGGTCGACCGGCGCGTGATCCTGGCCACTCCCACCACCCTGATCGCCCTTCTGCGAGCGGTCGCCTACGGCTGGCGCCAGGAAAAGATTGCGGAAAACGCCACGGCCATCAGCGAACTGGGAAAAACGCTCTACGAGAGAATCCGCACCCTCGCCAGCCACTTCTCGGATATGGGCAAAGGCCTGAGCAGGGCGGTGGAGTCCTACAACAAGGCGGTCGGGGCCGTGGAGGGGCGGGTGCTCGTCACCGCCCGCCGATTCAAGGAACTCGGCGCCTCCGGCGGTGACGACATAGAAACCGTCGAACCGATAGAAAAAGCGGCGCGCGAACTCCAGGCGGCGGAGATGCAACCATCGCTGCCGCCCTCCGGAAATGAGCGGTAACGCGGCCCGGCGCCTCAGCACAGCTCCAAAGAGTGTCCATTGCGGGGGGCGAAAACACAAGAGGATATCCTGCGCAAAACTACAACTATGTGAGTTCAATTAGGCGCAGGTTGGGCAGGTTTTTCATGCCCAACAGTTTTTGAACGTGCCGCCCTGACCGGGTTTTCACGAAAGCCTGGAAATAATCTTCATCATAACAGCAGGTCTGGTCCCGATCTGGTGTTTTAAAACCCGTTGGGCATGAGAAGCCTGCCCAACCTACGGCCTGCCCGGTTACTCTATGAAGTACGGAGCAGTATTTATATCGTCCATCCCATAAGTTCGGCGAGTCTGCCCAATACATAAGGCGGACATCGTGAAGAGTCTTTTCGCATTCAGGCGCCGGTTGGTTCACCCAATTCCGTCATTCCCGTGGCGCTTTCAGGCGGGAACCCAGTGTCTTTCCGTACGGTTATCAGAACCATAATTCCAGGTTCCCATCAGCCTTACCTGTCGGCATTCACCCTCTTGGCAGTCGTGAATGACGATAGCGCGCTCAGACATGCAAGGCCTCGTTGAGAATCGCGGCAACGGGCTTTGTGCTACCCGTGCCGAAAGCGGGAGGGGAGCACCGGCTTGCCTTAGTGCACACTCCCACCAGTCTGCCCGAACAAATACCACCGTGCCAGACTGTACGGTCAATCAACCGGGAAAAGAAAGGAGAAAGGGGCTGTTGAGTTACTCATTGAGCAACAGACTGTGCGCGTGTATACTCTGTATCCACGTACCCACCGACCAGATCGACAAAAAACTCCACTGCAGAGTACTAGAAAATATTGACACTGTTTCAATTTGGTCGCATACTGCGCGACTGGCGCTATGGAATAGTTTTCAGTAAGATTTTCGTGTATATCAGCAGTTCTGAATGAATCCCCGCATTATGGCGTTTTTCGGTCAGGGCGACCGGATTTCCGGTGGTTTCTCAGGGAATGCCCCCATTCTCATCCGAAGGACGCAGGCGGGCATTTTTGAATCCCTTTCCGGCTCCGGTGGAAAGAGCGCGGCATGGTCGTCCGGCCTCAGCTCTCCGGCAGCCACCGTGTTGAAAGGCAACTATGTAGGATACCCTTCACCCGTAATTCGCCGGAAACCGCTTCTGACCGTTCTGATTCTGTTCCGAAATTTCTCCCGATGATTTCCCGGTTAGTAGGTACCAAGGAATGGGTGTGCAAGGTCTTCGACCCGAAGGGAAGCGTTGGGCGCTTTTATTCAGTTTGCCCAATATATTCGATAATTAGTGGTTGACGGCGGGGCGGGAAATTATTTAAAACCCACCGTCAAGTAAATTACTGTTGCTCCGCGGCTTTCTCGTGGAATGGGAGAGCCTTACCGGGTATACAGGCGGCGAGAACGGCTCCCCGGTCTGCAATCCTGCCGACAAATCCGAGCTTATTCGTGGAGATTGCGCCCAATCGCATGTGGGGTTCTCGATATTTGTTTTTCTAATCAGCTTAGGAGGATAAGCATGGTTAACGCAGTAACGCAAAGTATTCTGGTGGTCGGGGGCGGCATGAGCGGACTCACCGCCGCCATCGAAGCAGCAGAAGCGGGCCACGAGGTGTATCTCGTGGAGAAGAATTCCTACCTGGGAGGTCGAGTCGCCCAGCTTCATCAGTATTTCCCGAAGCTGTGTCCCCCCTATTGCGGACTCGAACTCAATTTCCGCCGGATCAAGAACAACAGCAAGGTCCGCTTCTTTACCATGGCCGAGGTGGAGAAGGTTTCCGGCCAGGAAGGCAACTGGGATGTCAAGATCAAGCTGAATCCCCGTCATGTCAATGAGAAGTGCACCGGCTGCGGGAAGTGTTCCGAAGCCTGCACGATGGAAATTGACAACCCTTTCAACTACGGCATGAACAAGATCAAGGCAGCGTATCTCCCCCACGAGATGGCCTTCCCACAGCGCTTCGTGGTCGATCCTGCCCTGGCCAAGAGCCCGGAAGGCGCAAAAGTAAAGGAAGCCTGTCCCTACGACGCCATTGAACTCGACATGCAGGCCAAGAGCTTCGATCTTAACGTGGGCGCGATTGTCTGGGCCACCGGCTGGAGCCCCTACGATGCGAAGAAGCTGGATACTCTCGGTTTCGGAACCTATCCGAACGTGCTCACCAACGTGATGATGGAGCGCCTCGCCGCGGGCAACGGTCCCACCCAGGGCAAGATAGTACGTCCGTCGGACGGCAAGGAACCGCAGACCGTCGCTTTCGTGCAGTGCGCCGGGTCGCGCGACGAGAACAATCTCGCCTTCTGCTCCTCGATCTGCTGCATGGCTTCGATGAAGCAGGCCACCTATGTGCGCGAGCAGTTTCCGGATGCCAAGATATACATTTTCTACATCGACATCCGGGCCATCGACCGGCTGGAATCCTTTTACGCCAAGGTCAAGGAAGACGAGAACATCATATTCTTCAAAGGCAAAGTGGCGCGGATAGAAGAGGACAGCGCAACGAAGAACCTCATCCTGAGGGTCGAGGATACCACTTCGGGCAAACTGCAGCAGATCAATGTGGACCTGGCCGTACTCGCCACCGGCATGCAGCCGAATACTTCCATTTCGCCCGCGCCTGCCCCCATTCCGTACGATGATTACGGATTTGTCGCTTCCATCGAAGCGAAGCCCGGGTTCTATGCAGCCGGCTGCACGAGGACGCCCGCCGGAGTTTCCGAATCAGTTCAGGACGGCACGGCAGCAGCGCTTAAAGCCATCCAATCCGTTGTCAGGAGGTAGACTCGATGGACAAGAAGATCGCGGTATATATCTGTTCGGGATGCGGCATCGGGGATGCCCTCGACATAGACCAGCTCAGTACGGTCGCAACAGATGAATGTAAAGCCCCTGTTTGTAAGAATCATCCCAACCTCTGCAGCGCCGAGGGCGTGCAGATTATCAAGGACGATATTGCAAACGATGGTGTGAATACGGTCATAGTCGCCGCCTGTTCGCAGCGCGTTATGTACGATGTTTTCAACTTCGAGGGAACCATCCTGGACCGCGTCAATCTGCGTGAGCAGGTCGTCTGGAGCCACCCGGCCAACGACGAAGACACCCAGATGATGGCCGAGGACTACCTGCGCATGAGCGCCGCCCGGATGAAGCAGACCCTGCCCCCCGAGGCCTATCAGCCCGAGCAGGAAATGTCCAAAGACATCCTGGTCGTCGGCGGCGGGACCACCGGTATGACCGCGGCGCTCGAAGTGGCCAAGGCCGGGTATTCGGTCGTGCTCGTGGAGAAGGAAAACGAACTGGGCGGTTTCCAGAAAAACGTTTCCAAGAATGTCACCTTCCCCTTCAAAGAAGTCCAGGCCAACGATATCGACAAGCTGGTCTCACAGGTTAAGGGCAACGACAAGATCAAGGTGCTTACCGGATCGAAAATCGAGAAGCTCTCCGGCGGCCCCTGTGTTTTTAACGCTACGGTGAAGCAAAACGGTTCGACCAGCGATCATCACATCGGCGCGGTCGTCCTTGCAGCCGGCTGGAAGCCCTACGATCCGGAAAAGCTGGACAAGAAGCTCGGCTACGGCGCTTCGCCCAACGTAATCACCAACGTTCAATTCGAGGAACGCGCCAAGTCCGGCAAAATAGCCAGGCCTTCGGACGGCGGGGCGGTCAAAACGGCTGCTTTCCTGCAGTGCGCCGGCCAGCGCGACCCGGAACATCTGGCTTACTGCTCCTCGGTCTGCTGTTTTACCGCTCTCAAGCAGGCGATCGAAATCAAGCAGCAGGACCCGAAGTCCAACGTGTTCGTCTTCTACAAGGAAATGCGCACTCCCGGCCAGGGCGAGGATTTCTTCAGAAAGGCCCAGCAGGAAGGCGTCATTTTCGTGCGTTCACAGGACCCTGAAGTTGTGGTCGCTGGAAGCAAGATCTCCGTTAAGGGACATGACGAACTTCTGGGCGACGATATAGTCCTGGAAGATGTCGACATGGTTGTGCTTGCAACCGGTATGATGCCCGTGACCGCATTTGGGGAGGATTTCAAGGCGAAGAAGCAGGAAGAGGGCGAAGAAAAGAAAGATGAGGTCGCCGTTCCCGCCGACGCCATTCTGGTCTCCGATGTTCTGAACCTGGAATATCGCCAGGGACCGGAGCTTCCCGGTCTCCAGTACGGGTTCCCCGATTCGCATTTCGTCTGTTTCCCCTATGAGAGCCGCCGCACCGGCATCTATCCGGCCGGTCCGGTTCGCCGCCCGATGGGTATCGCCAATGCGATGGAAGACGCCACCGGCGCCGCAATGAAGGCCATCCAGTGTGTCGAGCTTACCAGCAAAGGCAATGCGGTTCATCCGCGCGCCGGCGATATGAGCTTCCCGGAATTCTTCATGCAGCGTTGTACACAGTGCAAGCGCTGCACCGAGGAATGTCCGTTCGGCGCCATCAATGAAGACGAGAAGGGCAATCCGCTTCCGCAGCCCACCCGGTGCCGCCGCTGTTCGGTGTGCATGGGCGCCTGCCCCGAGCGTATCATCTCCTTCAAGAACTATTCGGTCGGTATGATCGGCGATATCATCAAGTCGATCAATGTCCCGGACGAATACGAGGAAAAGCCGCGCATCCTCATTCTGTCCTGCGAAAACGACGCCTATCCAGCGCTGGATATGGCAGGGCTTCGCAGAATGCAATACAATGCCTGGGTGCGCGTGATTCCCGTTCGCTGCCTTGGCTCGCTTAACCTGGTGTGGATCGCCGACTCGCTCTCCAAGGGCATTGACGGCATTCTGCTGCTGGGATGCCGCCATGGCGACAACTACCAGTGCCACTTCGTCAAAGGCAGTGAACTTGCCAGCATCCGCCTGAGCAAGGTTATGGAAACTTTGAACCGGCTCGTGCTTGAGTCGGATCGTGTACGGTTCGAGACAGTTTCGATTACTGATTACGAAAAGCTCCCCGCTCTCCTCGATGAGTTTGCTGAAAAACTCGTAGAAATCGGTCCGAACCCCTACAAGGGATACTAAAAACTGGCCGGAAACCGCCCCTCATCCTATGGGGGGCGGTATTCCGCTCCGGCTTGCCGGACTACCCGCCTTAGGAGGTAAAGGGATGAGCACCAAAGTTGACCCAACGTTAATCAGGGAATTGGAGGAATATGGGCTAAAGGATGCAAGTAAATGCTACAATTGCGGCAATTGCACCGCGATTTGCGATCTGGCGACCCCCGAGAACCCCTTTCCAAGAAAGATGGTCCGATACATTCAGCTCGGTCAGAGAGACAAAATCCTCAAATCACCCGAACCCTGGCTCTGTTACTACTGTGGCGACTGCTCCGTAAAATGCCCCCGCGGAGCGGACCCCGGCGAGACAATGATGGTTCTGCGCCGATATCTCACTTCTCTCTATGACTGGACCGGTTTTGCCAAAAAATTCTACACCTCTGAAAAATTCGAAATTATGGCCGTAGCCATTGTGGCGTTGCTTGTCGGCCTGGGACTGCTCGTTTTTCATGCTGATAACATCGACTGGAACCATGCCCGCCTGAATTCCGTGTGGCCCGCGCACGCCATTGAAAAAGCGGATCTCGTGATGGCCGCCGTATTATCCTTCTTCCTGCTCAGTAACGTCTTCCGGTGCGTTAAGATTGTGATGGGAGAGTACTTGAGTAAAGTCCCTCTCAGCTTGTATGTCAGTGAGTTGAAGCTCCTTTTGACTCATGTCGCCACGCAGAAAGAGTTCGGAAAGTGCAAGGACAGGCAGCAGTGGATCGTCCACCTGGCGATCATGACCGGATACGCTTCGGTGTTTCTCATGGTCGTGGTTTTTATAAACGGACTGGGTATTGAGAGCCTCATGTTCCAGCGCGACAGGCCCGGCGCCGAGGAATACTCCATTTTCCATCCCATCCGTCTTATCGGCTATTACGCGACTTTCGCCATCATGTACGGCACCACTTATGCCCTGATCGGACGGTTGAAGAAAAGTAAGCCGCAGTACAAGAATTCCCACGGGACCGACTGGATGTTCCTGATTCTCCTCCAGTTGACCACCATGACCGGTATCTTCATCAATTTCACCCGTATCCTCGACTGGCCGTTCGCCACGTACGCAATCTACGTGATTCACATGATGGTGGCCATTCCGATGCTGGTTCTGGAGGTTCCCTTCGCCAAGTGGGCACATCTGGCGTACCGTCCTGTGGTTCTTTTCCTGATGAAGGTCAAGGCCAGGTACATTGCGGAGCAGGAAGTCCCGGAACCCGCTCTGGCCCCTAAACCGGTCGTCGGAACCTGATAAGCCTGTTTTTTAGGAAATATAAAGAGCCCCGTCAGTAGTACATGACGGGGCTCTTTGTATTTGGTGGGGCCGACTCCCCGCCCTTGTGATGGTGGGCGTGACGATACCCGATTTCTTCATTATGCGGAGCAGTACTTAGATTTAAGATTGGATCCCCGGCGACTTTTAACAACCATGGTTGACATGGCCGGGGAAAAGGATTAGAGCAAACGCCTACTTGCGCGACTTGAACGGAGAGTCTCACATATGAAGGAAAAAATAGGGTTCATCGGGCTTGGAATAATGGGTTCCGCTATGGCGGCGAACATTGCGAGGGGCGGGTATGAACTCATGGTGTATAACAGGACCCCGAAGGAAATGCCGCCCCTGACCGCCCTGGGAGTACGAACCGCGCCGGGCGCCAGGGAGTTGGCGCAATGGGCGGATGTGATCATTGCCATGGTTACCGGCCCGGATGCGATAATCGATCTTCTGTGGGGACCGTATGGCGTGGCGAAGGTGCTGGACTCCAGCAAAGTGTTCATCAACATGAGCACTATTTCCGACAAGGTCACACGAAAGCTTGCAAAGAGGTTGGGGACCGCAGGAATTCCCTTTATCGACGCTCCCGTTTCAGGATCGAAAAAGCCCGCTGAAGACGCCACCCTCCTGATTCTTGCATCGGGTGATCCGGCTCTTGTCGAGCGCTACACACCACTTCTGGGGGCCATGGGCAAAAGGGTGGTCAATTGTGGAGCAGCGGGACAGGGAACCGCCATGAAGCTCATGAACAACCTCCTGCTTGCATCGCTCATGGAAGGATTTGCCGAAGCTCTCAATTACGGAAAGCAGGCGGGACTGTCGATGGATTCCATGCTCCAGGTCATTCTGAGCGGCCCCCTGGCCTGTCCTCTATTCGAGATGAAGGTCAAGATGATGCTGGAGGACGATTTCCCTCCCAATTTTCCGCTGAAGCACATGGCCAAAGACCTCAAATTCGTGATCGACTCTGCCTATGAAAAGGGGATACCGGCGCCCGCCGCTCAGATGCTCCTGCACCTGTTCAGCACGGGAGTCACGAGGGGATGGGGCAAGCTCGATGTGGCGGCCATACTGAAAGTATTGCAGCATTTAAATTCTGTTGAGGATAATTAGCATTATTGATTGGTCGTAGTTTTGGATTTCTTATTTGAAAATTATTCAATCAAGGGACAGGGCGAGATGGCAAAAGAACCTCAGATCGTGCATTCATTCCCCAAAAATCCACTCGAGGAAGTAAGGTCGTCGGTAACGGTCTACAAAGGAAAAGAATACGTCGACATTCGCATCTACTACAAGGGGGATGACGGCGAGTTTCATCCTTCGAAGAAAGGGCTGACTATTTCAGTGGATCTTTTCCCGGAGTTGGAAACGGGAGTACAAAAACTTAAAGAGGCTCTGGAGGAGGGATAAGCCGGGTATCTCTTTCGGAGTTGCCGCAAAGAAGATAAAGCAGACCGGTTAACCCGAGGATGAGGCGCCGGGCGGTCCGAGCGAAGGAAAACAATGGCTATCCTCCGCCCACAGGCGGAAAAAGCGCAACCCGCTCGCTCCCTTTCAGAACGGTTTCCCAGTCTGCCGCCACGCCTTCGACCATGATCAGCTTGACTTCTTCCTCGGCGATGTCAAGCCTCCCGGCGAGTTCGCGGACAGTGGAACCGGCTTCGATGTCCATAAAATAGCCGGTCTCTCCGTTGTACTCCGGCACATATTTTCTAAGAGTAGCAGCAAGCATCAGTCTAACGGGCAATGGCGCCTCCCGGATGAGTGCGTTTGTCTTCGCTTCGCTCCGGTTCTCTTCATCTCACTTGCACTATTTCCCGCAGGCAGTATTGCCCACGGGCGTCGTCGGCAGGAAATGCTCTTGTCTTTCCTGTATGAGGTTGCCTGGCATCAACCCGTTACCGGCGACGAACGCCGCGGCTGATCGAGCTTTGATCGCTAAGAGGCGGCATGCCTGTAGACCCGCTTGATCTGCACATTCGATATCAGGGCAGTGAAGTCCTTGCCCTGCTGCAGGTCCACCTTGAGCGAACCGCTGTCTATTTCCATATACCTGGAAAGGACGGCGATAATGTCTTTTCTGACCGCATCCATGATGTCGGGGGTAATGTCCATTCGGTCATGCATCAGGACGACTTGCATTCGTTTCCGTGCAACCTGTCTACTGGACTTATCACCGAAAAAGCGCCGCAGTATACCGAGCATTGGCCTTTCTCCTTTCAGTTCCAGATAAGCCGTTTCATGCGGCCGAAAAATCCGTCTGACCCGTCCTCATCATGCGGGATGCTCTCACCGTTGAGGCGGGAGGCTATCCGTCTGAAAGCTGCTCCGGCCTTGCTGCCTCTTTCATGAACCAGTGGTACGCCCCGGTTTGTGGAGACCACTACTTCCTCACTCTCCGGAACAACACCCAGAAGCGGGATCGAAAGAAGGGATATGATATCTTCGGTGGACATCATGTCTCCCTTCTTGACCATCTTTACGTTCAACCTGTTTATGATCAGGTGAATATTCCTCAGCATCGCGGCTTCCAGCAGGCCGATCACCCTGTCCGCGTCCCGGATGGCCGAGACTTCAGGGGTGGTGACCACCACGGCGGTATCCGCCCCGGCGATGGCATTTTTGAATCCCTGCTCGATGCCCGCGGGGCAGTCAATAATCACGTAATCAAAGTCGCCGGCGAGTTCGGCGCACAGCTCTTTCATCTGCTCCGGATTGATCGAGTTCTTCTCCCTGGTTTGTGCGGCCGGAATAATGAAGAGGTTTGACAGTTTCCGGTCCCTGATCATTGCCTGCTCTTTCCTGCACTTGCCTTCTATAATATCGACCAGGTTGTAGACAATCCGGTTTTCGAGGCCCATTACCACGTCGAGGTTACGCAGACCAATGTCGGTATCCACCATTACAACACTGTGTTTTTTCTTCGCCAGTGTCGTCCCGAGATTGGCCACGGTAGTGGTCTTCCCGACCCCGCCCTTGCCAGATGTAACTACGATTGTTTTACCGGCCATAAATCACCTGTTATTGTTTTTGAATTAAACGTTCACCTCAAAGCGAAATCACCTGGATCATATCGTTTTGAATTTCGGCCACCTCGAAGCGCCTGGGAGAAGTCTTGCCGCCCCGTGGAGGTACGGCCACCAGATCGGCAATTCTGATCTGGTTCGGTTCTATGCTCAGAGCCCAGATCCTGGCGGAGCGTTCGCCGCCGGCGCCTGCGTGTGCAAGTCCGCGGAGCGTACCGAAGACGACTACGTCTCCGGCTGCCACTATTTCGGCGCCGGGATTGACGTCTCCCAGTACAACACAGTCCGACGGGGAAACGACTCGAACTCCGGACCGGCAGGTGTTGCGCACGATTACCGGAGAGTCATCTTCCCTTTGTTTTGCTAGCCCGGAGGATGCCGAGCGGGCTTTTCGCAGCTCTCCTTCCACTGAGAAGGAAAGAGCATCGCTCAGGCGCACCTCGACCAGCTTCACCTTGGATTTTTCGTAAAGCCTGCTGTAGAGCGCCGCTATCTCATCCGTGCTCAAAGGCCTGGTCCTGAGGTCCAGGACCATGTCCGTCTTATGGAAGAAATCATGCGACTGAGCAAGTCGCTCTTCCATGTAAGCCAGGATGGACTCAAATGACGCCGCAGGATCTGGAACGAGTATGAAACCGTTCCTGTCGGCTTTTACCTGTACGGGTGGCGCTTCGGTTAAGGACATAGCATTTGCCCGATGAACCTGAAAATGCCGCCGGAACGGCATGCTGACCAGGATTGTCCGCGAACGAGTTGACCCCGGGTTGAGCGGATTATCTGTGGACTAAAGATGAGAACTACCCCTCCTGTTACGGGACAACATTACCTTAAATTCGCACCGGTGGGCAAGAGCCATTCTTTCAACTGCATCCAGTTCTCGATCCTGATGAGGCCATCGGCAGCCTGGCCGCGGTTCCACGGCTGGTTAAAAAGAAAAGGCTGGATTCCGGCGTCTCTGAGTTGCCTGCATGTCTCGATTCGGTCTTCAACAAAATAGCGGATCCCGAGTTCGTTCAGAATGCCGAGCTTGATTTCCGGAGCACCGGAAGCAATCACGCGAATTCTTTCGCCGGGCACCGCAGGCAATACCTGAGAGAGCCATTGTGTGATGGATTCAGGCCATATGCGGGCGGTAACGAAGCGCAGAGGGGCAATTCGGGAGAGTTCGGTGAGCACTTCGGGAGCGCCCGGAACCGGTGGTATTTGCAGGGTGTGCTCATCGTCGAGAGTCAGGCAGACGAGATCATCGATGATTTCTTTCCCCAGGTCCAGGCATTCGTACAGATTGTAGCAACTCAGGTCTTCCTTGGTCATGGAGGTCAGGCCGTAGCGCTCGTGAGCCAGCCTGATGAAGATATCCATTGTATCGGCGACCACGCCGTCAATGTCAAAGGCAACGAAACTGGGATCGATAGGGGAGAAGTGCCGGCAAATCATGAATATTCTTCCGTGAGGCAGGTGAGTGCGGGTTCGTCGAAGCGGAAAGAGATTTCGTAGACTCCTTCATCCAGAACGGAATGTACAACGAATGCAACGCTGTTGAAGACAGAGAGCATGCGCTTGTTGGAGGTGAGCACATAGGCGATAAAGCCGGTAATGCCCTTTGTTTTCGCGATTTCACAAAGGTAGTGGAGGAGGAAGGTGCCTATTCCCTTTTGCTGCCATCCAGCGGCCACAGCGAAATCGACCTCGGCATAGTTGGTCTTTTGATCGAGAATGTACCTTCCTACGGCGATAATCGTCTCATTGCCGATTTCTCCGGTCACGCCGACTATGGCCATCTCATGCTCGTAGTCGATGTTGCACATCGCCTGAGTGTTTCTGTGCGGGAAAACCTTCATTGCCGACAGGAAACGGTAATAGACATCCTGGTCGGGGAGTGAGTAGAAGAACTCCTGGAGCGCCCTTTCATCAGTCGGCTTGATGGGGCGGAAAAACACCGTGTGGGAAGGAGGGAAGACCTGGTGTGTTTCCCACTGGCCCGGATAGAGCGGTTCGTAAATCGGTGGAAGTATCTGATCTTCGTAGACGTAGTGGAGATGTTTCGCCTCCTGGAGCAGCCGTTCCCGAAATCTCGGGTGAGCAATATTGATGAGGGCGAGCGCGCGCTCCCGGATGGTCTTGCCGTGAAGGTAGGCGATTCCGAATTCCGTAACAATATAGCGGACGGTGCTCCGGGAACTCACCACTCCGGCGCCGTGGGTGAGGTGGCTGACGATGCGCGACTTGCGTCCGTCCGGACTGGTCGAGGGAAGCACGATGATGGTCTTGCCTTTGTCGGCGCTCGAAGCTCCATGCATGAAATCGACATATCCGCCGATGCCGCTGTAGACCTTGTGGCCGATTGAATCCGCGCATATCTGGCCCGTCAGGTCGATTTCCAGCGCTGAGTTGATCGCGGTCATCCGTTCATGCTGACTGATTAGTTTGCTGCTGTTCACATAATCGATGGGATAGAGTTCGACTTCCGGATTATTGTTGACGAAGTCATAAAGGTCCATGCTGCCCATACAGAAGCTGGCCACTATTTTGCCTTGATGAACCGTCTTCTTCAGACCGGTGACCACACCTTTGCGAATCAGGTGCAGATGTGAGTCCGTGAGTATTTCGGTGTGGATTCCCAGGTGCTTCTTGTCTTCCAGGTATCGCAAAACCGAACTGGGGATTCTACCGATTCCGACCTGGATGGTAGAGCCGTCCTCGACCAGTATGGAAACATACTTGGCGATACGTTCGGCCACGGCGCTGCGTTCCCGGAAGATTACTTCCAGGAGCGGTTCGTCATGTTCGACAAAATGGTTGATTCGGGAAATGTGAAGAAAACTGTCCCCCAGTGTGCGCGGCATGTTTGAATTCACCTGGGCCACGACGATTCGGGCTGCTTCCGCCGCACTCTTGGCCGTGCCGACCGAAATGCCCATCGAGCAAAAGCCGTGTTCATCGGGGGGCGTAACCTGAATGAGAGCGATATCAAGGTTCCAGAGGGGTTCTTCCCTAAAAAGGTTCGGTATCGAAGAGAAAAAAATCGGGATGTAGTCCGCAAGTCCGCTATTCACCGCACCACGAGACCGGGGCCCCACAAAGAAGGTTTTTAGCCTCGCATTGTCCTTGTAGGCCCTCCAGTCCAAGGGCAGGGCGCCGAACGACAGATTCTGGACCAGTTCGAGATCACGGTATCCAGGCAGAAGTTCAACCAGGGTTCTGACCAGGTGTTGAGGTTCCCCGCAGCCGGAGCCTATGTATATCCGGTTCCCATCGCGAAGTATCCCATGGAGTATCTCGTCCGCATGGACTGTCTTCTCACGATATGTTGACTTCCACTGATTGCTAGCAGCCATCTTCAGAATTTCCGCGGCATGGCGCCGGATAATTGGAATACAACGTGCAAATCTAGACCCGCGTGACTGAACCCGGACAGGAATGCTGCCTCCGCCGGTTTTTTTTATAGCATACCGATACAAAAAAGGGCATTACTTAATGCGGTGGCATGGTGCGCAGATTAAATTTTATGCGTTGTAAATTCAAATACTTAGGTACCATGTAGGGGGAATCTAGCCCCGGCCCGCCGCTGCTGTCCATTGCAGCAGCCTTGAATTTGAAGTATTCGATTCATCAGTTGAAAGCGGGCAATCTTAAATGATTGAAAGAAACCTCACGGGATGGTTCTAAGCACGAAAGGAAGGAGAGCAATGCGCATCGCCATAGGCCAGATTAATCCTCTGATCGGGGACTTCGCGGGGAATACGAAGAAAATATGCCGTTGGATACAACGGGCAAGGGAGTCCGCAGCCGATCTCGTCGTTTTCCCGGAAATGGCCCTGATAGGCTATCCGCCAAGGGATCTTCTGGACAAGAACGGGTTTGTGGCGGAGAGTTTGAAGTATTGGGACAAGATAGCGCGTGCGAGCAAGGGAATTGGAGTCATTGTCGGTGTAGTGTCATTAAATGAGGGGAGCGGGAAGCCCTATCACAATACAGCGCTTTTCTACGAGGAAGGCAGGCTGCTCAAGACCGCGCATAAGATGCTGCTCCCTTCCTATGATGTCTTCGACGAAGAGCGGTATTTCGAGCCTGGAAAAGAGGTCGCATGGGTCGATTTCAGGGGGGAGCGGATCGGCCTCACGATATGCGAGGACATCTGGAATGTGACCGAGTACCTGCCTCGACCGCTCTACCATTGCAATCCGGTGCGGGAACTGCAAAAAGCAACCGTCAGCCTGATAATAAACATTGCCGCCTCTCCCTATCATGTCGGAAAGGCATCCTGGGTAGAGCAGCTTTTGAAGGGACATGTCAGCGAATCGAAGGCGCAGCTTGTCTATGTGAACCAGGTCGGAGGCAATGACGAGCTTATCTTTCAAGGGCGCAGCGTCGTGCTGGATGAGCATGGCAGTGTGTGTGCAAGCGGGCTTAACTTCGAGGAGGACTTCTTTGTATATGACATGAAGAGCCGGGCAGGGGAGCTTCATGGAACGGAATTGGACCATGCTTCCGAGATAATCGGCGCTCTGACGCTGGGACTGCGTGATTACGCCGGTAAGTGCTCCTTTACACAGGCGCTGGTGGGTCTGAGCGGCGGAGTGGATTCGGCGCTTACCGCCTGTGTCGCCGTGCTTGCCTTGGGCCCCGAAAACGTCATGGGTGTGGCGATGCCGGGGCCCTATAACGCCCCGGCGAGTCTGACCGATGCGAGAGAGCTTGCTAGCCGCCTGGGTATAGATTTCAAAGTGGTGGGCATCGGGGAGCTTTTCGATAATGCACTGAAGCTGCTGAAACCGATTTTTAACGATCTACCGCAGGATTTCACGGAAGAAAATCTTCAGGCGCGCCTTAGGGGCATGACGCTTATGTCCATTTCCAATAAGTTTAGAAGACTGCTGCTAAGCACGGGCAACAAATCGGAAATAGCCGTGGGGTACTGCACTCTGTATGGCGATATGAACGGCGGACTTGCAGTACTGGGGGACATACCCAAGACAATGGTCTACGATATAGCCAGACGAATAAACAGGGACTACGACTGGATTCCCGAGCGCACCCTCACCCGTGCTCCTTCGGCTGAACTCCGACCCGATCAGAAGGATCAGGATACGCTTCCGCCCTATGAGATTCTTGACGGCATACTTGGTGAATATGTCGAGCAGCGTTTGCCGGCACACCAGATTATTGCGCATGGATTTGAGCCGGAGGTTGTAAAATGGGTGCTTCGGCGCATTACTCTCAATGAATACAAGAGGTGGCAGTCTCCTCCGATCCTGCGGGTCACCACGAAGGCGTTCGGGATAGGAAGGCGCGCTCCGATCGCGCACGGGTACATCGAGGGCTGATGAGACAATTTTGTTTCATTTACCGACCATGATTTTATCGAGGCTACATTTTTACTCCAAAGGTGGAAAGAATGAAAAAGATAGAAGCTATCATCAAGCCATTCAAGCTGGACGACGTGAAGGAAAGACTCACGAGCCTTGGAATCAAAGGAATGACGGTTGTGGAGGTGCGCGGGTTCGGGCGCCAGAAAGGGCATACCGAAATATATCGAGGCGCTGAATATGTGGTCGATTTTCTTCCTAAAATCAAGATAGAGGTGGCGGTTCCGGACCGGCAGGTCGCCGAGATCGTTGCCGCAATCCGCGAATCGGCCAATACCGGCAAGATTGGAGATGGCAAGATTTTTGTTATCCCGATTGAAGAATGCGTCCGAATCCGCACGGGCGAAACCGGAGAAGACGCCCTCTAGTCTTATCTGTGTTAATTTAATGCCTTATTTCTGATTGGCGTTTAAAAACATGGTACTTCGTGCAAATCTTCAGCAAAGACTCATACAACTTCGCGAGAATTTTACCCAGGAATGCCGCGGAGACGTGCCGGGTGTCCTCGCGGCCCGCACCTACTCGTCCAGCTTTCATGAGGCGCTTCAACAGGCCTTCAATGAAGAGGTTATCAAACAGGATAGCTGGGCTGTTGTAGCGGTAGGCGGATTGGGCAGGGGAGAGCTTAGTTTCTCATCTGATCTTGACCTGCTGTTTCTGTACAAAAAGCGCATTCCCCCTTTTCTTCAGGAGATGGTGCGCACCCTGGTCTACGGGTTGTGGGACAGCGGCTTCGAGGTTGGCCATGCCACGGCTTCTCTCTCTTCAGTGCGGAAGATGGTGCAGGACGATTTTACCATCCTCACCAACCATCTCGAGGCTCGTCTGATAGCAGGCGATGAAGCGTTCTATAATGAGTGGAGGCAGTCTTTTCTCAAGAGCTTCGGCGCCCAGAACAGGCGGCGCTTTCTCCATGAACTGACCGAGTACCGGGGCAGACGGCTCCGCCAGTTTCGCGAAAGCCCCTATCTTCTGGAGCCCCACGTCAAAGATGGAGTCGGGGGATTACGGGACATCCATACGATGAGATGGGCGGGGATCGTCTTCCTCCAGGACCCATCGCTTGCAGCGATGATCAAACGGGAATGGCTGACTGAGAGCGAGGCGCTGTGGCTTGACCAGGCGTACGATTTCCTCTGGCGCGTGCGGCTCCAGTTGCACCAGCTCAACGGAAGGAGAAAGGACCAGCTCTTTTTTCCGGAGCAGGAGAAGATCTCGCAGAGAATGGGGTGCATGGACGGCACGGAGGGTTCGGCGGTAGAGGCCTTTATGCGCCTGTACTACCGGCACACATCCAGAATACGCCGTACAACCTCTTTTTTCCTGGAACGGGTTGAGGAGGCGCACAAACGGTTCAGGGGAATTCATCTGCGAAGAAGAATCCTGCCCGGCCCCTTTTTGCTGGAAGGAAAGCACCTGCATTTCATGGAGCCTGAATGGGTAAAGAAGGAGCCGCCCCTGCTGATGCGCTTTTTCTGGCAGGCTGCTCAGTCCAGGGCGCATTTTCACCATCAGGCGGGGAAGGTCATACGGGAGAACCTTGGAGAATTTAAAGAGAACGACAGGAGAAACCCGGAGGTTCTGAAGCAGTTCTTCGACATACTGCTGGACCCCGAACACTCTTTCACCGTGCTCAAGGTCATGCTGGAGACTGCGTTTCTCCAGGCGTTCATCCCGGAATTTGCAGGCGTCCGGTATCGTGTGCAGAATGATGTCTACCATGTCTACACGGTTGATGAGCACCTGCTGCGCACTGTCCGTGAGCTGCACGCGATCGAACGGGGGGAAGTGAGCGATTTGGCGCCCATACTGCCTGAAAACATGAGCATCGAGCCGTCCGTCCGCAGGATTCTCTACCTCGCTGCGCTCCTGCACGATATCGGAAAAGGACGGGGCAGGAATCACGCCGTGCATGGCGCCGATATGGCCCGGACAATTGCGGAGAGAATGCAGCTCGACTCCCGGGAGAGCGACCTTTTGTTCTTTCTCATCGAGCATCATCTCATGCTTGCAGAAACAGCCCTGAAGCGGGACTTGATGGATGAAAAACCCATCTCGCAATGTGCTGTGGAGATTAAGGATCGGGAACGATTGCTATTGCTCTACCTGCTGACGGTTGCGGACAGCCGGGCGACCGGCACCAGCGCCTGGAACGCCTGGAAAGCTTCCCTGTTGCGGCAATTGTTCCTTAAAGTCGACAGGCTGCTGCTCAGGGGAGACCTGAAGCCGGAGGACATGCAGGCAAGGAGCGCCGAGGCGCACCGGGAGGTAATGAAACTTCTTCCAACCCCGACTGAAGCCGAACGGCTTACCGGCTGGATGGAAAGGCTTCCCTTCCGATACCTGCTCTCCCAGAGCCCGGCGGCCATACTCCAGCATTACAAAATGGAAAAGGAACTTGCCGGACGATCCGTTTGCCTCCGGGCGGAACCCGGTGAAGGTGAGATGTGGCAGATCACTGTAGTGACGAGAGACCGTCCGGGACTTTTTGCCCTCATCACCGGCGCCCTGTGGGCCAGGGGACTCAATATCCTTTCTGCCGACATCTACACCCATGAGCCGGGAGTGGCATGCGATATTCTTATTGTAGACAGTGTCCCCGATCCACTCCGCCCTGAAGAAGTGTGGAGCAGGCTCGAAGCTGACCTGGTGCGCTCCCTTGCCGACCCATCTTATCTCGATCAGATCCTCGAGAGCAGGCGAAGACCCTCCATCCTTCAGCCAAAGTCCATCCCCCGAAAAGAGGATAAGGTCATAATCGACGAAGATGCCTCCGATTTCTATACCCTGATCGAGGTTTACACCTGGGACCGCCCAGGGGTGCTTCATGCAATCACCAGTACACTCCACCACCTGGAGTTGACCATCCAACTGGCGAAAATATCCACGCCGGGTGCGCAGGTTGTCGATATCTTCTATGTTACCGACCTGGGGGGTGAGAAGCTTATGGATTACGACCGGCACCAGGAGGTGCGGGAAAAGCTCCTGGAGTGTCTTGCCGGGGTAGGCTGAGCGGTGTTCCTCCGAGAAGATCAGATAACGGAACAATTTTGTTCCACTGTCAAACCGTCCGCAGTATAGGAAATTTTAAAGAGATTCCGCCTGTTTATAGCCATGCGTCATTGTTCTTGCCGCTTTTTGGCGCCCTTGTCCTTTTTCGATGTAACAAAATTGTGCTGTTGGGAGCCCTCTTTCAGAGCATCCTTGTTGCCGGTTCCACGTAGAGTGACTAGTAAACGCTCTTGAGCCGCGGAGAAGAACTCGCTTTGCCTCTGGAAATCGAAGTTGGCAAGGTATTTGCCTATAGACCCTCTCGTCAGGAATTCATCCCTGATGTGAAAATTCATAGGAGGAAATATATGACCCCGAAAGAAGTACTGGCATATGCGAAAGAGAACGGCGCCAAAATGGTGGATTTCAAGTTCATGGACTTTGTCGGGACCTGGCAGCACTTCACGAATCCGATATCTGAATTGGGTGAGAGCGACTTTGAAGCCGGGTACGGATTCGATGGGTCCAGCATACGCGGTTGGCAGCCGATCAACGCCAGTGATATGCTGATCATCCCCGATGCCGACACGGCAATGATGGATCCTTTCATGGCCGTGCCCACCCTGAGCCTGATCTGCAACGTGGTCGATCCTGTCACCATGGAGAGGTACTCGCGCGATCCGCGGTACATAGCTCAGAAAGCGGAGGAATACCTCAAATTTACCGGAATCGGCGACATGGCCTGGTTCGGCCCTGAAGCGGAATTCTTCATCTTCGACGATATTCGCTTCGAGACATCGGTCAACTACGGCTACTACTACATCGACTCTTCCGAAGGACAGTGGAACTCGGGCAGGATTGAAAGCCCGAATCTCGGATACAAGCCTCGCTATAAAGAGGGCTATTTTCCGGTGCCCCCCACTGATTCGCAGCAGGACCTCCGCACCGAGATGGTCCTGGCGATGCAGCAGGTCGGACTGACGGTAGAATGCCAGCATCATGAAGTCGCAACGGCAGGGCAGGCGGAAATCGACATGAAGGCTGCCCCCCTGGTCAAGATGGCGGACAATCTGCAGTGGTACAAATATGTGATCAAAAATGTGGCCCGCCGCAACTGCAAGACAGTCACCTTTATGCCGAAGCCGCTTTTTGGCGACAACGGCTCGGGCATGCATATCCACGTCAGCATCTGGAAAGAAAACAAGCCCCTTTTTGCCGGCGACAAGTATGCGGGACTCAGTGAAATGGCCCTGTGGGCTGCAGGCGGTATTTTGAAACATGCTGCCGCCATTTGCGCCATAACCAATCCGACCACCAACTCCTATAAGAGGCTCGTACCCGGATACGAAGCTCCCGTCAACCTGGCTTATTCCAGCAGGAACCGTAGCGCCGGCATCCGTATCCCGATGTATTCGGCATCACCCAAACTCAAGCGCCTCGAAGTGCGCTTCCCCGATCCATCCTGTAACGGCTATCTCGCCTTCAGCGCACTCCTGATGGCGGCCCTTGACGGCATCGAAAACCGCATCGATCCGGGCGAACCGCTCGACAGGGACATCTACTCCATGACCCCGGAAGAACTGACCAAGGTCCCCTCAACTCCCGGTTCGCTCGACGGAGCTCTCAACGCGCTTGCCAAGGACCATGAATTCCTGCTCAAAGGCGATGTTTTCACCCAGGATGTTATCGAAAAGTGGATCGAATACAAGACCCTGCATGAAGTCGATCCTGTTCGCATGAAGCCGCATCCCGAGGAGTTCAAACTCTATTTTGACATCTAGACCCGACAGGTCTGGAATCGATCCACGAATCGTCGCCCTACCCCGGGGGGAATTCCTTCCCCGGGGTTTTCTACGTGCTCACTCTCTGGGGTATTGCCATGCGAACGGGAAATATCTTCACTGGAATTCCCGCCATGATCCCGGCTGGTTCGGAGTTGTTCGAGGATCTCGGCGGGTCTGCAAAAGTGAGGATTGAGAGAATCGTATCCGATGGTCACGCCTCTTCCGAGGGGTTCTGGTATGACCAGGAGGAGTCGGAATGGGTTATGGTGCTGCAGGGAAGAGCAGGCTTGAGGTTCGAGGCGGAAGAGAGTCTGCTTGAGCTTGGCCCCGGCGACTGGGTGGATATCCCGGCGCACGTCCGGCACAGAGTGGAGTGGACGGATAGCGAAGAGAAGACTGTCTGGCTGGCAGTGCTTTATTAGAAATATTTGAGACCTGTCCGAGAACTCCATCCACGAGGTTTGATCTATCGCTCCTCGAGGAGATGGGGTCGGACAGGTCTAAGAGTCTTTTGTTGTTTTGGAGCACGAACGTACTCTATGCTGAAGCTAAGCGAGTCCAGGCTCCTCTATCCGGTTCCCTGCAATCAGCGAGCAGGGTCTATTGTTTGGGAGTTGCAGTTGTGGTTGCATCTCCGACAGCCTTGCCCTTTTTCCCGCACTCTGCAGGCGTACTCGGCGTTCAGACTTACCACGTCGAATTCGCTCTCCACACGTCCGTGTATGAGGTATGCATGACTCATGTCGAGATCCTGGCAGAATCTCTTGAAAGGTTTCGGAAAAAAAACCGTTTCAAAAATGCCGCTCTTGTCCTCGAAAGTAAAAAACTCCATCTCCTCGCCCTCTTTTGTAAGCACTTCTTTTCGGGTAACCGGCCAGCCTTTGGCCCAGATTTTTTCGCCAATGTGAGCAGTAAAATCGGAAGATGGAATGATCCTTTGCCTGATGGACCGGAAAAACGGCTCGGCCATGTCCATGGGGTGAACCGAGATGACAAACCCCAGGGTTTCTGCTTCATGCGCCCATTTTTGCCGGTCTGTGAAATCGGGAAGGGGAGGGACCTTTATACCGGGAGAACGGAAAAGGAAAGCCGTTTGCGAGCCCTGGGTAAAAATCCCCCCTCTCCCTTCTCTGGAAAAGGGGGAAGAGTTAAAGGCGTTATGGGTCCTGTTCGGCATAGAAGTCTTATTGATCCTGTCGCTGTTTCGGTTGCGCCAGGCTTCTATGAACCAGAGAATCTGCGGCCGGTTCAAGCCGTTGGCGATGCAGTCGAGCGCCCCGCTTTTGGCAAGTATGGCTGCATCCGCCGGAGGTATAGCGATCCGTTCGAGCAGTTGTTCGACAGTTGAGTAGGGACCTCTTTCGCTACGGTCCGAGAGAATGGTCTCAATGGTGCTTTTCTTAATGCCCTGGAGCTGCTGGAACCCGATCCTGATATTTTTATTGAAACCGGTGTATGGCAGTCTGCTTCCGTTGATATCCGGCCCCAGGATGCGCAGGCCCATCCGCCTGGCCTCTGAAATATAGGCGAAAGTACTGTAGTAGCCTCCCCCGTTTGACAGGACCGCCGCCATGAATTCTGCCGGGTGATGCACCTTGAGGTATGCCGATTTGAAGCTTACCAGGGCATATGAGGCCGAATGGGGTTTACAGAAGGAATATCCTGAAAAAGAGGTGAACATTTCCCAGACGCTTTCCACCACTTCGGGCGCCACCCCGTTTTTTTCGCATCCTTGCGCAAATCGTGTCCGGTAGCTCGAGAGCTGTTCGCGGCTTTTCTTGCTGATCACTTTTCGGAGCCGGTCCGCCTCCCCCCAGGTAAAGCCTGCCAGGGCCATTGCCGCCTGGACCACATCCTCCTGGTAGACGAGTATTCCGAAGTTCTCGGCAAGAATATCTTTCAAACTCGGATGAAGCGGTTCGTAAGGTTCCCCGTGGAGCCGCCGAAGGTAAGTAAGAATGAATTTATTGGCTGCCGGGCGGATAATTGATGAATGGATGACCAGGTGTTGAAAATCGCCGCTCTTTGATTTTTCCTGGAGCAGCCTCATCGACGGGGACTCGACATAGAAGACCCCCATCGTTTTTCCCCTCCTGAGCAGATCTTGCGTGGGCGGATCATCGACCGGATTCAGATTGGGATAGTCGAGGCGCCTGCCCGTGTTTTCCCTGATCGACGCAAGCGTATCGCGGATGACCGCAAGTGAGCGGTTGCCCAGAAGATCGATTTTCACCAGCCCTCCCTTTTCTGTCTGGTCCTTTTCCCATTGGATTATTCGCATTCCTTTGGCGCTGATCTGAACCGGGACATAGCGGGATACCCGGTCCGGGACCAGGACCATTCCACCACAGTGGGCGCCGATGTTTCGCGGCAGTGATTCAAGGCGCGACGCTATGTCGATTATTTCAGGCCAGGGAGGATCAAGCCGAAAATTGTGAAATTTGGGATAGGTCTCAATGTGATTCCATAGATTGCCCGGGTGCGCCCAAAAGTTCATCCGGCGGGTCACCTCCTTTATTTCGTCCGCCGGAATACCGTAGACTTTTGCTACTTCCCGCACTGAGCCTCTCGCCTGGAAACCGACATGGTTGCTGACTATAGCCAGTCGGTCGCTTCCATAGTGCCCTGCGATCTCCTCGAAAAGATCGTCTCGCTCATCCCAGGGGAAATCGACATCGATATCCGGCAGATCCTTGCGCTCCGGGTTTAAAAAACGTCCGAAAAGAAGATTGTGCCGAATGGGATCGACATGGGTAATACCCAGAAGATAGCTCACAAGGCTTGCGGCGCCGCTTCCACGCCCGCAGTGGATCGGGCGCCGCCGCACGATGTCGGCGACGACCAGGAAATAATCTACAAATCCTTTTGCCCGGATGAGATCGAGTTCCTCAAGAAGGCGGCTTTCTATCGCTTCGCTCGTATGGCCGTAACGCCAGAGAATCCCTTCGCGGCATGCGCAAAGAAGCACGGAAAAATGGTCTTCGTTTTTGTCCAGGTAATAAGGAAAAACGGTTTTAAAATGATTCCAGGCGGTATGGCAGTCCAGTGCGATTTTAACCGCATTGGCCAGTGCTTCCGGATAGTTGGGGAAACGAACGCCCATCTCTCCGGGAGATTTCAACCACTGGCCGGGGCTTGCCGTTTGTTCGGGGGAAAGGGTGCTCAGGGTTTTGTTCAGATCGATTGCACGCACAAGGCGATGCAAGGGATAATCTTCCCGGCGGGCAAACGTTACTGCGTTCGTGGCGACTGGAGAAGCTCCAATCTCTTTTGCGGCTCGCAAAAGGCGCCGGTCCGATGGACCCGGTACTATTTCGAGAAAACACTCCAACCGGTTTTGCAGGTTTTTTACCAGTTCCGGATCGGCGCTTAACACCAGGAGATCCGAACATCTCTCCGGAAGGTTTTCGAGGAGGGAAAAATCATCATCCAGGTGGCGCCGTGTAATGATCTCTGAGAGAATCTCGTAACCCCGGACCGTTTTTGCCAGGATGACAGATGCCTGGTTCCCCTCCTCGCCACAACCGAGCGAGGATTTGATTCCGCCCCCTTTTTTACAAGGAGGCAGGGGGGATTTTAACTCCGCTCCCACTATCGGTTCGATACCATTGGCGCGCGCCGCTTCGAGGAAATTTATGAGACCGTAAAACCCGTTCGTATCGGTCAGCGCAAGATGGGTATACCCCGCGATCTTGGCTTCCCTGCACAGAGTTTCCGGGGAACTGACCCCTTGCATCATCGAATAGGAGGAATGGACGTGAAGGTGTACGAAATCGGGCTTCATAAGGAATCTCGCCGAATGGTCAAAGTTTAAAGTCCATAGGCCTCATAAGTTCCACAAGACCACGTGGCCTTTTCAATTCAATTTCTCGAGTCGCGCCGTTTTCCCCCAGGTTATGATCTTTTTACCGAATCTGTTCCTTATAGAATCCAGAATGCTTTGGAGGTTTTCCTCCTCGGGCGAAGAGTGTTTCTCCCATGGGAAAAGGGAAAGCTGTCGAAACGGTATCACAAGGTCGGAAAATTCAAGGATTATCCTGCGCAGTGCAATGCGCCTCTGGAAGAGTTGATGAAAAACGGGAAGAATCATTCGAAAAAGTAACCTGTCCGCATGTGCCGCCCCCGGCCAGATGCGCCTTCGGGCTTCGGCCGATACTCCATCGGCGTAGCGAATCTCAAGCCTGAAATTCCCGGGACAGCGGTTACTGCGCCTCAGATTCCAGCCCGCCTCTTCGATCTGCTGAAACAAAACAGCTTCCAGGCGTTCGGCGTCAATTTCATCCCGGTCCATAATTTTTGCAAGCAAAAGGCGTTGTGTTTGTTGAAGAGCAAGAACCGGCGCGGGATCGATTCCTTTTGCCATTCTGAGAAGACGGTCGGCGGTCCTGCCGAAAACTCCGGCCAGCATCTCCCGTGGGAAAGAGGCAAGCTGGCTGATCAACTGGATATTGAAACCATGCAGCCTGGATGTGGTCACCCGGCCGACGCCCGGAAGAAGATCGACCGGCAGGGGAGAAAGGAACGACTCTTCGCTGCCCGGGAAAATAAAGCTCAAATCTCCGGGAGGGATGCAATTTGCGGCAACCTGGCTCACCAGCTTATTCGCGGCCAGTCCGATCCTGGCATGGAGTCCCCATTTGCCTGCCATCTCTTTTTCTATCCGGCAGGCAATATCCGGTTCTGGTCCCCATAGACGGCGGGTTCCGGTTATGTCTATGAAGCATCCCCCCGGATGGCTCCCTTCGACCAGTGGCGAGAATCGCCCGAAATCACCGATGATCTCCTGGTGCTTTTCCCGGTAATAATAATAGTCGGAAGGGATAACCTGAATCCGGCGGCACAGGCGGTGCGCCTGATTGAGCGACATTCCTTCGTCTATTCCCTCATTTCTGGCGATCCTGTTCACTCCCTGAATGACGGACCTCGCCCCCGGTTCCGCCAGGACGAGCGGGCGTTTCTTCAATTCCGGGCGCCTCTGCTCTTCCAGCGCCGCATAGAAATCGGGAATTCCCAAATGAATGATATTTCGCATAACCGTCATCCGTTTTTCTTTTCCAATTTAAGGTGAATATATGGTGAAAGTCAAGGTGGAAAACTGGAGTTCCTCAAAAGCCGAAGATGCGTGGTGGTGGGATGTTTGCACTTTGAGATCGACCGACTCCGGACTAAACTCTCTACTCAGGACGAATATGGAGCAGGGAAGCCGCTTTTCTCATTTTTTTGAAGACATGGATTGAAGAAAAAATTCCTTCTGCCGATTAATACGTAAGGAAGCGGCAACCGCTGAGTTTCATTTTTAAAGTCTGGAGCTGCCTTCCTGATGATAAAGCGTAATCGAATGAGGGATTGGTTACCTGGAGCGAGGCCCGGGTGGCCTGCCGAGCTGAAATACCAAAAGGTTAATAATGAAAGGAACTCTGATGAAGGAAAAAGGTGGCACGGCCAATCGGGTGGGAACTCAGGGCGCGGATAGAGAAGGCAAGTATCTCACTTTTTCGCTGGGCGACGAGGAATACGGAATCGGCATTTTGAAAGTCAAGGAAATCATCGGGATGATGAAAATAACTCCGGTTCCTCAAACTCCTGATTTTGTCAAAGGAGTAATAAACCTCCGCGGCAAAGTGATCCCGGTAATCGATCTGCGGCTTCGGTTCGGAATGAATGAAAACGGCTATACCGAACGAACCTGTATCGTGGTGGTTGAGATCGACGGTGCGGGCGGAAAGCTGCACATTGGGGTTGTGGTCGATTCCGTCTCGGAGGTTCTCAATATCAAGGGGGCGGATATCGAAGATACGCCCAGCTTTGGCACGACCCTGGATACGGAATACATTCTGGGGATGGCAAAGACCGGTGGAGGGGTTAAGATCCTGCTCGAAATCGACCGGGTTTTGAGCAACAACGAACTGGGCCTTCTCGACCAGGTAGCCTGAAGCCGGGATTCGGGAAATCTGAGCGCCCTTTGAAGCAAAAGCCTGAGAGATTCGATTGCAGTAAGGTGAACTCGACGGCAGATGACGGGCGCGAGCTTTCCTGACGGCTCGTTGGATTGGACTTTCAAAGGAGTTCGACCCAAAACGGGTGAGTTTTGCCTGAAGATTGCCCCGTAAGGGAAAAAGGTAATGGAAAAGAATTTGCCGGATCGCCTGTTTCAGCAGTTCAGCCATCTTGTCTATGAACAGTGCGGCATAAACTTGCACGATGGGAAAAAAGCGCTTCTCCAGGCGCGACTCAATAAGAGACTGAGACTGACTGGCATAGGCTCTTACGAAGAGTATTTCAAGTTCATCACGTCGTCGGACAACGGCGGTGAATTCATTCATTTCCTGGATTCCGTCTCGACAAATCTTACCTATTTTTTCCGGGAATCCCAGCATTTTGAATTTCTTGAGCAAGTGGCTCTGCCGGAATTGATTGAGAAGAAGCGAAAGAACCGGGAGTCCAGGATCCGCATCTGGAGCGCCGGCTGCTCGACCGGAGAAGAGCCTTACAGTCTGGCGATGTGCGTGCTTGCGCTTCTTCCCGACATGCCGAAATGGGATTTCAGGATCCTGGCCACCGATATATCGACACGGGCTCTTGAGGCTGCCGGCAATGGCATCTATTCCGATGAGAAGGTGCAGAAGATCCCGCCCGCTCTTCGACAGTTCAATTTCAGGAAAATAAGCAACGCTAATGGCAAAGCTGAGTATGAAATCGCCCCACATCTCAAGCGTATCGTTACTTTTCACCGCTTGAACCTGAAAGACCATTACCCGTTCAAAGGCTCTTTTGACTTCATCTTCTGCAGAAACGTGATGATCTATTTCGACAAGAAGACTCAGGAGGAGCTCGTCAACAAAATGGCGAGCTTTCTGAGCCCAGGAGGTTTTCTTTTTGTCGGTCATTCAGAGAGCCTTACTGGTTTGGCTCATAAATTGACCTATGTCCGGCCTGCAGTTTACCGGAACTGACCGGACCTTGTGTGAAACTGGTTATTGTGGATTAATTTTCCGGCATCCTTTCAGACAGAAAAAGCTCAGATGAGAAGAGTAGTCGGTGTAGCAGATCTCGCAATCAGTAATTCGGCAGACGACGTGCTGATCACATACTCTTTGGGGTCCTGTATCGCGGTTATCATATACGATGCTTCAGCCAGAGTGGGGGGATTGCTCCATTACATGCTTCCCGAATCGTCACTCGACCCGGAGAAAGCTCGTATAAATCCCACTATGTTTGCTGATACAGGAATCATCCTTCTTTTTAAACAGAGCTATAAACTGGGCGCCAGGAAAGAAAACATCGTGTTGAAAGCCGTTGGGGGAGCGCAGATTCTTGATCAAAACGGTCTCTTCAATATAGGAAAACGAAACTATCTTGCTATGCGCAAGATACTCTGGAGAAACAATGTAGCAATCAGCGCTGAACATGTGGGGGGGGCTGTCAACCGAACGGTGCGCCTGGAGATGGCGACGGGGCGGGTATTTCTGAAGGTAGGCGGCGGCAGTGAAATTGAACTTTGAGGTTATTGATATCGCCAGGCGCATGAGGGCATCATGTCCTACAACGTTCTGATCGTAGATGATTCAAGATCGATGCGGAAAGTCCTCCTGAAGACTCTCCAGTTGTCGGGCTTCAAGATCGGGGAGTGTCTCGAAGCTTCCAATGGGCAGGAAGCCTTGGACTTGCTCGACGGCAAATGGGTAGACTTGATTCTATCGGATATCCACATGCCTGTGATGGACGGCTTTCAGTTCATTCGCGCTCTGAGAGAGCAGGAAATCTGTAAGGACACACCGATTGTTTTTGTCACGACCGAAGCAAGTGAAACCCGTCTCCGGGAACTCATGGATCTCGGGGCCAGCGGCTACATTCGCAAGCCGTTTATGCCGGAAGAAATAGGACTCTTGCTCTGTCGTATCATGGGGGAAACAGATGACGGCAAAATGGGAATCAGTTCTGAAGGCTGTGATTTCTGAGGTTCTCGAAACCATGTTTTTTACCGTGGTGGAATATGAGACCGAGGAAGGCGGAAATCAGATTTTCGACTATGAATCCGAGATCCAGCTTTTTAACCACAGGGGACGGTACGCCATTTTGTTGAAATTGAGCAATGGTTTTGCTCGAACGATGACTGCCGATTTTCTGGGCATCCAGGAAGAGCAGGTCACGGATGAAGACCTTGAAGACAGCCTCAAGGAATTCGCTAACATGGTCGGGGGAAATTATCACGCGCATCTCAATGACATCGAATTGCGAATGGGAATACCGGAAGTCCGAAAATCCCGGAACGAGGTGCTGCAAAGCTTTAAGGCCGCAGAGGTACGGTTTGCTTTTCTGGGGGAACCGGCAGGATCGGCCAGGGTTACCTACCTGCCGGATGCCCCGTGCCTAGCGGATTGCCCGGACTTCACGGCGGCGCACTAACAGGTTCACTTACTCAGGTGGTTACATGAAACAGATAAAGGTGCTCATAGTTGACGACTCGGCGATCGTGAGAAAGATCTTTTCTCAGGAGCTGTCGAAACATCCTGATATCACCGTGATAGGAACCGCGCCTGACCCATTTGTGGCAAGAGATAAGATTGTGAATCTCAAGCCGGATGTTATAACACTTGACATCGAAATGCCGCGGATGGATGGTCTGAGCTTTCTGCGGAAGTTGATGAAATACCATCCGGTTCCGACTATAATTGTCAGTTCGCTTACTCCTGCCAATAGTGAGATGGCGCTGGAGGCCATGGAGTTCGGTGCGGTCGAGGTGCTCGCAAAGCCCGGCGGTTCCTATGCCGTGGGAGACATGAGCGTTCAATTGGCGGAAAAGATTCGAGCGGCCGCGCACGTACGCATGTGCTCCCCTGTAGCTGTTGCGGGGCAGAAGCCAAAGGAGCCTCCGCGGGAAAACCTGGCTCTCAAACGCACTACTCACAAGGTCATTGCCATGGGAGCTTCGACGGGAGGAACGGAGGCGCTGAAATCCGTTCTCCTGCAGATGCCCGCCAATAGCCCCGGGATAGTCATTGTGCAGCATATGCCGCCGCGTTTTACCACAGCTTTTGCAAACCGCCTCAACACGATCTGTCAGATCGAGGTGCGTGAGGCAAAGGATGGAGACGCGGTTCTTCCGGGGACCGCCCTGATTGCTCCCGGCAATTTTCACATGCTGCTCAAACGGGTCGGCGGGACCTACTATGCTGAGATAAAGACGGGCCCGCTGGTCTTTCACCAGCGACCTTCCGTCGATGTGCTCTTTCATTCGGTCGCGCGCTTCGCCGGCGCCAATGCACTGGGCGTGATCATGACGGGAATGGGCAGGGATGGCGCAGCGGGTATGCTGGAGATGCGGAAGGCGGGTGCTCACACAATTGCTCAGGACGAGGCCAGTTGCGTGGTTTTTGGCATGCCCAAGGAAGCTATTCGCATGGGGGCCGCGGAGAACGTCGTCTCTTTGTCCGAAATACCGAGAGCGCTGTTCAAGATACTCAATTCGGAAAAATAGCACGTTTTGATGTGGATTATTGCAGCAGCCCGATATCGAGAAATTACCACCATCGGGTATCAACAAGGAGGTAGAGGTCGATGGCATATAAGGACCTGACAGTACTGATAGTCGATGATTTCCTCACGATGCGCCGCATTGTGAGAAAGATCCTGAGAGATCTGGATTTTGAAAACATAATCGAAGCGGAAGATGGGTCGGCGGCAGTGGATATTCTGAAAACCAACAAGGTGGATCTCATTGTCTCGGATTGGAACATGCCCAAGATGACCGGCCTCGATCTGCTGAAGCATGTTCGAAGCGATGATAAGATCAAAGACCTGCCTTTCCTGATGATTACCGCCGAGGCTCAAAAGGAGAATATAGTCGAAGCGGTGAAGGCCAAGGTTAGCAACTACATTGTCAAACCATTCACGGCTGCAACGCTGGAAGAGAAACTGGGAAAAATTATCCCGCGATAGAGCCGTGAGTGTGCTGCGTGCGCAACCCCGATTGCCTGTTATCATGACTGGAACCGTATGCAGGAGCGACTGTCTTGAACCGAAAGGTAATTATCAGGCAATTCAAACCATTAACCAGGCGGCCGACTAAATGGAAAGAGTGTTAAATCAACTTGCCAATGGAGTAATTGAGGGTCCTGACGACCTCATAGGTATCGGCGAGTGCCTCAACCTCCTCGATGAATTGGAAAAGCAGTCCCTGCCGGAGTCTATGGCGGCGGCCATTGCGAATGTCAGGCTGCTCTTCAGGCGTTTGATCCTCGAAGAATCTCCCGATCCCAAAGCTGATTGGACTGCGGTACAGGGCCTGCTCGGACGCCTGAAGACGGGGGATCCTGGGGAAGATTTCCTCATAGAACCTGTAGGCTCGGAGAGTGAAGAGGCCGCAGACGCGAAAGAAGAGGATGATTTTTTTGCCTCCGTCGGCGCCATGCCCGAAGAGGCCGGCAGCGGTGCGGCAGATCCCGGGCTGAACCTCGATGATTTGCTGGGGCAGGAAAATGAGGCCGAGTCCATGGAAATGCAGGACCCGGAACTGCTCAAGGATTTCATCGAAGAATCCAAGGAACATCTGTCTTCAATCGAACTGAACATGCTCGCGCTCGAGACCGATCCCGGCGACAGCGAGGCGATAAATGCCGTATTCAGGCCCTTTCACAGCATTAAAGGTGTTGCCGGCTTTCTGAATTTATCGGAAATACACCACCTCAGTCATGAGGTAGAAAATCTGCTCGATGCGGCAAGGTCCGGCAAACTGGCGGTCACGGACGCGGTGATAGATATCGTCCTTACTGCAACCGACATACTCAAAGCCTTGATGGGGGAATTGGAACAGAGCGGAGGCAGGCCGGAACCCTCGCCGGTGGTTCAGAGTTTTCTGGACCGCGTGAGAAGCTTCGGTGAGGATTCGACCGTCGCCGGCGGCGCACCCGTCAGAAAAGTCGGCGAAATCCTGGTCGAGCACGGTGTACTCGAAGAAAGCCTTCTTGATGACCTTGTCGACCGGAGTCGTTTGGAAGGCAAGAAATTCGGTGAAGCGGCCATTACCGAGGGCGTAGCCAGTCCGCGCGAGGTTTCGAAGGCTCTGCGTGAGCAGCGGCACACCATGGAGAGCGTCGCCTCGGTCAGAATCGACACCCGCAAGCTGGACAACCTGGTCGATATGGTTGGTGAGCTTGTCATAGCGCAGTCGATGGTCCTGCAGAATCCGGATGTTCTGGCCATAAAAGATCAAAAACTGCAGAAAGACAGTGTTCAGCTCAACCGGATAACCGCTGAACTCCAGCGCATCAGCATGTCCATGCGGATGGTGCCCATCAAGAACACTTTCCAGAAGATGATTCGTCTTGTCCGGGACCTGTCGAAGAAATCCGGTAAAGAAGTCACTCTGGTGATGAAGGGCGAGGAGACGGAAATAGATCGGAACATGGTCGAAGAAATATACGAACCGCTGGTGCACATGATTCGGAACTCGGTGGACCATGGCATCGAGACTCCCCAGGAAAGAGTGGCTGCAGGCAAGGAGCCGATTGGAACGGTTCAAATCTCCGCTGAGCAGAAGGGCGGCAACATTGTTATTGACATCGAGGATGACGGAAAGGGCCTGGACACGAAGAGAATTCGCACCAAGGCAATTGAACGCGGTATTATCAATTCCTCCGATCAACTGGATGAGAAGGCGATATTCGATTTGATTTTCCACCCCGGGTTTTCCACACGGGATGCCGTCACGGCGGTTTCCGGCCGCGGGGTGGGCATGGATGTGGTGAAGAAGTGCGTAGAGCGCCTCAGGGGCAAAATGGAGATCTCCAGTAAACCGGGCAGGGGGTCATCCTTTCATCTCAAACTCCCTCTTACAATGGCTATAATCGATGGGATGGTGATCCAGATCGGCGATGAGCGCTTTATCGTTCCAACCATTGCTCTGAAGGAGTCGCTACGTCCTTCAAGGGAGGCTTACTTTACAGTCCAGGGTAAAGGCGAACTCGTCAAGGTCCGGGAATCCCTGATGCCGCTTGTTCGCCTGCATGATTTCTTCGGCGAGGAGCCGAAATACTGGAACCCCTGGGAAGGATTGCTGCTCGTGGTGAACGAGGGCAAGAATTCCTATTGCCTCCAGGCCGACGAAATAGTCGGCAGGCAGGAGGTAGTCATCAAAAGCCTTGGAGGCATGTTCAGGCAGCTTCCGGGGGTCTCGGGAGGGGCCATTTTAGGGGATGGCAAGGTCGCTCTCATCATCGACGTCAAAGGAATCATCAGTCTTTACGAGGATAGCGTAAAATGATCGCATGCGATATGGACGACTGGAACGAGCTGGTAGGAATTCTTAAGGAAACCGAAGAAAGACTGACGGCTCTCAATGTGGGTGATTTTGACAAGGAGGCGGAGCGCTCTCGCCAGTCGATACAGTCGTTCCGCACAACGGCTGCCATGCTTGGCCTCGGTGATCTGGAGAAAGCCGGGGCCGAACTCGAAAGATTCCTTAGCTGCAATGTCGCTTCGACCAGGAGCATGGACACGGTTGCAGTATTCGGTTTTGCCCTTGGCTCACTCGTCGAACAGATGCGAAATACGTCGAAAGATAGCGACGCGGCAGGTATTGACCTGGAGGAGATTCTCGAAATCCTTGGTTCTCCCGGTGAGGAGGCTGCCCCTTCCTCACAGGAAGTCCTCACTGAAGTGACTGAGGGAATGGAAGTCCCCGTGCAGGCGACTGCGGGCGACTTTGAAACCGACGGGACACAGCAGGGCAGACTCGTCGAACTGGTCAGGAGCCTGGGCGGCGAGTTATCGATTATCCGCAATGGGGAAGTGGGCGGCAAGTTCACCATGACTTTTTCCGGCCCGTCGGAATCCTTGGAGAAGTTCGAAAAACTTCTCTGTGCCTCCAATGCTTCGTCATCCCAACCGGAGCAGACTGTCTCTCCGAGCGATGCCAGGATTGAAAAGGTGATCGCCAAGGGAAAGGAGTTCATGGATGCCTTTTCCGGCGGAGACATGGTGAAGGCGCAGGAAATCCTGCTGACCCTTTCCGACCAGCAATATCAGTCCGGCCTCTACAAAGAGATCGGGGGTCTTGCAAGAGGGTTGCATGATTCAATACGCATGTTCCTGCACACTCTCGACCCCAGCCTGAAAGAAATAGTGGAAGACAAGATACCCGACTCCGGGAACCGGCTTGAACATATGCTCGAACTCACCGAGAAGGCAGCCATAACCACTCTGGATCATGTCGAGGCCATGCAGGATAGGTGCATCATTGAAAATGAGCAGGTGGCACGCCTTCAAACACTCATTGCGGGGCTGAGCGCCATAGGCGATCCCGCGCGGAAGAAGCTGGGAGAAGGCCTGGAGATCATCGAGGAGCTGAGCGGCATTATCACTCAACATCGGTCGGACCTGGATGCTATTCTGACGGCGCAGGACTACCAGGATCTCAGCGGACAGATAATATTAAAGATCACGAAGTTGCTCAAAGATCTGGAACTCCGGCTGGTGAACATGATCCGGACTTTCGGTGTCAAGGTGGAAACAGGGAAATCAAAAGATGATCTTTATGGTCCCGCTCACGTGGGCCGTGAAGATTCCGTGCACTCACAGGATGAAGTGGATTCGCTGCTTGCGGAATTCGGCTTCTAGCCGGACTCATTGTATATAGCCAACCTTTGCCGATTTGGATCAGGGCGGGCGCCGGGAGGCGCCCGCCCTGATTTGTATTTGATCTTTTTTCTTTCCTGGATGAAAATCCTGTTTGATTCGTGCGTTTGGCTTTCACTTAATTCTGGCACTGCATTTGCTTATTCTAAAGCCGTGCAAAAGTGCAAGCGCTCTACTCCATGTGTTCAGTCTTTCCGGGTCGCATCTGCCCGGCACGGTGTGAATTTCACTCTGTACATTACGGGAGGCGCCACGTGAATTGCCCCTGCCCCTACGACCGTGGAATCGATCCATGTCACCCCGATAGCTGTCGCCTCGAAGATATTCTGGAATCATCTCATGACGGGCTCTTCATCACCGATGGCCACGGGAAAGTGGAAATGGCCAACAGCGCCTGGGAACGAATCTGTGGAATTCCGAAGGACTTTGTTATCGGCAAGAGCGCCGAGGATCTGGTAAATCAGAAATTCTATACGGAATCTTCGGTCATGGCGGCGATAAAGGCGCGCAAAAAGACTACCATCATGCTGAAGATGACCCGGGGAGTAAAGATCGGCCAGAAGATCATGGCAACCGCTATTCCTATCTGGGACGAGTGCGGCAATATCCGGCGCGTGGTGGCAAATATCCGCGATATAACGGAAATTATTTACCTCAAAGAACTCCTTGAAAAAACCCAGCAACTCAATGAACTCTATGCCGCAGAACTCGAACAGATGCGCTTGCAGCAGATTACCAAGAATAGTGACATAATAGCCTGGAGTCCGGAGACAAAGCGCATAATCGAGATGGCCGCTCAGGTGGCCAAGGTCGATTCCACCGTGCTGATTACCGGCGAATCGGGCGTCGGCAAGGAAGTCGTCGCCAATACCATCCATCGCCTCGGGTACCGCTCGGAAGGTCCGCTCATCAAGATCAATTGCGGCGCCATCCCGGAATCTCTCCTGGAATCCGAACTCTTCGGCTATGAATCGGGCGCCTTCACCGGAGCAAGAAAACAGGGAAAACCCGGTATGTTCGAAATGGCGAAAAAAGGGACCCTGGTGCTCGATGAAATCGGTGACATTTCCTTCAACCTTCAGGCAAAGCTGCTCCGAGCGCTCCAGGAGCATGAGATAATGCGTCTCGGCGCTCTTAAGCCCATCACGGTGGATGTCAGGATAATCGCGGCCACGAATAAGGATCTCGGCGCCATGGTCAAAGCCGGCGCCTTTCGTGAGGACCTCTACTATCGGCTCAATGTCGTCTCCATCGATATCCCTCCGCTGCGCAGGCGTAAAGAAGATATTCCGCTCCTCGTGCAGCATTTTGTGGAGAAGATTAATGCCAAGTACCAGTTTGCTAAGCGTGTGGCGCCGGAAATCATCGACATCTTTATGCTCTATTCCTGGCCTGGAAATATACGCGAGTTGGAGAACGTAACCGAACGGATGCTGGTCATGACCGAAGAGGAGCAGATTTCGGTCAGGCATCTGCCCGCACATATTCGCAAGGAGGTAGAGCCGGGCAGTGACGGCGCCGTATTTTTGGACAACGCCTCATTCAAAAAAGCCATGGAGCGAGCGGAAAAGCAGTTGCTCGAACAGGCCGTAAAGAAGCACGGCAGCACGAGGAAGGTGGCTAAGGCACTGAAACTTAACCAGTCCACCGTGGTGCGCAAGATCAATAAGTATGGTCTGACCTCCCTGTGTAAGGACACGGATGAACAATCGGGGAATCCTTTTGATGACCTTGAGCTTCGAATATGACCAGTATGGGCGGACTTATGCCCAAGTATGATGCAAAATACCATCATCGATGCTTTTATGCATCAGTGCAATCATGGAGCTGCCACCCGCGTGGGTTCCAGCGCTTTTCTCCCAGCCCCGAAAAAATGTTGCCGATGATGAAATGCATCACTATTTCCTTCCATCTGCCCGATACTGATTCTCGCTTTTCCCGGATAGTCAATTCCCGTCATCATCGAGCCTTTTTGGCATGATCATTGCCCAGATAATCCCAACGTAGCCCCCCAGGAACCCGAATAATCCACACTTCATTACTACTCACCTACATAGGAGGTCGAGTCTATGGCTGTGTTCATGTCTGCGGAAGAAGCAGTCAATCTGATCAAGTCCGGGGATACGGTCGCTACGTCCGGTTTTGTCGGAATGGGACATCCCGAGGAAGTCTCCCATGCAGTCGAGAAAAAGTTCCTTGAAACCGGCCAGCCAAGAGACATAACCCTGACCTTTCTTGCCAGTCAGAACGACGGAAAATCCAACTGGGGCCTGAATCGTTGGGGCAAAGAAGGTCTTATCAGAAAAGTTGTCTCCGGCCACTGGGGGCTCCAGCCCGATATCATCCGTATGGCAGTGGAGGAAAAGATAGAAGCGTACTGTGTTCCCCAGGGTGTTCTTGCTCACCTGTTTCGTGCCATTGCAGGCAAGAAGCCGGGAGTAATCACGCACGTGGGGCTTGGGACTTTTGTGGATCCGAGGGTGAATTGCGGAAGGTTGAACAGCATCAGCCATGATGAATATGTCAGGCTCATGGAGATAGACGGCAAGGAATACCTTTTCTACAAGTCCTATCCTGTGAACGTCGCAATTGTAAGGGGCACGAGCGCTGACGAGAACGGAAATATCTCCATTGAGCGCGAGGCGATTTCGCTTGAGTTCCTGTGCCTGGCTCTCGCGGCAAAAGGTTGTGGGGGCAAGGTCATAGTACAGGTGGAAAGAAAAGTCAAAGCGGGCTCGCTCCACCCGATGATGGTGAAGATTCCCGGAATAATCGTGGATGCAGTGGTGGTAGCGAAGCCGGAGAACCATTGGCAGGTGCCGATGGCGGAACAGTATAATCCGGCCCTTTGCGGGGAGGTGCGCATTCCTCTCAGCGAAGTCTCACCGCTTCCGCTCGATGAGCGTAAGGTCGTCTGCCGCAGATGCGCAATGGAACTGATACCGAATGCGGTAATAAACCTGGGCATCGGCATGCCTCCCGGAGTGGGTGTGGTTTGTGCTGAGGAGAGCCTGAGCGACCTGCTGACGATGACCGTGGAACCGGGTGTTGTCGGCGGAGTACCCCTGGGAGGGCTCTATTTTGGCTCCGCCATCAACCCGGATGCCCTTTTGGACCATCCGAACATGTTTGACTTCTACGATGGCGGGGGCCTGGACCTGGCCGTGCTGGGCATGGCGGAGATGGACCAGTTCGGCAACGTCAATGTCAGCAAGTTCGGACCGAGAATAGCAGGAGCGGGAGGGTTCATAAACATTACGCAAAGCACAAAGACGGTTGTTTTCTGCGGAACTTTCACCGCCAGCGGGTCCGTATATGAGATCGGCGACGGGACCCTGAAGATTATCAAGGAAGGAAAGATTCGTAAGCTCGTCAAGAAGGTTGAGCACATCACCTTCAGCGGCGACTATGGACGGACCAGCGGTCAAAGAATCCTTTATGTGACTGAGCGGGCAGTCTTCGAGCTTCGCCCCGAGGGAGTCACTCTCATAGAAATCGCTCCGGGCGTCGACCTTGAAAATGACATCCTGGCAAAGATGGACTTCAGGCCTCTCATCGCACCGGAACTCACACAGATGGATCCGCGCATCTTCAGCACCAAAACACCCATGGGCATCAAACCGGAAATCCTGAGCAAAAGACCATCAATCCCAATTGCTGCACAGGAATCTCCAGTAACCGCTAAACGCTAACAGCATTCGAGGAGACGTAAACGATGGCTCTGAAAACGAAGAAAGATTACCTGGCTTCTCTCAAGGCAATGCGTCCGAACGTCTACAAGTTCGGAGAACTGATCGAGGACGTCACCACGCATCCCGCGACCAAACGAGTTGTGGAAAGTCATTCCAAGGCATTCGAAGCGGCGCATGATCCGCAGTATGCGGGGGATTTCACCGCCGTTTCCTCTTTTACCGGGGAAAAGATCCTTCGGTGTAACGGAATGATGGAAACCCTGGATGACATCATTGCCAATTCGAAGTTCAAACGGTGGATGTACCGTTTCACCGGGAGTTGCACCGGAGGGCTTTGCGTCGGCTGGAATGCCCAGAACGTGATGTGGAATGTCACCTCACTTATCGATAAGGAATGCGGCACCAATTACCAGGAACGTTTGAAGAACTGGATACTGCACGCCCAGGAGAAGAGCCTCCTGGTGGCTGGAGCGCTCACCGACGCCAAGGGTGATCGCAGCATGAGGCCCTCACAGCAGTCTAACCCCGACAGCAACGTACACATCAAGGAAGTCCGGCCGGACGGCGTGGTGATCAGCGGCGTGAAAGCCATGATCTGCGGTGTGGCGGCATCAAACGAAATATTTATCCTCCCCGGCAGCGGCTACAGGGAAGAGGACCAGGATTATGCGGTCGTCTGTGTGGTCCCGCGCGACATACAGGGCCTGACCATTGTTGAAACCCGACGTCCCAGCGATTCCCGGGAACTTGAAGAAGGCTGGGATATTCCCGATACCGGTATCACCCAGGCCTATCTTCTGTTCAAGGATTGCTTCGTTCCAAACGAACGCGTCTTCATGAGCAAGGAATTCAAATACACCGGAAAAATCATTGAATACTTTACGGCCAACTATCGTGCCTGCATCGGCGCGTGCGTGGCCGGGCAGGGAGACGTGATGATCGGCGCCGGCGCTCTGATGGCGCGCTTGAACGGCCTTGCGGCCGGCACTTTCGCCAACAAAATGGTGGAAATGGCCGTAAACAATGAAACTACCTATTGCATGGGTATCGGCGCAATGGCGCTTGGCAAGAAAGGGCCGGGCGGCATGTGGGTAGCGGATTCCCTGCAGGCCCATGCCAACAAAGTCCATGTAGCAACCCTTCCCTACGAGACCAAGCGCATTTGCCAGGACATCGGCGGCGGCATCGTGGAGACGGGCTGCTTCCCGTCCTATAAAGATTTCCAGAATCCCGAATATGGTCCGATGATCGAGAATGCGGTAAAGGCGAGCGACAAGTACACCGCGGAGTCGAGGGCGCGCGCGGCGAGACTGTCGGAATGGCTCACTCTCGGCGCCGGCGTACCCGGGTGTATGCATGGCGGAGGTTCTCCGGACGGGGCGAAACTTGTCGTTCGGGCGCTTACCCCGGTTGACCAGTTCGCCGAATTCGCGCGCAAGATCGCGGGCATCACCGAAGAAATTCCGGAACCTGAGAAGAAGAAAAAATAAGCAGCTCATAAAGGCCCCGGGCAGGACCAGGTGTTCTGCCCGGAGGTCAAACCGGTCTTGCTGTTTCAATTGCCTGTTCGCTCTTTCAACCTCCAAGCGGAACCCTGCCGGCAAGACCCGGTCCGGATTTTTTCACCAGTTCCGTATTTCCCTCGGAACGCATCAACAGGAGATAATAGATGGATTTCAAACTGACCGAAGAACATCAGCTCATCCGCGCAGGCGTCCGTGAATTTTGTGAGAAGTACGTGGACCCCATCGCCGAAATGACAGACAACGAAGCGAAGTTTCCGGCAGACAACGTTAAGAAACTGGCGGAGCAGGACTGGCTGGGCATTCCCTACCCGTCTGAGTATGGCGGCGCCGGGTCGGATTATCTCAGCTATGTGATCGTAGTCGAAGAACTCTCGCGTGCGTGCGCGGCAACCGGGTTCACCCTCGAGGTCCATACCTCGCTCTCATGCTTTCCGCTTTTCAAATTCGGCACCGAAGAGCAGAAGAAGAAATACCTTGTTCCGCTCTGTAAGGGAGAAATGCTCGGGGCCTTTGCCCTCACAGAACCGGGCGCCGGTACGGATGCCGCTGCTTCCACCACTATGGCGGTGCTCGACGGCGATCACTATGTCCTCAATGGCAGTAAGATTTTCATCTCAAACGCGCCCGTAGCCGGGGTCATCATCGTTTTCGCCATGACCGACAAAGCCAAGGGGACCAAGGGCATCAGCGCGTTCATCGTTCCCGCGGACACTCCGGGGCTCATCATCGGAAAGCATCTCAACAAAATGGGCATTCGGGGCGCTCTTACTTCGGAAGTACTTCTCAAAGACTGTCGTGTTCCCAAGGAAAACCTGCTTGGCGGAGAAGGTCAGGGATTCAAGATAGCCATGATGACCCTGGACGGCGGTCGGATCGGGATTGCTGCACAGGCTCTCGGCATCTCTCAGGCCGCCCTCGATGAATCCATCAAGTACTCGAAGGAAAGGGTCCAGTTCGGCAAACCCATCGGCACATTCCAGGCTATTCAATGGATGATCGCCAACATGGCCACCGATGTCGAGGCCTCCCGATTCCTGACCTATCATGCCGCATGGTGCTATGACCAGGGCCTCCCCTACAGCAAAGAGGCCGCCATGGCGAAGCTCTTCGCCTCCGAGACGGCCACTCGCCAGACGGATCGTGCGATTCAGGTTCATGGCGGAATCGGCTTCATCAAGGGGACCAAAGTCGAGCGGCTCTACAGGGACGCCAAGATAACTGAAATCTATGAGGGCACCTCGGAAGTAATGAGGATGGTTATTTCCGGCAACCTGCTCCGCTAGATGGGAGATGCAGGAATGCTCAAGACGATCGCGTGCTTCAAATGGGTTATTGACGATGCCGACATCAAGATTGATGCGGCGTCACGGAGGCTGATCCTGGACCGGGTGGGATACAAGATCAGCGCTTATGACCGAAACGCCATCGAGGAGGCCGTGCGGCTCAAGGAACAGCATGGCGGCAACGTGTCGGCCCTCACCCTGGCTCAGCCCACGGCAAAGGCCTGCCTCAAGGATGCCTTGTCGCGCGGGCCGGATGAGGCCTGGTTCGTGAACGATCCCGCTTTTTCGGACCTTGCCCCGCTCCAGACCGCCACTCTGCTCGCCGCAGCAATAAAGACGGGCATGGAGTTCGACCTGATCATCTGCGGCGAGGGTTCCGGCGATCTATACTCTCAACAGGTTGGACCCGCTCTGGCGGAAGTACTGGGAATACCCTGCGTAACTTATGTAAACAATCTGAGTTATGCAGGGGGGGAGATTGTCGCCGACCGCAAGCTCGACGACGGAATCGAAACCGTGTCGGTGAAGCTTCCAGCTCTCGTGACGATCCTGCCGGACATTAATACTCCGAGAATCCCTACTCTCAAGCAGGTGCTCGGGGCGGCCAAAAAGCCGGTTCACAACCTGTCCATCGATGCACTCGGCCCCGTCTGCCTGCCCTGCTTGCAGACCAAGGACATCCTTGCTGCCACGATGGACAGGAAGAGGGTAAAGTTCGCGGCCGATGCCGAAGGAATCCGTTCGGCGGTGGGAGCGCTGCTCAGGGATGGCGTAATCTCTTAGGGAGTTTTGGTTATGGCGGGAATTTGGGTTTTTGGACAGGACCTGGACCAGACCCGAGAGCTTCTTGGAGCAGGAAAGGACCTGGCCGGGAAAATGGGGACGAAGCTTGCCGCCTTCGCAGGCGACGCCGCTCTCGCTTCCGAGTACATCCGGTATGGCGCGGACGAGGTTTTTCTCTTGCCTTCGCTCGCACAGGACCAGCCTCTGGAGGCCTATGTCCCGGTCCTGTATGAAGCGGCGAGGCAGGAAGATCCCGATGTATTTTTGATTGCCGCGACGCCGCGAGGCAAGGAAATCGCCGCAAGGCTCTCTGTCAAGCTGAACACGGGGCTTTGCAGCGGATGCACGGCGATCACTCTGGACAGCGGCAAAGCGCTGCTGGAAATGGACAGAATGGCGTACGGCGGTGCGGCGATTCAGACGGTCCACTGTACGATGCGCCCCCAGATGGCGACCGTTCCTCCGCGCACCTTCGAGCCGGTTGCTCCGGAAGAAGGGCGGCAGGGTAAGATTACGGAACTCAAGACCTCTCCCCATTCCGCCGTCAAGGTGATCGGCAGATCACCCAGGCAGCGCCAGGCGGTGGATCTTGCGGAGGCAAGAATCATTGTCTGCGTCGGGAGGGGTGTCGAAAAACCGGAAGACATCAAGCTTGCGCGAGAACTGGCAGAGGTTCTCGGCGGTGAGGTCGGATGCTCCAGGCCGATAGCAGAGGAACTCAACTGGCTGCCCGAAGAACTGTACCTCGGTATCTCCGGGAAAAAGGTAAAGCCTGACCTCTATATCGGTCTCGGCGTGTCGGGCCAGATTCAACATGTAACCGGGATAAGAGACAGCAAGGTGATTTTTGCGGTCAACCGGGATGAGAACGCTCCGATTTTCGAGGCTGCCGACTATGGAATTGTCGGCGATCTCTACCAGGTTGTGCCGAAGCTTATCGAGGAACTCAAATCGACCCTCAAGTCCTGATGGTGGGAATATGTCAGAAGACAGGTTTGATGCAATAATCGTCGGCGCCGGTCCTGCCGGCAGCACTGCCGCCTACCTGCTCGCAAAGGAGGGCCACGAGGTCCTCCTTATCGAAAAGGGGGCCGCACCCGGCGCCAAGAACATGTTCGGCGGACGCATGTACTCTCATGCCCTGAACCGGATATTCCCCGGCTTCTGGGAAGAGGCGCCCGTTGAGCGCCCGGTGGCGCGAGAGATCATAACCTTTCTCGATGGCGACCGGAGTACCTCCCTTAACTGCCAGGATATCGAATGGACGAAGCCTCCGTATCATTCGTTCACCCTGCTTCGGGCCGAATTCGATGCCTGGCTTGCAGGCAAAGCAGAAGAAGCCGGCGCCATGCTGGCATGCAACATCTGCGTCGATGAGTTGCTTTTTGAGAACGGAAAGGTGACGGGGATCAGGGCAGGCGAGGATGAAATGTTCGCCGACGTGGTCATAGCCGCGGACGGCGTCAATTCGATAATCGCCCAGAAGGCCGGTCTGGCCCGGATGTTCAAGGCGCACCAGGTGGGTACCGGGGTAAAACAGATTATCGAGCTGCCACCCGAGATCATCAGCCAAAGGTTCCAACTGGAAACCGGGGCCGGTGCGGCTCAACTGTTTGTGGGAGACTGCACCAGGGGGATGCAGGGCGGGGGATTCTTGTATACGAATAAGAGCAGTCTGTCCCTGGGGCTCATTGTAAATGCCGGGGAGCTTCAAAAAAGCAAGGTCCGCGTTCCCGATCTGATTGAAGATTTCAAGAGCAACGCCGCAATCGCTCCGCTGATCGAGGGCGGCACAGTGGCGGAGTATTCAGCTCACCTTGTGCCGGAGGCCGGACTCGGGATGATGCCGCAGCTCTTTGGGGACGGAATCCTGGTTGTCGGAGATGCAGCCGGGTTCGTACTCAATCTCGGCTACATTGTCCGTGGAATGGACTTCGCTATCGCCTCTGGAGAGGCTGCTGCGAAGGCAGTGATGAGCGCCAAGGCCCTGGGAGATTATTCCGGAAGCGGCCTGGCCTCTTACCGAAAACTGCTCTCAGAGAGTTTCGTGCTCAAGGATCTGGAAAACTATAAGAAAGCGCCGGAGTTCATGGACAACCGGAGGCTCTATGAGACTTATCCCGAGTTCGTGACTTCTTTTACCAGCAGACTGTTCACCGTTGACGGCGCTCCTCCGGTCCACCTTTTCGCCAAAATCTTCGATCACATTCGGAAGAATCGACTGAATGCGGTCAAGCTGGCTGTTGATGGCCTGAAAGGAAGCGCATGGCTCTAAAAAGGTTAAGCATCGAGCAACTCCTGGGATTGGATAAGTTTATCGTCGATGACGACAACGCCCATATCCGGGTGAACAGGGAAATCTGCCGCACCTGCCCCGGAAAACCCTGTACTTATGCGTGCCCGGCGGGACTTTACACGCTCAAGGAGGGTGAAATCTCATTCGACTACGCCGGCTGCCTCGAATGCGGAACCTGCCGGGTGGTGTGTCCGCAGGCTGAGAAGGCGCTCACCTGGACCTATCCGCGGGGTGGATTCGGGATTCAGTTTCGGTATGGCTAAGAGAGCTTGAGGCCAAAGCGACTACGGGGTTAGGAGAATCGAAATTCATCAAAGACGAGGAGGAGACATATAGGACACTCGTAAGTTTACTCTCCAGGGAATCCAATATTGCGTGAGGGGCTGGGGGGCTTCTCGGCAATGGTTGAACCGCCAGTAAACACTATTCGCGGAGGGAAACGGCAATGAGCGAAATTACCGCTACAATTTCCACCAGCAAAACACAGTTCACGGATTTAGCGAAGAAAATGCTTCGCTACCGTTGGCTTTGTTACGGAATGCTGCTTTTAACGTACATTTTCGTTTACTTCGACAGGGTCGCGCCGGCAGTCGTCGCCCCGGAACTCATGAAGGAATTCGGCCTCACCGCGACCAGTCTCGGCATCCTATCTTCAATGTACTTCTATCCTTACGCTGCGATGCAGATACCATCAGGAATCCTTTCAGATTACCTCGGCCCGAGGTTTTCAGTCGGCACCTTCTTCATAGTTGCGGCAATCGGTACTGCTCTTTTCGGCCTCGCACAGTCCTTCGGCACGATCATCTTCGGCCGCTTCCTTATGGGTGTGGGTGTTGCCGTCGTTTGGATCCCGTGTATGAGGATCCTGGCAAACTGGTTCAGGCCGAATGAGTTCTCAACCCTTACCGGCACGATGCTCACCGTCGGCAATGCCGGCGCCATCCTCGCCTCAGCGCCCCTCGCTTTCCTGGTGGGCCAGGTTGGATGGCGTCCATCTTTCTTCTGGCTCGGCGGCTTCATGCTTCTCATTGCCGCCTTGAATTTTATCGTCCTGAGAAATAAGCCTCAGGATAAAGGCTATCCCACAGTCTCTGAAATCGATGGCGTCGATTACTATTCTACCAAGGCGCAAGCCAAGGTTGCTTTTTCGGAAAATGTCAAGAAACTGTTCGGGATGAGGAATTATTGGCTGATCGCTGTTTATGCTTTCGTAATTTACGGAACGGTTATGGGTTTCCAGGGCCTCTGGTTTATACCCTATGTGCAGCACATCTACGGATTGCCCAAGCAGGAAGCCGCCAACATGCTCATGTTCTGGCCGATAGGCATGGCCCTTGGCTGCTTCAGCATTGGCTGGGCCTCAGACAGGCTCCTCAAATCACGCCGGAAGGCATCCCTCTACGGCATGATTATCTATGTGCTGACCTGGGTCCCCGTGGTGGTCTGGCCTGCTTCCATTCCCGTGCAGGTGTTCTACCCGCTGCTCTTCATAATGGGTTTTTTCTGCGGCGCCTACGTGCCCAACTATGCCCATATCGCTGAGGGGCAACCGCACAGCTTCATCGCTACCGCCAACGGAATACTCAATATCTGGTATTTTGTCGGTGGTGCGCTTTATCAGGCTGTGATGGGCGTCATTCTGGACATGTACGGGAAAGTGAATGACAAATTCCCCGTCGAGGCTTATCAGATGGCGTTTGTCTTCTGCATGCTCACTCTTCTGATTGGCGCGGTGACCATGTATTTTACGATTGATACCAAGGTGCTGCAAAAAAAGGATTAACTGCCGCCTGAGACTGTCGGAGAGGAGACTGCCCGCTGTTTGGGAAAAGCAGGCATGCTCCTCTCGGATACCGCAGCAGGGGTTTCTCTTCCGTTGGAGTGAACGAAGGAAAAGGGCATCTAAAAGGCTCTAGATGCGGATGTCTTCAAAGAGATTGCAGGAGGAGTCGTCAGCGTCCAGGCAGAGCGAAGAGAGTCCGTATTTCTTGATTTTTCTGACCACGGTCGACTGGTCGATCTGAAGCGCCCGGGCCGCCTTGCGGGTGCTTCCGTGTTTTTTGAGCGCCTGCTCCAGGATCTGACGTTCCGCTCGCTCAATGGCCCTCTTAAAAGGAATATTCTCCGGGAGAATGACGTTTTCGTTGTTGCTGCGAACTTGATTGCGGATATAGACCGGAAGGTGCATGGGCTTGATCTGCTCTTCTTCCGTCATAACCAGCATACGCTCGATGACGTTCTCAAGCTCCCGGATGTTGCCGGGCCATCGGTATAGCATAAGGCTGTCGATGACCTCGGAGGAGATCCTTTTTGTAAAATGATACTTGCTGTTTATTTTTTCGACGAAATGCAGCACCAGCAGAGGAATGTCCTCCTTTCGCTCGCGCAGGGGAGGGGTTTCGATTGAAACCACGTTGAGCCGATAATAGAGATCATCGCGAAAGGTCTCGGCTCTTACCATCTCCTTGAGGTTCTTGTTGGTCGCTGCGATTATCCTGGCGTCAACCGGGATCGGTTTGAGCCCGCCGACACGCATTATCTCGTGTTCCTGGAGCGCGCGGAGCAGTTTCGCCTGCAGATTGAATGAAATATCGCCTATCTCGTCCAGGAAAAGAGTGCCTTTCTTTGCCATCTCGAACATGCCGGGCTTGCCCTGTTTCCTGGCCCCGGTGAAAGCGCCCGGTTCGTAGCCGAAGAGTTCCGACTCGAGGAGTGTTTCGGGTATTGCGCTGCAGTTTATCTTTATGAACGGCTTCTCAGATCGGCTGCCCAGACGATGAATGGTGTTGGCTATGACTTCCTTGCCCGAGCCGGACTCTCCGGTGATGAGAACCGTTGAATCCACCTTTGCGACCTGCGCCGCCATCTCCAGCACCCTTCTGGTCTCGGGGCTTCTTGCTATGATGTCGTGATCCTTGGTTATTTGTTGAAACCGCATCTGTTCCAGTTCTGCGGCATACATCTCGTTCAACTGTTGAGTCTTTCCGAGCAGTTCCTTGAGATAGAGTATCTCCGTTATATCGCGTATGTTCGCCACAACCCGCTTGATCCGCCCCTTTTCATCCCAGATCGGGATAGCCGTCGCCATTATCTTCTGGCCGACTTTGTCTCCCCTGGTCATCTTGAGCATGATGGTCACTTTCTTGCGCCCCTTGATCGCGGCCATGACCGAGGACTCGGTATAATACTTCTGATTGACCAGGTCCTGGGCGTTCTTGCCCACAACGAAATCACGGCTGATGCCGCAAATTCGCTCCCAGGCCGTATTGACCATCACGACATTTCCCTGACCGTCGGTAATGAAAAGACCGTCGTGGGAGGATTCGAGAATATCCTCAAGTTCGCAGTTAAAAGGCAGGCTGGTTTGCTGTTCGCGGTTATAAGAGCAAAGGCAGTTGATTCCGTTCATGGCGGTCTCCTGGGGGGCGAGAGAAGCAAGAAGGCATAGTCAGGCCGCCGGCGCTGCTCTCAGGGAGAATCAATAGTGCGAACGGTGGAAACGAATATCAATGATCCGTTGTCATGGGGTACGGGACAGGATCAAATATTTTAAAATAATTGGGAGAAGCAGTTTATTTTAACGAACGAGCTTCATCATGCAAGCAAAAACGTAACAGCAGGCATGGCTGCGAGCACAGTGGCAAGAGATCAACCTTGGCGGAACAGGGAAAGAATCCGCTGAAAAGTACGATCCTCTGGGAAACCTCCGGTATATTGAACAGAGTCTGGAGACCTCGAAAGATCATCGATGGGAGGTTTCTCGCAGCTTTCCTATTCTTCAAAGAGCTTTGCGGTTTTCAGCCAGGTCTGGGCATTTATTTCATCCGTGTCCACTCATGTCCATCCGTGTGAAAGAGAAAAACCAGGGGGGCGCGACTTTTGGAGAGCAGAATACTTCAGGACAGTAGAGTAGAGAGGGAGCCACAAGAAGTTTAGGCCACATGCTTCCATGGTGTCTGCCCTTTCGGGCGTTGTGGCAAAAGGCATGCAGGCCATGCCGCTCATGTCACCCTCCCCCTCGTCGGACCGGACGTGCAGATTTCCCGCATCCGGTCCACGCGCAGAACAGGGCCGTGAAGTAAGTGGTCGGAGAGTATTGCCGTCGGGAGCAGCGATTTCGTGGAGAACATAAAATCCAGGCTTCGGATCAGGGCAAAAGGCCGCAGGGTTTTTAAAACGGCCGAGGAATCAATCCTCCGTGAATCTCAGATCCCTTACAATGATGATTTTAAGGTCTAAAATAGGCACCTAAGCTGTAAATAACCGCCGATTCTTGTATTTGTCATTGAAACTTTAGGCCGTTAGCTCGGCCCTATTTTCAAATCCGCCCTCCGTCTTCCGTCCTCCGTCATAGTGGTATCACTGCACTCGGGAAGGTGTTATATTCGAAAAAAGAGTCGCGCCATAGAGGAGAGGGTCGAATCCATGCGCAACGAATTTACAGCAATCATCGAAAAAGAAGGCGAATGGTTTATCGCCTATTGCCCAGAAATACCCGGCGCCAACGGGCAGGGCCGCACCGTTCAGGAGACCCTTCACAGCCTGGCCGAAGCCATAGCTCTGATTCTTGAAGACCGCCGCTCTGATGCGCTGCGCGGGGTCCCGGCCGAAGCAATCCGTGAAGTTGTGGTCGACGAGTTAAGAGAAGCGCTCTCTTAAGGGGGCTTCGCAAACATAGATGCTACCTGAAAATAGAAGGAGGCGAGCATTCTTTGTGGTGCAATCCGAAAACCGGTCACTGCGAAGCGATCCCGAGACACTCGGAAATCCGGATAAACTCGCAAGGAAGATATGTCGCTTTTTACTCTCCCGGAGGACGAATGTAAGTAATGGAGTCTGCCCGGAGAATTGAATGGAGGAGATGGAATCGCCATGCCGCGCCTCAGACTCCGGACTCGAGACATGGAACAGATACAAACAAAAAGGCTCATTGCCCTGCAAAAGGCCGAGGAAGCCTGCCTCTATCTGTGCCGCCTTGGGGCGAAGGAGTCCTTCATTTTCGGATCATTACTTTCCGGGACCTTCCGCGAGCATTCGGACATAGACCTTGCCGTCTCGGGCCTTCCCCGCGAGCACATCTACAAGGTGGAATCCAAAATAGAAGAAATCGTAGGGGGGATGCACTTTGACCTGGTCTACCTGGAAGATGCTCCGGGATATCTGGTGAAAAGGATCAGAGAGAAGGGAAAACGTTATGCTTGCGATCTTTCTTGATGTTCAGTTGTAAAATGGGGTCAAGTCTCCGTTTGACCTATTTTCATGGATTTCATGATGTGCCTGCAGCGCACGTCCAGCTCCGGGTCTGATGCCGGGCGCTTTCGCATCGAATCGAGAACACTGCCGACCGAGCTGTAGCCTCGCAGGCCGAAGGCCGAACCGATATCGGCGAAAGTGTCCCTGCGAAGAACTCGTGTCAGGTAGATTGCCACGGCACGGTTGAGTCGTCCTCTTCGGGATTTGAGCAACTGCGACTCGTCCACCCGGTAATGGGAGCAAACGGCCCGCATTATCCGTGGGATCTCGGGGGCGAGGGCCAGTGAATCCAGCGCTTGCGGGCGGGTTTTGTCCTCGAAGAAGAGGGCTTTCAAACGCTCGACAGAACTCTCATCGCCAAGGAAAGGAGGCCATGTCTCGCTGCTGAATATTCGAGTTATGTCCTCCCGGTCCTCCATTGCCATGAAGCGCCGGTACTCAGCTCTTCGGGCATTTTTGCGCGTTGTGAGAATGGAGAAAATGAAGTCCCTGTAAAGCCATTTCCACGCTTTTGCGGAGGACAAATAGCCCGGGTGGCTGCTCCACCGGTAAAGCTCGGGGCTATCCGCAATACCTGCGCGCACGGGATTGCGGTGTATGTAGCGGATCAACTGTAGCAGGTAAGAGTCTCCATCGACCACGATGGCTTTGAAACGTCCCCGGAACAATTGCCCGTTACAGCCGTGGGCCTTGTTGTAGCGCTGCGTATAGATCCCGTTTATATGGCGCATGCATCGGGACAGGTTACCCAAAGGGGTATGAATCAATACAGGGTAGTGGCTGGGCATCAGGCAGCTATCCTGACGTCCCACAAACGAACGGATTCCTGCAGCAGTGCGATGAAGTGCTGATAATCGGCATCGTCTTCAAACACCTGCTCGCGACGACGGCCGCGATTCATCACATAGCGCCAGCGCCGGGAAATTCTATGCGTAAGGGTCTGCTCATGCACTAAGGTTACCACGGACAATAGAAACACTCAAACGGAGACTTGACCCCTTTATTTGTTTCATGAAATATTCTAGGACTTGCTCAATTTGCGATTCGGTTAGTTCAGGTCGCTTTTCTTTCAATCCTCTTTTTATAAACTCTTTTTGTTCCTTCTCCGAATTGTAAGAAAAGCATGCCCTGCATTCAAATGGGTCATTTAACTGCGAGGGAGTACAGAAATAGAGAAGGTTGTCGAAAACAATCGACTTACACCGTGCGATATCTTCTTCTGTACTAAATGGTCTGTACCGATAAAGACAACCGTCCCTAATGCGATGTAGAAAGTCACCTTCTTGCTTACTGTCCATGGTGCATCTCCTTAGAAAAGCTGCTAAACCGGGACTCCTCTTAAACAGGTGCCACAATTCGGGGCAAAAAGCCGCATTAATCGTGACGCCTTTTTCTCCTGTTTCATCGGTGCTACTGGCGGCTGAGGACCATCTAGGTGACCAAGACAACAATGCCGACCTGATGCCGTGCACCTTATCGCTTATACAGAGGACACTCGGGGGTGGCCCGGAGGTAAGGGGAGTATAATCATCCCGTACCCTCTCTTACTGGACACACCGGCAACGAGTTGCTGATGCAACCCGCGAAGATTTTAAAGTGGCGCCAAAAAAACTGATGCATCGACTTACCTACATTTCGGCCTTATTCGGGTATCATCACTCGTTTTTCCAACGGTCAGTACAAAATCATTTCTGCACGGTTTTCCGTTCAGTGGTTCAACTTCCACCCGGATCGTGTATTTTCCAGTTATCATTTTCCATTGCTCGATTTTAAACTCATTGTGCCAATAAACCCAATTCAGCCAAGGATATGCCACATCTCGGTCACTATCGTGATGAGCAACGCAGTCAAGAATCTCGGATCTGCCTGCTTTAATGTTGATCGGATCAGGCTTAAGCATTTTTTCCTGCTGGAAATCGGCTGATCTATGGGCGACCTCGATTGTGCTGGCCCACCGTCCCTTAAATTCAAACATCTTTTCTCCCTTTGAATTTAGAAAAGTCAGTTTAGCTTCGCATTGGAGGGCTGGATCACGGAAATCCAACCATCCAAAGGGAGGCCACATTTTCTTATTCTTCACGATGATTCTGCGAAAAGCGATGGGCACCACCACATCCTTCGGTCGCTCTTCTTCTGGATACATCTCCAACTTCGGCATCCTACGCCAGACAATAATCTGAGTGATGAGAGCGGCAAACAGGGCCGGGATGAACTTCCACAAATAATCCCACAACTCAAGATTCATCGTTCCCTCCACAATTTGTCGGTTTTTGATCTACTGCATCAAAACCGGAGGTTCAACAAACAAATCTTCCCGCGGGTAGCGCGGATACTTGCTATCCGGGTGCGAAGCACAAACCCAGCAGGATTGGCATGCCGACATTTGCGAGAGGGAAAGCATTCCCGGCTGAGCATAACAGAAGGGGCCGCACCTACACTCTTGACATAATTGCAGCGCAAGTGTTCAGCCTGAACAGCACCAGTCGGGCTTTGTTGGAGATTAGGCGCGGGTGGCTGTAGGTATCGGCGCCGGAACATTTTTCGCCCATGACCGGCAGGGGTAAAGAGTAAAGAAGATCACTTTGACATCGTCCGCCGGTTGCATCGGCATGCTCTACGAAGTCACCGACGAGGTCTTTACCACCCCGCGGAGAGAATCGCTACAACTCGGGTACGGCCTAGCCGCCCCGCAAGTTCACCGGCCGGGAAAAAGGCGGCGCCGGGCGGGATGCTGATACGGCAAAGCGCCTCTCGTCCTGCTGCAAGCCCGGGCGTCAGGCTGTATCGGCAGGTATTGCAGTCTCACCTGGAGGGCATCCTCCGCAGAACGGAGATACAGGCCTATTCGGGCTTAAAGTAGCCTTTCGGTACGACGACTATTCCTCTGGGGGTAACCGGGAATCTTTCCTTGTCCGCCAGGGGATTGATTCCAATCTCGGTATGGGCGGGAATGACGTTGTGTTTGTCGATAATGGCTTTTTTGATTCGGCAGTGTCGGCCCACCTCCACGTTATTCATGATGACGGACTCATCCACCTCCGCCCAGCTTCGGACCGTTACATTGTAGGACAAGACGGAGCTTCGGACAGTCGCCCCGCTTATGATGCAGCCCTGTGACACGAGCGAATCCACCGCCATTCCGATCCTGGGATTCCTGGGATCCGGCTGGTTGAATACGAACTTGGCGGGGGGAAACTGGCGTTGGAGCGTGCGTATGGGCCACATGGTGCCGTAGAGGTTGAAAAAGGGATCTATGCCGGTGAGGTCCATATTGGCATTCCAGTAGGCGTCGAGGGTGCCGACATCACGCCAGTACTGGGAGTCGCGCGTGGTTTCGACATACTCGAGGCGCCTTACTCCCTGTGGGTCAACCTGGTGGATGTAGTCGCGGATCTGGTTGAGGCGGCGGTAGGGATAGGCGTAGACTCTCAGATCCTTGATGATTTTCGGTATAATGTCGCCGCCGAAATCATCGTAGTCCGTCTTATGCAGCAGTTCGAGCAGCAGGTCGGTGCGAAACAGGTAAATCCCCATTGATGCCAGGCAGCGCTCCGGATCATCGGGCATGGGCTGCGGGTCCTTCGGCTTCTCGGCCCAGGAGCGGATTCTGAAATCATTGTCTACTGCCGCTATGCCGAATTCCGAGCCGGCGGCCCTGTCCACCTCCAGGAGTCCGACGGTGACATCCGCCCGGACCTTTTCATGATAGAGCCGGAATGCGGTGTAATCCATCTTATAGACATGATCTCCCGAAAGAATCAGCACGTAGCGAGGCTTCTCACGTTCAATCAGGTAGAGGTTCTGGCGGACGCAATCAGCGGTGCCCCGGTACCATTCGGTTCCCATGCGCTGCTGGGGAGCGGCGATACGCAGGTAATGGCCGAGGTCTCCGGAAAAGATATTCCATCCCTCTTCAATATGGTCGACCATGGACTGAGACTTGTACTGAGGAAAGATGAGAATTTTGTAGAGTTGGGAGTTGATGCAGTTGCTGAGCGGAATGTCTATCAGCCGGTATATGCCGCCGAAGGGAACTGCCGGCTTGGATCGGTCCTGGGTGAGGGGCATGAGACGGGTGCCCTTTCCTCCGGCCATAATGACGGTAAGTACGTCCTTCATCGTCCTGCTTTCTGCTTAAGGGTCGAGTTCCGTGGATTCCGCTCTTACAGCGCCCGTTCGGATGGAGAAATGACTCTATTTCTTGAGAAGAGCCATTGGAGAGGGCGGCATTTCGTTGCCTCGATACTTTACCGCTCCGCTTTTATCGATCAGGACGAAAAGCGGAATTCCCTGTACCGCGTAAGATTTGGTGACTTTATTTTCACCGTCGTACAGTACAATAAGCGGAGAGGGGTGGGCCTCTTGAAAGCGCTTGACCCGGGCAAGCGAATCCCCGCCGCCGACGTTGATCGCAAGGATTTCGAGATCGCTGCGGGGGATCGTATTGCGCAGTTCAATCACGGCAGGCCTCACCTGGATGCAGTACTGACACCACGTGGCCCAGAAATAAAGGAGGACCGGTTTTTGTCCTTTGAACTTGCTGAGTGTGACGGTGGCTCCGTTGAGATCCTGGAGTTCAAAATCAGGAGCGCTGGAGCTTTTCGCCTCCGGGGGTCCTGCGCCGTAGGCGATTCCGCAAAGCGGAGCAGAAGCCGTAAAGAAAGCCAACAGAAGTATTAAGGCCACTCTGTTTCCAAAGATTCCAAAATTCATATCAAAAACTCTCCCGTTTTGATGAAAAAATATTCCGCGACGAAAATCATCATTACTCCGAAAACACGCTGCACACGGAGCATCCATACTCCCGATCTGGGCAGGGAAGTGAGCAGACCGGTGAAGGTGCCGACGATGATAACCAGGGTCCCCAGTCCGTAAGAAAAGGCGAAGAGCATACCGATGCCCCAGGCTACTTCATGCTTTGCCGCCACAAAGGCAAGGAGCACGCCAAGTATGGGGGTGGTGCAGGTGCTGACGACCAGCGCGGAGGCCCCGCCAAGAAAGATGCTGGTAAATATATCGTGTCCGGAAAATTCCGTTACCTTCCATTTGTTCAAAAAGCCGGGCGGCGAAAGGGGGACGGCTTCCAGCATGACCAGCCCGAAAAAGAGGCATATGTTCCCCACAAAGAAGAAGACCCAGGGGCTTGAGGTCAAAGAGCCGAACATCTGACCGCTCAAGGCTGCGAAAACGCCGAGGGACGAATAGACTACCGCCATGCCGAAGACATAAAAGACCGAGAGTATAAATCCTTTACGTTTGCTCCCGTTGGCTTTGCCGCCGATAAAAGCGACCGTAATGGGCATCATGGGATAGGTGCACGGAGTAAAGCTTGCGAGAACGCCGCCGGCGAATGAAAGAAGCAGGGCGAGCGCCGGGGAGCTTCGCGCGATCCCGTCAAACTGGGTGATCCAATCCATTGATCCGCCTCTTGTTTCCTCTTAGACTGAGCCGATTTCAAATTTGTCAGGGCCAACAGACGAATCCCAAAGAGCGGCTTCTCTATTGCATCTCTTCCCAGGTTGCGCGGAGTTGTTCGACAAGCCTCCCGTTCCAGGCAGAATCTGTTCAAGCACCTTCATGCTGTTGATCTCTTTGCCGGTATGATACCGAAACGAATCGAGCAGCCCTTTCAGAAGAGGCATTTTCATCTCCTGACGCACTTTTAACCGCCAAATTCTATCGAGCGGAATTCCTTTAAGATAATTTATGAGTGCAAGGGTCCCCAAGTCCAGTGCGATGAAGCGCGTATCGGGGGAAAAATGGTCGGGACACACCAGTCTACCCTTGCAGACCTGCCAATACCAGCGTTTGGCGGTCTTTAGCGCGCGCCGGCAAGTCGTACAGCAATCCAGCGCAGGCATATATCCCATAAGGGTTTGAAAACGCAGCAGGGCCAATAATACCACATTGTGCGGGTCCTTGTCCCTTTCTAATCGGTCGAGGGTTTCCTTGTGCAGAAGGAACGGAGCAGGCTGAGGTTCACCCTCCGGGATCATTTCCATAATAATCTCGGAGAACAGTGAGGCAAACGCCCATTTCTCAATATCGGTTCGCATGGGAAGATACGGCTCGACCAGCTTGCACGCCTCGATCCAGATATAGGAATTCTTCTCACGGCATTCCAGCCTGACCAGGCTGCAGGCTTCAAAGGTGTTTGCAAACCTTTTCCTGCTCTTCCTGGCCCCCTTGGCAATTCCCCGCACCCTGCCGCGAATGGCGGAATGAAACGTCACCAGTCGGTCGGACTCGCCGTGGTCGCGAGAAGTCAGGACAATTGCATCGGTCTCGAATGTCTTCATCGGTATTTCCAGGGTAAACGGAATCCTTACAACCGGCGAAAATGCATTGTAATCGCCTTGGGGCATTTGTTCAAGAAAGGCTGATTGAAGGAGGGCCGGCATTTGGTCTTATTCTTTCGCGTTCGACGCATTTGATCTTTAGAGGATTTTTTCAACGGGATTGAATTCCGTAACCGCGCGCCTGATATCGGCTATGATCCTCGGGGCGACAGAAACCCATTGGGCGGGAAGAAGCTTTCTCAGTATTTCTGCCGCCTCTTCCGGCGCCGCGCCGGACATAACGGCATAATAAGCTGCCCGGATGGCGATGGCCGAAATCTCTTCCTGGTCGGCTCTCCGCCGGGCGGCCTTCCGGAAAGCGTCGAGACTCTCCTGTAAAAGGCGGGAATAAAACTGGCTGAATTCCCCAACCTGATCCACTCTCCATCTGCCTTTATCAAAGAGAAGGAGACGCGTCAATCCCGGTGAGTCTGCAAAGGAGAGCAGAAAGTCGGAGTCCTCAAGAGAGTAGTATGCGAACTGCCAGTCGGTAACCTTTATTTTCTTCCCCGTCTCAGAATTTTCATCAATTAGTATCAGCTCCTGATCGCTATGGCCCAGATCGATGGTGTTCAGGCAGGTTGATGAATCGCAATCGGTGGCGACTATGGCCGTCAGGCAGCAGTGGGCGCCCCCGGAAAAGCAATAGGAGATCAGAGATCGGCAATGGGCATAGGGTACTCCTTTTACAATACTGGAGTCATGGATCTTGAATGCGCATTCCCCCCTGAATACGATTTCACCTTTTCTGCTGAATTCAAGGAGATATGATCCATCTCCGGAAGGCTTTCCGGCGGAGAGCTGTATGTCGCCAAATGCAACCGGCCCCGTGCGGCTGCCCTGCGGCTTTTTCCCCGAACAGGAGAGCGGCGCCAGGAACAAGACGGTACTGAGAACAGTAAGAAGTATAATCAGCTTGTGAGCCACAATAGCCTCTGATCCCGACTCGTCCGCCGGGCTTTGGTTAAAAAATGTCTCATGCCTATATAAGAGCCGATCCGATGTAACGCAAACGAGGACGGACTCATTTACTGCCTGGAATCGACTTTTTTGCGGATTGACCGGATGTCCATTACACCGGCAAAGTCGTCGAGGGATTTCAGCGCCTGCTCGAAATCATAGTCCTCGAGGTTTTTGGACAGAAAGCTCAATTGAGCCATTCCAAGTCTTCCCGCAACGAGCGACATCAATTCTCGGAGCGAATGCTCCGCCCCTGCCGGGTCGTGCAACTCAATACATTCGTGGAGTTCATCCAGAACTGGAAGCATCTGAAAGCACTCTGTCCGGGGGACCGTCATCCCGGACGAGTTGTCGTCCCCGGACTGCGGTCCGGGTGAAACGGTGTTTTCGGATTCCTTTCCGAAACATCCCGGTTGTTCACCGGACTTAAGGATTTTCATGCCGGAAGCGATTGTTTCACAAAAACGATTCTCCAGTTGAGAGATACACGCGTCCAGATCGGATTGTTCTTCCTTTCGCAGGGCGCGTTCCACAGCCTGGGCCGAATCAAAGAGGCCCGTTGCTGAAAGGCTGCCGGCGACACCTTTCATGGTATGCACTCCGATACGGGCATCCTCAAAATTGCCATCTTTGAGATCCGTGTGCAATTTCAGCATAAAACCCGCGTAGGTTTCGACAAAGTAGAGCAGGACCTTGAAAAACAGCGCTTCGTTGCCCCCCATCCGCTCCACTGCCGTCCCCATATCGATAGCCGGCATGCATCCCTTTGCAAGGTTGTCTTCAGCCAATGGAACTCCTCTCTCTCCCTCTCTCAGGGATTGCCCTCATGCCGGATTATTTCCGCTGACTGCGCCGCTCCGGCTTGCATCGAAAAATAGAAGCCCGAACAAAACATACTCAAAGGGGAGGGCTTGAGAAAAACTGGTTCTGAAAACGAACTCAATCAGGCTTTTTTTCATGCAGGCGACGATAGACAGGAGATTGCGGCACTATCGGGCATCTGCTACATATCCGAAAAGACTTTCCTGATATGAAGCATCTCCGGCAAATGGCCAAAGAAGGCATCCACCACCTCGGGATCGAAAGCCGCACCGGCGCCTTTCCTTATCTCCGTAAGGGCCTCATCGACCGGCCAGGCCTGTTTGTAGGGACGAACGGAGGTCAGGGCATCAAACACGTCGCAAACTGCCACGATTCGACCGCTCAGAGGGATTTCATATTGGGACAGGCCTTGAGGATATCCGGTTCCGTCCCATTTTTCGTGATGGGTCAGAGCGATTTCCTTTGCGGTCCGAATCAAAACCGAATCGTGTCCCGAGAGGATCTCAGCGCCTATCGTGGTGTGAGTTTGCATTATGCGCCACTCATTGGGATCGAGACGTGAAGGCTTGAGAAGAATGCTGTCAGGTATGCCTATTTTCCCAATGTCGTGCATTGGACTGGAATGAAAGATCAAGTCTGCCGTTTTATCATCGCAGTCGGCTGAAATCGCCAGGGCGCGGGCCAGGTGACTGAGCCTTTTGATGTGCATGCCGGTTTCCGTGTCCCGGTATTCCGTTGCGCGTGAAAGGCGGTAGATGATCTCCAGTTGCGTATCCTGCAGCTCCCTTGTACGCTCTTTCACCCTTGTGTCGAGCAATTGATTTTGATGCGAGAGTTCCCGCATAGCACGTGTCAATGACAGGTGAGTGCGGATTCTTGCATTTAACTCAACTATCTCGAAGGGCTTGGTGACGTAGTCCACCGCGCCCATCTCGAACCCCTTGGATTTATCCTCAACTTCATGCATCCCGGTAATGAAAATAATGGGAATAGCGCTGGTTGCCGGGTCGGCTTTGAGCCGCCTGCAGACTTCATAGCCGTCCATGCGCGGCATTACGATGTCGAGCAGGATGAGATCGGGTGGATTCCTTCTTGCCAGCGCCAGCGCCGTCTCTCCATCCACCGCAACGCTCACCCGGTAATCATTGCGCAATGCGGCCAGAATGATATCCACATTGGCTTTGACGTCATCTACAACAAGCACTCTGCTGCCGGAAAGGTTGTTCAGCAATTCTCTATAGCTCACAGAAAAAACGCCGGCCAGAACCAGCGCAGCAATTATCAATCCGAATCAGGTGAAGATTCCCCACTTTCTGAAATGCGGGAAAACAAAAATACTCTATTCAATATCGGCTTAATGCCGCAAAAACTTGAGGAGTTTTTGCAGGAGATCCGCAAGCGATGAGAAAAGAATAGATAGCCTGCACCGATAGCCGCCGCAAATGAGAAAAGGACGGTGAGTTTCCTGCTACTGTGGCTTGAGCACCGGTTCTCCAAGCAGGCTGAATTTCATCCAATTGAACGCCAGTCTGAGGAGGGCCCCGTCATTGTGCCTGATAGCCTCGCTCTCTTCAGGTGATATATTGAACACGGAAAGAAATCGGCTCTGCAGGACCATTTCTCTGAACTTATCCGAGTTGTAGCTCGCGAGATAGAAGACCTGCTGCTGTTTTTCCGATAGGGGAGCGCTTCTCAGGCGAGGGTGGGTGACTATTTCCATCCAGAGATCGTTGGACTCATAATAGTCCCTGAGCCCCTGGTCCTGAAGCCACTCTTTGACCTCCCAGAATCGCTCCTCCTCAAAGCCGCGGCAATGTCCCTCGCGAAGCACGAAGTAGTTCTCCAGCAGGGTTCCATGCACCCGATGGATTCTGGATGCGCGAGCTATGGGGTAGATCCGGCAGGCGGAAGGGCGGTCCTCATAGAGCTGACATCCCTTGTCGGAGACGAAAGGGCATGTCTTACGCTCGTTTTCGTTCATCTGAAGATACATCATGGGAAGATGCCGGTTTTCGTCGAAACGGCAGTCTGCGTACCGGTCGAGAAACTCGCCTGACGAGATGGCCAGGCGGTTTTTCAGCCGCACAATGTCAAACGGCGTCAGGAGCAGATTCAGGTCCCGGCAGCATTCCGTGAAGCAGGACACTCCCGGATGGCAGGAGAAGCGAAAACCGCCGTTATCCACAGGTTCCATTTGCTGCTGAATTTCTTCAGGCGCCGTCTGCCTTATTTCCATTTCTTCTCCTCACTGCTCACTGCTCACTGCTTATTGTATCAGACTACCTGGTAGAGTTCTTCCATTTGGGAGCGAATATAGCGGAATGACAATTTGAGCAACTCCTCCATATCCGTTCTTACCAGGTTGATCATGTCCTCATCTACTTCGTAGAATTTCAGGAAACGGTCGTCGTTGAGGAGCTGGGAGAAGCGGTCTAGATCGTAGGCAAAAAACAACAGCCTGCCGAGTCCCTCGTCCATAGGTGCGCCCGGCTGGAAGCGCTCGGGAACAACGCGTTGAAATGCTGCATCCATTTCGGCGTACTCTTCCACCCCCTGATTCTTCAGCCATTCCCCGACGTTCTTCTCAGAGCGTTCGAAAAGCCCTTTGCATCGTTCCTTTCCGGCAATAAGCCGGTATTTTCGGTCCTGGGGAGAAAGATCCAGCGGGAACATCCGGCATGCCCACGGACGATTTTCGTAAACCTGGCAGCCTTCCTCGGTCACGAATGGACAATAGAGCGTATCCGGGTTCATGAGCAGTTGGACGACCGGCACATTGGCGCCCTTGGCCAGGAAGTGTTGAGTGTACCTGGAGAGAAAATCGGCGGCGCCGATTCCCAGCGCCTTTCTGAGCCGAAGCACGTCATAGGGGGTAAGGTAGATATTGACGTCCTTGCAGCACTGCGTGAAGCAGGGCAGGGCATCGTGACAGACGAAGTGAAACGGACTCGATTCCGTCAGCAGGTTTTCTTCTGCCGTTTGGGGCGGATTCATATGGATTTCCTTCATTTCACGATCAGGGACGCTTCGAAATTACGAAAAGATGGATTGCCGGCGACGAGTTTCTCGACAATTGCCAGCGAATCGGGGTTCGTACAAGCTACAAACCTGCAATCGCACACCTTGTTGCATGAAGGACAGTGGAAGTTTTCATCGAGGATATTTCCACAGGAACAGAAGGGTTCCATGACCAGTTGGCCGTCTTCCATGGATGCAAGAAAATAGTCGATTCCCCGCTCTTTGAGGGTATCCAGCGTAATAGGCATTAATGAATTCTCCTGGTAACCATGTAATTTGACAATAGATCAGCCCGCACTGAAAACGAAAAAGCTTAAGACTACTCCGCAAGCAACTCGGAAAGCTCCTTTATCTGGAGTACGTCCTGTTTTTCGAGGCTGTTGCAGGCATCAGTCATCATGTTGACACAATAGGGACAGGATGTCGCCAGCACTTCGGCGCCGGCGTTAATGGCCTCCATGACCCTAAGTTCACCGAAGCGCTCCCCCATGGGCGCTTCAGCCCAGATGCGGCCCCCGCCTCCGGCGCAGCAGAGACTGGATTCGCGCGAGCGATCGAGTTCTTTGATTTCGATCCCGGGAACGGAGGCGAGCAACTCCCGCGGAGCATCAAAAATCCCGCTGTGTCTGCCGAGGTAGCAGGGGTCGTGGAAAGCGGTCTTCAGGCCTTTTTTGCCGGTCAAATCGATCTTGCCCTCGGACAGGAGGCCGGACAGGATCTGAGTGTAATGGAAAACCTCCCATTCGGCGCCCAGTTCCGCATAATCGTTCTTGAAGCTCCACAGACAATGCGGTGAAGTGGTGATGATCTTCTGCACTCCCTTGCCGGCGAAAAGCTCCATGTTGGCGCCCGCGAGCTTCTGGAAGAGTTCCTCATCGCCAAGCTTGCGCATGCTCTCGCCGCAGCAACTCTCCTCCGCGCCAATCACGCCGAAGCTTACACCACCCTGGAGGAGCAGTTGAGCTATGCTTTGCGCAATCTTCATGCTGCGGGGGTCGTAGCATGAATGGCAGCAGACAAAAAGAAGATACTCCGTATCGGGTCCGAATTGAGGGATGTCGAGACCTTCCTGCCACTGGGTTCTCTTCTCGCGGGGGCCCGACCAGGGGTTGCCGTTGGCATGCGAACTGCCCAGTATGGGACGCAACCCGGCGGGAGGCATTCCACCCCCGACGATGCTCGCACGCATCGACCGAACGTTGTCGATTATCTTTACGCCTCTCGGGCAATTACTCTGGCACATACCACAGGTCGAGCAGGCAAAAAGGATGCTTTCCTCCTCGAATCCTTCGATGCCCATTTGTCCAAGGCGCTGCATGTGGCGGATGTTGAAACTCTCGCTCGTCTGTCCGGGAACCAGTCTCCATGGGCACAAATTGGTGCATAGGCCGCACTGCATACACCAGTTGATTGTCTCTGCGCCCATCTCGACTATATAATCTCTCGTCTCCAGGAGGACGTTTTTGGCTTCCATGATCGACTGCTCCTTGCTTGATGTGGATGGGAAAACCCGCAGATCCTAATATCCCTTATAAGGATTGGGTCCGAGCCCCTGGAGGTTTTCGGCAAAGCTGTCAAGAATCTCCGGTATCCGGTTGTAATCCGTGATCGAGACCTGCTCCAGTCTTACGCGATCTGATTCGAGCACCAGCCGGTTGAGCGTTTCCTGTATCTTGCTCATGCGGATATTGGCCAGTTCGCTGCCTTTGATGAAATGACACTGGTAATCGTCCCCGTGCTTGCATCCCAGAAGCAGAATGCCGTCAATGCCTTTCGAGAGCGCGTCGGCGATCCAGACAAGATTCATCGACCCGAGACAGCGCACCGGCAAAAACCTGACCCAGGGATTGTAGGAGAGCCGACCGATTCCCGCCATGTCGAGGGCCGGGTAGGCATCGTTTTCACAGGCGAGCACAAGGATGCGTGGCTTCTCTTCATACTCATCCGGCACGTTGATGCTCTTGATCATGTTTCCGATCATGCCCACGGAATAGTTCTTAAAAGAGATGATTCTCTCCGGACAGGCGCCCATGCAGACGCCGCATCTGCGGCAGCGCGTGGGGTTGGGCAGAGGATTGGCCTTCTCGTCTTCGTTGATTGCGCCGAAAGGACACTCTTCCGTGCACCGTTTGCACTGCGTGCAGCGCTGCATGAAGAACTCGGGGTAGCTCTGATCGCCGGCCCGCGGGTGTACAGCTTTTCCTTGTGAAACCATCTCTATGCACTGGATCGCTTTGAGCGCGGCGCCCATTGCATCTTGCCGGGCTCTTTCGTAATCCATGGGAGCACGCACGGACCCGGCGGGATATATTCCGGTGCGGCGTGATTCATAGGGAAAGCATATGAAGTGTGAATCAGGAAACCCGTACTGAAGGGCCGGAAGCTCCGGACCCTGCCTGTACTGCAGATTGAGAAGGTTGGATACCAGGATGGTATCGGCCGGCGCCTGGGAGTCCGATTCTTCTCCCTCTTTGGGGGCCTGGGCCTTGTAAGGCTCACCGAAAGCGCTGGTGGGCGCCATGCCCGTGGCGAGCACCACCAGGTCGACGCTCTCGGACATGACGGGAGAACGTGTCAGTATGTCGTCCGAGGTCACGATGAGGCTCCCCGATCCGTCGTCCTCAACCGCAGAAACCGCACCCTTTACGAAGATCACGCCGTCTTTCTGCAGTTGCTTGTAGAGCAGTTCATAATGTCCGGTCGAGCGCATCTCCTGGTAAAAAACATAAACAGGCGTCTGGATATCTGCGGCTTTGAAGTACCTCGCCGCTTTAAGCGATTCCACACAGCAGGCGGATGAACAGTAGGGCAGGTGTTCCGGGTCGCGTGATCCCGCACAGAGGATGAATGCAACACTCTTGACCGGCTGACCGTTGGAGGGACGTTTCACCTCACCGGACTTGAACATTTTTTCGAGGTCCTGGATGGTGACCACGTCCGTCGAAGCACCGTAGGAGAGATGCGAGAGCTTCGAAGCCTCATAAGGCAAGGCGCCGGTGGCCAGCACTATTGATCCTGCGCGCTCGGAAATATTCGAACCATTCTGCCGGATATCCACATCGAACATACAGGGACCGCCCGCAATGGAGGCGATTTGCGCTCCGGTGTAAACCGTCAGTCCTTGCTGTTCTTCAATGGCGGCGGCAAGTTCATCCACTCCGGTTTCAGGCAGGCCGTCGTAAGGAGCAGCGGAGGGAGGCAGCCTGTATACACTGTTGAGGTATCCGCCGAGCTTTTCCTCTTTTTCTACCAGGACGATTTCATAGCCGGCGCGGGCCGCCTCAAGGGCTGCCGTCATTCCCGTGAGTCCTCCGCCGACCACGAGTATCTTCCTGCTCAGATTCTCGGCCATAAACGGGTCAGGGGGTTCTGAATCCCGTGCTTTGATCAGGCCCATTCTGAGGGCGTCCTCCGCCATCATCAAGGTGTCTTCTTCATTGGCAGGCTGGGACCAGGCTACCTGCTCACGCAGATTTACCCGCTCAACCACCTTATCGGAAGGGAAGGTGAATGCTTCGGTCATCACGCGAGGTGAACATGCAGCGATGACCATGCTGTTGATGCCTTCCTCTTCCATATCCGAATTTATGCGAGCGATTGCATCCGGACTGCACAGAAAGGGGTCCTGACGACAGACCGAGACCTTATGTTCGGCTGCCACAGCCGCAAGAGCACCCAGGTCGAAACTTTCTCCAATTCCACATCCGGAACAGATATATACGCCGGTTTTCTTTTCCATCCTCTACCTCCTGCAGGCCTGGATAGCTTTGAGCACGGCGGCCGTTGCATCCTGGACGCACGCCGCGACATCCGCGGGCTTCTTCGTACAGCCCGCGCCGATGATACCCGGCGCCTGACCGTTGGCAAAAATAAAGCCATAGTCGTCATAGGACACTTCGGCGGGTATCTTGTCATTGGCGGTGCTGGGGACCATACCGGCGGCAAGAACAACAAGGTCGAATTCATCGCGGAGAATCTTCCCGGTCGCCTGGTCCTCCACCTGCACGGAGACCATTCCGGTCAGCGCATCTTCTCTGATCTCGCCTGCCTTTCCCTTGATCAGGGAAACTCGGTCGTCATCCCTGACCTTTGCGAAGAATGCCTCATATCTTCCGAGCGCGCGAATGTCTATATAGAAAATGGATACGCGTGCCTCGGGGTCCTGTTCCAGCAGGTAAGTGGCCTGCTTCAAAGATGCCAGGCAGCATACGCTGGAGCAATACTCCAGGTTGTTCTCATCGCGTGATCCCGCGCACTGGACAAAAGCGATGTTCCTGACCGGCTTTCCATCCGAAGGCCTGGAGATTATTCCTCCCGTGGGACCGTTTGCCGATGCAAGCCGCTCCATGATCACGTTGGATACCACATTGCGGTATTTCCCCCCGCCGTAATAGGCGATCCTGGAGGTGTCGAAGGGTTCCCAGCCGGTTGCCCAGATAATCGCTCCGGCCTTTACTTCCAATGACTGCGGCTGCATATCCAGATCAACCGCCCCATAGGGGCAGGCAGCCTTCGCGGCTTCCGCCTCCGACGTGCCGATGATTTCCGGAGCGATAACATAGCGCAGCGGATAGGCGAATTCGTGAGGAAGGTAGGCGCCTTTGACGGTGCTCATCCCGTAGTCGAGCGAGTTCGGCACGCGGGTGGAGACCGCCTCCGCACATTTTCCGCAGGCCGTGCATTTTTCGTTGATGTACCGAGCATTGAGCTTCAATCCCACGGTAAAGTTACCTGCTTCACCCTCGATTCTTTCGACCTGAGCCATTGTAATAACGCGCACGAGGGGATTGGTGCGGATGCGGCGGAAGTTGATCTCCAGGCCGCACTGTGGAGGGCAGAGCTTCGGGAAATACTTGTTCATGCGCGCCACCCGCCCGCCGAGCCAAGGTTCCCGCTCTATCAAGATGACGTGGAAACCGGCCTCGGCGGCTTCAGCCGCGGCGCTCAACCCCGTCATGCCGCCGCCGGCGATAAGGATGGTCCGGTTGCCGTTTAGAGCATCAGCCATAAGAGTCCTCCATCAATCGGTGTAGTCAGGCTTGTGTGAAAAGCCGATTTTCGGAAAAAGCCAGATTTGCCGCGAAATTATAAAGCGGATACTTATAAGAGGCATTAAAGGGCAGCCGCGATTTGCTTCAGAGTAAACCCGATTTGCTTAATGATCTGCCGACCTCATGCTGTAGGTGAAACAACTCAGGATAACCCTGAACCGTGAGCATTTCAACAAAAAATGCCGGGAATGATCCCCTGATCCGGAGGTTACGAAAGAGCGGGCAAAAAAAGGAGATGCACTTCTCAGTGCATCTCCCCGTTTCAATCGTTCAAGAGGGACCCATGCTATTTGTTACCGGTAGCGGCCCCGTGCAGCTTGATTTCGACCTTTGTTTCCAGGCCTGCATAGTATTCGCGGAGAATGTCGAGAACCTCATCGCGTCCGAAATGATCCGGAATCGTAGTCCCTTCGGAGAGGCCTTTACGCAGGGCGGTGCCGCTCAGAAGAACGCGGTCTGCCTTGCCATGGGGGCAGGTCCTGAGGGATGCCATGCCATCGCACTTATGGCAGTAGAAGGTCCAGTCGATCTTGAGCGGCGTGCACAGGAGGCCTTTTCCGCCTGCGGGCCTGGGAATCTTGTCAAAAATCGTCTGTGCTTCGAACATGCCGTAGAAATCGCCCACGCCGGCATGGTCGCGGCCAATGATCATGCGGGAGCAACCGTAGTTCTGGCGGAAAGTCGCATGCAGAAGGGCTTCACGGGGACCGGCGTAGCGCATATCCAGCGGATAGCCGCCCTGGAGAACCTTGTCTTCCACGAAATAATTCTTGACCAGAACATCGATACACTTTACGCGAACCTCGGCGGGGATGTCGCCGGGCTTCAGATTTCCTACCAGGGAGTGAATGAAAACGCCGTCACAGACTTCTACAGCAATCTTGCAGAGGTATTCATGGGAACGGTGCATGGGGTTGCGCAACTGGAGAGCCGCGATTTCCTTCCATCCCCTGTCCTCAAAAATCTTTCTCGACTCGGCCGGTCTCATGTAGACGCCGGCGTATTTGGTGGGATATTCGGCTTCACTGAGCACCTTGACCGGGCCGGCCAGGTTGACAGCCTTCTGCTGCATAACCATCTGCACGCCGGGGTGATCATCCTTGGCGATCTTCCAGAATTCTTCAGCGGTCTTGGTCCCTTCACCCATATAGACTTTTTCGCATTCGAATTTCTTGTCGGCCTCGGTCATCTCAAACTTCTCGGTGACCTTCATGGTGGCCATGAACTCTTGACGCTCGGGATCGAAAAGAGCAATCTCTTCACCAATCGCGATTGCGGCTGCCTCTTCCTTGGAGGCGGAAAGGGTTACCGGAATTGGCCAGAATGTACCGTCTGCCGTCAGGAAATTTTCGCAAACGCCTTTCCAGTCGGCCTTGGTCATGAAACCGGTCAGCGGGCTGAAGCCGCCGATACCCATCATGATAAGGTCGCCTTTTTCACGGGGGCTGATTTCGATTTTCTTAAGACCCTGCGCTTTTTTAAGTTCAGCTGCCAGTTCCGCTCCTTCGAGCAAACAGCAGGTCAAACCTTTTCCACCATGAGGGGGGAGCAATGCTGACATTTGATTCTTTCTCCTAAGCAAAAAGTGTTGGGTTAAGTGGTAATTTACAATGCCACCCATGACAACGCCCTGGGCCGCGCCGCGTATTATACACAAAATTCCAAATAAACCAACCACATAAAAAAATACCCCCAGGCGCCATGGGGCGCCTGGAGGTACGATTTACAAAACCACTTTAGACCGGCAGATTGACAATGGGGACCTTCTTCATGGTCCATTCACCGGTTTTGGGATTCCATACGGAGTTTACAAAGCACTTCCAGTTGGCTTCATCCATATCGGGGAAGTCAGCGCGGAAGTAGTATCCCGGCCAACGGCTCTCTTCACGGAACATCACGTGGCGCAGATGGCTCTCTGCAATCCACATACGATGGGTGTTTTCCCATGCGCGAAGCAGTTCGTGAAGGTCTGCAGCAGCCAGCTTCTCGGAGTCTTCCTTGAGCATGGCAAGAAGCTCTACGCCTCTTTCGAGCAGGGCCTTGTTAGTGGTGAACTGTGCCGAGACGCCGCCGCAGTATTCGTCCATGATCTTCTGGAGGCGGAACATGAACATCTTCGGCTTAATGAATGCCGGGTTGATGTCCGGGTCGCTCGAGTACTTCACATTCGCCTCGAAGAGTTCCATCGGAGCCAGAATGGTCTTCTTCAGCTCGTCGATCTTTGCCTGGTCTACATTAGGCATGGTGTTGTTGTCCATGATGAAGGCAATGGCGCCCTTAGCGGCGATACGGCCTTCAGCGTGCGAGCCGGAGGAGAACTTGTGGCTGGATGCGCCGGAGCCGTCACCAGCGGTGAAAAGGCCCTTAACGGTGGTCATGTGGTTGTACACACCGATCGGTTCCCACTGCTTCTTGTATTCGGCAGGCATTACATCTTCGGGACCGCATACCCAGGCGCCGGAAGCGCCGGAGTGCGAACCGATGAAGTAAGGTTCGGCGGCGGCGATTTCGGAGGGCTTCTCCTCGGGCTGAATGTTCGTGCCCGCCCAGAGCAGCGACTGGCTGATGGTCATGTCAAGGAAATCTTCCCAGGCTTCGCTTTCGAGTTCTTTCATCTTCTTCTTGAAAGCCTTGGGATCGTCTTTGTACTTGGCAGCCAGGTTGGCAATGGCTTCTTCCGTTCTCATCATGAGCGGACCCTTGCCGGCAAATACGTCTTCCATACCGAGCCAGTTGCGCAGGTTCGCAGGGATCGGCTTGGCCAGACCGTAAGGCGCCCACTTGGGCAGCTCATTGGCGCGGGTTACCATGTATTCCTCACCGAACGCATTGGTCGCACGGGACTTGAACAGGAGGAACCAGGCGCCAACCGGGCCGTAACCGTCTTTGAACCGTACAGGAATGAAACGTACTTCCTGGCAGGTCATTTCAGCACCGGCTCTGATGGTGAAATATGCGGTGGAACCTGCGTTCCACGGGGGATACCAGGCGCGTCCGAGACCCTCACCAACCGACCGGGGACGGAAAACGTGAACGGCGCCGCCCATCAGGGCGATGGTCGCTTTGGCCTTGAATACGTAAAACTTGTTCTCGCGAACGCTGAAGCCAACGCCGCCTGCGCAACGGTCGCCGTCCATCAGAGGTTCTACTACGAAAACGCGCTCCAGGAGCTGACCCTTGTCGCCCAGGCTTGCGAGAGCGGTCTTAGCTGCTTCTGCAACGAGAACCTTGTAGGATTCACCGTTGATCATGATCTGCCAGCGGCCTTCATGCACGTACTTGCCGTTTGCGTCTTTCCAGATGGGGAGGCCCCATTTCTCGAAAAGATGAACGGAAGAGTCGACATGGCGAGCGATATCGTAGACCAGGTCTTCACGGGAAACGCCCATGAGGTCCTGGCGTACATACTTTACATAGTCTTCCAGGGTGTTGTCGCCGGCAGCCCAGCCAATGTACTGGTTGATGGCGGAAAGACCCATTGCAACTGCGCCCGAACGATCCATAGCGGCCTTGTCAACAACCGTAACCTTCAGGCCCTTCTTCTTCGCCCAGTATGCAGCTTCAAAAGTGGCGCCGCAAGCCGACATTCCACCACCGATTATGAGCAGATCGGTTTCGACTACTACGGTTTCAAAATTAGGCATATCGTGACCTCCTTAAGTAAGCGGTTATTTCTTCAGGGTGGGGATCGCCGAAGCGCCTGAAGAAGCCGGTTCGGTACACAACACATTTGACTTAAGATCGTCTGATCCCGTCTCGTAGCCGCCAAGCGGTTCAATCTTGCCTTCCGCAGTGGTGCGGATGGGGAACTTGAAACGCTTTACCATGCCATTACGGAATTTGACCGTCCACATGATGTCTTCGGAGCCGCGGAGCGGAACAACCGAGGCGCCCATGGGGACGAAGTCTGCATATGCGCGTACGTCAACCGCCTGCTGGGGGCAAATCTTAACGCAGTTGTAGCATTCCCAACACATTTCAGGCGCCCGATTGTAGCCCTTCATTTTTTCCTTATCGAGAACCATCAGATCGTTTGGGCAAATGTACATGCATGCAGTCTTGTCCTGCCCCTTGCAGCCATCGCATTTCTCAAGGATTACATAACTTGGCATAATTTACCTCCTAAAGGTTATTCAAAACATCGCCATGCCAACAAACCCCGATATTTAAACGAGTTTCAACACCTCCTTCCTCAGATAGTCTGCCCCGTGGGGGTATGGGCAAACACTTTTGTCGAAATTTTTTTCGCCGTACTAATAAATAAGCTAATGTTCTTGCACGAAGATTTGCTTTCTCAGGTCGTCTTAATGTGGGACATTTCCTGACCTCTCGCGGATAAAACGCAAAAGTACCTGACGGTATGGTCCCTCAAGCAATGCTGTATCTTCTTTTTGCCCGGGGAATACCAGTCTGGCATCTATTGTCCTTAAGCTCAGGTTAAACGCCTCTTGGATGATAATGCTTGTGCAAATAGTTACGAGGCGCCTTATATATCGGGATGCACATTCCCTGTCAAGGGAAATCTCGTTTGGGACTCTGCCGGCTCAGGTTTTCTGACTGTTTACAGCGGGTAAGCATTACGAAGCAAGACCTTGGGCAGACTCAGGTAATCAGAATTAGCTCCCTTTTCGCCAGCACTTGCCCATTTAGCACGTTTGAAACGCTGACGCAAGAAAAAGATGCATGTGTGTGCGCATTTACCAGCGATTTTGCACACTCCAATTTTTGAACTCTCCATTTCCTTAACACGAGATGCTCCTCTCAAACTCTGCTATTTCATCGCGCCGCTCGTGCAAATGCAGTATCCTGGCGGATGTGCGCTATAGTCTTCAGAACCGCTCACCCCAGATTGAGCCTCTGCGCGGGGCAGGGAATGCTCAAGGGCAAGGTTCCCTCCGACTGCCTGCTAAAATGTGCAATTTGCTCTTCATGCACAATCCTGTGAGCAGGCATGGTTCACGGGTGTTACGATCTTGCTCCGTTTCTCAGTATGCAAGGGCTTCCAGTTCGACGAAGAGAGGAACCGCTATGGATCTGAATGTGATTAAAGAACCTCTGCCGATAGTAGAGAATCCTGGACTGGAGACGACGGACCCGCGCCTCGAAGAGGTGAGCGCCCTGGTTCAGCGGGCACAATACATGGAGGCGGCCGAACTGGCTGAGTCCGTTCTTGCAGAGGGCATAAAGGACATTAGAATGATCGGGTTTCTGTGCTACGGGGTTTTTCTTGAAAGAGGGATCGGGAGCTTAAAGGAGATCCTTGACTGCCTTGCAGGGGTGCTTCGCGATAGTTGGCAGGCCCTCGGGCCGGCAGTAAAAAAGGAAAAGCATGCTCAGACCAGCCTGCGCTGGTTTTCCAATCAGCTCTTGAAAAAATTGCAGTATGAGGAGAACGCCAAGAGTGAGCTGTATGAGCGATGGGTCTCGGAAGCACGAAGCGAAGAGATTGTCGCGGTAATAGATGCAGCCGATGAGTTGAAGCGAGTCGCGATGCTTGTACTCGAAGATGCGGCTGCACCATTGACTGACGCTCTTGCAAAGCTTGTCCAATGGCTTAAAGCGTTTCAGCAGGTCATCTACCGTGATGAAGAGCCGGAGACCGTTGAAGCGGCGCCGGAGCCCGAGCCTGCGGATGCCGTTGAAGAGGATGCCGCGGCCCCGGCTGCGAGGCCAGCCGTTCAGCAAGCGCGTCAGGCGCCCGGCGGGACTCCTGCTTCGCAGGAGGGATTGATCGTTGAAGGATCCCACCATCTCAGCGCACTCATGCGAAAGATAGAAGCTTTCGAACGACCCATCGCCGAGGGGAAATACCCCAGGGCGGCCCTGGTTGCGGAGGATATCGGTGAATGCATCGCTTCTTTCGATCCCAGACTCTATTTTCCAAAACTCTTCGCGCGGTATGCTTATCTGAAGGCAGCCCATTTCCAGGACCTGTACGCTTTCGATGACCAGAGGGAAACTCCGGAGTGGCAGGCGCTAAAGGAATTCTACAGGGTTGACCTGGATGGATTCATAGAGTCGTAGAGTATCGGACAGCATCTTGCGGTTCGGCGCAATGACTTTCTCGGCAGAGGTCACCATGTGCTTCGAAGAGGTTCGAGGTGAGTCTCGTACTCTTCGATGTGCAACCGGTATTTTGACTTCATGGGCTGGGGCGACAGCACCTTCCAGTGATCCCGCGGTTCGGTCAAAGTAAAGTAAAAACCGGCAGGCCTGTAGGATGGCTTGTTGATCGTGATCCTTTTATTCTCACCCGGTATGACGGAGCTCACCGCCAGTACGTCCAATTCCCTGTCATCGGACAATACGATCGATTCTATCGATTCATAGGAGTCATGAGCGAATTGATTCTCATCGACTTCCTTGATGACCAGCCAGAAGACCTCTCCTTTGTTTGCGGAAGGGGATGCGGAAATATCAATCGACATGATGAGGGGGCGGAGAGGCGGCTTTTTCGGTCCGCAGGCGGCGATGCACAACAGTGCAAGGACTACTGATACCAGCTTGCTTTGAATCATGTCCTCTCCATGAGGCCTGTTCTTCAAGTAGTCTTTCACGGTACTAAAGCGGTTTGGGCGCCCCGAGGTCTTCGCGGATGCGATCAAGCAGCCTTCGATGCCGGTCCCGGGCGATCTTGACTGCCAGGGCCGAGTCGGTGGAAAGGCATGCGCGACACAGGGTAAAGCCCTCCATCTCTTCGTAAAGACCTGGTCGGAGCGGGCGATCGCAACAGGCACATCGGTCTCCCCCCTCACGAGAGGATATTTCCGGGGGCGGTTCCATTTCGGCGGCCTGCCTTTCTCCCAATGGAGGCGGCTTTGCGGTCTGCCCCCGCTCCAACTCCTGACTCATCCTGTAATAGCAGTCCGGGCAGAAATGCTCCCCCTCGATGGATCGGCTGCCTCCTTGTGGAATGCGTCTTCCACACCCCCTGCAGTTGATATATTTGGCAAGGCCGACAGTCATCTCCGCTCCGCCGCCCTCCGGGATATCTTCCGTTGAGGCGGCGGAATCGGCAGGATCGGGAGATGTCTCCCCTTCCTGATTCTCCATCCCGGCGAGCGATGCCGGTTCCTCATAGCACTGCGGGCAAAAAGTCCAGAAGCTGAGGGTGCGGACTATCTCAGGCGGGAATTGACCTTTGCATACACTGCACCTCACGGTCGCCGCCTCTGTTGCCGCGGCGGGGATGTCCGCGGGCTGCTCCACTTCGCGTGACTTCAGAGGTCCTTTCATCAGATTGTCGAAACATGAGAGACAAAACGGCCATTCGGCCACCATTCTGTGCTCTTCTCCTTCAGCCAGCTCTTTGCTGCATCCTCGGCATATCATATCTTCTTCCCGACCTTCTTTGCTCCACCCACAAACAGGTCATGCGCCCTTGAAGGCGCACCCCCGATCCATGGCGCGGACCTGCACTTGAATGTGCAATAGATGAGATGGTGTCAGTGGTGGCCGCCAAATCCCGCATGGCGCTCACTCGACAAGGTGACCGCGAAAGATGGGTATCCGTCGCGGTTGGGCTTTGCCTCCTTTGATCCTGTCGTATCCGAGAAAGCTCTCTGAGTGCAGCTTTGCCCAACTCTTCTCAGTTCTGATAATGAGAAAGACTTCAAGGTCTATTCCAACGCTTTTGAGCAGGGGGAAAATCATCGACTCCATGCGCTCACGAATCTCCCCGGGCCATGGCGTACCTGTGCCGGTTTGTTCACTGGCGCTGGTTAGATTTACCCTCTGTCCCTGAACGGGTATGGCGGTTTTCTTCCCGAAAACGGAGTTTCCATCCAGAAAAGTGCTGCCCAACACTATGTCGCTGGTTTCCAGTGTGCGATTGAGCACGGCTTTATCGACCTGGACGCAGAGTTCAGGGAATACGATTTCGAACAGCCAGTGCAGGGTTGTACTGGATCTGAGGTTGAGCATGCCGGCATATTGCCTCTTGGCAAGTCGCCAGTCCGGGAAAACTTCCGGGTTGGCCTCGGGATATACACTGAGAATAAACTTCCCGACCAGACGACGGTCGAAGAAGCGTCAGCCTCATTACAGTTCATTGCCTCCAGTTGCGTGCCGCTTTTTCGAGTTCAACCCAGCTTGACAAGAGAGCCCTGGATGTTGGTGATACTTCCTTTCACAGTCGTCAACTGCCCCTCGACATTCAGGGTTCCCGTAGCCGAAACCTTGGTCATGGCGCCGCTCATTTCCGCGTTGGCAGAACCTGAAAGGGAGAGCTGGGCCCCTGACATCTGCGCTTTCTGAGTCCCGCTCAGGCTGAGATTCATCCCCGATACCTTGGCTTCGCCGGTTGCCGAGGCCGCGAGGCTCTGACCTTTGAGAGTCAGGTCTGTCGTGGCCTGCGCGGTAAGTTTTGCACTCGAGTTAAGGGTCATATCCTGGGTACTCTGGATATCCACTTTCTGGTCGCTCTGATGCAGTGTATCCTTTGTGGATTTACAGGTAATGGTCTCCGCCTGCAGGGAGAAATCTTTGCATTTGATGGTGATGCTGTCCTGCAGTTGGGTGATTGTACTCGTATTCTGCTGCCCCTGGCATGTGGTGACAATGGAAGTCCCGTTCATCACCACTGTCTGGGTGATGTTGCCTTCCGTGTTCGTTACGGTGATAGTGATCCCGTTCTGCTTGTTGAGTTCGATACTGCCGGCCAGGGTTGCCATAATCCCTTGTTTCCCTTCTCGATTTCAAGGAAGTCTAAGAGGATTCTTCCTGCTTGGTTTGCAGAAGCAGGCTACCCTCGGCAAGCTTGATGATCTGCAAATCCTTGTCGGAAGTGCGCTGAACGCTCAAGACCGGCTTCGAGTCAACGTACGAATGACTCATGGTGGTCTGACTGGTGGCAGTCTGGCCCATTAACAGCCTGTTTCCCTGGGAATCCATTGGAACCCGCGCATTGGCGCGCCAGTCCAGAAACCTGTCTATGGCCGCGGAATGAAGCTGCAGACGAACCAGCACGCGTTCATTCCTGTATGCGGGAAAGAAAAAGTGTCCGGAAAAAAAGACCGGTTCGAAATCAGCCACAACCTGCTGGTTGGTCCAAAGGGGAATGGTGACTTTGTACTGATCCCGCTGTGTGTCGGCATCCTGGTAAATCTGGTAAGTCTCCGCGTTGGCATCTCCCTGTTCGCTCACCACCTTGCCTTCGACGTAGATGGGAAACGATGGTGTTGTAAAGGAAGGAAGACTCACGTACTTTTCGTCCTTGAGTTCCAGTTGGGCTTCAATATTCATATTAAAGCTTGAAAACCCCAGGTTGTGGTCGGCGGTCAGTTCCGGGTTTACCGGCTCTCCATCCAGAGTGATATCTCGCACCCGATAAACCTTGCCATGCTGAAAAAGGTTAGCGCTCCAGAGCCCCCCATCCATTTTTACAAGACAACCGGGATAGAAATCTATTGTGGGGAAACGCTTGAAGCTGAGTCGTACTTCGTGATTTCGAACTCTTAGCTTTTGCGTCTCCAGGGTTTGGCGGTTTTGGAAATCCTGCGCCACCACCGGATAACGCTCCATGTAGTCTCTGGTGATTCCAGTGGCGGCCTGGTCCTGGGTTATGGAAGCCTTCTGCGGATTTTCGGAATAGGCGTTCAAGACATTTGGATAAAAGCGGATCGTCTCGGGAAATTGAATCCGGCACTCTTCTATGTCCTGTTTGTCAATTGCGACCGCCTGGCCCTCAGCGCTTTTTGCCTGGAGCAGACTGTAGGTATTGTCCTGATTCTTATAGGCCCAGACTCCATCCTGGGTGTAGACATACCACATGATAAAATCGTAGGAACTTCCGTTTTGAGCCTCTATGCCCAGTGGAAGAGTGTTCACAGCGTTTTTGGTATCCAGGATGGTCCAGTCGTAAGTTATGGTGACTTTATCCCCCTTGTGCGCATCAATGACCTCCTTCATACTCTTATTCACCAAAAGGTCGAAGGGATGGTGCTGCCCCCAGAGAACCCGGGCGGGATCGCCGAACACAACCTGGTAATGCCGGTATAAGATGGGAGCGCCCTGCAGGTTAACGTGTTCGACAGTGCGCTCGAGAAGAATTGCCTTTTCGGTCACCAGTCCGGTGAGACTCAAAGGAGTCAGGGTCACTCCCTGTGGAGGAAGGTGCGGAGTGAGTTTGAGGTTGACTTCTATCAGGTCGGTTTTTGTAAAGCTTGCAAAGAGACTGTCAGTCTCCTTTTCCGAGGAAACGACAAAGCTCGCCCGGCAGGTGAAGCCATAGGGATGAATCCCGGCTTGAAAACCCTTGATGTTGCCGCCGGGAATATCGAAGGAAGTGCCGGAAATGGTGAGCTTAAGGCTCGCGTCAAGTGAATCTGCAAACATGGATGTGCTGCATCCTCCAAGTTGTGTACCGGCCTGAAGACTATACGTTCGTACCAAGATCGATGCTGCTGCATGCCGTGTCGAAAACCATATGCAGCGACTGCGAAGTATCACGCAGCCTGCATTCAATCTGGAAAGACAACCGCAGGGGGTTGTCATCATCGACTCTGGTTATCTCCACCAGTTCGACCCTCGGTTCGTACTTCTCAATATTGGCTCTGACTTCATCGATCACGGCCAGGGCAATATGTTCTCGGGATATGAATTCGTTCATGTCTCGCATGCCGAAATCACGCAACATGGAGCCATATCCCTTTCTGGTATTCAAAATGTTGTTCAGGTTGGCGACAATACCGGTCATCTCCGGGTCTTCGGAGTGCAGGTCCGAGCGGCGTAGGAACTTTCGGAAAAAAGCCATCGTTCTCCTCGCTCAAGTCATAATTGCCGGGGGGCGCCGTTGCGCTCAACCGGTCAGTTCATGCGCCAGTAAAGATAGAATCTCAGCCCCTTGAGCTGGGCCGAATCGTAAAAGCTCAGGGAAAGGTCTCGCAGAGCCTGATCCCATTCGTCGCCTTCCATGATGAGATAAAAGTCTACCTCCGGACCGAACCGGTGCTGAAATGGAGGACGGTCAATTCGCTTCAGAGGTATCCCTTGAAGGGCGAGTTTGTGAACTATCGGAAGCCGCGGAAGACTGGCCATTTTAAAACCCTCCAGCGTGGTTTTTATATTCACGTGCGGCTTCTGGAGGAGAAAATAGACTTCCTTTGCCTCCCGAAGATCAGAAGGCAGCAATACCGAGAAAAGGCCTTCCTTTGACTCGAAGGGAATATAGGGGGATTTACGGTGAACCATCTGGAGTTCCTGCCGAAGCGGCTCAAAAATCCTTTGGAAGCATTCACCGAGCCTGTCATGATCGTAGGGATCCGTCATGAACTGAGGCATTGTATCCTGGTAGAAGCAGACTTCCGTGTAGAACCTTTTCAGTTCCTCATAGACGTAATAGGAATGCAGATGTATCTGCATGAGAAGGTTTGCCGTGAATCTCTTCATGTGGATGGTCGACTTCATGCATTCTTTTGCGCTGAACATGCTGTCCCCGCTCAGGTAGCTCACGGCGATTTCCTGGGACAGTTTGTGCTGAAAGGGCTATTTTTATCAGTTGCCACCTCGTTTCTAGAACCTAATCCTTATTTGTTGTTCTTTGAGTTACACCTGATTGCGATCCAGGATAACTTATTGAACGAGAAGTATTCCTCGAAGAATCGGGCCGACGGAGAAAGAGCCCCCTTCCTCGAGGCATTCAGATTCATCCCTTGAACCGAATGACACCTTGTCCAATAACGTTTTGTGCGTTGGTGAACCGTTTCACCAAATCCTTTTGACAACCTCGAAGCTATTCCATAAGATAAAAAACTGCAGGCCCGGATATTTTCCGAAGCTAATTCCCGGCATATCTCCTATACTCTGCCGTTCCTCGCTCGTACTCGCTCTAACCGGAAAAAGGCTCGATCTTTCCCTGCCCAACTCACTTTTCTTTGGAGACGCACTATGGAACAGGCTGTAATTGTCAGCGCCGTACGAACCCCCATTGGCAGTTTTGGAAAATCATTGAATACAATCTCTGCGATTGACCTCGGCGTAACGGCAGTGAAAGAGGCCGTACAGCGCATCAACCTGGATCTTTCACAGGTAGATGAAGTCATCCTGGGAAATGTACTGCAGGCCGGGCTGGGCCAGAATCCGGCCCGGCAGGTTGCGATCCATTCGGGGCTTCCGATGGAGGTTCCCGCCTTTACGATCAACAAAGTATGCGCCTCCGGCCTGAAGTCGGTCTGCCTGGCCGCCCAGGCGATTGCTACTGGAGATGCTCAGGTAATCATAGCGGGCGGAATGGAGAATATGAGCCGTGCGCCTTATGCCCTGCCGGGCGCCCGCTGGGGGCAGCGCATGGGAGATGGCAACCTGGTCGACCTCATGATCGTCGATGGGCTTCAGGATGTCTTCAATCAATACCACATGGGGGTGACTGCCGAAAATGTCGCTGAAAAATTCGGCGTTACCCGGCAGGATCAGGATGAACTGGCGGCCGCAAGCCAGCAGAAAGCGGAATTGGCAATAAAGAGCGGCCGGTTCAAAGATGAAATCGTTCCGGTTGCTATTCCCCAGCGAAAAGGCGAGCCGCTTATCTTTGACACGGATGAGCATCCGAGATTCGGCACGACCCTGGACGCTTTGAAAAAACTCAAGCCCGCTTTCAAACCAGACGGAACCGTTACGGCGGGAAACGCATCGGGCATTAATGACGGAGCTGCGATCCTTGTAGTCATGTCTGAGCGCAAAGCCAATGAGCTCAAGCTTGAGCCGATAGCTTTCATCAAAGCCTTTGCTTCCAGCGGTGTGGACCCGGCAATCATGGGCATCGGACCGGTGCGTGCGAGCCGGAAAGCCTTGGACAAAGCGGGATGGACGGCGCAGGACCTGGATCTTATCGAGGCGAACGAGGCCTTTGCCGCCCAGGCTGTTGCCGTAAACCGCGAGATGGGCTGGGATCTTTCAAGGGTAAACGTCAACGGAGGCGCTGTCGCACTCGGACACCCGATTGGGGCTTCCGGCGCCAGAATATTGACCACGCTTCTCTACGAAATGCGAAAACGCGATGCCAGGAAGGGGATCGCCACACTTTGCATTGGAGGAGGGCAGGGGACGGCGGTCGTTGTTGAAAGAGCGTAGGAACAGTGAGCAGTGAACAGTGTTCGTGGAGGCAGCTCTAATGAACTACGAAAATATATTGTTCGAAGTGAGCGATGGAGTGGGGGTGCTGACTTTCAACAGGCCCAAGGCGCTGAATGCATTGAATGTAGCGACTTTGGACGAAGTCTCGGAAGTGATCGGTCGTGCGAAAAGCGATGATTCCATTCGTGTGCTCGTCATGACCGGCGCCGGAGAAAAGGCCTTTGTCGCCGGCGCCGACATAACGGGGTTCAAGTCGATGAATTCGCTGCAGGCGCGAATTTTCGCCGAGCAGGGCCAGGATCTTTTTTTCCGGATCGAACAACTCTCCAAGCCGGTAATTGCCTGTGTAAACGGTTTTGCGCTCGGGGGCGGCTGTGAGCTTGCGATGGCATGCGATTTCATTTATGCCTCCGATAAAGCACGTTTCGGACAACCGGAAATCAACCTGGGCCTCATTCCGGGATTTGGAGGGACGCAGAGGCTCTCACGCCTGGTGGGTCGAGCAAAGGCCAAAGAGCTTTGCATGACCGGAGAGATGATCGATGCACAGCAGGCCAAAGCTCTCGGGTTGGTCGCCAAGGTCTTTCCCGCGGATCAACTGGTGGATGAGACCATGAAAGTGGCTCGCACGCTTGCGCAGAGGTCGGCCGGGGTGCTTCGGTCGCTTAAGAAGGTGATAGACAGCGGCGCCGATATTGACTTGAGAAACGGGTGCGCCCTCGAGGCGGAGGCGTTCGGTGTTTGTTTCGGCAGTGAAGATATGCAGGAAGGTGTGTCTGCGTTTTTGGAGAAGCGCAAGCCTGAGTTCAAGGGCGGCCTGGCCAGGTAGGATCTGTAACCGGACAACTGGAAAGAGGAAAATCATATGAATTTTGAACTGACCGATGAGCAAAAGATGATCCAGGAAATGGCCCGCAAGTTCGCGGAGCGTGAAATCAAACCCGTTGCGGCTGAATTCGATCGAACGCATGCGCATCCCGCTGAAATCTGCAATAAAATGGGCGAACTGGGGCTGATGGGCGTGACCATCCCCGATCAATACGGCGGAGCGGGAATGGACTATGTCTCTTATGCTCTGGCGGTGATCGAGATATCCAAGGCTTGCGGCTCCTGCGGCGTAATCATGAGTGTCTGCAACAGCCTCTACAATTTCCCGGTTTATGCCTATGGCACCGAGGAACAAAAGCAGAAATACCTTCGACCCGTAGCGAGCGGCGAGGCGCTCGGTTGTTACGGTCTGACCGAAGCCGGCGCAGGGTCCGATCCGGCCAAGATGCTCACCACGGCGGTTCTTGACGGAGATGAATGGGTGATAAACGGCGCCAAACGGTTCATCACTAACGGCAACGTCGCCGGGTATTGCGTCCTGGCTGCCGTTACGGATAAATCAGCCGGATACAAGGGAATAAGCTCCTTTATCGTGGATTTCAAGAATACCCCGGGCTTCCGCGTCGGCAAAGTGGAGGAAAAGCTCGGGATCAATGCTTCCGGAACTGCCGAACTGGTCTTCGAGGATGCCCGCATTCCGGCTGCCAATCTGCTCGGAAAACCGGGTGAGGGGTTCAGGCAGATGTTGACCACCCTGGATGGAGGCCGCATCGGTATCGCCTCGCAGGCGCTCGGCATTGGCAGGGCCGCCCTGGAGGGATCCATTGAGTACAGCAAGACACGTGAGCAGTTCAACCAGCCGATTTCAAACTTTCAGGCAATCCAGTGGAAGCTCGCCGACATGGCGACCCAGCTCGATGCCGCTGAACTGCTGATTCTGCGCGCTGCCTGGCTCGAAGACAATAAGAAGCATTATGAGAAAGAATCGGCTATGGCCAAGCTCCTGGCCTCCGACACCGCTATGTGGGCCACTGTTGAAGGCGTCCAGATCTTCGGCGGGTATGGCTACTGCAAGGAATACCCAATGGAGCGCTACATGCGGGATGCCAAGATAACCCAGATATACGAAGGCACTAACGAGATAATGAGGCTGGTTATCGCCAGAAATATTCTGAAAAACAGGTAGTCCGGCGGCGTTTTGCCCCGGTATGACTCGAGCCGATCTGCGGGTCGGGCGGAAACCCGGCCTGCGGACGAACTCAGCGAGCCATCCCCTCTTCTTTGATTGTGGTGGGGATGGTTTTTGATTCCAGAGCGTTGGAAAAAAGAGCGGCCGCACCAGGGCGGTAGAGACCATGCAGCCTCAATCGGAACCTGGGCAGCCCTCAAAGCGAAGTGTCCTCCTGTATTGCTCGGCCAGCGAAAGAAAGGTCGAACCCTGGTCGGATGCCAACAATTCCTGCACCTTTCTGATTACTTCCTTCCTGAATTCTTTGAATGCCTGCTGCAACTCCGGCGTGAGCTGTTCCCACTCGCAAAAACAGCTCGCTTCGGACTGATCGATGCAGACAAAAGCTTCTTCTCGAATTTCAATCTCCATCCCGCCCACATTGAGCAGCATATTCTCCCCCCAGTTAACGGATTTACGGGATGATCCAGAGCTAACCAACCCGTGGGAAAGAGTCAATGCCAAGTTCAGCGATTCACAATTTGCGGGATATACACCGGGCGGTTCTCAGTTGGCCGGAAGGATGCGGCGGGCGGCCGAAAAGCGTCCTCTGCGCCGCCATCCCCCATGGCGGTGATTAGGTAGCGCCGCCTTCCACGGCGGCGAAATTAAAAACCGCCCGATGCAATCGATGAAACGCCTCAACCAGCATTGCATCGTTAATCAGGAATCGTTCTGATGGCCCTTCGACTCGGTTTTCCCAACTCTTGTCAACCGCCTGCCTACCACCCGAGATCCGAAAAACCCATTGCGTGAGCGGCTATAAGCGTGAGGACCCTTGGGATTTCAACGACGGTGAGTATTGTCCCGGTCAGACCGAAAAAAGCCGTAAAGAAGGCAAAATTCCTGAGATTAACGATTCTCCTGAGAGAGGCGAGCAGGGCTTTGCCAAGCCCGGCGCCTCTTGCCGCTGCATTTTCGTCGAGCGGCATTCTCGAAGCCCCGGAAGCGAAAACGACGATGACCAGAATTCCGCCTAGAGCAGGCAGCCCAAGTATATGTATAGGAGCGGAGGCATGATTTCTCTTCTTAAGTGTTGCTGGTTAAACGCAGTAACCGCCTTTGGGCGAATGCGCCGATTTCCGGTATAACAGCCTCCAGGCAGTTTTGTACACCACTCCTCAGAGTATGTCATGGTGACTTTCGAGTCACCATAAGACTGTAAGCAGGGTCCTGAAAGGCTTCCTGTGCTAAAACTCTCGAAATACATGATACAGGCCGGTTTCCGCTCCCGCTGAGAGGCGCATGTGATTGCGTGCGGCGCCTTCAGGCCTTATTCTGCTGCTCAGAGATAGAACACGCCTGAATTGAAAACCTCGGCAGGAGTTACTCATGGACAGACGGGATTTTCTCAAAAAAGCCGGCCTGGCCGCCGGTATTGCGGCGACTCGCAACATTATCGAGTCTGTAAAACCCCGCGATGCTTTCGCAGCCCCGATCGAGAAGCAGGGGGATATGATCGTCCGCCCTCTGGGCCGAACCGGTGTGAAGGTCTCGGCAATCGGGCTCGGCGGGCATCACATCGGCAGGCCGCAGAGCGACGAGGAAGGGATTCGTCTCATCCGGACCGCCATTGACCGGGGCATCACCTTCATGGACAACTGCTGGGACTATCATGATGGAAAAAGCGAAATACGTATGGGTAGGGCCTTGCGTGATGGCTACCGGCAGAAAGTCTTCCTGATGACTAAACTGGATGGACGAACCAGGTCTTCTGCGGCGCAACAGATCGATGAATCACTCAGGCGGCTGCAGACTGAGGTTATCGATTTGATGCAGATTCACGAAGTAATCCGGATGGAAGACCCGGACAGGTGCTTTGCGGAGAGTGGTGCAATGGAAGCCCTCCTGGAGGCCCGCAAAGCGGGGAAGATCCGCTTTATCGGCTTCACGGGCCATAAAGATCCGCTCGTCCATCTCCGGATGCTGGAAGTCGCAGCGGAGAACGGCTTCCGCTTCGATACCGTGCAAATGCCCCTCAACCTCCTCGATGCCCATTTTCGAAGCTTCGAAAAGCAAGTGCTGCCCATACTGGTTCGGGATGGAAGCGGTGTGCTCGGAATGAAGCCGCTTGCCGACGGCTCACTGCTCCGGACCGGGGCGGTCACTCCCATCCAGTGCCTGCACTACGCCTTGAATCTTCCCACCTCCACCATAATCAGCGGTATCGAGCGCATGGAAATCCTGGAGCAGGCGTTAGAGGCCGTACGCACCTTCAAGCCCATGGATAAGAAAGAGGTGCGGGCGCTGCTCGCAAAAACCTCGGATGCCGCCCGTAAAGGCAAATTTGAGCTTTTCAAGACCACCGACCGCTTCGACGGTACGGCTCATAACCCGAAATGGTTGGGCTAGGGTTCCCCCCGGGAACGAGTGTTCAACGGCAATTATTTATATCGGGCCGAAAAGTCGCACACTCTCCTCGAAAGCGGTGGGCACGAAAAGCCGTGCCCACCGCTTGGCTTCAAACAGAAACCTCATTGGAATTGCCGAGCGTGTAGTCACTTGAGTGCCGGTGATGCTCGGGTGCAGGTAGCATAGGCCCTTGTGGCCGTTGTACCCATTGCGTGAAAGTACCGGGGGAGAGGCGGGAAAACACAGGCGCAAGAGCCCTACATTGATGCTCGCAACCTTGCAACGAAGCCGTGAGCAAACGTAGTTTAATACAAGCTCCATGCGCCTGGCTTGGGACTTGCCGAGGTGTCGCCCCCGGTGTTTCCAGCCTACGTTGCGCGAGATGGAATATACCGAAGCCGGCTGCAGCCGCTTTTATCGGCGCCTGGCCCTGCAGTCCTTCAGGCTTTTCAAAAGGTAGCCGGGTCAATTCCCGGTTGCCGAAGATATCTCTTTACCAAAAGGGGCGGCGCCACAAGTCAGCATCAAACGGATATCGTATCAAAAGGGTAGACAGGGTGGGGGATTTTTGTTAAATAAGCGGCACACCTGATCGGGACGTGGCTCAGCCTGGTAGAGCGCTGCGTTCGGGACGCAGAGGTCGCTGGTTCGAATCCAGTCGTCCCGATCAAGAAGATAGAGCATTTCGGGAAGCCAATCTGCTTTATTGACCTCAATAGTTCTGACATGGTCAAACCGTAACATCAATTCTCTGGTGACGTCATACCCCAATTGCAAATCATCCCGCGCTTTCAAATCAATTTTTTATTACACGCGGCTGTTGCACTCTATCCGCCTGTGATATACGAAGATGCCTTTTGTCATCAATTGGCGTAATTTTGATCGGCGGGAGAATTCTAAGTCCTGTATATTACTGCTATATCTTACGATAATGCTCAACTGAACGGCTCCGGCGTCTTCTTGCCGACCCGCGCCGGCCAGTCTATCGCCAAGTGGACCGTGCTCGAGGCGGGGGAGGGTGCGACGGAGTTATTGCGGCTGATAGCCGTATCCTGCTGCAATACAAAATATCTTAAGCGCCTCGATATTCCCCTCGAAATGCTTCGCCGCTCAGAGTGCGAACCATTGCGAGTGGCGCATCTTCGCGTCATCCACCATGGGGCGGGGCTCAAAAGCGAAGAGGTGGTGGCCGGCGGAATCCAGTTCGAGTCGGACGGCAAATTGAAGGCGATTCCGAAATCGAGCGCCGACCTTTTTTTCAAACAGTCTGTTCTTCGCAATCCATCCTCCGGTGCGATTTTGCGGCGGTATTTCCTTCTGGCCTACGGTGAAGACTTTTCGGCTCGCGACGGTGACGACGATTTTGACTTTACGGACCCGCTGTTGCGCGGCAGGCGCTTTGGTTCGCTCTTCGCAAAGTCTGCGCCCTTGACTGACCCGGCGGCGTTCCTGGATCGCCTCTTTTACCTCGGGACAAAGTGGAAACGTCGTAGATCCTTGCGTGCACTGGATCGCCTGTGCCTGCTATTGCACAGGTTTTTGGGAGTCGAGGCGCTCCATTGGCTAAAGAGCCCCGGCGCCGGGTTCATTGAATGGCATTCTCTGCCGGTCTGCCTGCATAAACCGCTGCTTACCGCGCTCGATGCGGTGCGGCATGCCCTGGACGCTTTCACCAAGGAAGCAAATTCTCTCGATTTGCCCGGAGTGATAATTCTTGAGCGCCCCGACAGGTACTGCGGGGAGAGGCTTCTACCTGCCTGGCTGGGGTTTTTCGATGAACTCTTTCCCAATATGCAATTCTTTATCACGCTTCCCGAAACGCAACACCATCTCATACCCGAAGAGCTGCGTAGAAGAGAGCTTCCTTTATCCCTGCCGCGAAAGGATATTCCGAAAAGCCCGATTCATCCGAGTTCAGCCGACATTCTCCTTATCGATGTGGACGGTCGCCTCCCCAACCTCGCGCTGATGAAGCTTTCGCGGTATTTCAAGGATAAGGGACGAAAAGTCACGCTTTTGCGCGGGCTCAAACCAATGCCCTGGGCCCGCGAGGTATATGCGAGCTGTATCTTCTCCTCACCCGCCTCCATGAAAAAAGTTGACGCGCTCCGCAATTTCTACGGAGACTCGCTTCAACTCGGCGGCTCCGGGGTCGATCCGCGAGGACGGCTTCCCTCGGAAATCGATGACCTGCCGTCCGACTACGAACTCTATCCGGAACTCGGGGACCGGGCGCTCGGACGCCTCACCCGAGGCTGTCCTCTGCACTGCCCCTTCTGCATTGTCCCCATGAAAGAAGGGCCTCCGCGCCGGGTGGCGGATCTCGTAACCCTGCTTGACCATGGAAGGCGTAACAAGCTGATTTTGCTCGATGATAACCTGCTGTCGCTGAAGGGTGCCGAACTGCTGCTGGAGGAACTGGTCGAGTCGAAGATCATGGTCAATTTCACCCAGACACTGGACCTGCGATTCGTGGATTCGGTGAAGGCGGATCTTTTGCGGCGAATCAAATGTTACAATACTCGATTCACGCGCCCCAATTACTATTTCAGCCTCAATGACAGCACTAATCTTCGTTTTGTGAAGGAGAAATACGATCTGTTTGGTTTTACGGGCAAAGACGACGTGGAGTTCGTATGCATGTACGGCTATAATACCACACTGGCCGAGGATGTGGAGCGCTTCCGCTTCCTGAGGTCTCTTCCCGGCGCCTATGTTTTTACGCAGCTCTACCGGCCCGTTCCCGGCGGCCCCATGCCAAACAACACGCTCTTTTTTGAAGGAGATCCCGACCGGTTGATCGACGAATTAATTTCCATCTCATTTACCCAAAACATGAAAAGCATGGAAACATATTACCGCTGGGTCAGCAAAATGTATGCGGTGACTTTTGGCAGGCTGTACATGCCCCTGGTCAACACGATCTTCCGCTATAATCACCGGGAATTGAAAGGGCGCTATATCGGCACGCTCGCGGGTCTGAAGGGATGACGATCAATCCTGATGAACCCGTCCCGCTCACATGCTCGGATGAGGACAAGGAGCGGCTGAAGGCGCTCGCGCGCAGTACTACCGCGGGCATTTGGCGCATAAAAAGGGCCAAGGCGCTTCTCGGCATCATGGAATCGATAAGGCCTGCGCGCCTTATGTACCAGGTTCGAGTCCCGGTCAAATCCATCGTCAAGTGCATTGAACAATTCAAGCAGCACGGAATGGCCTACTTCGATGAACCGGAGCGTGCTCCCACGGAGCGGGAAGAGCGGGTGGAGAAAATGCTTGAATTTTTTGAAAAGGCTCCGCCGTTTTCCTGCAAATCCTGGGATGATCTGAAGCTGCCCTACATCGGCTACGATTTTTCGGCTCGCCAAATCTTCATGATTCGACAATTGATCGCGGAAAAGCAGCTTTCTTCCCGCTCCAGAGTTGCCTTGGCGGTCTGTGAGATGTTGGGTTTGCGGGGCCTCAACGGAAAACCGCCGCAATCCAAAGTGATGGATATCCTCGTTCGCATGGATATGGACAATATAATCTTCCTGCCCCGCCGGAAACCGGTCAGTCGTTGTTCGGTAAAATCTCCACCCGAAATTATTCTTCCTCCGGAGGATAACCGCGCCTTTGAAACTCGCGAGAGCCTGCCGCTGACATTTCGGATTGTTGAGAACGGGAGAGAATTCCTTATTTGGAGATCCATGATCCATCACTACCATTACCTTCATAGCCACCGCCTGTTTGGTCCACAGTTGCGCTATATCGTATATTGCGGGAATGGCGAGTCGGCGGTCCCTCACCCTCTCGAGGGCCAACCGTTGGCCGCGCTCGGCTTCTCGTCCTCTGCATGGCGAGTCACCTGTCGTGATAACTTCATTGGCTGGGACAACGATCATCGAATCGCCAATCTCCACCTGGTTATAGATAACTCCCGTTTCCTGATTCTTCCCTGGGTTCGCATGCCCAATCTCGCCTCACGCATCCTGGGCGCCATCGCACGACGGGTGGTCGGGGACTGGAATACCCATTACGGTCGCAAGCCTGTATTGCTGGAAACATTTGTCGATCAGACGCGCTTTTCCGGAACGTGCTACAGAGCTGCAAACTGGGTAGAAGTCGGAAGCACCGTCGGCTACAGCCTGCATGGCCAACAGAAGAAGAAGGCACAGCCAAGGCGATCCGTCTTTCTTCTCCCGTTGCACAAGCATTTTCGGAGTATCTTGTGCGGTGATTCCCCTTAATACAAGTTTGTCACCTCTCAATCCTGCTGCTCTTCGGGATATGCCAGCCGCTTCACATAGCCCAGGCAGCCCTGGATCTGCTCCGGCTGTAATTCCATGGTTATTGTTCCCTCGTATGGGATTGTATGCAGTCTATCGAAAATTGCCGGGAAATCGATCCTGCCCTCTCCCGGAGGCAGGTGAAGGTCATCCTCCGGCGAAAAGCCTCCGAAATTGTCATGAAGATGGATATGTTTGATCCTCTCGGGCATATCCCGCAGGAAGCCGTGGCTGGTATTCTCGTTTGAAAGAAGCTCGGCGTGTCCCAGGTCGAGCGTGAGACAGAGGTCGGGAACCGCCTCAAAAACCTCGGCCAGATGGGCGGCGGACTCGCTCAGATTTTCCAGGCAGACGATAATTCCTTTTGAGACTGCTCTCCCGGCGATCCTTGCGAGAAAGCCGATCTTGTACTGCAACACTTCTTTTGACACGAACCGAGGGTCCATCCAGAGGTGCAGCGTGAGTTGCTTCATCCCCAGCCCGGGCATGATATCGAGTACTTGGAGCAACTTCGGCAGGTAAACCGTCTCCAGCGTCTGCAGATTATTGGGATCGCCCTCTCTTGGGCCGTGGCAGAAATAGAAAAGCCCGGTTTCCCGTTGCAAGGCGCGGTACTTGCCGATAAGAAGCTGAAATTCAGGCGGCTTGGAAATAGTGATCTCCGCGAAGCTGAGATCCATTTCGCGCAGGGAAATCACCTCCTCGGGACTTCTTGCCGTGCCGCCCAGGAGAATTTTTCGGTTAGCGTCGGGAATCGGAATGGTCATTGCGATTGCATACTGACGGTCACGCCGTTTTGTTCGTTTCAGCAACGAAGAGATAAAACAGAGGTTCGTCTCTGAAACTCACGATTTTAAATCCGTGCGGTTCAAACAATCTCCTGGCCTCGGCCTCATCCGGGAGCAGATCCAGGTGAAAAGGCGCGTGTTTCTTCAGTTCGATAATGAAGTCTTTGCCCATGGGATGGCTGACTATAATTCTGCCTTTCGGGCTAAGCAGACGATGAAGGTTATCCAGGGTTCCCGCTTTATCCATGATGTTCGAGAAGCAGGCGTTGATGAAGACCACATCGAGGCTGCTTTCCGGAAGCTGCAGGTCCCGGACGTCGCACCGGTGAGTCGTTACTCCCGGAAATTTTTCCTTCACCCGTTTGAGCATGTTTTCCGCCAGATCGCATGCATGGATCTCCAAAGGTCTGAATTCAAGAATGTAGGGGATGAGAATGCCGGTCCCGGTTCCGACATCCAGGACTCTTTCGCCCGTGTTGATGCGACCCTCTTTAACGATCCTTCTCAATCGCTGCGGCACGCCTTTCGGGAGCGGAGGTTTGAAAAGGTCCACGTTTTCATTGAAATACCTTTGCTGCAGCGTGTTATCTTCTTCTATTTGCGACGGCGTCGGATATTCAGGCATGGCGGGTTCCAGGCTTTGGCATTAGGCGCTTTTGGACTGCGGACCGTTTGTCATGGACACGACAAGTACATGTTAAGAATGACGAGAATAGAATACCATATTACCACGGGATCGGGTAAAAGCGTTTCAAGATATGTCGGCTACAGGAGAGAACGAGATGATGGCGCCGATACCGTACGTTCATTATGGAATTGGTGTTCTGACGGTCTTCCTGGCTGTCCCGCTGGTCCTTCGGAAGATTCCCATGAATCGCGTGTATGGTATCCGCATTCAAGAGGCTTTCGTTTCTCGGGCCAACTGGTACGAAATCAACGCCTACGGTGGTAAGCTTCTTCTTGTGTGCGGCCTGTTCGTGTCAGCCTTCGGCGTGCTGGGTCAGTATTTCGCGCCTCCGCCAAGCAGTCCCTGGGCGCCGCTCTACCTGGTCGTGCCGCTGGCGCCCATCATCCCCGTTCTTGCTCTTGTCAAAGCATTCGCTCGGCGCCTGTCAGATCCGCAAAAATGAACCGGGCAAGCCTGACGTCCAAGGCTCTTCGATGAATCATCCGCTTTTCGCGGCAATTGTATGCAATTGCTTTTCAGTTCGATACTTCCGGAAAACCATAGTGACTAGCGGCGCGCGATAAACAGCTGGTCAAAATCGCGATAAATGGTAGCTCAAGT
>CAZIJV010000009.1:0-121978 GCA_964539645.1 uncultured Syntrophobacter sp.
CTAGATGGTGCGATCCCTTATTAGCCACGATCCAACCGACATTTGGGTTCATAGGGAATACCTCCTGCGAAAAGACGAAGACTCATACAACCGGCTGCTCAAATGTCTTGGAGAACTCGATTCTCATGCAGCGAGCCTGAAATCCGGAATGGATCAGAGCGCCAACTTCGGTGAAATAGGCGAAGCGCTGCAGGTCTACAGGCAAGCCATGGCTGCAATCAAGAAGCTTGAAGAAGAAGATGCAAAGGCAATGAAAGAGCTTCAGGAGGTAGCAGGAAGTGTTACGGTCATGGCCCGCGAGGAATCCGTAAAGGTCGCCGCCGCGGTAAAAGAGGACATACTCCAGAGAAATTCAAAAGCACTCAAGGAGTATGCCCTTGAATCGATCAAGAACATTACCGCTGTCGGGCACGATGTACTCAAGTTCTATCATGACAGGCAATTGACAAAAGAGGATGCACTGGAAGCAGTCCGCATGCTCCATTTCGCCGGGGACAATTACTTTTTCGTGGTGCAGGAAGACCTTATCCTCGTGGCGCACGGAAGCGACCGCAAACTTGAGGGCAAAGATTTTGGAAAGATCCAGGACAAGAAGACCGGCAAGACCTTCATGACTGAAGTGGTGAACGGAGCGGTACAGCACGGTGAATCCTTTACCGAGTATTACTGGACAAAACCGGGAAAGGGCGACGCCATCTTCCCCAAGGTGACCTACGCCAAGCATTTCAAGCCGTGGAACCTGGTCATCTGTGCAGGCGTTTACATTGAAGATATCGAAGCCCAGGTGGCGAAAACAGGCAAAGCGTTCGAGGAGGGACTCAACAAGCTTGAGCAGGCCAACGGCATCAATACAGCTATGCTCGATGCCAGGATAAACGCCCTTTATTTCTTCTCATCCGGACAAAAGGCCGAGAAAGTCGCCGAAGAGATCTCGGCACTCAAGAACTATGCGGACTCAAACGAAGCGTTGAAGCAAAAAGGAGATGCCTACCTGGAATCTTTCAACCGCCGCGTTCGCAACGCCGCGGCGCGCGTCCAAGATATCGCAAAGATCGATGCTGCGGCCCAAAAGACCGCTAAAGTAGCGGGCGGTATCGGCGCCTATGCGCTCAATATTTTCTCGGATGCTGCTTCCGGCGGGAAAAAATTCATCACCATCTTCATAATGATAGGCGCCGCGATCGGGTTCATTATCGCCACATTGCTTGCGCGGACGATTATCCGGCCGATCAAGCGAGCCATTCATGGAATCCTGGAGACTTCAGAGCAGGTATCTTCGGCCTCCGCTCAAGTCTCCTCTGCCAGCCACGAACTGGCCCAAGGAGCAACGCACCAGGCCGCATCCATCGAGGAGACCTCCTCGGCGCTCGAAGAGATGACCTCGATGACCAAGCAGAACGCGGAGAATGCGAACCACGCCAATGAGCTTACCAAGGAATCCCGGTCGATAGTGGAGGAAGCCAATAAAACGATGGCGCACCTGACCGCCTCGATGTCCGAGATTTCGAAGGCAAGCGAGGAGACTCAGAAAATTGTCAAGACTATCGATGAGATCGCATTCCAGACCAATCTTCTTGCGCTCAACGCCGCGGTAGAAGCGGCGCGAGCCGGTGAGGCCGGCGCGGGATTCGCCGTGGTGGCCGAGGAGGTCCGTAATCTTGCGATGCGGGCGGCCGATGCAGCCAGGAATACCGCAGGTATGATCGAGAGCACGGTTGCGAAAGTGAAAGAAGGATCGGCGCTGGTGGAGAAGACCAATCTCGATTTTCGCAAAGTCGCGGGTTGTGTCACCAAATCTCAGGAACTGGTGGGAGAAATCGCCGCGGCCTCCGTCGAGCAGGCACAGGGGATCAGCCAGATAAACGGCGCGATCGCGCAAATGGATAAAGTTGTCCAGCACAACTCGGCGAACGCTGAAGAATCCGCGGCTGCATCCCAGCAGATGAATTCACAGGCGGGAAATCTCGATTCCTATCTCAAGGAACTCGTCAACCTGGTTGGCGGCGACATGGCTAAAGCCGCCATGTCGAACGGCAAGAACGGAGACAAGTCCCACGCAGAGGCATACCGGGCGGTTGCCTCTGCGCCCGAGGTTTCCGGCGCTAATGGGAAAAAGCCTGTCCAGGCAGAAAAGATCGGCCACAAGAAGCCTAAACCAAACCAGGTAATCCCCATGGGTGAGGCAGGCATGGAAGAATTCTGAGACTCGGGGTCCAACCGGCTGGACAACTACTCCAGACCTTAAGCAATGAAAGGGGATCTCATGAGGTCCCCTTTTATTTTTTACGTATATGCCTATAATAGTCCGTCGCATGTTTTGATCCTGATGAATAGAGTCCGAAACCCATGAATGGATAAGGTGTACCGATGATTCTTCTGCCCGTGTTAAACGAAAAAGAGCCTTACAGCGTCAATCCTACAAAGATAATTGCACTCGGCCTCAACTATAGAAGTCACATTGCCGAGAGTCATTCAGTGAAAGTACGGGGATTCACCGATGAAGTCCCGGAAGAGCCCATTCTGTTTCCCAAGACGCCGAACGTACTCATCGGCTCGGGCGAGCCCATTGTGATTCCCGGGTTTCTTCTCGATTACCACTTTGAAGATCTTCGCACCGACTATGAAGCGGAACTGGCCGTGATCATCGGGAAGAAGTGCAGAAATGTGAAGCGGGAGGAAGCCCTCGATTATGTCTTCGGTTATTGCTGCTTCAACGACATAAGCCAGAGAAACATTCAGACCGGGGACCGCTCGGGATGGTTTCGCGGAAAATCCCTGGACACCTTCGGGCCTATCGGCCCCCGGGTTGTGCTCCCGGAGCAGATCGGCGACCCTCAGAACCTTCACATCCAGTGCCGGTTGAATGGCCGGATCGTTCAGGATTCCAACACCTCGCACATGATCTTTCCCATCGATGAGACTATCGCGTTCGTTTCCAAAAACTTCACACTCATGCCGGGCGATATAGTTGCGACCGGCACGCCGAGCGGTGTGGGGCGGATTGGCCACGGAGATGTCGTGGAAGTGGAGATTGAAAAGATCGGAGTGCTCAGCAACCCGGTAGTAGAGGAATGGCGACGGTAGAGCGAGTTAAAAAGGCGCCGGAGTCGAAACCCCGGCGCCTCATGCGCGTACCTGAGACTACTTCATTTTCCCTGTAACTGCTCTACTTCGCAGCGCATGCCGCGATTTCTTTGAAGAAATCGTTGCCCTTGTCATCCACGAGGATGAAGGCGGCAAAATCTTCCACTTCGATCTTCCAGATCGCCTCCATGCCCAGTTCGGGATACTCCAGGCATTCGACTTTCTTGATGTTTTCCTGACCGAGCAGGGCAGCCGCGCCGCCGATCGAGCCGAGATAGAACCCGCCGTATTTCTTGCAGGCATCCGTTACCTGCTGGGAACGATTGCCCTTGGCGATCATGATGAGCGAGCCGCCGTTTGCCTGGAACAGGTCGACATAGGAGTCCATCCGACCGGCGGTGGTCGGTCCGAATGAGCCTGAGGGCAATCCCTTGGGGGTCTTGGCCGGGCCGGCATAATAGATCGGATGATCTTTGAGGTACTGGGGCAGGCCCTCGCCCTTGTCGATTCGTTCCTTGAGCTTGGCATGGGCTATGTCGCGTCCGACGATGATGGTCCCGGTAAGAGAGAGCTGGGTCTTGATCGGATATTTCGTCAGCTCAGCCAGGATCTCTTTCATCGGCCGGTTCAGATTGATCTTCACCACGCCATGTTCGTGCTTTCCACGGAATTTGGCGGGGATATATTTTCCGGGATTTGTCTCCAACTCTTCGAGCCAGATGCCATCTTTATTGATCTTGGCCTTGATGTTGCGATCCGCCGAACAGGAGACACCCATGGCGACGGGGCAGGAGGCGCCGTGGCGCGGCATGCGAACGATCCGCAGATCGAGCGCAAAGTGCTTGCCCCCGAACTGAGCGCCATAGCCCAGCTTGTAGGCCGCTTTGAGGACCTTGTCTTCGAGTTCGATATCACGAAAAGCCTGGCCGCCGTCACTGCCTGTAGTCGGAAGATTATCAAAGTAACCCGTGGAGGCGAGCTTTACGGCCTTCATACAGCCTTCAGCCGAGGTGCCGCCGATGGCGAATGCCACATGGTAAGGCGGACAGGCTGCGGTTCCCAGGGTAGACATCTTCTCGACGAGGAACTTTTCGAGGCTGGCGGGATTGAGCAGCGCTTTGGTTTCCTGGTAAAGTACGTTCTTGTTGGCAGATCCCCCGCCCTTGGCAATGAAGAGGAACTTGTACTCCATGCCCTCGGTAGCATAGAGGTCGATCTGGGCAGGAAGGTTGCACCCTGAATTTTTCTCATCGTACATGTTCAGAGGAATTGTCTGGGAGTAGCGAAGGTTTTCTTCCGTATAGGTCTTGTAAACACCCTTGGAAAGATATTCCTCGTCCTTGGCGCAGGTCCAGACCTGCTGGCCCTTCTTGCCTACGATGGTGGCGGTGCCGGTATCCTGGCAGAGCGGCAGGACCATCTTGGAGGCCACTTCCGCGTTTTGAAGAAGGGCCGTCGCAACGCCGCGGTCGTTCGGTGAGGATTCAGGGTCTTCCAGAATGGCAGCCCATTTTTCAAGTTGCTTGGGGCGCAACAGAAAAGAGACATCGCGCATTGCCTGATTCGCAAGCAATTCAAGTCCCTCGGGTTCTATCTTAAGAATCTCTTTCCCCTCGAACTTCGAAACGGAAACATAACCTTTGGCAAGCAGTTTGTACTTGGTCTCATCTTTCCCCAGCGGGAAAGGGTCCTGATACGAGAACTCGGGCATTTTAGACTCCTTTGCAGCAGCATCGTTCAAGAAGAGCGTGGCTAAAATTGAAAAGTTTCACATGCGTTGTAAACGCTATCATATTAAAAAAAAAATATTTGTCGAGTCTTGAGTTATACCATGACGCCCCAATCGGATCAATTCCGGGGCGCTTTGTGCCTGCGCCCCCTTTTTTACCCTCCGGCTGTGAATAATTTGGCAAGAGGATTCGAACTCAGAATGGGCATTTATGCCGCCCATCCATCCCTGTTCGCTGATTGACACTGTCATGCGACTCTGTTAGCTTTAATTCCGTCGATAATGCTGGGGAAAAAATGGAAAACATAGACTTGGCGATCCTCGGCGCGACCCCGGGGGAAATCGCTCCCATATCCCTATACCTGGAACCAGTACGTTCTCTCAGAATAGCCGGAAATCCCTTCGGCATCCACAAGCGCCGGGATATCTCCCTGCTGATCGGAACGACAGGGATCGGCAAGGTAAATGCCGCCGCAATTACTTCCGCAGCTCTTACCCGATTCACGCTCCGGGCGGTGTGGAACGTGGGGTGCGCAGGCGCTTACGCCGGGTCGAATCTCAGGATCGGAGATGTTCTTATCACCTCTGAGTGCCTCTGCGGCGACGAAGGCATCCTGAACCGGCACGGCAGGTGCTCGGCGGGCCCTATCCAGATTCCCCTTCTCTTCAAGGAGAGTATGCCGATCTACGACCGATTTCCGCCGGACCGGCTGCATGAGAGAGTCTGCACGATTCTGCCTCCCGGCGACTACGCCCTCGACTCAACGGAGCAACTTCAACTCGCCGGCGTTGCGGGGACCGGAGAGGGACGGTTTGCGGTCCGGTACGGGCCAAGCCTTACCGTCGGCATGGTCAGCGGAGATGCGGAGACTGCTGAAGAGCGTTTCGAGCACCACCGGGCGATGGCCGAAAACATGGAGGGAAGCGCCGTCGCGCAGACCTGTCGCCTCTTCGGAGTCGATTTCATAGAGTGCCGCGGAATAAGCAACATTGCGGGAGTACGCGACAAGGAATACTGGGACTTTACCGCCGCAATCGACCACTCCGCCGCTGTAGTCAGGTACCTGCTGGACAAGCTTTTTTGATAGCTTTGACTTCGGTGATCGAGAGTGTTAGATTCCATTTTGGAACCATAATGGATCATCTGGAGAGCTTCGAATGCCGACAATGACGATCAAGAATATTCCGGAGGACCTCTACTTCAAGATTCGACAAAGTGCTGTCGAAAATGGCCGCAGCATCAATAGTGAGGTCATTTATTGCCTTAAACGTTCTTTCCAGGGCGGCCCGGTCGATAGGGAAGAGCTTTTGGCGAAGTTCAAGGCCCTGAGAGAAAAGATTCCTCTACCGCCCTTAACCGATGAAATCCTTCACTCGGCAAAGGAAGAAGGACGTCCTTGATCGTTGTCGATACGAACACCATCGCCTACCTGCTGATATCGGGAGAGCACACTTCCTCCGCAACGGCGGTGCTTGAAAAAGATCACAAGTGGGTTGCTCCGCTTTTGTGGCGGAGCGAGTTTCTCAGTGTTCTCGCGGTTTATCTTCGCCGTGGATTCATGGGCTTTTCCGATGCGCTTGAATTGATGGAAGGAGCTGAATCGCTGATGCGCGGTTCCGAATATGAGGTAGCATCCTCTGAGGTTCTACGTCTGGTTCTGGATTCAGGGTGTTCCGCCTATGATTGTGAGTTCGTCGCCTTGGCTCAGATCCTCGGTATTCCGCTCGTCACATCCGACAAGAAAATCCTTGCGCTGTTTCCTCATGTGGCTGTTTCACCCTTGGACTTCACGTCATGAGACCATCCGGCTCTAATTTACAGTCGCTTACGCTGGGCTATTCCCCTTGCCCGAATGATACTTATATATTCTATGCCCTTTCAAACGGCAGGGTAAAGATTCCCTTCAAACTGGATGTATCCCTTGCGGACGTTGAAAAGCTCAACCAGCTTCTTACGCAGGGAAGGCTCGACATCTCGAAGCTCTCGGTCTCGGTCGTCCCGCAAATACTCGATGAATACCGGCTCCTGCGCTCCGGCGGGGCCATCGGCAGAGGGTGCGGCCCCCTGATCGTTTCGCGACGGCAAGCCCGTATCCAGGACCTTCGGGAGGCCACAATCGCCGTTCCGGGGATGCTCACCACCGCGCACCTGTTGCTCAGGCTCGAAGGGACTCATCGCGGGAGTTGCCTGCCCATGCAGTTCGACAGGATTATGCCTGCGGTCAGCGCGGGTGAGGTGGACGCAGGCGTAATTATTCACGAGGGCAGGTTCACCTTCCAGTCCTACGGCCTGCACAAAGTGCTCGACCTCGGGCAGTGGTGGGAGAATGAGACCGGTCTTCCCCTTCCCCTGGGCGCCATTGCAATCCGGCGCAGCCTCGGCGGGGAGCTGGCCGGGATCGTCGAGAACAAGATCAGGGAGAGCCTGCGCTATTCCATGGCGAATCCCGGCGAGTCCTGGCATTATATCAGGCGCCATGCGCAGGAGATGGACCCGGAGGTCATCCGCCGGCACATAGAGACTTTCGTAAACGATTTCAGCCTGGACGCCGGAGTCGAAGGCGAGAGAGCGCTCCGCATAATCATTGAGGCTGCCTGCAAACTGGACGGCAAGCCATTTCCCGAACATTCCCTTTTCTGGAGTTGACGATTGTGAGCGATACATTGGACTACCTGCTATTTCCACATATTACGCTTTCCGAAAGGGATTTCAGAAGTCTCAGTCTCTTCCTCCCCGGCCTTCAACTGTTCGAGATTCTGCAGCCCGCCTCCGTTCCGGAGTGGGGCCGAGACAAGATCTCCTCCCGTCCGGCCCTTGGCGATGAGGAAATGCTCTCCCACGTCAAATCCTGCGTTCAGGGGTACAGGGACTTTGCCCGAATACACGATGCAGGCAGCGGCACGATGGGATTTTTGAGCCGGGTGATGGAGGAAAGTCTCGAACCCCGCTACCGCATCCAGGAGGAGCTTCGTGGAAAATGCCCTCCGGATTTCTACCTGTCCAACAAAGAACTCCTTCAGGCGTGCGTGTTTCTGGAAATCTCCCGTGAACTCGATGAGCGCGAACTGGAACTGGAATCCGGGTACGCGCAGGTCGATGCACTCGAAAAGGAGTTTCGTGGCATCCTGGGAATCAGCGATGAGGACGAGACTGAAGAAGCCGGGTTTTCCCCGCCGCTTGCCCCCGACACAACGGGGCTGCTTTTCATGCTTCCCAGGCGAATCGAGAGCTGGTTTCGCATTCTCTCCTTCCAAAAAGCGGATATGACACCGGTTTTCGTCGGCTGCCATGCCGAGGTGACCGAACAGACCATGGAATTTATTCGCGCGGGGTGCGTTCGCGCGGGAAGAGAACTCTCCGTCGCAGGCTTCTCCCTGGGATCGCTTCCGAGATTTGACGCACTCGGCAGGCAACAGTTCCGTTCCATTATTGATGCACCCGAAACGAGGGATCTCCTCGCCTCTTACCGGCGCGATCTCGATTCCCTGATAAGGCAATGCGCGCAGGGAGGCAGCCCGGAGGCGATTGAAACCGGCACCGACATCCTGCACAGGCGGCTCGAAACCTTTTGCAGGAACTGCGATGCGACCGGCAAAGATATGGTGGAACTTCGCCTGACCATTGCGGAGAATGTCTCGGTTGCGGATATTCTTCAATTCATGGGGATTGAGGCAGGCGAAAGCTCACGGGGCTTTGCGGCAGGCGGTACGCAAGCAATATTCCTTAATACCGCGGAATAAAGTGTCCAAAGAATAACATGCTCTCCTCAAAAGCGGTGGGCAGGAAAAACCTTGCCCACCCTTGTCCATGGCGCCGTGATGATTTGCAGACATAGGTGGTTAGGCATAAGGCGGATTCACTCGCAAAGCGAGGAGATCAGACCGTAATAGAGTTCCGAGGCCAGAAGCACCTGCTGGAATGAAACAGCCTCATCGGGCGAGTGGGCCTGTTCGAGCCGGCCCGGCCCCAGAATTACCGGCTTGATTCCTGCGGCCCAGAGCAGATTTGCATCCGAATGACTCGGGAATGCACTTGGGGTCCACGGCAGTTGTCGCACACCATATTCCTGCTTGAGTTTTTCGATGAAGATGCCCTTCTCGGGCAGTTCATACCCCGCATGGACATTCATGAACATGAGAGAGCCGTTGAAGTCGGGATTTTCCTTTCTCTCCTTTAGAGGAATATCCTCGAGTTCCATTATGATCTCGCCAGGCGGCGCGGTTGGGGGCAGATGGATGTCGAGCCAGGCATCGCACCTTTCGGGAACGGCGAACCCGGATCGGGATGTGGACAGGTCCCGGATGTTGTAGACCAGTTCCGGCCTTATTTCAGTCAGGTATCGCGAAATCCGAAGAAGAATCCGCAGCATGGCATCCACCGGGTTTTGACCGGGACTGGCCAGGGAGGCATGTTTTCTCTTTCCGGTTGTGGTCAACTGGATTTCCAGATAGCCGTAATGGCTGAAGCACGGGTGCATATCCGTGGGTTCCGCAATAAGCGCCCAGGGGAAATGATGTTCTCTCACAAGCCTTCGCGCCCCATCCCCTTCCTCCTCTTCTCCGCACACCAGGGCCAGCGCGACGGGGGGCCGAGGTTTTGCGTTTTCCCACAAGGCTATGTAGGCCTCGACCATCGCGGCGCAGCCGCCTTTCATGTCGGCTGCGCCCAGTCCCTCGATAAGGTCCCCCTCTTCCCGGCAGCCGAACAGTTCCAGGTCGTAAGCAGCAACGGTATCGAGATGCCCGACCAATACGGCGGTAATTTCCACTCCACGTGGAATGACCAGCAGGTTCGAGCGGTTTGCATCAATCTTCTGCGTGCTGACCGGAAGCCCGTTGCTTTTGAGATAATGGAGCATGAAACCGACGATTTCCTGTTCCTTGCCGGTGGGACTATAGATATTTATGAGATTGCGCAGCAGGTTTCGAAGTCTGTCGGCATGGTCGGCGAGAAGCATGTGAGGCTCTCCAGTCAGTCTGTCCATTTGCCACGAAGGGCGCGAAGCAGACACGAAGCTAGCGATAAACATGAGCAAAATCCACACCCGGCACTGCTCGGCGCCGTGACCTGGAATCATCTCTGTGCGACGTCGTTAGCGTGGTTTGAACGAAGATGAAACTTCATTTTGTTACCCTGGCGTGACCCTTTCATAAGGAAGGTCTCACATCCCCCTCCGGGACACCGTGAAACCTTGTAAAGGGCGCCGTGTAGCCGGACTTCTCGAAGCAGTTCGGAAGAAGACCCGGATGCAGATCCAGGGCTCTTATCTGACTTCAAAGTCAGAGTCTCGTTCAAACCAGGCTAAAAGCGTGGCGGTCTCGCTGGATTCCGGCTCAGGAACCCTGCCGGAATGACGGAGTGGGAGGCCCCCCGGCAAACCGGTTTGGCATAGGAGAGGGGACCTACAACATGGGAACCAGGCCTATTGGCAAGTTCGGCGAATGTCGTTGCGACGTAGGACGTAAATTGTACAGGGCAACCGGCGTACTTGCACTCCTCGGGCTATCGCTGGATTCGCGTGCTCCGTCATTCCGGCAGGGCTCCTGAGCCGGAATCCAGCCGAGGAGCCAGTATCCCGGACGCTGTTTGAAGGAGGATGAAGATTCATTTTGCTCCCTTGGCATGGCCCTCCAAAAATGAAGTTTCATATAAGCCGAATCAGTCTCTGGACACTTTCAAGAACTGGAAAAGTCGCATGCGCCGTTCTCGAAAGCGGTGGGCACGGAGAGGCTGTGCTCACCCTTCTACGCCATACTGTCCGCTGCTCTTTAGGTTCCGGCTGCACTGCTGTGTGTTCTTTTTCCACGAAGGACTCGCGAAGCAGCCACGAAGCTAAATGAGCAACATCTTACGTAACAACCGTGAGTCTGCCGGCTCCGTTCTCCGCCTTCCGTTTTCCGTTCCGTTTCTGCCTGTGCGAGTCAAGGTTGAGCGCCAGGTAGATATGTTCCTGCGGGTTTCCGAAGCCCATTTTACGAAAGAAATGGAGGGCAGGGAGGTTGTCGGCCTCGGAATCGACCAGGAGCATCCTCGCCCCGTCTGCAAGCATCAGGTCGCGGAACTTATTGAAAAGCCTGGAGCCGACTCCCGCCTCGTGAAAGTCCGGTTCGACCCCCAGCCATACCAGGTATCCATATTTCCAGGCGGAGTGGCTTTTGGTGACCGTCGTGCCCAGGACGAAACCGACGAGCATCTCCTCATCGTCGTCCGTTTCCGCCACAAGGCAATACTCGGAATCGTTCTGGAAGAAATTGATTACCTCGAATTCATCCCAGGTGCGAAACAGATTCGGTACTTCCTTTGCGGTGAAAAGCCTTTCTCCAAGGTGAAAAACAGATGCAATATCGTCTATTTGCATTTGACGAACCGCTACATTTGCCTTTTTCTTTTTTTGCTCCGAAATATCAGGTTCCATAAATCCTACTTCTTCTTGTGCCCTTTCCCAAAGCGGTCCTCCAGTCCCGCCTTCGCTGATTTGAACGCTGCTTCGGGCATTCTCGCGCCCGAGAGCTTTGCAGACCTGATCTTTTCCTTTCTCTTCAGGTCCCCATATTTACCGAACCGCCCGGTTGCAGCCATGGCTTCTCCTGTACGGCCAGGATTTCCTGAAATACTATCGGCATCCGCCCATTAAAGTATTATACACCATTCGGTCTCGGATTGAACTTTCTATCCGATCTACACAATCCGGTTGACACGCCTTGCCGCCTTGACATAATCTGCGCCCGTCATAGTTCGATTTCCTGCATCCCGGAACACGGTTAAAATCCGTGGCGGTCCCGCCGCTGTGATCGGGGATGGAGGTCTGCCGAGAAAAAGGCCACTTTCGGGGTTCACCCCGGGGGGAAGGCTGCGGACCTCCAGATGATCCGAGAGTCAGAAGACCTGCAGGAAAGAAAGATACGGTTGCTGATGGCAAAAGTAACCCGGAAGGCTGCGATTGTGCGGCTTTCCGGGTTTTTTTGTGGCGCGGGGTTTGACCCGCGTAACCCCAACCAAGGAGGAAGTTGCATGAAAAAAGAGAGTAAGATCTTGGCTTATCGCCGGCGTTGCCGCGGATTGGCCGGCACCGGCCTGTCCCATTACATTCTGCTAACCCCCAGGCCGAAAGAGGCAAAATAAGGCACAGGAAACCCTATGACCGCTGCACGGAACCTCAGCATGGCTGCAATTTATGCGAATACCGGCTATGGACCCCAGTTTTCAGTACTGGAGATCGGTCTTCCCGACAAGGTGGCCGTTATCGAGCCGGATCTCGCTTTCTGGGCGCTCGTGGATCGCGATGCTCTTGAAAGCGCCCTGGCGGGTGGACTGATCCCGGAATTCAACAGCCAGGCGAAGTCGTTCAAAGAAGAGATGGATCGTTTGAGATTCGGGCTCAAGCCTTCGGCCGTATATTTCAATCCGACAGAGCGGTGCAACTTCAACTGCGGCTACTGCTATCTGCCGGAGGAAATGCGCCGCAACGGCCGGACCATGACCGCCGATGAACTCTGTACGAATCTTGGCCTGCTTCTGGAAAAATTTGCGCCGATTCTTCCCGCGGGCGCAAAGCCCCAGGTTATCTTTCACGGCTCGGAGCCGCTTCTCGCCAGGGATGCCGTTTTTGCCGGCATCAAGCAATTTCGGGACAAGTTCCATTTCGGAATTCAGACAAATGCCGCTCTGCTCGATGACGAGGCGATTGCATTTCTCACCGATCACCAGGTGGGAATCGGCATCTCCCTGGATGGACCGACTGCCGAAATCGCCAATGCCACCCGCATGAACTGGGGGGGAACCGGCTTCTTCGACCAGGTCCTGAGCGTTATTCCGAAGCTCGTATCCTATCCTGCCTTCAATGTGATCACCACGGTCACCCGTGCTAACGTCCATGCTCTCACCGACATGGTCGAACTCCTTCACGGACTCGGGGTCCGTGTGGGGATGCTCAATCCTGTTCGCTGTACGCAGAAGGGAGGGCAGGAACTCAAACCCGATAATGCAGTCCTCGCGGAAAATTTCTGCAGGGCTCTCGACCGGGCAGGCGAACTCTTTGATAAAACCGGACAGAAGCTCGTTATCGCAAATTTCGCCAATGTTCTTGCAGGAGTCGCCGGCCCCACCGGAAGAAAGCTCATGTGCGACATCTCTCCCTGCGGCGGCGGGCGCTGCTTTTTTGCCGTTTCCGCGGCGGGAGAAGCCTTTCCGTGCAGCGAGTTCATAGGGTTTCCGGAATTTTGCGGTGGAAATGTAAGAGAGCACACAATCGACCAGATCCTTGAAAGTCACCCGTTCAGGGCCGTGACCGGCAGAAAGATCGAATCCATCGAACCATGCTCGCGATGCGCGATTCGACATTTCTGCGGGGCGCCCTGCCCCGCTGAAGTATTCGTCGTATCGGGAACTCTCGATGCTCCGAGCCCCTATTGCCAGTTCTACGAGGAGCAGGTCAGATATGCCTTTCGCGTTATCGCCGGCGGCCGTGAAAACGCTTACCTCTGGGACGGCTGGGAAGACGAAACGGAAGAATCGTTCGTAATGGGCTAAGGGGACGGGGGGCGGAGGACGGAGGACGGAAGTAGGAAGGCGGAGGACGGAGGACGGAAGGCTGAGTGGGGCGTATGGAGGATGAAGCGTGTACGCCTGGTAATCATCACCGAGTTATGGACAAACGTAGGGTGGGCACGGTTTTTCCGTGCCCACCGCTTTCGTGGCGAGAATGCTACACTCTTGCCGTCGGGATGGTGGGCACGATGGAACTCGCGCCCACCCTACGGCGACTCTACATTCGGTGTGTCATCATCAATATTCAAAATCGACAGCAAGAATGCTGTCGCAGATTTTTTTCAATTTCTCCACGACCGCCTGGTGAGCGGGGTGAACCTGGTAGCGCTTCATGGAATCCAGACTGTCGAAGACGGAAACAAGCGCCATGTCGTAAGATCTCTCCGAGCGCACCACATCCCTGCCGAACTCAAACCCCTTTATTTCGGAGATAATCCCCGGGAGTCCACGCAACCCTTCCAACACTTCAGCGATGGAAGCCTCTGCCGTATCTTTCTTGAATTTAAAGAAAACCACGTGTTTAAGCATCAATTCCCCTCCCGACCGTCCTATTTGGCGATATCAATAACTACTTTCACCCCGAATTTGAATTACGGTTGCTCATTGGGCATCAAAGGCTGCCCACCGGCGGCTGTTCACTGTTCACTGCTCTTCCTTACCGGCTGTCTCAGAATGGTCCTGAGCTTCTCCGGGCTGGTGCGCCTGGGGTCACTCAGGTAAATCTCGTGATGCCTGCCATGCGGAACATAGCCCTGGTCTTCAATGTGCCGGTGCATTGCGGCGATACTCGGCGCCTCATCGCTGTAAGGCCCCACATGAAGCGTCTGGATGCAAAGTCTTTCTTCCAGGGTCGCGAGGCGGAGATCGGCAAACGGTCCCTTCTTGCCCTTTGCATCCATTTGCGCGACGGCAGAGAGCAACATAGCACGGTCTATATGCGGCGGCTGAACGAGCATAAGGGTCCAGCGCCACAGGCTGCGATTCTCCGGATCGAAACAGCCTTCCTCCATCCCTTCGCACCACCACAACCCATCCAGCGGCGCAATGGAATACTCCGGCCCGATACCTGATTTTTTGACTGAGAACTTGATCGTGTAAGCGACTCCATAAAGGGCCTCCACGGCGGCATGGAAGGCGGGCGCCGTATTCGGGTCGTCTGCCCCGTCTATCATCAGGTACTGCAATGGAGGAATGTCTATAAAAACGAACCCTTTTTCAGGCGCTTTGTACCAGGCCTTGAAGTCTTTCTTATAGTCGATTTTGCTCATTCAACACCTGCTCAGGGAGTGAAGGCAAGCGCCAAGGGCGATGCACATCTTTTCAGCGAATATGCTCTCCTGCAATTTGAACGATGTGTCGAGCGATTGCAAGCGAAGAAGTGGCTGCCGGAGACGGGGCGTTCAGGACATGCACCATTTTGTCGCTCTGCCGTATCACGAAATCATCGATGAGCCTTCCGTCCTGTCCCAGCGCCTGTGCCCGCACCCCTGCGCCGCCACGCACGAGATCGTCTCCGGCGATTTCCGGTATAAGTTGCCGGAGTGCGCGTATAAAAAGAGTTTTGGAGAAAGATCTCAACATTTCCCCCGCGCCATTTCGCCAATATCGCCTAACCAGCCGCCAGAAGCCTTTATAATTGAAGATTTCATGCAATTCGTCCGGATTTATACTCCCCCTGCTATAGCCCTCCCGGGCAAAAGCGAGAACGGCATTAGGGCCGGCTTCCACCTTTCCGTCGATCATTCTGGTGAAATGCACGCCCAAAAAAGGAAATCGAGGATCGGGCACGGGGTAGACCAGATTTTTGACGAGATATCCGCGCTCGGGTCTTATCTGATAATACTCACCCCGGAAGGGTATGATCCGGCAGGGCGGCTCAAGGCCTGAGAGTTGCGCGACACGGTCGGAATAAAGACCGGCGCAGTTGATCAGAAACCGGCTCCGGATTTCACCGCGCGAGCTATTTATCCGCAGTGTCGAGGGGCTGAGGTCCGTAATCCTGGTGACTTCTCTGCTCAGGAGGATCTCCCCTCCCCTTTCCTTTATAACCCCGGCATAGGCTTTCGCGACATCCCTGTAGTCAACGATTCCCGTGCCTGGAACATGCATGCCTTTGACACAGCGCACATGAGGCTCTAATTTCACGACCTCCGCAGGGCTGAGCATCCTCAGGCCTCTGGGACAGTTCTGCATTCCACGGCGAAATAGTTCGTCCAGTGCAGGAAGCTCTTCATCACGGACCGCCACCGTCACTTTTCCACAGATCTCGTGCGCAACGCCGTGTTCGCGGCAAAAAGAGACCAGTTCTTCCGCCCCGGAGGCACAGAGCTTTGCCCTGAGAGAACCCGGCCGGTAGTAAAGCCCCGAATGGATCACGCCGCTATTATGCCCGGTCTGATGCGCGGCGATCCGGCCTTCTTTTTCCACTATTGCAACCTGAAGTCCCGGAAAGGACTCGAGCAACTTCATGCCGGTGGCCAAGCCGATGATTCCGGCGCCCACGATTGTCACATCAAAAGATCTCATGAAACTGCTCCTAGACGGAAACAAGGAGGACTTTTTCATGCTCCGCCTCACTTGCAGCCGTAATACTCCTGTGTTCCGCTCGCTCAGCGATTCAAACCGGTTGCCCTTGGAGGCAGGACATGATATTGAATGACTTTAGTGATAAATACAAAGAATAATAATCATCATCCATTTCCTTCCCTGAGCTGATGATTATATTCGAGTTCCGTTCATCCGGATCTGAGGCGAATAAATTAAAATCCAATTGGGAGAGGAGTCCTGCAATGGCTGAGAAAAAAGTCCAAGTATGTCACTGTGACAAGTGCGGCAATGAGGCGGAAATGACCGTGACCTGCGAGTGGGTAGAACTCAAGAAGGAATCGGGCGCAGTCAAAAAAGCGCAGCTCGAGAACCGCGTATGCAAGGTCTGCGGCAACGAAGCCGACATGATCATTGATTTTGACTAATTCTACGATATTCGTTCAGCCGAACCTGCATTATTTCCGGCTTGCAGGGCCGATTTCCACCGAAGTCGGCCCTTTTCTATTACTATTATCCGGATCTGTCATGCCGGTAAAGCGCCCACCGGCGCAAAAAGGCCTGGTTTTTCAGATGCATCCTCCGGAATGTAGTTGAGAGAATTACTCTGGTTGACAATGCGGCCACGGCAGAGTATAGTTACTGATGTTGCCGCGGGGTGGAGCAGTCAGGTAGCTCGTCGGGCTCATAACCCGAAGGTCACTGGTTCAAATCCAGTCCCCGCTATTCGAGAAAAAAAAGGGACTCAGTCAAAAGCTGAGTCCCTTTTTCTTTGTCCTTATAGTGGTCGGCCATCAGGCACTACGGCGCAATGAACTGATTCCACAGTGATCGAGAACTCTTCGACAAATCCTGATCGCTATCTCTTGCCTCGATCGAAACCTGATATATATGTCCGCTCCGCAGGACGCCCACAGGAAACAAGAAAGTAGGCGCCAGTCCAGAAGCGATGTAGACATCCTTCTGCTTGGGGCGCCCGCTAAAGTGAATGAAACTTTTCGCTGACAGAAACTGTCAACTCGCTGTTTCACTAGATGCAATGGAAATGGCGATGAAAAGTTCTAAAATGTTAATGTGGCGCGAAATAACAGCCTTTTCTCGCTTGGAACAAGATATGCAGCCCGAATGAATGTGACCCATAAGGTCTGCCTTGTCTTCTCATGGGAGAAGGCTGCATTTTGTATTACTGCGAGGCTCCAGATGATTCCTTTTGTTTTCGATATCCCCAGTCTGCCATCCGAAGTGCTGGAAGAATACAGAAAATACGGCCTGAGCGACGAAGAAATTCTTGAGAGTTTTTCGGACGCAATCGATTTTTTCAATTCACGTTTCTGGTGTGAGGAGCTTCAGGGCTCTATCGCCCTGAGCAGTATCTTCCAATAACTAAGGAGATTACACCATGATGCTCAAGACCGACGGCATTCAACTCGAAATCGAAAAGGGCATCTTTGTTTGCATCTCGGAGGGTGAGACAAGCCATTTCTGCGAATGGAAAAAACTCGACTCCGAACTTCAGCAGGTTTTCAGCAGGATCGACAAGAGCTTGTCCGCAACCCTGGAGCTGTTTGTCGACTCAAAAACCAAAGCCGACTTCGATCTTTATGCGGAAGAGTATAAAGACATCGATTGCCCCCACAAGAGCCTGACCGGATGGTCGGTGGTCTGAGCCACAGCCGCCTGACCGATATAGGAGCGCGGTGGTCACGACCATGTCCCCCTTCCCGTGACTTGATAGCGGAACCCGGTTTTTCAGCCTTCTGCAACACCTCCGGAAACCGCAGAGATCTCCCGAACCGCCTGGGCGACAGGTTTGAACTGGTGCTTAAACCATGTCTGCAGAAAAGCATTATCGGCCACCAGTTGAGGCGGGTCTCCCTGCCTGATGGGTTTTTCCTGAACGTTCACCCGAAGCGCCAGTTCTTTTTCGACGATTTCCACCAGTTCGCGTACCGATACTCCTTTACCCGTCCCCACATTCGATACCAGCCGCTCCCGCCCTGAGAGCATCTCAATTGCCCTGATATGCGCCTGGCCCAGATCCATCACATGGACGTAGTCCCGCACAGCCGTTCCATCAGGGGTGTCATGATCAGTACCGAACAGGGAAAATGGGCCTCCGGAAAAAGCTGCCTTGATAAGATTGGGCAGGACATGGGTTTCCGGTTCATGCCGTTCGAATATTTCCCCCTCCGGGTCGTTTCCAATCACATTGAAGTAGCGAAGCATTGCATACCGGAGGCCAAAAACGGGCGCGGCCGTCGAGATCACCTGCTCGCACATAAGCTTTGAAAGTCCGTAGGGATTGGTAGGCGCCTGGGGATGGTCTTCCCGGATAGTCGGTGTCTTTGCATTTCCATAGGTGGCGCACGAACTGGAAAAGACCAGTACTTTCGTGCCGGCGCGCTTCATCGCTTTGAGCAACGATATGACGCCGTTAACATTATTATCGAAATAGACCTCCGGAAGACGCGTCGATTCCTCCACGTAAGCCTTGGCGGCGAAATGTATCACAGCGTCGATCTTGAACCCGGCCAGCGCGCTGTATAAGGCTTCCTCGTTTCGGATGTCTCCGAAGGCAAACGGGCCGAATTTCACCCACTCGTGCCAGCCGTTCGAGAGATTGTCGAAGACGACAGGCACATGACCCGCTTTTCTCAAAAGCTTTGACGTATGGGACCCGATGTACCCGGCGCCCCCCGTAACCAGAATGTTCATAATCCCTCCCGCAAAGATCTGTTGAGTGCGATCTATTAGAAGAGGCTATATACAGCATTTTGATCCTTTGGGAAGGCATAAAAAACACGCGACAGGCAATTCACTCATTCCTATTCGAAAAGCATTAGCAATCAGGCCTTGGCTATAGGTTAAATCAGCTTGTGCGCATTGAGTTTTTTCGATAAAGAGGTATGATACTAGCCACGCTGGGAAACGGCCTGGCGGAGTCCTCAATCCAGGAACTCAGCAGGTGAAGAGAAATAATGACTGATTCTTATTCTCAGTTCGTCACCGTTCACACACTCGAAAACCGCTTTGAGGCGGACATTATTATGGATGCCCTGCAGCAGGAAGGCATACCCGCCCTGCTGAGGTCATTTGAAGAAACGCCCTATACCGGCCTTTTTGTCCCTCAAAGGGGATGGGGACGCATCCTGGTTCCCATAGAATCCGAAGCGCCGGCCCGCGAGATAATACGATCTCTTGCCGAGGAAGACGAATTCAACGATTCCGCCCTCTCCGATTCCTGGGAGATTGAGCCGCAACTCTGGGAAAGGCTCCGGCAGGCAGACCCTCGGGAAATCACCACAAGAGCAGTTGCGGAATATGATGTTGAGGAAAAGGTTTATGTCATTCCATTTCTCAATACCGCCGTCATCTGCTCTCCTGAACTGGAGGAGATGGAGGTCGTCGGGTCTTTGGCTACATTTTCCAGGGACTTCCAGCTCAACCTGGTCATCCTCCATTATCTGATCAGCGCGCGCGATGAGCCAACTTCCGGGAAATGGGTGAGCGAGAAGGACCTCCCTTCCGGAAGTGTTTTCTTTTCGGCCTCGCATACACTTCCACTGGCGTCGCTGGCCGACTCGTTCGACACTCGGCCTGAACTGCTCGATGCCGGGGCGCGTCTTCTCGGCGGGGAGAAAGCAAACCTGGGAGACCTTTCCTACCAGTTCCGGATTCTGCCGCGTGTCCCCCTGCTGGTTATTTTCTGGCTCGGCGACGAAGAATTCGCGCCTTCCTTTCACATTTTGTTCGATGAGACCGTGACCACACATCTCCCCTCCCTGGATTTGATCTGGGGACTGGTAAATGTCTTTACGCGGGTCCTCACGCATTCGGCCGCTTCAATTCCGGGGAGCGAATAACATGGGCGCAGGCCTCAGGCTTATCTCCCTGGCCCCGACCCAGACCGAAATCGTAACGGCCCTGGGCGCCATAGACTGCCTTATCGGTGTATCCGAGAATTGTGATTTTCCGGTTGCGGTAAAAGACATCCCGTGCTTCGGGTCCTGGTATTCTCCCGACCTTCGTTCTGTTATTGAGGCGAGGCCTGACCTCGTGCTCACCTTCGGCTCGCACCATGAAGAAGTCCGCTCTGAATTGGAGGAAGCAGGTCTGCGGGTCTATCACAGCGATCCGCCAACCATAACGGCATCAATCGACACTTTCCGCGAGATTGCCGCCATTATCGGCAGAGAGGAGAGCTGCAGCAGATTGATTTCCAGGCTCACGGCAAGGCTTGAGCGAATAAGATCCGTGCTGAAAGCCCCCGGCCTTGCCAGACGTCCTTCCATCTTTCGCATTATGAACTATGATCCGTTGATCACTGTAGGACCGGGAGCTTTTCAACACGATGTGATCGAATTTGCGGGAGGGTCCAATGTAGCGGGAGACGGTGGGGCCGCTTACTTCGTATGCAACCCGGTTGAAATTCAGGTTAAAGATCCGGAGATTATTTTTTTCTGCGAACCTCATATCAGTGGTCTGCTCAAATCTGATCCCAATTGGCTGCAGGTACGCGCGGTTCGGAATGGGCGCCTTTTCGTTTTCGATTGCGGCCTCACCTGCCGCTCCGGTCCCAGGATAGTTGACATGGCAGAACAATTACATGAAGTTATACTGAATATCGGCTGAGTTACATGGTCATGCGTGACTGATTCAAGCAACTGTTTCCCGAGGGTGAATCTTATGAACATGGACCGCGCAATTTTCGAAGCTAATGCCAGCATTGAAGCAACATCGCTCTATATCCTCCTGTGCGCGCTCATGGATGGGGGCCAGCCTCCCACCATCGAAGAAGCTATCCGCAAGTGGACTGGAACACCTGAAACCCTGATGGCCGCGGCGGAAGAACTCATACGTCGATGCATCGTGCGCGGCAGCATCCCCGTACCCCCGGGTATGCACCTTCACCCGAACACGCGCGACCGGTGGTGCTAGGCTGTGCACCAGTTACACAAAGAAAATGCTTCACGCTGCAAGATTGCCGTTGTGATTGCAAAGTATGGACTCGTCGGCGGAAGCGAGCGTTACGCCACCGAGTTGACGGATCGCCTTTCTGAGAGAGAAGATTTCGAAGTCCATGTATTCGCAAACCGTTGGGCTTCCGATTCCAATCGGATCACTTTCCATAAAGTTCCGATAATTCGTTTCCCGAGGTTCATTCGACCTCTCAGCTTCGCCTGGTTCGCACGCAGAATAATCGCACAAGGTGATTACGACCTCGTGCATTCTCATGAGCGACTCTTTCACGCGGATGTCTTTTCCGTGCATTTCGTTCCCCACCGTGGATGGGTGAGGGATATTCGCAAGAAACGGCAAAGCCTTTTTGACAGAGCGCTGTGCCGTCTCGAACAGAAAATGCTCGCTGCGGGCAAAGCCTCCTGGTTCTTGCCGGTCTCCTCACAGGTTGAAACCGAGTTTCGCCGTGAGTACAAACTCCTGCAGGGACGGTGGCAGACGGTCCATCCAGGGGTCGATTTCGCTCGATTCGCCACACCGGATAAAGAATCATGCCGCGCCGAGATTCGTATGCGCCACGGCATCGGTGAAAAAGACTTTCTCCTCCTCTTCGTTGGCCAGAACTTCGAGGTCAAAGGACTCGATACCATTATTGCAGCAGTCGCCAGGGCACGAGAATTGCGGCCGCAGGCCTCTATCCGGCTCCTGGTCGTCGGCCGTGGAAATGAAAGAAAGTACAGGGAAATCGCCCGGTCCCACGGAATCGCCGAAGAGGTGATATTCACCGGCGCCTTGACGAACAGGATCGAGAGGTACTATAAGGCGGCAGATCTTTTTGTAATGCTTTCGAAATATGACACATTCGGCATGGTGGTACTCGAGGCTATGGCAGCCGGATTACCGGTGATAATCAGTTCTCGGGTCGGGGCCCGTGATGTGGTCAAAGATGGCGGGAACGGTTTTACTATCCCTGCCGACGGAGATTCGGACAGGACGGCTGAGAGAATCATCCGCCTTACTGATACGCCTCTGTACGCATCAATGAGTGAAGCAGCCATACGTACTGCGCAGGAGAATGACTGGGACTGCGTTGCGGATAAACTGAGAAGACTGTTCCTCAAGACACTTTTACGGCGACAAGACGCCGGACTATCCGAGAAGACTTAGACGTGCCCGACCTTTCTGTAATCATAGTCAACTACAAGACGATCGACGTTATCGGCGACTGCCTTTCCTCGGTGTTTTCAACCAGCCTGCCCCCAATCGAAGTCTTCGTGGTGGACAACGCTTCCGGGGATGGAAGCGTGGACTTTATCAGGGACAACTTCCCGCTGTGCAGGGTTATCGCCAATGAAGAGAATCGTGGGTTCGGGCCGGCCAACAACCAGGCGCTTCGAGACTGCACCGGCAGGTATGTTATCCTTCTAAACCCGGACACGACGGTTGAGCAGGATACCTTCGCCAAAATGATCGCCTTCATGGACTCACATCCGGAGATCGGTCTCGCTGGTCCGAGAGTTCTCAACAACGATGGCGCCGAACAGCATTCGGTTTCCGCTCGTTACCCCGGCCATCGACATGGAGAAAAAGATCTGGGGAATCTTCCCGGAACAATCGCCTGCGTTATGGGTGCATGCCAGATTGTCAGGACTCCTCTCCTCCTCTCCGTGGGGGGTTTCGATGAGGATTTCTTCCTCTATGGCGAAGATCAGGACCTGTGTCTCCGTATCCGCAAGCAGGGATACGAGATCGGCTACATCGGCGATGTAGTGATCATGCATCACGGGGGTATGAGCGAGCGCAACAATCCGCCGGCGGAAATCGTACGCAAGAAGATTAGGGCAGAGATTCTGTTTTGTGAAAAGCATTACTATACGAAAACCCTTCAGAGCATTCGGAGGTATCAGCGCATCCGCGCCTTGTGGCGGATTTTTACGATCCGTCTTCTGCTCCCATTTTCGCTGCGTAAGCAATCTCTTCTAGTCAAGCTCTCCAGGTACCGGGTAATTTTTTATGAGATGGGCCGTAGCGGCAAATCCGGGAGTTGAATATGGGGCAGGGATCGTCATGCCTCCTGTGCGGGGAGGAAAACAGGGAACTACTGATACGGGAAGGTGAGTGGACAGTTTATCGATGCCGGCGCTGCGGTCTGGGAATTCTTGACCCCAAGCCGAGTGCAGACCGGATGGAGTCTCTTTACAGGAACTCCTATTTCCTTTCCCACTACGATGATGCTCCCACGCCCGGCTCCCCGCAAATGCAAAAAAGGCTTTCGTGGGAAGCACACCGCCTGCGTTTCTTTCGCCCGCACTTGAAAAGTGGACGTATTCTCGACATCGGATCGGGACGCGGCTATTTCCTTCTGGCATGCAGAAACCGCGGCTATGAAGTCGAGGGATTCGACCTCTCCGAGGACGCCGCTGAGTATGTGCGAAACACCCTGAAAATAACGGTTACCACCGGCACGATTGACAATGCGCCCTTCAAGGAAAATTCGTTCGATCTCATCACCATGTGGCATTCTTTGGAGCACACGGAAAATCCCCATATCTATCTTGAATTAGCGCACCGATGGCTGAAACCCGATGGATTGCTGATCGTTGAAGTTCCAAATCATCTGGGCACAGACGCCTTGAGATACGGCAAGGATTGGGAAGGCTGGTCGCTGCCATATCATCTCTGCCACTTCACACCTGAATCTCTGGAAAAACTTCTTCTGCAGCATGATTTCAAGATAATCGGGAGAAAAAGCTACCATTCAAACTGGGTCAAAATGAAATTACGACGAATTCCGGTGCTCAGTATTTTTGCAAGGCTCATTGCAAAATGCTTTTCCGGAACGGGATATGCGGTAGTGGCAAGAAGGCTGGAGCGAAGGTAATGATGGAAAGCCGCGTCGATGAGGTCTCCCTGGAAGGAACCGCTCTCGGACATCTGCTTCAAACAGGGGAATTCGTTTTCCAAAAGCTCGTCATTTCGGGTATCGACAATAAGGCTATCTTAAGTAAAGGTATGCCGGATATGCCCGGCCGGGAGTACAATCTCTTTCATAAGTCCATATCGTCCGGAGACGACTATGTCGCCCTGCTTGCCCGGCGCTTTAAATCCGCCATGGAGAACCGGCATCCTTTCCCTGTTGTGCGCTTTGCCGACGGTGAATACGCTTTCTATGCCGAATCCCTCAAATGCAATGGATTGTATAAGCAGGCTGAATCCGTCGATGCCATACGCAATGCGTTGCCTTTTCATATTTCCGCCCTCAGAGAGCTTTCCAGATCAGGGATGCTGGCGCCCTTGGTATATGCGGGAAACATCCGCAGGCCCAGCTTGTTGCACAGGCTGTTCAGGAAGTATTATGACGATGAGGCGCCAGGCTTTCTGGAATTTCTGAAAAAGCAGGACATTGCACTCACCGGATCGAATTATGTCCCTTTCTATGTGGTGTATGCCTACTTTTCCAGTCCACGGTTCGCCGAGGAAATGGACGGCAAAAAGATCTGCATCGTTAATCCCGATTTCAATCTTTCAGAGTGTACCGCCTGGTTTGCAAAAGCCGGTTCCTCTCCCCGACTCTATCATGTGCCGATAGCGGATTCTTATGTAGCAACCCGCTGGAAGGCGCTTCGGGAAAAGGTGGCACAGTCTGTTCCGGAAAAACCGGATTGTTTTTTTGTCGGTGCGGGCGTGGGGGCGCTTGAGGTTTGCATCGATCTTGGGAGGCATTTTTCCGTTCCCGCCATTGATGCAGGGCATATTCTGAACGTGATGAACGGCCTTCAATCCAAGTCAGGAGGCCACCGCCTCTTCACTCACCAATGAGTAGTGATATGTTCAGACCACTGAGGCACAAATTTCGAGCCTGGCGCAACAGATGGAGACTGCAAAGAGAAAACGACCATTACCGAAGGCTTCTTTCTGAGCGCGGCCTCCACATTCCCGATGAGACCGAAATCAGGGCATCCATCGGGAAACGCTTCCCGGGCAAAATCGCTCTGCAAAAAGGCCACCTCAATATTCTCTCCATTTACCATGATTTCAACTGGGAGGCTACCTCGCTGGGCCCCGCCCTCGCCAAGTTCGGTTCAGTTCAATGGCTTGACTGGGCCGATCCGACTCTTTGGGGAAATAAAAAACCGGATGAAAAGGGCTGGATGGAAGAAATGAATGCCGCCCTTTTACGCAAAGCGGCCAAACTCAGCGCCGAGCGGCAATTCGATGTTGTGTTCACCTATCTTGGGGGGGCGAAAATATTGCCTGAAACACTGCTGGGACTGCGTGAACTGGGAGCCCTCATTGTCAATCTGACCCTGAACGACAAAGAAGCTTTTGTCGGAAAGATAAGGCAAAAACGGGCCCAGGGGGCGCGCGATATTTGCCGATACTTCGACCTGTGCTGGACAAGCACCCGTGATGCGCTCGAAAAATATGTCGTCGAAGGGGCTACGCCGATCTATCTGCCGGAAGGAGCGAACCCCGAGATACACCATCCATACCCGGAGGAAAAGATATACGATGTCTCCTTTGTAGGACAGTGCTACGGAAACAGGCCCGAGGTTATTTCAAGACTTCGCAACGCAGGTATCCGAGTAGAAACATTCGGTCCCGGATGGCCGAACGGCCCGCTTTCCACAAAGGAAATGGTGCGCACCTATTCACGCAGCAGGATCAATCTCGGCTTTGGAGGGGTTCTGGGACACCGGGAAACCTTTTGCCTTAAAGGCAGGGACTTCGAAGTACCTATGAGCGGCGGAGTCTATCTCACTGAACACCACGAAGAGTTGGCCACGTTCTATCACATAGGCAGGGAGATCGTCACTTACACTGGTTTCGAGGACTTGCTCAGAAAGATTAATTACTTGCTCGCCAAACCCCATGATGCCGCTACAATTCGATCGGCAGGCCTTAAACGAGCCATGGGCGAACATACCTGGGAAATGCGCTTTGATAAGGTATTCCGTATCGTGGGAGTTCTGGCCGAGTGGGACTCAACCGAACATTGATGTTCACCCGGCAGACAGGATACCCTTCAAAGCTTGACCAACTCGAATATCCCACATCCATACTGACACGAAAAGTTGCTCTTGAGGCGCTCGGAGGTCATCTCCGGGTCACGGACCAAATCCCCGGCATCATCAACATATGAAAAAGATTTCACATGGTAGCGGCCTTCCATCATCTCCAATAAGTAATTAATGGAGAAAACCCTGTGGGCATTGAACTCAATACGCTGCTCTCCTATAGGGACCGAAAAATATAGTATGCCATTCTTACGAAGCATTCTATATATATTCTTCCATCCCTTAAGATGTCCGAGGAAATCGATCTGGTCGCCATATCGTCCAAGCCCAAAGTGCTCAAGTACGTGCAGGCACGAGACCGAATCGCAATAATTCACCAGGGAGAAATCCACGTCCATGAGGTCCGCCTGAGTAAAAATGATACTTTCAGATGGGCTCTTCAAAGACCTGATATCCAGAACTTCAATCGGTCTAAAAGACGCAACATGCGCAACCAGACCATCGATTCGAGAACCGATGTCCACGTGTCGTTCAGGATTGTTCTTAAATATTCGACTTGCTACCAGCAGATCCTGATGAAAGTAATGGCCGCCTGCCGTTCCGCTATCCATGTACCTTTCCCGAACGCACGGGTAAAATCCTCGGAGAGGGAACTCATCCGATGTAGCAGCCTGCTTCTTCAACTGGTATAAATCCCGCAAGAAGGCAGGCATTCCTTTGATGAACGTGGAGAGCGGCGCCCCTTTGACAAATATTCGAAAACGCATGGTGCTACTCCTAAAGCGCGGACTGATCAGGCTAAATAGACATAATCAAGATTCGAAGGCTATTACTGATCGGTGACCATGTCAATGATAGTTGCCTTTCACTCTTTCACGACCCCTTCACGAAAGCGTTTCCGCCAAGGTGGGTATTTCTACATGTAAAGAACCCCGCCCAAAAAACGGGGCTTTAAATTCACCCCCCATAGGGGGGACATGCCCAGCCCCCAGAGGGGGCAGGCCTTGGTTGCGCCGCACTTGGGTGCTTTTATCGTTTGCCGATTGTTAGTTGCTCTTCAAGCCGTTCTTTCTTTTCTTGATGTTTTACGTACTTCTGGATCATTTCGGCATTGAGCCCAACTGTGTCGACACAGTAACCTGGAGCCCAGAAATGATTCCCCCAGTACGGCTTTTTTCGGAGGTGATGGAATTGTTTGAACAGCTTAATCGATGTTTGCCTTTTCAATCGGCCCATCAAATCCGAAATTGCCACTTTAGGTGGGATCATAATGATCAGATGAACATGATCCCTTTGCACGTTCAGTTCAACAACTTCACAGCCAGCATAGCCACAGATTGCCTGGATTCCCGTGCTCGCTGCTTCCTTGATAGGCCCCACCAGCACTCTGTACCTATACTTGGGAACCCACACGATGTGATATTGGCAGTGCCATATCGTGTGTGATAACTTTCGAAATCTGCTCACTGCATTCTCCTCCTCGACGTTGCGGCAACAACTCGAGACGGGAGATAGCAGTGAGCGGCCTCACGGCCAAGCCCATTCGGGACCGGCATAGCCAGTCCACATTACCACGCCCACAGGGCGTGGATTTCTACATTGAACTAAAGAAGTAATAGAAATCTCTGAAAAATGTTCTCGTATCAATGTTGCAGCCACCGAACTCGAACGTGGTCATCCAGACTGCTCCCCTGCTGAACATTTCCTCGGCACCGGCCAAAAGATCCATTTCATGACCTTCTATATCTATCTTCAAAAGATGGATATAGTTGATATTCAGGTTATTACAGTAGTGATCGAGAGTATCCAGTTCCACTTCCTCGGATCTCCACTCGCTCATTCCGACATGCTCCAGGCGCCTTTTTGTCAGCGTCCCGCCTGCTTCTTGAGAGCCGTAAAAAAGCTCTGCACGGCTCTTTTGTTTCCCAAGACCGAAGTTATTCAGAACAACCCGCCGGTTTTCACCTACCCGAGCTGCAAGACTGCCAAAAATTCTCTTGGAGGGTTCGAAACAGTGCACCTCGAAACTGGTTCCGTCCAGAGCAGTCAAAACCACATCGAGATACTCACCTTTGTGAGAACCCACGTCGAAGACGCAGTAAGGAGGAGCTTGCCCTTTTTTGAGCACCCGCAGCACACCCTCCTCGCCACTGGTCTCAGGGTTATCGCCTGTGCCAATCCCCATGCAACAGTGGCACTTCCGCACCACGCTTTCGAGTGCTTTCTGCCCGATGGAATTGCCATAGATACGGGAAAAAAAACCCATTGTGAGGCTACCTCAAAAACCCTCTCACCGATCCCTGCCGGGCCGACCCTGCGGAAAAATATTCGGCAGCCAGGTCGGCATAATGGGACCAACTGCGCAAAATCATCGCCCGGTCGGCGTCCCCGGCTTTTCGCTTTATCTGGCCGGGAGACCCCATGACAACCGATTCCGGGGGCACTTCGAAGCCGGGTGGAAGCAGGGCTCCGGCGGCAATTACGGACCCTTTCCCGATTTTGCATCCGTCTAGAATGATCGAACCCATTCCTATCATGCATTCATCTTCAATGGTGCAGCCGTGGACTATGGCTTTGTGACCGATCACCACCCTGTCCCCTATGTGCAGGGGAAAATTCCCCCCCGTCACGTGAAGAGTGGAATTATCCTGGATACAGGTGCAGGAACCAATGCGAATGAAGTTGACATCTCCGCGAACAACACTGTTGAACCAGACGCTGCTGCGCTCTCCAATTATGACATCGCCAATCACCCACGCGCCGGGAGCGATATAGACATCATCGGCAACCTGCGGCAAAACGCCGCGATAGGACAAAATGTTCATTCTGTAATACTCCGGGCTATGCTTTCCGCTGCAATTCTTTGAGATTCAACCAATCGGCGATGACCGCCGAGGTATATGCTACGAACTTCTGGAATTCTTCGGGCGGCAGTTTCCCATTCCGGGGATTTGGTACGGAGTCAGGCAGGTTCACGGCAAGCGGGGCATTGCGCAGCTCAGCCCTGGGTGTCACCTCAAATTCGGGTTCGAAGGAATCCGAGAAGTACTTATCCTGAAACACCGAAAACTTCATGGCATGAGCGGTCGCGTCGAGTACCGCCCTGCGCTTGCTATCCACCTTGCCCTCGGCCACCGCTTTCCTGATGCCGGCCAGGCACTCCCCACCCTGAGTACAGGCAATGTGGCCGCTACGGTTGGCTACGAGCATGGAATCCATGATCTCCTGCTCGCTGATCTCGACAATCCGGACTGCTTCCTGTCCCGCAATCCGGCGATACCGTTCAACCAGCTCAATCACCCGAGGCATCGATACGGGATTTCCGATCATGGCGGCCTGGGCGACACTGGGCCTTACGGTGACCGGATGGAACTCTCTTTTCGCAGCTTCCGGCTCCAGATAATAGAGAAATACCGGATTCGCGTGTTCCGACTGCACTCCAAGTACGGCCGGGAGCGAATCGATGATGCCCAGCTCGAGGAGTTTTAGAAAACCGCCAAGGACTGCCGTTATGTTCCCGGCATTACCTATCGGAACCACAACGACCAGATCGGCGACTTCATAGTCGAATACCTGTGCTATCTCATAGCTGTACGATTCCTGCCCAAGAATTCGCCAGGCGTTCTTTGAATTCATAAGAGCCACGGAAAAGTTTTCCGAAAGATGTTCGACCACCTTCATACAATCATCGAAAACACCCGGGATTTCAATGACTCTCGCGCCGCTGCCCAGAGGCTGCCCGAGCTGCTGCGGTGTCACTTTGCCCTGTGGCAGAAGCACGGCGGACTTGACGTTTCCGGACACGTAGGAGGCATACAGCGCGGCCGAGGCAGAGGTGTCCCCGGTCGAGGCGCAGATCGCCAGCACATCCCTAACCCCACGCTTGTTTATCAGGAAATTCAGGTAGCTGAAAGCGCTTGCCATCCCTCGGTCCTTAAAAGATGCACTGGGGTTCTGCCCGTCGTTTTTGAAGAAAAAGCGGATTCCCGCCCACTCCCCCAGCGCTTCATTGGCGGCGACTACGGGAGTGTGTCCCTCACCAAGGCAGACGACATCCTCTAAAGGGATTATCGATCCGATCAGCTCGTGATAGCGGTAAATTCCCCGGAGAGCCGGATCATTGAGCATCTTCCGGTAGTCGAAAATAGTGCGCCATTTTTCTCCCGGGACTTCTTTGAGCCGGTCCCATTCTTTGTCTTCGATCAAAAGGACCGCCTCACAATCAGGGCAGGTGTAGAGCAATTCCTCGATGCCGAAACGGCGCCCACACCCGAGGCACCGATAGATGTACTCTCCTCGGATTTTCGGGATGACCCAAGGCCGTATCTCCGAGGGAAAATATTCTATTTTCATGGATACTCCCATTTAAACTTGTAAACAAAACAGCATCTTCTGCCGATATAATCAATGTGCAGGTCAAACTCTGCAAGTATCAGATATTCGGAATCAATAATCAAGAGCTTATGGACCGGGGACAGGCATCGCGACTGCCCCGCAGTCTTCACGGAAGCGTTGCGCAAAAGAGACACCTGCAGTCCGCCTTGTCTCCTTTTTGCCACATATCCTGGAATCCTGCCAGTTTTTCCTTTCTTGATCTTTTTCGCTAATCCCTGTAGGGTGCGGCCCAGCTTGTTCCAAGACTAATCCCCCTTCAGGAGACGATTTTTTGAAAGTGGCACGGAAAATGCTTGTGGAGCGGGCGAGGAGGATCAGAGGGGCGTGAATTTCGAGTTCATCAAGCAGCACACCATTGGCCAAGTCGTGTGGTGCAGCGGTATTGGCCTGCATTCCGGCCGAAAGGTATCATTGGTGCTAAAACCGGCGCCAATTGGACATGGAATACAATTCCGCCGCACGGACATTCCTGACAGTCCTGTCATTTCCGCTCATCACCACAATGTTGTCGATACATTCCAGGCAACCACCATCGGCGCCGGCGGCGCCACGGTTTCCACAATTGAGCATCTCATGGCTGCGCTCTATGGCAGCCGCATCGATAACGTTCTGGTGGAAGTAAACGGACCGGAGGTACCGATTTTCGACGGAAGCGCGGCGCCTTTTGTGAAGATGATCCGCAAGGCTGCCATCCGTGAACAGGACGAAGTCCGCAATTACCTGACAATCAAGCAACCGGTGAGCGTAGCCGAAGGGGATTCCTTTATCAGGGCCACTCCCTGCGACCTCCTTGAGGTCCATTATGAGATAGACTATCCCCACCCGCTGGTGGGCAGACAGCAACTTCTCTGGTCGCTTCGCAACGGAAGCTTCGGAAGGGAAATAGCCAAGGCCAGGACTTTCGGGTTTCTCAAGGACGTCGAAAGGCTCCAGACAATGGGTCTCATACAGGGCGGCTCGCTATCCAATGCCGTTGTGTTCGGTGACAGCGAACTGCTGAACGAAGACGGCTTCCGATATTCCGATGAATGCGTGCGCCACAAGATCCTCGATTTCGTAGGCGACCTTGCATTGACCGGCATGCCGGTCCTGGGGCATTTTAAGGTGCGGAAAGCCGGCCATGCGCTCCACAGCCGTTTCCTGAACCAGTTGATGCAGAGAGCAGACTGGGCCACCCTGAAACCGCTATCCGTTGAAGAGGGTCCTCGCTACAAAATCGCATCCAACTTCAATATCTGACTATCCGTCAATGCAGCGGGGGCTTTTCGGCCTTCCAGAATGGAGGCGTAAAGAAGAGTCTTCGCTGCGTGTTCCAGTTTGTCCATTCTCATGAATGCTTCCATTGCGCTCGATCCGAAAGTCAGAGCGCCGTGCCTCTGCAATAGAATTGCATTGCTCTTCTCGACATGCGGCGCGATGGATTCCGGAACTTCCTCTGTCGAAGGGGTTGCATAGGAGGCCACGGGCACGCGGCCCATCGTTAACCAGACTTCGGGCAGTATTTTCGAGTTAAAGGGGAATCCCGCCAGGGTGAAAGCGGTCACGAGCGGAGGATGAGCATGAACGATCGCCGTAACGTCTGGACGCTGACGGTATACAAAGAGGTGCATCCGGATTTCGCTCGAAGGTCTGCCCAAGCCCTCCAGGATATTTCCCTTCATGCAGGTTTTCACCAGATCTCCCGCACGCAGTTCCCCTTTGGGCGCCCCGCTCGGAGTTATCAGGATGCTATCTTCTCCCGCACGACAGCTTACGTTCCCGTCGCTCGCCGCTATGAGGCCTTTGCTCTCCAGCTTTGCGCACACCTTGATTATTTCATGACGTAAATTCATCTCTTGACTATCCATCTCTCTCCCCTGAAAATCCCGCCTTGCCGGAGCGGATTGTGTCGTTATAAGTTATTACATTCTGAACGATTGCACTCTATACTCTACTGCCGATGCAGGTACAATTTGAAATACCAATTTCTGAAGGAGCCGCGGAACAAGATGATCAAATGGTTTAGACGAAAAAAGGAAAAACCCGGAGAAGAAGCGTCCGAGCAAATAGGGGAACACCAGGAGATAGAAGAGGAAGCGAAGCAGGATATAGAAGCCCCGGTCGAGCCTTCGGAAGAGCAGACCCAGGAAGGTGAAGCCGTTATCGAAGATGAGGTCGCGCCTGCGGAGGTCACTCTTGCCGATACCGTTGAAGCGGAACTGGAAAGTCCCGGCGCTGAGGAGGAGATCCAGGAGGAGGAGGGCCCGAAGTCGGGCTTTTTCAAACGCCTCCGCGAACGCCTGAATAAGACCCGCGAAAAGTTTGTCAGCCGGGTGGATCGCCTGGTGCTAGGGAAAAAGATCATCGACGAAGATCTGCTGGACGAACTCGAAGAAATACTCATTACCTCGGATCTCGGCGTCAAGACTACTGAAATGCTTCTTCGCAAAGTTGCCGACAAGGTAAAGCGCAAGGAATTGAGCGATCCTTCGAAGCTGCGGGAACAAATCCGGGAAGAGATAAGAACCGTTCTCGATGTGGATGCCCCCCCCCTCGATTACCGGGCGGACAAACCATTCGTAGTAATGATCGTGGGTGTGAACGGGGTCGGGAAGACTACCACGATCGGCAAGCTGGCCAGCCAGTTGAAACAACAGGGGCTAAAACCCATGTTGGTCGCCGGGGACACATTTCGAGCCGCCGCCGTGGAGCAGCTTTCAATCTGGGGTGAGCGTACCGGAGTCCCGGTTATCAAGCAAAAAAGCGGGTCGGACCCTTCAGCCGTAGCGTTTGATGCGCTCGATGCCGCCCTGGCCCGGGATGTGGATGTGGTTTTGATGGATACCGCGGGCCGCATGCACACCAAGGTCAATCTCATGGAAGAACTCAAGAAGATCCACCGGGTCGTAAACAAGAAAATGCCGGCGGCCCCCCACGAGGTTTTTCTCGTTCTGGACGCATCAACCGGCCAGAACGCACTCTCACAGGCGAAACTCTTCACGGAGGGAATCGGCCTGACGGGGCTTGTGCTGACCAAGCTGGACGGCACTGCAAAGGGGGGAATTATCGCCGCCATATGCGACGAACTCAAAGTTCCCGTTCGCTATATCGGAATCGGCGAGAGTGTGGAGGATTTGCGTCCCTTCGATCCGGACGAATTCACCAGGGCGCTGTTCTAAACGCGGAAAGGGCCTCAAGGCAAGAGGCTGAGCGCCACCCCCTTTTTGGTTGAGAAAGGCAGTTACCATATAAAGATATTAGACCAATTCCAGGCGTAGTTCACGCCCAACAAGCTCGGCTGCACGTTGGAGCGTTTCTATCGTAACATTGCCTTTGGCCTTGAGTATGCGGTCCACCTGCGCCCGGCTGGTCTTCATCCGCTCGGCCATTTGTGTTTTGGTGATGCCGCGCTTACGCATTTCCTCGGCAATTTGCCAGGAAATCACCCGCATAACGGCTTCCGCTTTCGCGGCCTCATATATGCCTTCCTCTTTTAGGAAGTCATCGAGCGAAGACCCCCAATGTTGGTTTTTCCCGCTCATGGCGCCATCTCCCAATACTCTCGCAATGCGGCTCGGCAAAGAACTGCTGACTTCCCATAATCCGCCGCCAAGAGGGCGACATAGCGGCATCCCGACAGGCCATCCTATTTGAACTGTCGCAAGGTCCATTCCTATCGTGCGCCGATCCTCGTCCGGCAAATCCCTCAACCAATCCCTAACTGGTTCAACGCCCATTTCCGTCCGATAGAAGGAAACGGGGATCTCTCTCAGTCTCTTGCCTGTCATGATCCACCCTCAAAAGAATGTATCATTTATAGTACGTTTCCGCAAGAGGCAAGCCCCATTTTTGCTTTTGGATTGCATCGCTTGATGCAGCCCTTGCTGACGGCGAGACCGGGTAGCAAAACGGAAAGCCCCTGCGCGGGGAACCAAAAAGCAATTTTCTTTTCGCCTCTTGCGAAGGACGGATTGCTTTTTGGGCGGAAGGGGCTTGAAGAGCGCGCGAGGGCGGAGCCCCTTAGACCTGCAAAAGGGAGCGTTACCCGGAGGCCGAGACTCCTGTAGGCTCGGTGAACGAAGCGAATAGCACCCAGCCCGCCCGCTTCGGCAGGTTCGCGCATAAGCCATTAAACATCTTTTTCGGCTCGAAACACCATGGCCGCGGCGTCTTTCAGCCGTTCCTCAATATCCTGGGGATGATTGATCGGCTCTAACCTCTGCGGCTTTGCTGCCTGTCACGCGGGCAACGCTGTAAACCTCTCTTTCGTTGTCCATGATAACGAAATCACGCCGAGGGTCAGTCAGTCAATCAGCCCCTTTTTAATGAGGTAGTAGAGTTCTCCCGGCTGTTTCATCGGCCCCGCTCTCCTCTCCGCCTCATCGCCCGTTCCGCAGAAAAGATCGATCCGGCCCGGACCCTTAATAGCGCCGCCCGCGTCCTGGTTGAGAACCCACCTGCTCAACCTTTCCCAGGACTGAAGCTGCCCCGAGGCGTCATACACGGGCTTTTCGCTGATCAGGAAGCCTATCGCGCCGCGTGGATGATACCTGGGGTCGCTTGCCACGGACCTGCCTTCGGTAACTACCGCTCCGAGGCTTCCAAGCGGCCCTTCAGACACCCACTTGTAAAAAACATAACTCTCGTTCTTCCACATGATATCGTTCTGAGTCTCTGGATGAGACTCCAGGTAATTTCGAATCGCCTGCAAAGACATTTCCTCCCGAGCGACGGCCCCGCTGTCGATGAGAGTTTTACCGATGCTGTAATAAGGCCTCCCGTTGGCTCCCGCATACCCCACCCGTACACGCCTGTCGTCCGGAAGACGAATCACCCCGGACCCCTGAACATGCAAAAAGAAGGCATCTACAGGACTTTTCAGCCATACGAGGGCTGCGGCCAACGGCTGGCCGGATTGACCGCCCGGTCGCTCCAGTACTTTCCGGCCGTCTATTTCGGCACGGGTATAGTATGGAATCAGCCGGTTTTTTTCCACGCGTCCGACCAGGCGATCGCCTTGAAATTTTGCCGGGTTAAATCGATCCAGCTCCACGGTTACAAGATCGTAGGGAATTCCATAGAGAGGCCATTTGAAAAGACTGCTCCTCTTCAGGCTTCCCTCCAGCACAGGCTCGAAGTAGCCGGTGATGAGCATTTTTCTGGATCGATCCTCGGTGTGAACCCGAAAAAGGTCAAATTCACGCGAGATGCTCTCAGCATTGATGTCACCGGCATCGAGCAGGGAGAGAAAATGCGACAGCGACTCCCTGAATATGCCGGCCTTTATTGTCTTATCACCGAATGCAAGGGGCTTTTCATCCGGAAGTCTGGAGTACCAGGCGAGGCTTTTCTGAATAGCCGGGCGAAGTGTATCGACCGGAATATCTTCATTGAGGGCAGGCGCCTCCGTCGCAGAAATGCGCTCGAACAGCGGGGCTTCCGCGGACTGCCGCGGCGTAACAGGCGCCTGTTCCGGACAGCCGGTTAAAAAGAGGAGGCATATGACCAAGGAAATCACAAATTCTTTTCCCACTTTCATATGCCTCTCCAAACCGACTCACCGGTAACGGGCAAAGCCCTGCTCTTCACTCTTCACGCTTCACTCATTACGTGCCCATCTCCCACGAATGCAGATAGACATCCTGCTCCGCGGTGAGCGTATCGATATCGACACCCATGCTGGCCAGTTTCAGGCGCGCAATTTCCTTATCGATGTCCAGGGGTACGCTGTAGACCTGATTTCTCAGGGAAGCATGGTTTTTGACCATGTATTCGCTGCACAGCGCCTGGTTTGCAAAGCTCATGTCCATAACGCTGGAAGGATGTCCTTCAGCGGCGGCCAGGTTGATCAGGCGCCCTTCACCCAGCACATAAACCCGCTTGCCGTTCTTAAGGCTGAATTCCTCGACGAAGTCGCGAATCTCGCGCCGCGAAGAGGCCATCTCGCCCAGTGCATCCAGGTCTATCTCAACATTGAAGTGGCCGGAATTACAAATGATGGCGCCGTCCTTCATTACTTCGAAATGCTCTTTTCGAAGCACATGGATATCGCCGGTAAGCGTACAGAAAAAATCGCCGATAGGGGCTGCTTTCTGCATGGGCATAACCTGGTAGCCGTCCATGACGGCTTCGAGCGCCCGCAGCGGATCTACCTCGGTTATGATCACCTTGGCACCCATTCCGGCAGCACGCATGGCGACCCCGCGCCCGCACCAGCCATAACCGCTCACAACGAAACTGGACCCGGCAAGGAGGCGATTCGTCGCCCTGATGATACCGTCCACCGTACTCTGGCCCGTCCCGTATCGATTATCGAAAAGGTGCTTGGTGTCGGCATCGTTCACCGCCACTATAGGGTATTGCAGCACCCCCTTTTCAGCCATGCTGCGCAGACGAATAACGCCCGTGGTGGTTTCTTCAGTGCCGCCGATTACGCCGGCAAGCAACTCCTTGCGCTCGGAATGCAGAATGCTCACCAGGTCCGCGCCGTCATCCATCGTGATCTGCGGAGAATGCTCCAGGGCCTTGTTTATGTGCCGGTAGTAGGTCTCCTTGTCCTCTCCCTTGATTGCGAAGACCGGAATCCCCTCCGCAATGGAGAGGAAGGCGGCGACGTCATCCTGGGTGCTCAATGGATTGGATGCACAGATTCGAAGATCGGCGCCGCCTGCCTTAAGGGTCTGGGCAAGCGCTCCGGTTTCGGTGGTGACATGGAGGCAAGCCGACATACGTATTCCGGCCAGCGGCTTTTCGACGGCAAATCTCTTCTGAATGGAGCGAAGGACCGGCATCGACTGCACCGCCCATTCCACCCTGAGTCGCCCCTTTTCGACGAGCCCCTGATCTTTTACATCAAAATCCATGAATTCTCCTTTGTAGTGCGGTGATACTACACCAGCAAAATGGCGTGAAAAAGCCGCGGCCACCTTTTGAAGGCGCGATCCGCGGCCATGATCTTCAACGATAATCAGCAGCTCTTGGTGTTTGAATTCAACCCTGCCCTGTCTCGTAATATGTCTGCCATATCGGTTTTTTCCCACGTAAAATCGGCATCGGTTCTTCCGAAATGGCCATTGCAGGCGGTCTTTCTGAAAATCGGTCGAGTCAGCCTGAGATGCCGAATCATATTCGCAGGCTTAAAGCTGAAAAGCTCACGGACCATCTCCTGGATTTTATCGGCGGAAATAACACCCGTACCGAAAGTATCGATCATGAGAGATACCGGTTCAGCCACACCGATGCTGTAGGCCACCTGCACCTCGACCCTGTCGCACAGTCCGGCCGCAACGATGTTCTTGGCGACATACCTTGCCATATAGGATGCAGTTCTATCGACTTTGGAGGGGTCCTTGCCCGAGAAACATCCCCCGCCATGGCTCCCTTGTCCGCCGTAGGTGTCCGCGATGATTTTCCTGCCGGTGAGGCCGCAGTCACCCATGGGACCGCCAATGACAAAGCGGCCCGTGGAATTGATGTAATACTTGGTCTTGGAATCGATCAACTCCGGCGGAATGACCTTCTTTATGACCTCCTCGATAATCCCCTCCCGAAGCGTTGAATATGAAACGCTCGGAGTGTGCTGGGCGGCGACGACAATCGTGTCCACCCTTTTCGGCTTATGGTCGTTATATTCCACGGTGACCTGGCTCTTGCCGTCCGGCCTCAGGAAATCGACCATTCCGTTTTTTCTGACTTCGGCGAGCTTACGGGTAATCCGATGAGCATAATAGATCGGCATAGGCATGAGAACAGGGGTTTCGTTGCAGGCATAACCGAACATCAACCCCTGGTCGCCGGCGCCTTGTTCTTCATAGAGCCCTTCGCCCGGATTGACTCCAATGGCGATATCCGGAGACTGTTTATCAATGCTTGTCAAGACGGCGCAGGTTTCCCAGTCAAATCCCATCGATGAATCGTTATAACCTATGTCCTTGATGGTCTGCCTGACAATCTCCGGTATATGAACATAGGTGGAAGTGGTGATCTCACCGGCGACGAAAGCCATTCCAGTGGTAACAAGCGTTTCACAGGCAACGCGGGCAGTCTTGTCGTCAGCTATGATCGCATCCAGAACCGCATCCGAAATCTGGTCGGCAATCTTGTCGGGATGGCCTTCGGTAACCGATTCGGACGTAAACAGGTAAGTGCTCATCGACATTTAAGGAATTCTCCTCTTACAAAAAAGGTCAATCGAGAGTAGAGGCGGACTGGAGCGATTCAGGACTATCCGAACAAAAGCCTCTATTTTACAAGCGTCAAATCAGATGGTGTTTTCTCACTTCGCATCTTATTGCCGGCGTCCACGAGAACCACTTTCGGTTCGTGAAGGACAACTTCGGCCTCGCTGTAATTGGCATAGGTCGCAATGATTATCAGATCCCCCGCAGCTCCCATACGAGCAGCGGCCCCGTTCAAACAGATGTCTCCCTTGCCGGGCTGGCCCGCTATGGCATACGTGTCGAATCTCGCTCCGTTGTTGACATTGTATACTTTAATCTGTTCGTAAGGCAGAATATCGGCAGCCCGCATGAGATCGGCGTCAATAGTCAGACTTCCTTCGTAATGCAGATTTGAGTCGGTGATGCAGGCACGGTGAATTTTGGATTTCAGCAACGATCTTTGCATGATTTTTCCTCCTGGCAAGCTCTTCAGACAACTGGATCAGGCAATCGAAACCGCAGCAAAGCCAAATATCCAGCACCTGGTGTTCCCCGCCGGGAGGATCCCCACCTCTTTATGCGCGCCAATTATCTGCTTGCTGCATCTCGCGAAAGTCCGGATGATGCGCAACATCGTGTTATTTACAATCAACCGCCGGCGTAAAAGGCCTTCTCCGCCACCACGCCAACAGATAAACGTCCCGGTCCCGAAGGATCCGGGCAAATGCCATCTAAACCGATACTTAGTATCAGAAAAAATAAACGTTAGTCAAGCTCTATATAGGTTTGACCATTAGGCGTTGGGGCACACACAGCGCCGATTAGCCATGGCGCCCCGGTCCATTTGGTCGCCTGCCCATTTTTTCCTTCCAAAGCTCCCTGGTATCATTTTATACTCCTTCGCATTGAAGCTCGTAAAGATAATTACTTAGGAACAACTCATAAGGAACCCAGTTAATGCAGGATTATCGCAGACTTGTCCGGCTCGTCCTCCCTTATTGGCGGCGCATTCTCCTTGCCATGGCATGCATGCAGGTGGTCGCCGGATGCACCGCTGCCGGAGCATATCTCATCAAACCGGTCCTCGATGACATTTTTGTCAAAAAGCAGGCGGATTCTCTTGTATTGCTTACTTTTGCGGTTTTTTTCATCTTTTTTGCCAAGAGCACATGCCTTGCCATAAACGCGTACCTGATGAGCCATGTTAGCCAGGAAATAATCACCAAGCTGAGACAGCAGGTTTATGATCATATTCAAAACCTGCCTCTTTCCAACCTGGACAGCAACAAGACCGGCAACCTCATGTCCCGTATTCTCAGCGATGTATCGGTTATGAACATCGCCATATTCGAGGCGACAACCGGAGCCATCAAAGAGTCGTTTACCGTGGTATTCCTGGTTGCGGTCATTTATTTGCGAAACTGGGAACTCGCCCTGATAGGCAGTCTCATCGTGCCGTTTGCATTTGTGCCTTTGTTCAAGTTCGGCAAGATTATGCGCAAGACCACCACCAAGGTTCAGGCAACTTCTTCGAACATTTTTGTGGTCATGCACGAGACAATTGCCGGAAACCGCATCGTCAAAGCCTTCGGCATGGAAGAGCACGAAAAGAAACGATTTCAAAACGAGAATGAAAACCTCAGGAAGTACCTCATCAAGACCCAGATGGCCCGTGCGCTGAATACTTCCATTATGGAGTTTCTGGCCGGTGTTGGAGCCGTGTTTGTTATCTTTTATGGCGGCTCGAAGGTGATCCAGGGTCTGGACACGCCCGGCAATTTCTTTTCCTTTCTGGCCGCCCTGCTTCTGCTCTACGAACCCATTAAACGGTTGTCCAACATCTACGCCTCTACTCAGACCGCCCTTGCAGCTTCCGTCAGGGTAGATGAGATAATGAGCTACCCCGTGGAAGTAATGAATGAGCCCGGGGCAATTTCACTGCCGCCGGTCCGAAGCCATATTGAATTCGCTAATGTCTCTTTCTCCTATGGCGAAAAACCGGTGCTCTCGGACATCGACTTCAGGATAGAAACCGGCCAGGTTGTTGCACTGGTGGGCATGAGCGGCGCGGGGAAGACAACGCTCGTCAATCTGATTCCCAGATTTTACGAGCCGTCCGGCGGGGCCGTTCTCATTGATGGAACGGATATCCGCAAAGCGACCCTTTCTTCCTTGCGAAGTCAGATTGCAATCGTCACTCAACAAACGATACTGTTCAACGACTCTGTCCGAGAAAATATTGCTTACGGAGATCTTTCCAAAAACGAGGCCGAAATCATCTCGGCGGCTAAGGCTGCCAACGCCTATGATTTTATTATGAGGATGCCCAAAGGCTTTGATACGTTGATCGGCGAACAGGGCGTACGACTTTCCGGCGGAGAACGCCAGAGAATCTGTATCGCCCGAGCCCTTCTCAGGGACGCTCCTATTCTCATACTGGATGAGGCCACATCCTCCCTCGACAGCGACTCTGAACTGGAAGTGCAAAAAGCGCTCGAGAACCTGATGATCGGAAGGACAACTTTCATCATAGCTCACCGTCTCTCCACTATCCAGAACGCAGACTGCATCATAACCCTGGCAGGCGGCCGAATTGTCGCCAAGGGGCGCCATAGTGAACTCATCGCTGCCAACGGAGAGTACCGCAGGCTCTATGAACTGCAGTTCGGCCAGTTTACCAGAGAAGATAGAGACATCGCATTCAGTCACCATTGAACCGGATGAAACGGTGAAAAAATCTCCTGCATCCCGTAGAGGGAAAAACTTACCCAGGGTGCTCTCCATCTTCGGCACCCGGCCCGAAGCGATAAAGATGGCGCCGGTCATCAAAAAGCTCGAGCAGTGCTCAGGGGATCTCGCCTCTCTGGTTTGTGTTACTGCCCAGCATCGAGAAATGCTGGACCAGGTGCTGCCTGTATTTGGAATCGTTCCCGACTACGACCTTGACATCATGAAGCCCGGTCAGGATCTCTTCGACGTTACCCGCGGCGTGCTGGGCGGATTGAAAAGTGTGATCTCGGATGCCGAACCTCAATTGGTGCTGGTACACGGGGATACGACCACCACGATGGCCGCCTCGCTTGCCGCGTATTATTCAAGGATAAAGATCGGACATGTAGAAGCCGGACTTCGGACCGGAAACAAACTAGCCCCCTATCCCGAAGAAATGAACCGCAGGTTGACAGGGGCGCTCGCAGACCTTCATTTCGCCCCCACACCCCTTGCTCGTGATAATCTCATTGCTGAAGGGATCAACGCCCAATCGATCCACATTACGGGCAACACTGTTATAGACGCGCTTTTATCGGCACGGTCGATCATCGAGCAGGATTCCGGCATTCAGGCAAGATTTTCTGCCCAGTTCTCATTCCTTGACCCTTGCGGGAAGCTCATTCTGGTCACCGGCCACCGGCGTGAGAACTTCGGCACAGGATTCAGAAATATCTGCAATGCCCTTGCAGAATTCGCCTGCTCCTATCCTGAGGTGCAAATTGTCTATCCCATTCACCTTAACCCGAATGTGCAGGCTCCTGTAAAGCAGATCCTCGGCAATTCGTCCTGCTCGAACATATATCTTATCGATCCCGTGGAATATTTATCGTTCGTTTATCTCATGGACCGCGCATATCTGATCCTGACCGATTCCGGAGGAATCCAGGAAGAGGCGCCCTCGTTAGGGAAGCCCGTACTTGTGATGCGGGAGGCTACCGAGCGTCCGGAAGGGGTGGAAGCCGGGGTAATCAAGGTAGTCGGCAGTCATAGGGAGGGAATCACCTCATCTCTTTCGCACCTCATTAACGATCCCTCAGCCTATCATTCTATGATTTCAGGCGGAAATCCCTATGGAGACGGAAAGGCGGCCGACAGGATTGCGGAAATTGTTCGTTCCACACTCACATGATCCAATAGATCTGCTGATGCTGACATTGCTCACTTCATCGTAATCGAATTGCAGAGTTCGGGAGAAATCATGTCATCGAGAAACCATGCGCTCATTACCGGCACGGGAAGAACCGGAACAACCTTTCTGGTTGAGCTGTTGACCTACCTGGGGCTTGAAACCGGCTTTTCTGCCGAAGACATAGCATCAATCTCCAAGGAAGCTCGCGCCGGACTCGAATACGATTTAAGGCAGAATGACTGTCCCTATATCGTAAAAGACCCTGCTTTCTGCGATTATGCGGAAGAAGTTCTGAGTCAGGATGCAATCATCATAGACCATGTTTTCATTCCATTCCGGGATCTACATGCGGCTGCAGAGAGCAGACGCTACGTAGCGAAGTCCAATATTTCAAAAATGTCACTACTAAAGAGGATTAAACAGATCATTAAGCCGGAGAAATTTGCAGGCGGATTATGGCACACCCGTTCCGGCCTTGCGGGCAGACAGGAAGAAATACTATTACGGCAGACCTACAAGCTTATGCTGGCCTTATCAGGCAGAAATATTCCCGTGACTCTACTGCGATACCCGAGGCTTGTGAAAGATTGTCAATATCTGTACCGAAAGCTGAAACCCGTAATCAATGACATTTCATATGAACGTTTTAGCCAGGCGTTCAATAACGCCGTGCGCAAGGACCTGGTACACACCTTCGGCGAGAATGATAAATAATATTTTCCCGCCTTTGGGGTTCAAGCTTTCCGTTGAGGCTTGGCTGGAGCCGCCCCGGAGATTATTCCGTGATCACTCAGGAGATCGACGAGCACACTCACTGACTGATCTACAGTGAGCCGGTCGGTATCGATGACCATGTCCGGAGAATCGGGTTCTTCGAACGGGGCCTGTATTCCCGTCATGTTACTTATTTCGCCGCGCCGGGCCTTCCTGTAAAGAGCCCCTTTGGGTCTCGCATTTCGCAAACATCCAGGGGGCGCCTGAGCCTCCTGTCGCTTACATGTTCGCTGGTGATTTCAGTCCAATCCTGCAGATCGTGGAATATACCATCTCGGGAGTGATCTCCCGCATACACCTCCAGTCCGTGCACGGTTTTCTGGTGTAACAGGGAGAGCAGGGCGAATTAGTGCGTATTATCGTATGGATCTTTCCGTAGGGCCCGGTTCGTTCCGGGCTGGTCGGTCCAAAGATCGCAAATACCGGAACGTTCAGGGCTGCTGCAATATGTATGGGACCGGTGTCGGGAGATACAAGGAAACTCGCGTCACGAATTATCGCGGCAAGTTCTTTCAGGGTGGTGTTTCCGGCAAGTGAGACAGCACGGGAACCGCTCAATTGCGCTATGTACTCGCCCAGTTCGGCGTCGGATTTGCTCCCGACGATGATCGAAGGCAGGGGCAGCATGGATGCCAGGCGCCCGAAGTATTCAGCGGGCCATCTCTTGACGAGCGTGCCTGCTGAGGGGGCAATGACCGCATAAGGGCTGAACTGCCGTGCGATTTCGGGGATATCGCCCAGAGGGGGAAGCGGAAAAACTGTCTTGCGCGTATCGCACCCCAAAAACCTCGCTATATCCATGTTCTTGTCTACCGCATGCGACTCCGTGGCCGTCCTCACCCTGTATCTGTAGCTGAACTTCGCCCCTTCCCTCGCTCTGTCAAATCCAATTCTTTGCTCCGACCCGGTAAAAAGCCCGATCATCGCACTTCTGAACAACCCCTGCAGATCGATCACCAGATCGAACTTTTCCCCCCGCAAATCTTTTGCCAGCGTCCACAGTTCATTGCAGGTGCTGCTGATGCTTTTGAATCTCTTCCATGAATTCTTGTCGATGACCCATAGCTTTTTGATCAGTGGATGGCCTTCGAGTATTTCATGAAAGCCCTTTGCCACAACCCAGTGAAGTTCAGCCGCGGGGAACCGGCGGCTTAGCGCATGGAGAACCGGAAGCCCGTGAATGACATCGCCCAATGAACTCGGCTTGATGATCAGGATCTTCTTCGGCTCGATTTCTTCGGGGCCAAGAACCCGTACAGGTGACTCTACCATTATCCTATTCCAATGATCATGCCGTACCGGCGCCGGGGCGAAGCAGACTTTCCACCGCCTCCAGCACATCTCTTACGGAAATATCGTTCATACACCGGTGATCTTTCGGGCATTTCCGCTTGAGACAGGGAGCGCAATCCGCTTCGGCGCGGACGATAACGAAACGCGAGCATACCGGCGAGGTGGTCGTATGGTCGGTGGGACCGAAGAGCGCCGCAATGGGCCGATCAAAAGCCGCCGCTACATGCATCGGACCGGAATCGTTGGTGACTACGAGCCGCATCCTCGAAAGAAGGGCCATCATCTGACGCACGGACGTTTTTCCGACCAGGTTCAGAGGCTTTGAGCCCATCCGGGCGGCAATGGCTTCGCCTATCGCAGCCTCGCCGGGTCCTCCCGTAAGCAGCACTGCGCACCCGAAGTCGTCTACCAGAGAGTCCGCCACCTGAGCAAACCTCTCCGGGCGCCACCTCTTGGCTGAACCATATGCGGCGCCGGGATTGATCGCCGCCCAATGTCCCGCTCCGAGCATGCGCTCAGCCCAAGATATCTCTTCTTCCGTGCATTTGAGCAGAAGCTTCGCTCCAATTGCCGGGATGCCGAGGCTTTCGAGCATATTAAGGTAATACTCGGTGTGGTGCAGCCTGCGCACATCCTCTGATACCCTGACGGAATGCGTGAGCAACAGGCCGCGCCCGTCGGTGTTGTACCCGGCCCTGATTCCGATACGCGCCAGCCTCGCGATTATCGCAGCTTCGACAGCATTCTGGAAAAGTATAGCCAGATCGAAATGCTCACTCCCAAGGTTTTTACAGAAACGCAAGAGCCCTCTGATCCCTCCATGCTGGCCCTTCTTGTCATACACGATCAGGCGGTCGCACCAGGGATGAGCGCCCAGAAGCTCGGCTACGGGAGGATTGGCGACCACTACAATCTCCGCGGCGGGAAATGCCGACCGAACCGCTCCCAGCGCGGGAGTAGTCATCACGGCATCCCCGATCCAGTTGGTACAACGAACAAGCACCTTGCGCACGCCGCCAACATCGAGTTTCAGCTCTTCACTCTTCACTCTTCACTCTTCACTGCTTCAAAAGCACCCACTTGCCGTTTTCCACTTTCACCATGACCATGGAGTCGAGCCCGAGCCCGTTATGGTCCTCAGGGGTGATGTTGAATATCCCGCTGACACCGACATAGTCCCTGGTCTGCTCGATGGCATCCCGCAGCTTTCCGGGTTCTGTCCCGGCCTTCCTGACCGCATTGGCGACGATATAGATCGCATCCCAGGCATAACCGGAGTGGGTGTTGATAGGGTATTGCTTATCGAATTTGTATTCTTCCGTGTAGAGCCGGATGAACTCCTTTATAACCGGTTTTTGCGGGTCGGAGTCGGGAAGTTGATCTACGACCATGACTTTGGTCGAGGGCATGATGCTGCCATTGGCGGCATCGCCCGCCAGTTCGACATACTTGGGGTCGGGTTGTCCGTGGCACTGGTAGAGAGGTATGGTGATCCCAAGCTGTTTGACGTTCTTCGCAATGCGCGCTCCCGCGGGACCAATAGTCCAGCAGATGACGGCCTGTGCCCCGCTCCCCTTGATCTTGAGCAATTGGGGAGTCATATCGGTATCGGTCGCGCCGAACGACTCCCGGGCGACAATCTCAAGGCCGAATTCACCGGCCAGTTGATCGAGCGCGGCAAGCCCGTCTTTGCCGAACCCGTCGTTCGCGGTCAACAGGGCTATTTTTTTCTGCTGCTGTGCCTGCAGGTACTGAAAGGTCTTCTTCACGGCTATCATTGTTCTTTGAGGAGTCTTGAAGGTCCAGTGGAAAGGACCGAATTTTCCTCCCGCGATAACGGGATCTCCACCGATAGTCATCACAATGGGGATGTGCGCGGAGTCTTCGATATAGGATTTGACGGCCATCCCCTCGTCCGTGCGAGTAGGACCGATGAGAGCGACTACCTTGCCTTCTCCCACCAGTCGCTTGGCCTCGATGAGCGCCTTGGTCGGATCGCTTTCGGTATTTCCCGTCTCCAGCTTGAGCGGCCTGCCGTTGACTCCCCCTTCCTTATTGATCTTGTCGACGACCATCTGGGCAACCAGCCTTGTCGGCTCGCCGATTGAAGAAGCAGGACCCGAGAGGGCGAAAAAGGCGCCCACCCTGATGGGATCTTGCGCCCGTGCCGAACAAGGCGCCAGTATGAGCATCAGAGCGGCTAATCCCATTACCAGCACGGTCGCCCCAGTTTTGTTTTGCATCCCCATCTCCTTTGGTTAGGCCCCATAAGTCTTACGGGACCATGCAGGTCAGTTTGGATCAGACTGTTCTCAATCGTCCGTCCGATGGTCGTAAACCCTTTTGCTCTTGCGCTCCGTCCGCGGCAGCGTGCCGTATTCGACTATCTCCACCTGCGTTCTCACCATCACCTGTTTTCTGAATTCGGCAGTGATCTCCTCGACGCGCTGTTTTTCCGAATCAGGTGAATCTGCCCCGGGCAACCCTTCCACCTTTACCAGCATGATATCCCTGCCGTCTTCTCTGCGGAAGAGATGAACCTGGTATTCGCTCCCGATTCCGGGGATCTGCGACAAAACATGATCGATCTGTCCGGGATAAATATTCACCGCCCGAAAAATAAACACATCGTCCGAGCGCCCGAGAATGTGATCGTGACGCGGCAGGAGGCTTCCACACGGGCAGGGCTCGGGGATTAACCGGGTCAGATCGCGCGTTCGGTACCGAATGAGAGGGGCGCCCTCTTTTCTGAGAGTGGTGACGACCATTTCGCCGATCTCGCCGGGCAGAACGGGCTCCAGGGTATCGGGATTGAGAATCTCCAGGATGAAGTAATCAGCCCAGTAATGAACCCCCTCATGAGCAACGCACTCGAGCCCGGTGCCGGGACCGTAGAGTTCTGTCAAGCCGGGGATATCGAACAGGTGTTCTGCACCGGTTATCTCCTGGATTCTTTTGCGCATTCGCCGGCTGTGGCGCTCCGCCCCGAATATGAACTTCTTGAGCGAAATCCTGTCCTGAATACCGCGCTTTTCAATCTCCTCGGCAATGAGCAAAGCCATCGACGCGGTTGCGCAAAAAACCGTGCTCTGCATATCTTCGAGCAACTGGCAATGCATCTCGGTATTAGCCGGTCCTACCGGAACAGCCATGGCGCCGAACCTTTCACATCCAAGCTGAAAGCCCACCCCGGCAGTCCATAGCCCGTATCCTACCGCGATCTGGACACGGTCATCCGTGGTGAGTTGCGCCATTTCATAACAACGGGCGAACATATTGGCCCAATCGTTGATATCATTCTGCGTGTAACACAGCACTTTGCGCTTCCCGGTGGTTCCGGAAGAGGCGTGAATCCGGACTATTTTCTCAAAAGGAACCGATCGCAACGGGAACGGATAGTCTTCCCGCAAGTCTTGCGTGGTGGTAAGCGGCAGCCTGCGAAGATCATCCAGTGAGTGGATCTGGTCCGGGGACACCCCGGCCTGCTCAAGTTTCTTCCTGTAGAACGGCGAATTATTGTACGCATGGGAAACGGTCCACTTCAGCCCCTTGAGCTGAAGCACGGGCAACTCTGCAAGAGTTGCCTGAACCGGCATAAAAGAATGACTCATCGCTCCATTTCTCCTCTGATCGAATCTTTTATCCGTACTCGCTCCGGAACTCCCGAAAAGCGGGAGGAAAAAGCTGCAAATGCAGTTCTGGGCATACCGGGGGAGTCTGACAATTTCTGACGAGTCTTTCTCCATATCACAAACGCGAGAAAATTTCACAGAAACAAAATGCGCCTTCTATTCAGCTTTCAACTTCTTTGTTCACAGCGTAGGGAATGATTCCTCCAAAAATACCGGTGCAGAGACACCTGTTCCCCCTGCTCCACCGCCTGTTCCACTCAAACCATTCCGGCGCCCTCAGGCGCCACGGCCGGCTAGAGCCGTTTTCAGCCGGTATGAATCAGAGCCCGGGAGGTTGCTACGGCATTCCCTGACTTTGCCACTCTGACGTGTTTCTGCAGAAAGGAGTTGCAGAAGCAGGAAATAGTGCTCACAAATTTCCGCCGATGAAGTAGAATATAAAACAGCTCTTTTTCCTGCTGACGGTCTCATACACGACTGAATAAAGGAGGAGAATTAGCGATGGAGGATTCTAAAAATAAAAAGCTTATAAAAGAGTTTCATCGTCGAAAGCTCCAAATGCTCCGCTGCTACGCATTCTCAATGACTCTCGTAGTCGTTGCGCTTGTTTTGCTTCAGTTTTCCAATGATTTAAGCAACTTCTTCAAAATAGAAACCCAGAACTGGCACGCTGCCGCCATTTCTCAGTTCATTGCGGCTATTGTCTTTTTACTGGTAGGGTTCAGACAATATCGATGCCCCTACTGTAATGAGCTTCTCAGAGGTGCTGACCGCAACTACCTGGGAGTACTCATCTCTCCCGACAGATGTCCCCACTGCGGCAAAAAATTAAGTTTTTAGAAAGTGCTGCGGCGGTTCATGCACTGTAACAGGAAAGTCTCCAGCCTCCCTGCGCTCACACGCCTCAGGCGCAGAACTTGCCTATCCTCGACTGCGCTGCTATTATTCTCAACTTCGGAATTCATTATCTGAGGAGAATAGAATGAGGTCCGCAGGTAAGACCGAGACCTTCATCGGTGTATTTATATTGATCCTTCTCGCAGGCATTGCGGGCGGCGTTATTACAATCCAGTCCCGCTTCGATCCAAATTACTATCGGGCAACCCTGAAGGTAGAGAAAGCGCTTCCCGCTAAAGAATTTTCGCCCGCTCCAGAATCTTCCCCAATTCCTGCTTTTGTTCCAGAAGGCATGATCCCTATGGGGCCGGAGGAGATATTCGACACCGGCACTCTTTCTGATAAGATAAACGGGAAGGCCGAACTCTACCTGTCGAGCGGTTTCGTGCGGCTCTCAGCCCGACGTTTTTCCAAACAATCTGCCCCCGGAAGCTGGCTCGAACTCTATGTATACGAGATGGGGGAGCCCGCCAACGCCTTCTCCGTCTACAGCATGCAAAAGAGACAGGACGCACGAAGCCTCGACTTCGGCTCATCGGCATACCGAACCGAGGACGCTCTTTTTCTGGCAAACGGGTCCAAATATATTGAAATCATCTCCGCCTCCAACGATCTTGGAGAAGAAATGATCTCCATCGCCCGAGGTATCATCGCCTCAGAGCCTCAACAGCCCTCCACGGCGATGGAGTCCGATTTTTTCCCGCGCCAATCACTGGATGAGGCGAGTATTTCGCTTCATCTGAGCGACGTGTTCGGCTTCGACAGGCTCGACCGGATCTATATGGCGCGATATGCATTGGCCGATACACAGTTGACCGCCTTTCTATCGAAACGGGATGCTCCCCGGACAGCCTCGGAACTCGCCGCAGCCTACGGTCGATTCCTGATTGAAAATGGAGCAATTGAGCTGGGAGAGGCGCCTGGAATTCCCGATTCCAGGGTCTACCAGGTATTCGATACCTTTGAGATAGTGATGCACAAGGGACCTTTCCTGGCGGGAATACACGAAGCTGAAGACAGAGAAGCCGCCCGGGACCTGGCTTCAAGGATATATAACAACCTAAGGGAGTAGACCCGGAATTCCATGAGCGATACATTGAAAGGACATACTGCCTCACCACCGGAGCGTCCGCTCTCCGCAACCGCTCAGCATGCCGAGTCTCTCAGCTCTCCAGCAATGGACAGGCGAGACTTTCTGATACGATCCGCCAAGGCAGGCATCGCCCTGGCAGCGGCGGGGGCAATTGGATATCTTTTTCATGACCCGGTCGGTCCGGTGGCGGTTATTGAAAGCTCATCGCCGGCATTGCCCGATTTTTCAATTCCCGATAAGGCAGGAAAGATTGCCATCGTTACGGGACAGGATCGGATCAAGACCGTCAATACCGCTCTCCAGGCGATTGGCGGCATAGAATCCTATATCCGGAAAGGCGACAGGGTCCTTATCAAGGTAAATGCCGCCTTCGCCAGTCCGCCCTCCCTGAACGCCACCACTAATCCGGAATTGCTGGCAGAGGTCGCGAAGCTTTGCTACAAGGCAGGCGCCGCGTCAGTCGCCGTTACGGACAATTCCATAAATAACCCGGAGAGCTGTTTTGCTCTCAGCGGACTTGGTGAAGCCGCACGCACCTCGGGCGCCAGACTGATACTTCCCAAAGAAACCCTGTTCAGCAATATCACGGTCCCGGGCGCTCGTTTCATTCGTAACTGGCCGGTCCTCTCTGCTCCCTTTCAGGGGATTACCAAACTGATAGGGATCTCGCCGGTAAAGGATCACCACCGAAGCGGCGCTTCGATGTCGATGAAGAACTGGTATGGTTTTATCGGGGGCAGGCGCAATATTTTTCACCAGGACATCCACACCTTCATCAGAGACCTCGCCCTGATGATCAAGCCCACCCTCGTCGTTCTTGACGGCACGTTCACCATGATCTCCAACGGACCCACCGGGGGCTCGGTCTCGGATCTCAAGGCCACGAACACAATGATCGTCAGCACGGACCAGGTTGCTGCCGATGCTGCCGGGGCGCTGCTTCTCGGGAGAAAGCCCGGTGAGTTGCCCTTCATTGCGAAAGCCGAACAGGCGGGGGCCGGAACCGCCGATTTCGAATCCCTCAGTCCCTTCCGCGCGACCATCGGATAAGAGAGATACATGAGAATTACAACAGTCAGGCGGATAAGCCAGGTATTCTTTTTCCTTCTTTTTGTCTGGTTCTGTATCGTCAGTTCCTTCGGAGAATTCTTTTGGCAACTCAGCGGATGGCCGGTTAACTGGTTCCTCCAGCTCGATCCGCTCGTCGCACTGGGAAACCTTCTTACGACCGGAACCCTCTACTCCGGACTCCTGTGGGCTTGTGCAACCATCGCCCTCACTCTTGTGCTGGGCCGGTTTTTCTGCGGCTGGCTGTGCCCGTTCGGCTCAATACACCATTTTGTGAGCTGGCTGGGGTTTCGCGGCAGATCCGCCAAAGAGCGCATTGCGGCCAACCGCCACCGTGGCGCGCAGAAGATCAAGTATTATATACTGCTTATCCTTCTATCGGCCGCGCTCGGATCAGCCCTGGTCAAAGCGGCCGCAAGCCTTGGCTGGCGCCCCTTCTGGGTTATCGGCGCCCTGACCTCCGCAACGATCGCCGCAGCCTTATCAAAGCGGCTCTCACCGCGCATTTCTCGAACCGCGCCGGTTTTTCTCGGGTTGACCCTACTATGGACTCTCGCCGCCAGCTTTCTGAAGCTGGAAGGGATCGTGTCGGCCTCCCTGCACACAGGGCTTCTCGACCCTATCCCACTGGTGTATCGCTCCACCAGCCTGGTTCTTCTCCCTTTCGCCGAGTCGTCCCTGCATGTGACCTCGGCGGGCCAGAGGTATTATGAGGGAGCAGGGCTGATTGCTGCGATCTTTCTCGCCGCCGTTTTGCTCAACCTGCTGATCCCGCGTTTTTATTGCAGATTCGTCTGCCCACTGGGAGCGCTTTTCGGCGTGCTGGGTAGGTTCGCGTTGTGGCGGGTGGGCAAAAAAGAAAAAGCGTGCAGCGAGTGCCTGCTGTGTGATTCCAGGTGCGAGGGCGCGTGCAATCCGGCCGGGCGCATCCATATTCCGGAATGTGTTCTGTGCATGAATTGCCTCGATACATGCAAACACGACCTTATCGGCTATCATACATTCCGGTCTGCCTCGGGGGAGATCTCCTCCCCTGATTTGTCCCGCAGGGGCTTCGTCGCGGCATCGGTTTCCGGAATAATTGCCGTACCCCTGCTCAGGATTGACGGCAAACTGGGCCATAACTGGAATTACGGGCTCGTTCGTCCTCCCGGCTCTCTTCCCGAAGCCGAATTTCTCAACCGCTGCATCAAGTGCGGTCAGTGCGCCCGTGTTTGTCCCACGAACGTTATACAACTGGACACCTCTTCCAGGAGCGGCGTCGAGGGTCTCTGGACCCCGACACTGAATTTCCGCGCAGGTTCGAGTGGCTGTCAACTCAATTGCACAGCCTGCAGCCGCATTTGCCCGACCGCAGCCATTCGCCCCCTCACGCTTGAAGAAAAACTCGGGCGAGGCGCCTTCGATAGAGCCGGACCGGTAAGAATCGGAACTGCCTTTGTCGACCGCGGCCGCTGCCTGCCCTGGGCAATGGACAAGCCGTGCATCGTCTGCCAGGAGAACTGCCCGGTTAGTCCCAAGGCTATTTTCGTGAAGGAAACCTTCGTCACCATTCGGGGAGGAGAACTCGGGAAAGCGCAAATTAACGCATCCAGAATTGAGCTTCCCACGCCTGTGCTGCAACCGGAGAGATATGGCACGGGCGATTTCTACCTGCTCCTCGACGCCGGCGCCATCAAGACCAGAAACCGCATACAGGCCAATACCGACAGATCCATCATTCTTGATTCGAATATATCAGCCGACCTTGACCCGGCAGCCGTCAAGAACATCGAGTTGCAGGTAAGGCTTCAGGCGCCGCAGGTCGACCCTGAACGCTGCATCGGCTGTGGCATCTGCGAGCATGAGTGCCCCGTCAGCGGCCTGAGGGCCATTCGTGTCAGCGGAGAAGGCGAGTCGCGGCATAAAAAGCACTCTCTCCTCCTAAAATAGTTGGCAGGCCGCCCGCTCGTACCTAATATGAATAACGAGTTTCCAGCATAGTGGCGATTCCCGGCTGCAAAGCCTCATTTCTTTCACGCTCTACTCTTCAGGAGTTCCGCCATGTCCGAGGATAAAGGTTACTCTCGACGCGAGTTCTTCAAATTTGCAGGCGCCGCCGGCGCCGGTTCAGTCCTCCTTTCTTCCGAGGCCTTGAGCGCTGCCGGGCCTGAGGCGCAAAAGCCCGCTCCCGCCACGGAAATCCCTGTGAGGCCCTTCGGAAAAACCGGTGTGAACGTATCCTCTCTCTCTCTGGGCGGCATGTTCGATATCCCCTCGAACCAACTCCTTCTCCGCCAAGCCCTCAAGTGGGGTGTAACCTACTGGGATACGGCAGATTGTTATGAAGGGGGAAACAGTGAAGCCGGTATCGGCCAGTTTTTTAAGAAAAATCCTGAAAGCCGCCAGAAGATCTTCCTGGTCAGCAAGTCCGACCGGCGCGACCCCAAAGGTATTTCCGAAGCGTTGGCGCGTTCTCTCCAGAGGATGAACATAGACTATATCGATCTCTATTTTATCCACGGAATGAGCAAGATAGATGAAATCAACAAGGACACCAAAGCCTGGGCCGAGAAGGCCAAATCCCAGGGCAGGATCAAGTTCTTCGGCTTCAGTGCGCACAGCAACATGGAAGAGCTGATGATGAAAGCTTCTCAACTGGGCTGGATCGATGGAATCATGGTAACCTACAACTTCCGTTTGATGCGGTCCGACAAGATGCGCAAAGCCGTGGATGCGTGCAGAAAAGCCGGGATCGGCATAACTGCGATGAAGACACAGGGCGGAGGTTCCATCTCCGTGGAATCGGAAGCTGAGCTTGAAATGGGAGGCCGGTTTCTCAAACGCGGCTTTACGGACGCCCAGGCAAAGCTGAAAGCGGTATGGGAAGAGCCGTCTATCGCCAGCATATGCTCACAGATGCCCAATATGACCATCCTCATGTCGAACGTCGCAGCGGCCCTCGACCAGACAAAACTTTCCGCCACCGATCTCGACCTCATGAACCAATATGCCGCGCAAACGGCTCACGCCTACTGCGCCGGGTGCACCGGCATCTGCGAATCGTCATTGGCTGCAAAGGCGCCGGTTGGCGATATCATGCGCTTCCTCATGTATTACAACAGCTATGGGAATGCCGAGCGGGCAAAGGCCTGTTTCGCCTCTATCCCGCCCGAGGTTCGGGAAAGACTTGCCGGGATCGACTACTCCCCGGCAGAGCGGCTATGCCCGCAGAAGCTCCGTATCGGCAGCCTGGTGAAGCATGCCTCCACCATTCTGGCCTGATACAGGAGACTTATACGGATGACTTGCCACAGGGAGATCAATCGAGAGTTACTCACCGGCGCCATAAGTATCGTAACGGATCAAAGGGAACTCACATTTCCGGCCGCACGGAAGCTGGCTGACCAAGAGGCTGCGAAGCACAGTTCCGACCCCATGCTGCTCGCCTGGTACGACGGGAAGACCGGCGCTTTTTCCCCCAGGGTGGAATGAAGCCCCGATAAGAGGCCAGGCTGGCTTGTCTATGCAGATTCCAGGGGGGGAACACTCCGGATTGAGATAAACAACCTCGAATACATTTTCATCTATCTTCCATAACCATGTGATCAGGCGGGGCGCCACTTCTCCGAGACGCCTACTCTCCAGACAGGGAAGTCAGGCAGGCATTTGCCTGCTGCCCCATAAAGTCGAAACTGTCGGAACTCTCCTCGTCCAGATCCCGGCCGGAAAGATTCCGGTCGGCATAGATCACTCCGATAGGCTTCCCTTTGATACAGACAGGCATAATGAAAAAGGGACCGCTTCCCAGTTGATTGGATATTTCTTTTGTGAGCAGCAGCATAATGTCATCGCCGGGATCATCGCTAACCCAGATCTGCCTTCGAGTCTTGAGGACATGGCCGAAGATATTGAGTTTAGCATCATCAGCCCCGATCTGAAATTTCGTGATATCTCGCTCGTCCTCCCATCCCAGGGCGAATTTCCCGTTCAGCTTCTGGCGATCCGGGGTCAACAGGGCGAAGAACACCCTATCCATCCCGATCCCACGGTAGATGCCTTCGATTAGAATCGAAAGCACCATGTTCGCATCCCCTTTTTTGCTTCTGGCAAGCGCTGAAAGATCCCGAAGGCTGGCGAGTTGGACCTGGTGATCCGGTTTGGGATACTCCTTCCTGGTTTCCTCCGCTTTAGCAACTGCGTGAACCGGTTCTTCCGGGATCGGGATCAGCCGACTGCTGCTCTTCGCCCCGTATGTCTCGGTGATTTCCGCGGCAATTCTGGCCGAATCATGCATTATCTGCACTGCCTCATTTTCCGGAATCTTCAGAAAATCACATACCCTGCTGACTTTATCCACGATTTCAGCACTTTGCCATCCTTTCTCGGCAGCCTGTGCAATCGAGTAACCGAGTCTGATGCATTGGGCGCTGGAATTCGTGACCTTTTTGTGTTGAAAAACTGTATCAAGGAGTTCACTAAGCTTCCATTCCCTGCTCAACTCAAGGGTGAGCCTCTCAAGCTTGAACCCGAGAACCTCGATTTCAGCTTCTTCCTCCCGCACGCTCGTTTTCAATGCATTTTCCAGTTTCTCTCCGAACTTGCCCGCAAAGCACCAGAAAGCGATCTGGCCTATTCGCGACAGCAGAGCCGCAATGAAGACCTCCTCAGGCGAAGAGACACTGCTCCTTGTTGCAAAGCTTTTCGCCTGTGTCGCGGAATGAAAGGCGCGGGCAATCTCCCTTGCAACCCTGTCTCTGTGCAGGCTGGAGAGCACGGTCTCCACCAGGGCTATGGAAAGGCACATCCCCCTTATAGTATCGTACCCCAGGCGCATGACGGCCCGGCTGACGGTGCTGATTCGTTTCCCGGTCGGATTGTAGTACATGCTGTTGGACATCTTTAAAACGGCGGCGGTAAGTGACGGGTCCTGCAGGATGGTCCAGGTCAATTCGGAAAAGGAGCTGTCCTCCCTGCCTGCAAGACCTGCGACACAATTTACCGTGCGCGTGAACAGAGGCATTTCCTCATGCGTGAGACGCTGCACCCAGACGTCTATTTCCTTTATTTCTTTCTCTATCACCTTCAGACCCCCAAAAATATCAGTTTCCTTCTCTATACCCCTTGGCGCCTCAAACTTCCAGATCGGGCGAAAGGCTAAAGCATATTCAGTCGGAGAATCGGAAGAAACGAGCCGAGACTGGATCAAAAAGCATGATGATTCCAGCCGAGGCCTCCCAGCCGAGTGACAACGGATGCAATTAATTGGCCCATGTTGTGCGTAAGCGCTTGACTTCGTAAATCCGCTGGTTTATGAGACACAACACCCGTAAAGAATTTTACAGTCAGGAACCTGCCAATCTCCTGTTAATGTTGTTTAAACCGGGCTTCAGAAGGAGAACTGCGTTTTGATGCTTTTTTTTTCGAGCTTGATATTGCTCATAAAAAGGAAGCACCCCCGTAAGAATTTTCCAAAAGTCCGAATTAGCCCCGAATCATGCTGTACGGCAGGAAATTATTTGATTACAATTACTTGGAACGAAATCGGCATACTGTTCTCGAAAGTCTTCCGTTCCTTGTTGGTTGTATGTATTATTCCCCTTTCAAGTGGTGTATAGTGTTGATATTTGTGATTCCGATCACAAAATCCGCCGCGCCCCCCTCCGGCTCTCTGCCGGTTCTGCGCGCCCGGGCTTTGGGATTGGAAAGATTGCCGATTCCTTTAACCCTTAATGTGAGTTCTGTTTCGGAAAAGGCTTAGGAGTGAACGTTCATGAGTGAGAAGAATACCTTGAAGCCAGTGACTGGCGCCGTAATGGTGATCGGAGGCGGCATTGCCGGAATGCAGTCGGCTCTCGATCTAGCTGACTCCGGCTATTATGTCTACCTGGTCGAAAAAGAACCATCCATCGGCGGGGTAATGGCGCAGCTCGACAAGACCTTCCCCACCAACGATTGCGCAATGTGAATTATCTCCCCCAAGCTGGTCGAGGTCGGCCGGCATCTCAACATCGAGCTTCTGACTCTTTCGGAAGTTCAGGAAGTCACCGGTGAGCCGGGAAATTTTTCGGTAAAACTTCAACAAAAACCTCGCTTCATCGACATCTCCAAGTGTACCGGCTGCGGTGAATGCGCCCAGGTCTGCCCTGTCGAGCGCAAGAACGAATACGACATGGAGTTGAACACCCGGCGGGCCGCATTCCGACGGTACGCTCAGGCGGTGCCGGGCGCGTTCTCGATCGAGAAGCGCGGCACCTCGCCCTGCAAGGCCACCTGTCCCGCGCACATCTCGGTCCAGGGCTATGTCGCGCTGGCCGCTGAAGGTAAGTACCGTGAAGCCCTTAAGCTGATCAAGGAAGAAAATCCGCTTCCGGCCATATGCGGCCGAGTATGCCACCATCCCTGCGAATCTGCCTGCAAACGCGGCGAATTCGATGAACCGGTCGCAATCGATTCCATCAAGCGCTACCTTGCGGACCTGGACCTGAACTCAGAGACAAGATTCGTCCCGGAGACCAAGGAAAAGCGGAATGAAAAGGTAGCCGTAATAGGCGCCGGCCCTGCCGGTCTTTCCTGCGCCTACTACCTGGCCATTGAAGGCTACCAGGTGACGGTATTCGAAAAGCTCCCCGTACTGGGCGGCATGCTCGCCGTGGGCATTCCCTCCTATCGGCTCCCCAAGGATACGATCGAGGCCGAAATCCAGGTCATGCGGGATATGGGCGTCGAGTTCAAAACGGGAGTGGAGATCGGAAAAGACTTCACTGTCTCCCAACTCAGGTCCCAGGGATATAAGGCCTTTTTTATGGGCATCGGCGCCCACGAATGCAAGGCCCTCGGAATTCCCGGCGAAGAGAACGACGGGGTTGTGCCCGGTGTCCAGTACCTCAGGGATATCAATCTCGGCAAGAAGGTGGACCTTGGAGACCGCGTTGCGGTCATAGGCGGCGGCAATGTCGCCATGGATACGGTACGCACCGCCCTTCGCAACGGCTCGAAAAAACCCTTCATCATCTATCGCAGAAGTGAAAAGGAAATGCCCGCAAACGAGGAAGAGATCCACGAATGCCGCGAGGAAGGCATCGAGATCATGACCCTCACCAACCCGAAACGCATCATTGCGGAAAACGGCAAGGTCAAAGCGGTGGAATGCGTCAGGATGGAACTCGGAGAGCCGGATGCATCGGGCCGCAGGCGCCCTGTAACGGTCAAGGGTTCCGAGTTCATCATGGAAGTCGATGCGGTTGTTCCTGCGATCGGGCAGGAGTCCGACTGGGCCTGTCTTACGGAAGAGTGCACCTGCAAGCTCACCGACTGGGGCACCATGACGGTAGATCCGCTCACCCTGCAGACCCACGATAACGATATCTTTGCAGGCGGCGACGCGGTAACGGGTCCCAAGACAGTGATCGAGGCTATCGCGGCGGGCAAGCAGTCGGCAATTTCAATCGACCGCTACATTCGAGGCGTTGACCTCAAGGAAGGCCGCGAGAAAGAATGGAACGCCATTCGGGAAGTCTCCACCGAAGGCTACGACAGAATGCCGCGTGCGCGGATGCCCGTTGTTGCTCCCGAGATCCGCACCGCCAATTTCGATGAGGTGCAACTCGGTTTCACCGAGGAGCAGGTTCGGGCCGAAGCATCCCGCTGCCTGAGCTGCGGTGTCTGCTCGGAGTGCTACCAGTGCGTAGATGCCTGTCTCGCCAAAGCCGTCAATCATGACGACCAGGCCAAGACTCTCGAAGTAAACGTCGGCGCGATCATCGCCGCTCCCGGCTTCCAGCCGTTCAATCCCGCCAAGTTCGATACCTACGCCTACGCCAACCTGCCGAACGTCGTTACCTCCATGGAGTTCGAGCGTTTTCTTTCGGCCTCCGGCCCCACCCAGGGCCACCTGGTGCGCCCGTCGGACCACAAGGAGCCGAAGAAAATCGCCTGGCTCCAGTGCGTTGGTTCCCGCGACATCCAGCACTGCGACCACAAGTACTGCTCAGGCGTGTGCTGTATGTATGCCATCAAGGAAGCAGCCATCGCCAAGGAGCATGCGGGAGGAGATCTCGACACGGCGATCTTCTACATGGATATGCGGACCCACGGCAAGGATTTCGAGAAATATTACAATCGCGCCAAAGACCAGCATGGAGTGCGATTCATCAGATCCAGAGTCCACACCATCGACCCGGTGCCCGGCTCCGATGATGTCGAACTGAACTATGTGACCGAAGACGGAACCATCAAGAGCGAAAAATTCGACATGGCGGTTCTCTCGGTCGGCTTTGAGTCTTCGGAATCGGCGAAGACCCTGGCAAAGCGGCTCAATATAGAACTCAACGATAACAGCTTCAGCCAGAGTCCCTCCTTTGATCCCGTCGCCAGCAGCAAACCGGGTATATTCGTCTGCGGCGCCTTCCAGTCGCCCAAAGACATTCCTCAGTCGGTTGTCGAGGCGAGCGCCGCTGCAGCAGCGGCGGGAAGCTTCCTTGCCGATTCCCGCGGGAGCCTGGTGAAGGAAAAGGAGAGCATACCTCAGGTAAATGTCATCGGCGAGCGTCCGAGAATCGGGGTCTTTATCTGCCACTGCGGTATCAATATCGCCGGTGTGGTTGACGTCAAAGGGGTTGCCGAGTACGCAAAATCCCTGCCCTACGTCGAGTACGTCTCCACCAATCTGTATACGTGCTCACAGGATACCCAGGTAGCCATGGGCGAGGTGATCAAGGAGAACAAGCTCAACCGGATAGTGGTGGCGGCCTGTACACCGCGGACCCATGAACCTCTGTTCCAGGAGACAATGTCCGACTCCGGGTTGAATAAGTACCTCTTCGAGATGGCGAACATCCGGAATCACGATTCCTGGGTGCATAACACCACGCCCGAACTGGCTACCGCAAAGGCAAGGGACCTGGTCCGCATGGCAGTGGCCAAGGTCGCACTGCTCGAGCCGCTTCAGGAACCGGAACTGACCGTAAAGCAAAAGGCGGTGGTTATCGGCGGCGGCGTGGCAGGTATGACCGCCGCCAGGGCAATCGCCGACCAGGGGTACCCGGTGCACCTGATCGAGAGATCGGGCGATCTTGGAGGCCAGGCGCTCAATCTCTACAGGACTTGGCGCAATGAAGACATACAGTCCTCCGTGCAAAAGCTGACGGAGACGGTCAGGAACCATCCCAATATCACCCTGCACCTCTCCACAAACATAGTGAACGTGGAAGGCTTTGTCGGCAATTTCAAGACCACGGTCCAGAACGGGGCCGAACCCCAGGTGATCGAGCATGGCGTAGCGGTTATCGCAACCGGCGGCTCTGAATACAAGCCGACCGAATATGCTTACGGCGCCGATCCAAGGATCATCACGCACCTTGAACTCGACCGAAGGTTCATGTCAAACGATCCGAACCTCAAGTCAGTCAATACGGCCGTCTTCGTTCAGTGCGTCGGCTCCCGTGAGCCGGATCGCCCCTACTGCAGCAGGGTTTGCTGTACACACTCTCTCGAGAGCGCACTGCAGCTTAAAAAGCTTAACCCGGAGGCCGAAATATACGTGCTCTACCGCGACCTGAGATCCTATGGCGAGCGGGAAGCGCTTTATATGGAGGCGCGCAAGGCCGGCGTCATATTTATCCGGTTCTCTGTTGACGATAAGCCTCAAGTCGATACAGCTCAGGGCAAACTCCGCGTCACCGTGACAGACCACGTGCTTCGCAGGCCTGTCGTACTGACTCCGGACCTGCTGACCCTCTCCACGGCCATTTTGCCGAACGAGACGGAAGCTCTGGGCCAGTTCTTCAAGGTGCCCGTCAACGAGGACGGCTTCTTCATCGAAGCACATGCAAAACTGCGTCCGGTTGAATTCGCCACCGACGGCGTTTTCCTGTGCGGTTTGGCGCATTATCCCAAGCCGATCGACGAGAGTATTGCACAGGCTCAGGCAGCAGCATCCAGGGCCGCCACCATTCTGGCCAAACAGACTATCCATTTCGCCGGAACGGTCGCTTACACCAACCCCTTGGACTGCAGCGCCTGCGGAACCTGTGTGAGCATATGCCCCTACTCCGCTCCCGGATGGAATGAAAAAACCGCAAAAGCGGAGATCAACCCGGCGCTTTGCAAAGGCTGCGGCCTGTGCGTCGCCTCCTGCCGCTCCGGCGCAATCAAGCTGCGCGGCTTCGACGATGCCCAGATATTCAGCATGATAGAATCCGTATAAATTGCTCTGAGAGCTTTAATGAGGCTGCCGAGCGGCGGGGTTTGCCCCGCCCTCCGCCGCCCCACTCTGCATAGTCAAGCAGGAGAAATTAAAATGTCCGATTGGGAACCTAAAATTATCGCTTTCCTGTGCAACTGGTGCTCTTACGGCGCGGCGGACCTCGCCGGAGTCAGCCGGTTCCAGTATCCGTCCAATATCAGAATCATTCGCGTACCCTGCTCCGGCAGAATCAACCCGAAGTTCATTCTGGCCGCTCTCAGACGCGGCGCTGATGGTATCTGGGTCTCGGGATGTCATCCCGGTGACTGCCATTACATAGAGGGCAACTTGTATGCGCGGCGCAAATTCGCCCTGCTTAAAAGTCAGCTCGAATACACGGGGCTGATCGAGCCCGGGCGGTTGCACTTCTCCTGGATTTCGTCGGCCGAGGCGACCAAGTTCGCGGAAATGGCGCGCCACGTAGTGGAATCGGTAAAAGCGGTCGGACCCGCGCAGCACTTTATCAAGAAGCAAGCTGAGGTGGCATAGATGCAAGCATATACCAATAAGATAAGAGAAGCGGCAAAAAGGCTGCTTTCGGAAAAACGCGTGGACGGTGTGATCGGGTTCCGCAGGGGCACGGTTCCGTTCATGAATGAACCGTTTCTGGCCAAGACCCCTGAGCATGCCGACCAGCTTGTCTGGGACGGCAACTGCGGAATAAACCTGGCCAACTACCTGCCCAAAAGAACCGGTACGGTGGCCATCGTCGCCAAGGGGTGCGATTCGCGCAATATTTCGATTCACCTCATGGAAAACCAGATCAAGCGCGAACAGCTCTACATCCTGGGCGCTCCCTGCAAAGGCATGACGGACAAGCGCAAGATCCAGGACCAGCTTAACGGCAAAGAAATCCTGCTGGCCGAAGATCTTGGCGATAAGGTCCGAGTGACGGGCAAGGATCTCGACCAGACCTTCAACCGTGCGGACTATCTCCAGCAAAACTGCGCTATCTGCACGCACCGCAACCCGGTTGTATACGACGAGCTTCTCGGCGAACCCGTGCAGGAACAGCAAATCGATCCCTACGAGGAAATCAACCGTATTGAGGCCATGCTGCCGGATGAGAAGCGCGCCTACTTCGATAAACTCGTTGCGCCCTGCATTCGCTGCTACGCATGCCGTAACGCCTGCCCCGGCTGCTACTGTCCGACCTGTTTCGTAGATGAAGCCAAACCGCAATGGGTCGGCAAGACCACCGATCCCACCGATACCCGCACCTTTCACTTTCTGAGGGCATTCCATCTTGCCGGACGCTGCACCGACTGCGGCTCGTGCGAGAGGGCCTGCCCGGTAGGCATTAAGGTGCGCCAGTTCACCAAGAAGCTGGAAAAGGAAGTAATGGCGCTCTACGGCTATGAAGCGGGCGTAATCCAGGATCAGCGGCCTCCGCTCGATACATACCGGCCGGACGATCCCGAACCGTTCCTGGGATGATTGGCGCGGAGAATAGGATTCCCGCCTGTGCGGGATGGTCACGAAAGCTAGAGAAGGGACAGACCCATGTCTGATATTTACATCGCGAAAGCAGATTTTCCCGGAATAATAGAGAGGCTCATGAGCCGCTACCGGGTATATGCCCCCGTCAAAAAGGGCCGATATCATGAATTCACACCCTTAACCAGTGCAGCCGAGGCCGATCTTGGCTTCAAAAACACCCGTCTTTCTCCCAAAGGGATTTTCCATCCCCAGGCAGAACGGATGTTTGAGTACAGTCTCGCCAAAGACGACCCGCAGGCAGGCATCGTAAAAGAAGCCTCCAAGGATTTTTCGCCGCGCATCGTGCTCGGAATCAGACCCTGTGATGCGAAGGCTTTTCAACTCGACGACGCCAATTTCAGCACAGAGACGATCAAAGATCCATGGTGGGTCCGGAGGCGCGACGCCACGACCCTCATCGGTCTTGCGTGCAACACTCCCTGCTCGACCTGTTTTTGCACCTCCATGGGAACCGGGCCTTTCGACACCTCCGGCCTGGACGTTCTGCTGGTGGATACCGGCGACGGCTATGCCGCGAAGGTGCTGACCGAGAAGGGCAAAAACGTTCTCGGCATCACCGAAGGGTGGTCTTCTGTAACGGGCGAGGTGGAAGGCAAGATCGACGGCCTGAAAAAAGCCGCCGAGCAGGGAATTGCAGGGGCCTTCGACCCGGCGCCCATTGCCGGGAAGGACATGCTGGAGCTGTACAACGCACCCATATGGGACGAGATACAGTTTGCCTGCATCAATTGCGGAACCTGTACTTTCGTTTGCCCTACCTGCTGGTGTTTCGATATCCATGATGAAGTCTCCGGTGATAAGGGCGACCGCCTCAGACTGTGGGATTCCTGCATGTTCCCGCTCTTCACGCTGCACGGCTCCGGGCACAACCCGCGTAACCAGAAGACCCAGCGCGTGCGCCAGAGATTCATGCACAAGCTCAAATACTACCAGGACAAGTATAACAGCGGTTCGGCCTGCGTAGGCTGCGGCCGATGTGTGCAAGCCTGCCCGGTCAATATCGACATCAGGCAAGTCGGCGCCCTGATGGCGTCCCCCGGCTGTTCATGTCCGGCCTAGAGCCGCTTTGCTAATGGAGGAATTTAAGGTGAATAACCCTTACCTGCCTTACCCGGTCCGAATCGATTCCGTTATTACGGAAACTGAAGATCGAAATCTGAAGACGTTCAAGTTCGTCTTCCTCAACCCGGAAGATGAGAATAAGTTCGCATATACCCCCGGCCAGTTTGCCGTCCTTTCGGTCGCCGGCCTCGGAGAGATTCCCATCGGTATCGCCACCTCTCCGACCGAAAAAGGCTTCATCAAGTTCACGGTGAACAAGGTCGGTAAAGTGACCACGCACATGCACAACATGAAGGCCGGCGATGTAATGGGCGTTCGTGGGCCAATGGGCAACTGGTATCCCTGGGATATGCTGGAGGGGAAAAACCTCGTCATCATCGGCGGCGGTTTCGCCTTCACCACCCTGCGCTCATCAATCGTTTACATGCTCGACCCGAAGAACCGCTCCCGCTTCGGAAATATCGACGTAGTCTACGGTGCGCGACATCCCGGTCTGCTCCTCTATAAAGAGGAACTCGCCGAGTGGGAAAGGCGCTCCGATATCAACATGCACATCACTGTCGACGGCACCACCGATCCCAACTGGAAATACAACGTCGGCTTCGTTCCCGCCGTCACGAAGCAGAAAGCCCCGAGCGCGGACAATTCTTATGCGATCATTTGCGGCCCCCCGATAATGATCAAGTTCACCCTTCCCGTTCTCACCGAACTCGGTTTTCCCCCCGAGCGCATCATTTCGAGTCTCGAGATGCGGATGAAGTGCGGGATCGGAATCTGCGGCCGGTGCAACATCGGGACGGAGTACGTCTGTAAGGACGGCCCGGTTTTTACCTTGGAGCAGCTCTCCAAGCTGCCCACTGAGTATTGATTTGTGGTCCCCTAACCCCTCTGAAAAAGGCTGATCAAGCTTGATATGCATTTTTTGAAGAGCGGCAGGGGGGATTTAAACGGAGCTGTTGCAATTGTGCGGGGTTCGGGTTATTGTGCATAACCACGGCCACAATGAACACATTCCTTATCCCCCGGCTCAATATGCGACGGAACTTCCCCGAGCGACTTTCGTCTTTTTTAGGCTCACAGGCAATATTGTACACTTAGGAGAGAAAAACGATGGAGCCATTGTTACTTTCAAAGCGTGATAAGCGCAAGCTGGCGACCCAGTATGCCGACCTGTGCCTCACCTGCGGCACCTGCGCCGGCGGGTGTCCGGTCACGGGCGTCGACGGACTGGATGTTCGCAAGGCGGTGCGCATGGTCCTCCTGGGCATGGAGCAGGAACTGATCGATTCCAGGTTTCCCTGGGTCTGTACACTGTGCGGACGGTGCGAGCACGCCTGTCCCATGGGCATCGACCTGGTTGCGATGCTTCGCTCAGCGAGAGGAAAGAGGGAACGCGACAAGGTACCCGGCGTTCTGCACAAAGGCGTTATGATGTGCCTCAAGACCGGCAATAACGTCGGCATTCCGAAGGAAGACTTCCTGTTCCTGCTGGAGGATCTGGGAGCGGAACTGGCGGAAGAACTTCCGGGGTTCGAGGTCCCGGTAGACAAGAAGGGCGCCAAGTACCTCTTCACCATCAACTCCAAGGAGCCCTTCGCAGAGCCCGAGGACATGATGTACTGGTGGCGTATCCTCTATGCCGCCGACGAGTCCTGGACCACCACATCCGAGAACTGGGAAGGCGTCAACTGGGGTCTTTTCACAGGCGACGACGAATCCATGAAAGAAATCGTGGGACGCATCGTCAAGAACTATAAGGAATTGGGGTGCGAGTATCTCGTCTTACCCGAGTGAGGCCACGCCTACTATGCGACCAGGCTTGGTCTGCAAAAATGGTACGCCAACGAAAACATTAAATTCGTCAGCATTTTCGATCTCTTGAAGCAATATATCGAAGAAGGGCGCATTAAGCTTGATAAGTCGATCCATCATCACCTCACTACCTTTCACGATCCGTGCAATTACGGGCGTAAGGGCGAGCGTATGTTCGGCCACGGGTACTATGAAGAGCCGAGATGGGTCACGCAGCAATGCTGTGAGAACTTCGTGGAGATGTATCCCAACCGCGCCAACAACTTCTGCTGCGGCGCAGGCGGCGGCGCGTGGGCAGCGCCCTACGTCGAGGAGAGGATCTTCTACGGTCGGGTGAAGGCCAAGCAGATTAAAGACACGGGCGCCAAGCTCCTCATCGCTCCGTGCCATAACTGCCGTGACCAGATCATGAAGAGCCTCCGGAAGGAATACGACTTCATGGATGTCGAGGTGAAGTATCTCTGGGAGCTGGTAGCCGACTCCCTGATCATCGAACCTCGCGAAGCGGAGTCGGAAGAGGGAGAATAGATAATTCTCTTCCCTTGAAATAGCCCCAGAATCACGGTTACGTGTGCATGGGGCTTTTCTCTTTTTGCATTTAATCACTCCGGGCGCTGTCTTTATTGACAGACATCGCGAGCCGGCATCAATCTCCTATTCGGTATAATGATGAGCAGAAAACAGAATATCAGCAAAAAGGGAAAGACTGTCGACATTGCTCTCGACCGCGATCAATCCGAAGAACTGCAGATGACTGTCGACAGGCTGGCGGTTCAGAATCCGGATGGCGAGAGCTTTGAACGCTACCTGCAGACGCTCCGGAACGCTTTTGCCGAAAGACCGCTTCTTGCCGCGGCGCTTGTCGATAAGCTGAGCAAGAACCCGAACAGGACGGGATTTCTCACCTTCCTCGCCCTGGAGGGGATCATTGCCTCCTCACCGTACAGGAGGCACATTAAACAGGCTGCCTACAGATTTTCCCAAAAAGGGTTCGCACCGGAAAAACCGGCCGAACCTCCGCAAAAAGTAGTCCTTATTCAGGGGGAATCCCGAAAACCGGTCGCTCACTTTTTCCACGTCCAGGGGACCCTCTGGCTCATGTCGGCGCTCATTCCCGAGACCGCCCACACCGGATATTCTCTGGTTACCGCTTTTCTGGAGGACGATTTCGCTACATTCAATGTCAGGTTAGCCGAATCTACCCAGAAGATGTACAAGGACTACCTTCAGAAGATATCGGAACACACCCTCAGCCGGAGGGCGGTCGAGATCCCCCTGTGGCACGCCGCCCGGCTCTATTTCGACATGCTCGATCTCTGGACCGGCAAAGAGTCCTATGCGGAAATTGAGCGCGCCCGCGAACTCCTTGGAAGATATCTTGAACCGGACAGAAAGCCTTATGCGTATGAGTTGATGCCGGAAGTTGAGGAACCGGAACGGCAATTCTCCGAGATAAACATGGAGAGCCTGTTCGAAGGAATGGATCTCGCATGGCTGAGGTTTTCAAAGGACGAGTCAGCCCCTTTTCATGAGAAGATAAAGACCCTGGAGAGCCCGCTTCTCGTGGTGCCCCCCGAGGTACAGTACGAACGCAGCATGGAGGTACTCCGCAATGCCGCCGATACCCTCTGTTCGGGGAAAATGCGTTTTCTCTACAGGCGCTTTTTCGAGGAGTGGGCGCTTGTACTAATGCTCTCATCGCTTGATGAAAAAGCACGTTGGTCGTGGGTGATCGCACAGCACCTGGCCGGCACATCCTCTGTGGCCTCAAACCCCGCGGTATTCCAGATCATGATGCTTTCCATGAAGCATTACTGGCCGGATGATCTCAAAGACCCGGGTGAAGGGCAGCAGCAGGCGCATCACCAGGCGGAGCGCCGCACTGAATCCGGAATCATACTGCCATAGTCCGGACTATAGCTGCAACGCAGCTCTGCCCCACGGCTAATTCACGATGCGGCAGAGTTGGGTATGCTTCGCCGTGGAGTTTCCGGCAATTCCCGTCAGTCTTTTTTGCCCCATACTCTTTCGAGGAAAGACTCACGGCCCGAACCCTTCTTATAAAAAGTATAATGGGTCGGGTTCTTCAGGTAGTATTCCTGGTGGTGCTCCTCGGCTCTGTAAAACTGCTTTGCGGGTTCAATATCGGTAACGATTCTCCTGCCGAATTTGCCGGAAGATTCCAATTCCTGCCTTGAAGCCTCCGCAGCCCTTTTCTGCGACTCATCGTGGTAATAGATGACAGTTCTGTACTGGGCGCCGGTGTCGGCAAACTGTCCGTTCGGCTGAGTGGGATCGATATTCTTCCAGAACGTCTCGATCAGTTCGCGGAAGGTGATTATAGAGGGATCAAAAACGATCTCAATGGCCTCCACATGCCCGGTCTTTCCCGAACAGACCTGTTCGTAGGAAGGGTTTTCCACTTCTCCGCCCGTATACCCCACTGCCGTCGAAATCACTCCCTTCAGTCGATCGAATGCCGGCTGCATGCACCAGAAGCACCCGCCGGCAAATACCGCCCTCTCCAGAGGCCGATCCTCCGAGCCCCCTTTCGCGCCGGGAGCCTTGCCGTCTATAAGAAAAACCAGCGCCGCCAGCGCTATTCCGCCAATCAATACGGCATCCATCGAGTAGTATCCTTTCTAGTGATGAGCACACACAAGATCTGATTCTTAATATAAGTCCCGCAGTCCCCGGTACACGTCAACGCGCTCACTTCTCATCGCTGCAGAAAGCCGGATGGCGCGGGAGCGGAGTCAGCAGGTCCCAGGCGCCGCAGGCTACCAGGGGCAAGCATCGGCGGCGCTGAGGATCCGGCGGCAAGTGTTAGGTCCCTTAGTTTCCCGCAGGGTCGTGACTAATGCGCTACCGTCATACCGGCGGCGCTCTTGAGCCGGAATCCTGCGAGGCCGCCGGTCTTCGGCCTATTAACCGAGACTCTGACTTTGAAGTCAGGTAAGAGCCGGGCCGCCGTCCCGTTTTGGAATGGGGTTTTATCGAGGACGAAACTTGGAAATCATCTAAAGGGCGCCGCGTAGCCGTGCTATTCGAAGCAGTTCAAAAGAAGACCTGGATGCAGTTCCTGGGCTGGATTCCGGCTCAGAAGCCCTGCCGGAATGACGGGAGTGGGAGTCCCCTCGGCAAACCGGCTTGTTTACTGGAGAGAAAACCTACAACCATTGGAAGCCGGCTTCTTGACAGTTAGGCACTTTTCAGTGCGACGTAGACTGTACAGGTCAAACCGGCGTAGTTGCGCTTTTCGGGCTATCGTAGGATTTCACCTGCCCCGTCATTCCGGCGGCGCTCCTGAGCCGGAATCCAGCGAGACCGCCGGTTTTCAACCTGTTTGAACGAGACTCTGACTTTGAAGTCAGATAAGAGCGGCGCCGCCCCGTCTGGGACGAGGTTTTATCGAGGACGAAACTTCATCCGGGGGTCCCACCGCAGAGCCGACACTGGCTTTACCCTGGTGGCTTCGTTTGAAGAGGCTGTTCGTCTGGCACGATACGGCTGGGAAAAGGCCTTGCGACAAGTCAGCGATATGGCGAACCGCATCGTCGGGAAGATCGATACCTTTAAATCCTCTTACCGCTGGGATACTTCCGGTTTGTTCTTCGACGCCGGCGCCGTTTTGGCCGGGGAACAGGAATGATGGATTGAAGACGAACCTGTTCCGGAGCGCAAGATTATCACAATCGCAGTGAGCGTAGCCTATAGCGCTGGGACCTCAAAGGAAATAATCCTCAGGAGTCTCCCAAAGCATCTTCCTGGCGCTGTTTGTAGATGTAATCGATCAGTGCATCACTTGATTCATCCTGAGGCCGGAAATCACCTGCGAGGTCTGCCAGATCCGAGACGGGGGGAGTCTTCCGTGCCTCAATAATCTCGTCGATAGATTTGGGCTTTAAGAAATCGGAAAATTGGTCCTGACGACAAGAGATATCAAGAACCTCCGTAACCGCCCTGATCAACTGAAGCTGCTCGCTCGGAGAGAGATCTCTCACAGCTTTGATCAGTGAATTCAGCCTTGTGCTCATCTTTAGCCTCGCCTTTTTGTGCCTCTCCAAATTGGCCTGACTGTACTTCTATCATTCTACAATCTTAGAGCGATCTTCATAAGTAGCGATCCCAAGCATGTCGCCCCAAGTAATTCACGCCCCGCCTTTTTTATGAATATCCTTTGCCCAGGCTTGATAGTCTTTTCTTCGATGTAGGCGCTTAGCCTGTCGGCAACCCTCCTCGGGATGAACACGATTTCCGCCTCTTTCCCGCTCTTTGGCGTTTGTAAGAGGAGTTTCTGATCGTTCACATCTTCGGGAGTGAGCTTCAGCACCTCTCCGACTCGCATCCCCCCTCTGCCCATCAATTCCAGCATGACCCGGTTTCTTGGTTTGATCGTCCTGAAAATAATCTCGTCAATCGTTTCCTTCTCCACTATGTTCCAGTGGTTTGGTTTTCCAGGTCGATACAGTTTCCGAAGCATTGGCGTGTCACATGGGTTTTGAATGGTGGGATCGAAATTGATCCCGATGAAGTTGAAAAATGCTTTCAGGTGAGAATACCGCCCATGTTTGGTCTGCTGTTTCCCTCCTTCGGTTATTTTGTTCAGGAAAGACAGGACCTCTTCTGAACTGATGCCGGCAAGTTCGTGAGAGTCCCCCAGGAAATCGTGCAATTTTGAAAAGGTGGCGCTATACGCCTCGATAGTATTTTTTCCCGGAATTCGTTTTGTGGTACTCAAGATAGACGCGGGTTGCATGATCAAGTTTCATCACTTTCTCCTCTCTGGTTCGAAATTGTCGTAGAACGGCTATGGATTTAAATTTAAGAATCCTTTTCATACATTAACGGAAATCCGCGCTCCGTGTCGCTGAGTCTTTGGCAAGCAAGGTTGAGCATCGGGGAATCGCCACTTTCTGGATATCATTTCATTCTGCATATGGACAGAGAGATGCGGACAGGAATATCCTTGTAATAGCCTTGAGCATAAAATATATTGCGAAATCAGGACGATGCGAAAGTGGGACTCTCATCATGCAGCTACAGACCACACCTGCCTTTCCTCGTTGTCGTCAAAGCCCCATCCCTCGTCCCAGAGTTTCATCTGTTATGTCTAAGAGGACAAGAAGAAGAGAGCGAATTATGGCGGAGCAATACTTAGGTATCGTAGTGTCCGGGGCACGGCTAGATGCTGTGCATCTGGAAATCGATGGCAGCAGGACGATGCTCAACAACCAGTTTACCTGGAAATTGCAGTCCGGTGACGAGGCCCTTGCATACGCGGCCATGTACGACAGAGTGAAAGACTACGTTAAGAATAACGCCATTGAATATGTAGTAATCAAGGCAAGCGCTGTCGGGCAGAACAAACCAACACTGGCACATCTCAAGTCCGCAGAGTTGCGAGGGGTGATTTCCGTTGCGTCAATTGGGGGTGGAGCGTCAACGGCATTGATCCAGAAAGGAACTGTAAGCCGAACATTCGGTGATCGCAAAGTTGACGAGTACGTGAAAGACGACTCCTTCTGGGATGAGCAAGGCGTTAGTGATTTGGCGAAGGGCAGACGAGAAGCTGCTTTGCTTGTACTGAGCCAAAAGGGTTGAACCTAATGAGGGCGACTATCTCGGCATTTCGAATAGGCCCTGAGATTGGCAAAGGTAATTTCGGGACTGTTCATGAATGTGAACATCCAGTCCAAGGCAAGATCGCGGTCAAGCTACTGGAGAAGAAGGCACACGAATCGGATGCTGACTGGCAACAAAGAAAGATAGACCTACTTGCTGAAGGTCAGCATCTTAAGACTGCTGAGCATGACAGAGTAGTAAGGGTATACGATGTTGTACACGATGCCTTGGAAGACAAGGTCTATCTGTCGCTTGAGTTATGCAAAGGGTCGTTGGGCCAACTCTACGAGTGTGGACCTTTAGATATCGCATCATTGAGGACTTATCTGAATGACACTGCCGCGGGCCTATGTTGCGTACATGGAAAGGGCATTCTCCACCGCGACCTCAAACCAAAAAACATTCTTATCGGTACAGATGAGAGAGCAAAACTGGGCGACTTTGGCTTGGTTACGGATCGTCTTGTTCTGGGATATGGGTCAATGGCTGGATATTCTGACCACATCGCATACGAGGTATGGCAGACTGGACAGACGAGTAAAAAGAGCGATATCTGGGGGTTTGGAATGACCGCATATCGTCTCTTGATGGGAAGAGATTTTTATGAATCTTTACCTTTACCTCGTGACGAGGTCAAGGCAGGCGGCTATGCCGCCAAACTCCGCTGGTTAGCGCACGTCCCGAAACCTTGGCGAGCATTTATTAGGAAGTGCGTGGCAGATGACCCTCACCACCGCTTTCCGACCGCTGAGAGTATGCAGACAGCGATAAGTAGGCTCCCGATTGAGCCGAACTGGAAATGCCACCATACATCGGGATTGACAACCTGGACTCGTCAGAAGGGCAATCGGAAAATCGAGGTGACTCACACCGTTCATTCCCCGCGCAAGCATAAGTGGAAGGCTATCAGCAAACCGCTGGAGCCCCATGGACGCAGCGTAACTTTGGGAAAATCTGAAGGGCTCGTATCCCGAGCGCGCGCTCTCCGAGAGTTGGAGGCGTTTATGGGGAGGAACTGAATCATGCGTGTAATTCTACCATCGTGCGGTTTTTGCGGTGAATTGTACGAGAGCGAAGATGATGTAAACACGACCAAATCATTCTGTACTAATTGCTCCGAAACGAGATCTGCATTGGCTGGATGGGCTTTTCATGACCGTCGTGTCGTTCTGGTTGCAGGAGACAGTTACATCGTGTCGAAGCGAATTGAAAAGAAGAACTTTCGCGGGAAGATCTAACCAAGAAATGCAACGGAGGGCTAGCCCGAGTTTCCTAGTTATAGAGAAGCAGGCTGGAAAACACAATAAATTCATTGTCTTAGGGTGTTTCTCCCCTATGCCCTAAACTATACCTCGACTCAAAGTGAGGAGGTGGGCATGGAGCGACTTGAAACCAAAGAGATTCATGGGCAGACCTACTACTATTATTCCAAGTGGGGTTGGGTCGATGGTAAATGCCGACGCGTCTGGCAAAAGTACCTCGGCAAGCTCGAAAATATTGTCAAGGCCGTTGAAGGCAGTGGTCCGGCGCCCTTGTATGCAGAGGTTTTCCAATGGGGGTTGCCCACGGCATTGTGGAAAGAAGCCGTGCATGCCAAGGTAGTAGATGAAGTCGATGCCCTATGCCCTAAAAGGGAGCAAGGGCTGAGTACTGGGTCCTATATTACGATCGCAGCATTGAATAGGGCAATTCGTGCTTCCAGTAAGCGATCCATGTGGGAATGGTTTTCTCAGACTGCCTTGATGCGGCATTTCCCCCAAGCGAACAAAGTAACGCTGACTTCGCAACGCTTCTGGGATCATATGGACAGGATTGATGCCGCGACTGCTCCGGCGATCTGGCAAAACATCATTAAAGGAGTGGCGAAGCGTGAGAAGATTGACCTCTCTTCCTTATTATTTGACGGGACGAACTTCTACACCTTCATCGACACGTTCAATATAAGATGTGAATTGCCGGAGCGCGGGAAGAACAAGCAGGGACGCAATAATCTTCGGCAGGTGAGCTTTGCACTCTTTTGCTGCCGGGATGGCCACATGCCGCTCTTTTATGACGTGTACGAAGGAAATCGGAATGATGCCAGGCAATTCCCCAATGTGCTGGAGCGGTTTCACAGCTTTTTCAAAGATCTTTCCGGGGGCGGGGAGGCGCCCGAGACAACCCTGGTATTTGACAAAGGCAACAATTCCGCACCAAACTTCGCTCTGATCGACTCTCTCAAAATGAAATTCGTAGGCTCCGTAAAACTGGATGAGCACAAGGAGTTGGCACAAATCTCAAACAACGACCCAAGGTTGGTCGCCTGTTCCCACGAGGAACTGGAGGGCGCCAAAGCCTTCCGTGTAAAGAAACGTGTGTACGGACAGGAAAGAGAGCTGATAGTCACCTATAATCAAAACCTTTTCAACAGCCAGTGGATGACACTGCAAAATGATGTCGAGAAGGCCATAGATAAATTGTCTGCGTTGCAGCAAAAACTGGAAGACCGCATAAATGGTATTGTTACACGCGGCAAGGCGCCAAGCGAGGAGTCTTTGCAGGATCAGTGCAAGCAAATCTTGGCTCGCCAGCATCTGAAGCGTGTAATTGATGTAACGATAGACAGGGTCCATGACGGCAAGTTCCGCATGAAATACGGCATCAACGCCGAAAAACTCCAAGAACTGGCCGATACCTATCTTGGCAAGAACATCCTCATCACAAACAGAGCGGACTGGGACGACGTCAAAGTTATCCAGGCCTATCGCAGCCAGTTCGTGATCGAAGAAGTCTTTAAAGAGATGAAGGATCGACACACGGGAAGCTGGTGGCCGCTATTCCATTGGACGGATTCGAAGATCAGAGTGCACGGTCTGTATTGCACCATTGCTTTACTTCTCAGAGCCTTGGCGTATCGGCGAGTAACAACGCGGGCAGGAGTGTTAATTTCAATGAAGAGGATGCTCTCGGAACTCAAGGGTATCCGGGAAGTAGTCAATGTCTTCCCCAAGAAGCGCGGCCAGAAGATGGAACGTAGACAGACTGTGCTCACGAAAACATCCGAACTCCAGCAGAAACTTATCTCAGCACTTGAACTTGAAGCGGAGTTGAAAAGTGTTTTAGGGTAAGGCTGCACCACTCGTAACTATTCGGAAATAAAGTTGAATCGGTGTCAAGTTTCTATAACTAGGAAACTCGGGCTAGGGAAGCTTTTTTCTTTTCTCTTCTTGCCCTTTCCTTGGGCACGCCGCCGCTGTTTTTCACTTTGCTCGCTTCAGCATTCCTGAGCCGCTTTCCTTCACACTCCACAAGGTCCCTAGAGTGCTGGTCATTTCTTACTACGACTCTCCTGAGGCGTAATGGAGGGGGCCGGTTAGCAGATTAAAATATTAGGTGTAAGTTCAAGGATGGAACCTTAATATGTTGGGTGCCGTTCAACCGTAAATGTTGGCGTACAAGAGGTAACCATGATTTGCGATATCCCGAACGCCGTAGATTTCTACGAATCAGGAAAGGAACTCATGGGATTCGCATGGGAAACCGTTGCGGATCTGCTGCTCAATTTGGATGAGGCGGAGCATTTTGGTATCGATAAGGAAGAGATATCAGATGCTTACTGGGATGCAGCTAAGCGGCGCCTTGCCACTGCTCTGTCCATCACCCAACAGGGCGTCGAGTTTGTCCTGAAAGGAAAAATTGCGGATGTTTCACCTTTCCTGTTAATCTCGGACCATCCTTCAAAGTGGCCATCGCCGTACGATGGTGTACCACTCAGGTTTTCACAGTTCAGAACACTAGACGCACAAGATTTGACAAGAGTCTATGATACTTTCTCTTCTGCGCCACTACCGTCGAATTTCATTGAGCGATTCGTTTCTTTGCGCGAGAAGAGGAACACAATCATGCACTCAGTGGATAAGAGTCTGAGTGTTCCTGTTCTGGAGGTCATCGAGTCAATTCTCTTCATGCACAAGCATCTCTTCCCAGCCGAGACCTGGGGGCAAGTGCGATGCCAGCATCTTCTCCGTTCCCCAGACATCGAACTTGGAAGCATCGATTACGTAAAGAATAGAACCTGCCGCGAGATTTATCTCGTCATTGACCTGCTCAGGCCGACTCAAGTTAAGAATTACTTCGGGATTGACAAGAAGCAACGGCGCTACTTTTGCCCTAACTGCTACGATGAAGCTGATCATAATGCGGACAACTTTCATAAGTTGGCCATCCTCAGCCCTAAGGGCAAGGACTCGACGTACGTCTATTGTCCTGTTTGTAACTCTAAGTTCGCTGTTTCGAGAGAGAATTGTGAGCAAGATTCATGCCTTGGGAACGTAATAAGTACTGAGCACGGCATGTGTCTGACGTGCGGTAGCTAACCAATCACTCAAGCGGTCGCCGCAAACACTTGGCTGGATTCTATCGACGAGACTATCCAGTTGCCCCGCATCATGACATAACAACGCGCATTAGGTGCACGGGAAACTGGTTCGCAAGGGAAAACCGTTCTAGATGGCTTTGTTGCGCGCAAGGAGGTGAGTCATAGAAATCCAATTACCAGAACTTCCAAAGTTCTCACAAAATTCACCAGCACTCGTTAAGACACTCGATGAGATACGGTATAAAATTTCAAAAGATGATGAAGAAGGTAAACTCTTTGAATTCTATTGGTTTGCTCGCGAGTATCCAAGGTTTTACAGGTATCATTTAGATCATGCGGAGTACCGATTGAAGGCAATTCACCAAAAGTACAGTCTTATCAAGACTCAGGAAGCAGACTACATTAACACAGAAAATAAGTCTTTCCATATTAGTGTATCCAATTCAGTTACGCATCAGATTTATTGGGATTTCGAGGCTTATTTAATGGCTATGAATTCTGCTCTTGAACTATTGGCAAGAGTTGTAGGAGTTGCCTATTCGGAGCAAACACCAGTTTCATTTAACAAATTATGTAGCAAAAATACACTAGATGGACCAGTGGCATTATTAAGGGCAGCTAAGAAGCGCTGGGTAAATAAGTTTAAAGATTACAGAGATTGTTTTGTCCACTATGTACCAGTAGACAATAAAGTATATGTAGAGTTCATACAAAAAAATAGTAATATCTTACTTAGGTGCAAACTACCCACAAATCCTAATATAAGAACTGTGGAGGGATTTAGATATTCGATCAACACTGAAGTCTATAAATATGCTTCAACTCTTTATAGACATATGTCAGCCTTAGACAAGGCAGTAGCAAGAGATATTATGAAGTTATATAAGGCTGGAAAATTTCCCAAGAGAACGAAAAATTTGTTCTTCATTGGACAGCGCACAAGGTAACAAAACGCAAACCCAGAAATGTGGGCGACGGTGGCTCACGAACCAAGTAGACCCGTCATCAGTGGCGTCACGCCGTTTAACACAGATAAGAGTTACCATACTATGACTATTCTATGAACCAAACGACACTTCACTCGATGCCATCGGAGTAAGGGAGGAAACTCCACATAGTTCTCCTACACCTTGAGTGGACAACTATCCCAAGCGCCTTTTTCAATTCAGATCATTCCTTGAGTCGGATCGGAATCCGACTCCTTGCACTGAAACCACGGCGGGTACACAGCCGGTCGATAGCTTCCGTGATGGGATCTATTTCAAACCTTGTATACCGTGTTGGCATGGAGTTCTGCGGCAGCCTACAAAAAAAAATGGGGTCAGGTCTTGAAAAGGGAATATTTCACCTGAACCCTCTCTATTAACTCTCGCAAATCTTTGTCTGTAGCCAATCGCCTTGATACGCTCCGGTCCATCTTGGAAACAGCGGAATCCGCAGAGGGCTGCCCATTTTTCCTACTCCAGCCACGGTTTGAGGACATGACCAGAATATGGAGCAGATATTTTCTCTTCTCAAGGCCTGACCCCTTCTCTCACGGCTTCAGAGCGGTCGAAATCAATTGCCCTTTATCGGAAATGGAATTGAGTTAGCTGCCACCTTGCCAAACTTCGAGTAAAAGCGCCGGACGGCCTTCGCCAGCTTACTTTAGTTGACTATCTTTACTCCCCCTTCGATTATAGAATTCAACTGTCGTCGCCCTTTTTTCGCGTTCTGATTGACATCTGACACAATATCGAACTCCGGGCATTGCTCTGCGACGTGCTTCAGGAATTTCAACTTCGCATTCCTCACAATGGGTTAAACTTTCGCCCTTCGGTAGTCTGCTCTTTGCCAACTGAACAGCGGATTCCAATGTTGCATCTATCTGTTCCTGCACCGCCTCATCGCGGGACCAGCCAACCGCCATAAATTATTCCTTCTATTCATAATGAGAATGAACTCTGCCCGATGTTACCGATATTATTCTATCATTGTGGTGTGGCCGATGCGTAACTTTCTTTTCCGCACCCCTGTCCGCCTTGGCTTCTCCAGTGCCTCCTGCCTGAGTTGAAACTCTCTGAAGTGTAATTCTTTACACCCTGTAAACGCTTCTGCCGGATTATACATCTGCGCTTGCACAAAATCCTATGGTCCTCCATTCTAGGCCTCAATACTCCTGGCGGCAAATTCGACTGAGAAGGAGACGACTAAAATGCGCTGTCCTCAATGCGGGTTAATGATTCCTGATACTCAAATGCTTTGCGCTTGCGGATATAATTTTAAGAACGGGGTACTCCACCAAATATTACAAAAGCGGAAAAGATCGCCCACCATAACGACTGTGCTGATACTTGCTGGATCAATAGCAGTGATACTATTTGCAGGCGCTGCTCTTCTCCTGTATCGATCAACCCTCCTATGATAATCCAGCCGTCTTGAGGTTCGTCGAATGTGGACTTACCCCTCCAATACCTCCTTCATGCTTGAAACCATAGGGGAGCTATCGGCGAATCTAAACTCAACCTTCCTCTCCTACACCTTGAGTGGGCAACTATCCCAAGCGCGCCTTGAACAATTCAGATCATTCCTTGAGTCGGATCGGAATCCGACTCCTTGCACTGAAACCACGGCGGGTACACCGCCGGTCGATAGCTTCCGTGATGGGATCTATCTCAAACCTTATATACCGTGTTGGCGTGGAGGACTGCGGCCGGCTAAACTCCAGCCTGTTTGCCCATCAACTCTCCCAGTGATTTGAGGTGGCCTTTTTCTTCATCGCTCAGGCGGAAGAACACCTCCCTTGCCGAGGCATCGGCGCTGGCCTGCGCCATGCGCAGGTATAAATCGAGGGCCTGCACTTCGATCATCATGGCGAGTTCCAGGCAGCCGGGCGCCGATTGCAGGTATTTGTCGTTTGCGGCAAGGAAATCCTCTATCTGAAAGCCCCCCTCCATGCGTGCACCGGCCGGCGCCGGTTTGTAGGGAGTACAGCCAAGGGATTCAAGTAATTGATTGAGTTTCCGTAGGTGGCTCTCCTCCGCTCTTACGAGATGTCCGAGAAGCTCCCGCACCTCCGGATCCTGGCTCCTCTCTGAAGCTATCCGGTGAAATTGCTCCAGTCCGCTTTCAAAACCGCAGGCTATTCTTGCGGCTTCTTCCGCGGTTTCATCTCCTCGCACGAATTCCAGGTGCAACTCGGCCGGGCCGGTGGCGGTCCTCTCCTCCCATGCATCTATGCCGCCCTGAAGTTGAAAGACGCTGCGGAAACCCCGCGCCGCGAGAAACTTGGCCGCCATCAGGCTCCTTCCGCCCATGGCGCAATATACGATGGTGTCGCTATCCCGGTTCAGCTCGGAGATGGAAGTCGCCAGGAGCGGCAAGGGCAAAAGCCTGGCGCCCGGCAGGTGATTTTCTCCATATTCCTCCGGCTGGCGAACGTCGACAAGTTGGTAGGTTCCTTCATCATGTCCCGATATATATTCCAGAAGATCGTCCGGAAAAAGAACGTTCACTCCACCCGGATTCTTTGTACCGTTCATATTCGGCGTTTCCTTTCCCTATCAAAGTCCCTGGAGGCCCCTGAGAAATGCGAGCACGTTCGTTCCCAGCACATTGTGGTTGTATCCGCCTTCCAGCAGGCCAAAGCAGCCGATTTTGAGCCGTTTGCACGCCTGGTGCACCATCCGCCCCATTTCCTGGTAGTCTTCCGTAAAAAGTACATGTCCCCAGTCCAGGACATGGTTGTCGAATCCCGCGGAAACCCCGATGATATCCACCTCCAGCCTCTCCAGCCAGGAAGCCACCTCCTGCAGGTATGTCTTCCTGTCGGACTCATCGGGATTGTGAATGGAAACATATCCTTTCGGACTAAGGATATTCACCGTCCCGTCCCCGTAGTGGAGGTCAAAATCGAGTACATGGGCGGTCCTGATGAGGCCGTTTGCCCGCAGGTGCTCAAGGGCTATGGCCATGTTGTTGAAGTAACAGAAGCCCCACGCCTGATCGGCAGAGGCATGATGTCCCGGAGGACGCACAAGGCCGAAGGCAGGCTCCTCGAGTCCGCGCAGAGCTGTCTGGATTGCGGCGCCGGCGGCGAGTGCGGAGATATTGTAGAGCCCCATCCGGTCCACACTCTGCACATGAGACTTGGAATGCACCGCGCGGATGTCGTCCTCTCCCGCCGGATAGGCTTCCTCAAGTTCGACCTCCCCGCGAATGGCTTCGAGCACGGCTTCAATTCTTCCCGGAGAAGCCGCCGGGTCTTTCACGTAAACGCTCAGGAAATCATCGTGGCTGTAAACTTTCATGATCGACTCCTCCGGTCGCATCAAGGAAGACGACTCGGCATCAACGATGTGCAAGCCCTCCGAGCAGGCCCACGACTACCGTGAACAGCACCGTCAGGATGATCAGCGCCGGTATCGAGGCGACAGCCCACTTCACCATGAAAACCACCATTGACCAGAAAGGCATTTTGATATCGACAACAATGACTTCATCACGCTCTACGCTCATGCAAGAATACTCCTCAAGGTTCACGGTTGCGGGGCAAGAGGCGGCTGCAATTCCGCCGACAGCATTCTACACAATCACTTGAGAACAGCATTCACCGGATACAGCGGGTGGAGTATACCCTCGCCTGCCTCTTCAAAGGCGAAGCGCACGGGCTCAGGATAGTTTTCAGTCTACCAGATTTTGGGGTTAATAGCTGCAAATAGTAGGATTGGACAGTTTTGAGAAGTTGGCTTCTATCACACCGGAGGCAGTTATCAGTCAGTTTCTTCCTCCTGCCCGTGATACAGCCTGTCTTCATCGTTGGCGAAACCGTCGTCCGGTTTTGCCCACAGGATATTGTTTCTGTTCAGGAAATAGACTCCCTTTTCGGCGCCATCTCCCATCGATGCCTCAAAAAGCACGATGAAAGTCCCTTCTTCTTTTCTGAAGAAGTCCGAAAGACGCCTGCACGACCCAATATTGATAAGACCGTGAAAGACAGTCCCGTCCTGCATGGCAATGGTTATCCGCCGGGCATTCATTTCTCTCATTACCATCTTCCTCCTTCGCATTTTGTATACCGCGATCCGTCGTTTTATATTACCATATTTTCCGGACGCGCCGGAAAACAATGGCTCAGGGAGCGTTCCGCCCTGACCGGTCTCTTGGGACCAGCAGGGATAAAATGTTCTCTTTTCGGCTGTTCCCGGATATATAAGATCGGAACTTTTAATGAATTCTTGAATAGTTCTATGGTTCTTCCCGGAGAGGCATCTATGGGCGACAGGTCTTTCAATTTCTACAAGGCGGTTTCTGAAGAACTCGACCCGGAAAAACTCAGGCGCAGATTCCTGCTTGCACTGCTGGACCTCCAGAATGTCGAACGTGGCTCACTTTGGGTCAAGACAGAGCAGGGGTATGCCTGTATCGAAGCAGCGGGCGTCCAAAGCGAGCGAATAACGGGAATGACCGTCGACTCGACACAGCCAAGCATTGTCGGCTGGGTTATCGAACACGGCAAAATGACTGTCGCGGAAGTGGGCAAGGACACCCGTCACTACAAGGAGGCGGAGGACAGCCTGCAGATCAAAAGCCGCCTGATTCTCTGCTTCCCTCTTTTCCTGCGCAGCGGAGAGGTGTACGGCGCCGTGCAGATAATCGATACGAGCGCAGGCGGGAAAAGGCTGAACCTGGATAAGAGCTATCTTTGCCTGCTTCAGCAGCTCATAGATATCGGCTCCATTGCACTAAGCAACTCCCTGGTCTACTCCGACAAGGTGAAAGAGAATCTCAAGCTCAAGCGGACCCTTGACGCCATTCGGGGTGAGAATATCATCGTCGGGAAAAGTGACTCTTTTCTTGGCGTGAGGAAGAGAGCCGGCGAATATGCCAGGACCGATTTCCCCGTTCTGATCACCGGCGAGAGTGGAACCGGCAAGGAGCTTCTGGCCAAAGAAATCCATCGGCAGAGCGCTCGCTGCGGAGCTGCTTTTCTCGTGCAAAACTGCAGTTGCATCCCGGACACCCTGCTGGAAAGCGAGCTTTTCGGATATCAGAAGGGCGCCTTCACCGGAGCGGTCACCAGCAAGATCGGATTATTCGAGGCTGCTAACGAAGGAACCGTTTTCCTCGATGAAATCGGCGATATGCCTCTTCAGCTTCAGGCAAGGATCTTGAGGGTAATCCAGGAAAATGAGATAAAGCCGCTTGGAGACGTCAAACCCAAGAGGGTGAATGTACGTATCATATCCGCTACCAACCGGGACCTGAAATCGGAGATCGCAAAGGAGCATTTTCGCGAAGACCTCTATTACCGGCTCAATGTGCTGCCGTTGCATGTCCCCGCTCTCAGGGAGCGACCGGAGGACATCCCCTTGCTGCTCGATCACTATTTGAGCAGGGAAGCCATTCGGTTGGGTACGCCCCGCAAAACCCTTTCCCGGGAAGCACTGGATTTTCTCATTTCTTATCAGTGGCCCGGAAATGTCCGTGAACTTGAAAATCTTGTACGACACATCCTGGTCATTACCTCAGGCGAGCGAATAACCCCCGAGGATCTCTCCAATCACTTTACAACCGTGCCTTCCACCCAACTCACTGCCTGCGCCGCCAACGGGACAGCAGAGGAGCAACCTGTATCGGAGGAAGAGGGGCCGGGCCTGTCGGCCCTTTTTGACGGATATACCTGGGAGAGGCTGGAGAGAGAATACGTGCTTTTTCTTCTCGAGAAGAACAGATGGCATGTCACCCGTGCTGCAAAAGAGGCCGGAGTGAACCGTTCTACTTTCGATTCGAGGATGAAAAAGCTGAACATACGAAAGTAACAAAAGTAGTCAACGATCACACTGCTCTCCTTTTTCCCGAGTGCGGTGTATAATCTCATATGCCTGTAATATTACCCTGAAATCAGCCTCTCATCCTGCCTGAAAACCTGCTCCGGGAAGGCCTGATGATTCATCTTGAAATATATATCAGGCATTCTTAGTTTGACTCTCATCCAGGATCTCCACCCCATGAATATCAAGGGGTGTATACAATGCATGCTTCCTGGACTGTAGATAGGTTGGTGCACATTTAGTATTGTGTAAAAGCACTGTGTTCTATTCTTTTAAACAGGGAGCGCCTCTTGCCCCCCTCTAGCATTGCTCCTATACGGCCGAAGCGCTACTCCGGGATCATTCCCAGCCGGATAATGATCTATTCGCATGACAGCTATGGACTGGGCCACCTTCGGCGTTGCCTTGCCATAGCCGGCAGCCTGCGTCACTGTCCTGCCAATGTTCTCATTATTACCGGTTCCGTTCTTGCTGGACGATTTAAGGTTCCCGACCGGATAGACTTCGTCAGAATGCCGGGGATGATAAAGAAGACCAATGAGGAATATCTGCCTTTATCGATGAAACTCGAAGCGAGCGAGGTCCTCGAAATAAGAAAAAGGATAATTCAGGCTACCGCGGCAGGTTTTCTGCCTGACTTTTTCATTGTCGATAAGGCGCCTCTCGGAATGAAGCGGGAAGTTCTGGATACCCTGCTCTGGATGAGGAGTCACCTTCCCTCCTGCAAGACGGTTCTCGGCCTTAGAGATATTATGGACGGCGCCGAGAATACCATCGCTGAGTGGAGCGCAAAGGGCGTCTACGGCGCTATGCAGGATCTCTATGACGAAATATGGATCTACGGCTGCTGTGATTTCTATGATTCGATCAAAGAATACCGCATACCCGGAGACATTGCCCTGAAGACCTACTTTACCGGCTACATTCACCGGAAAGTTCCATCCCGGGAGAAAATCTGCGCGGAGAGGGACTCACTTGGTTTGCAGAGCAGAAAAAGGAACATTCTCGTCACTACGGGAGGAGGAGGCGACGGGTATCCGGCTATCGACGCTTTTCTATCCGCTTTCGACAAGCATAGGGGGGGCGTCCCGGAGGGTATTGGGGCGGTCGTCGTCACGGGTCCCTTTATGGCAGAGCGTGAATTCCAGACGATTTCGAGAAGGTGTTCCACCCTGGGATTCACCTGTGTCAGGTTCAGCCGCAAAATGGAGCGCCTTATCGGCGCCGCGGACGCCGTTGTGAGCATGGGCGGATACAACACCGTCTGTGAAATCATCAGCCAAAGGAAGCCTTTACTCATTCTGCCCCGAACCGTTCCAAGGGAAGAACAGTTGATACGGGCAAGGGTTTTGAGCGAGAAAGGCTACTGTGATTACCTTGGCCAGGACGAACTCACCTCCGCGCTCCTGCGCGAGCGTATATTCAAGCTTCTCGGAAGCTGTAAGCTCTACTCCGAGAAGATGTCCTCATTCCCGTTAGACGGGCTTGACCTCATCAAAAAGCGTATCGACGCAGGGAAACTGAACACGAGATGGGAAAAGATGGCGGTTGCCTTGGAATGATCCTCAAGGGATATCCACGGATCTCCGAGAGCTTCATCAGCTCGGAGATACTCCTGCTGGAGTCCCTTGGAATTCCCGTAGAAATATACTCCTTAAAACAACCAAGAGAGTCGCAGGTTCATGACCACGTCAGGAGCATCAAGGCCGGAGTGACCTACCTGCCGGAATATGTTCTGCCCAACCTGCGATCCATTCTGAAGAGTAACACCGCTCTTCTGCGCAACAGGAGCGCCCGCTACCTGCGCTGCCTCGCGAAGGCTCTCACACGCTCTCTGGCAAGGCGCAAGCCCGCTACTATCCGTCATTTCCTGCAGGCTGGCCACCTGGTTCATACCCAGTTGTCCAATCCCAGGATTCGGCACCTCCACGCACACTTCTGCCATACTCCCGCTTCAGTTGCACTTTTCGCCTCCGAACTCACCGGTCTGCCATTCAGCTTTACCGCACACGCGAAGGATATTTACACGTCGGCGCCGGATCAGCTTGCCCGAAAAATCGAAAGAGCCAGCTTCGTCGTCACCTGCACGCATTACAATGCTGAGTATCTCTCGCGAATTGCCTCAAGCCGGCAGACCCTCCTGCCGGAAAACGGCAGTAGAGCGGAAATCTGCACCGGGCAGCCTGACACCCCGATTCACACGATCTATCATGGAATCAATCCGGACTTCTTCACCTTCGCTCCGCCCGCGCCTCCCGATTCCAAATTGCGCATTCTTTCCGTTGGACGGCTTGTGCCCAAGAAGGGCTATGACGATCTCATAAGAGCGCTCAGCCTGCTGGATCGCGATGCATTGGATTTTCATCTCACTCATATAGGCGAGGGAGAGAACGCGAGCGAAATCAAACGCCAGGCAGAGGAAGCCGGATTAGGCCCAAGAATATCTTTCCTCGGCACACTCTCTCACAAGGAAGTCTTGAATCACTACCGCGGAGCGCATTGTTTCGTTCTCGCATGCAAAGTCGCCAAAAACGGCGACCGAGACGGCATACCGAATGTCATCGCCGAAGCGATGGCCTGTGGTCTGCCGGTGATCGCGACGCGGGTATCGGCGATTCCTGAACTGGTGGTGGACGGCGAGACAGGCATTCTGGTTCCTCCCGGGGACCCCCAAGCGCTGGCTGCGGCGCTGCGCCGGGCATTTCTCGACGCCGAGGGCAACGCTCTTCGCGCCCTGCGAGCCAGGAAGAAAGTGGAAGAGTTTTTCGACAGCAGGAAATGTGTACTGCAACTGCACTCTTTGTTCAGCCGGGCATTGAGTAGCGAGCCTGTATAAAAGAAGTAATGAATATTGCTTTCTATTGTCCCAGTAAGCCCTTAGACCATCCGGAGCCTTCCGGCGATCTCACCATCGCTCGTGGCGTCATTCGTTTCCTGACCGAAACGGGGAATCACGTTCGTGAAATATCGTCCTTCCGCTCACGGTGGTTCTGGCGCAAACGCGGCGGTTGGCTCATGTGCTCCGGGTCTCTGCTCAAGGCGATAATGGCTGCTCTGCGCCTCCGTCCCGCCGCATGGTTCACCTATCACTCCTACTATAAATCACCTGATCTGATCGGCCCGGTTGTCAGCAGACTCTTTCGTATTCCCTACTTTCTGCTGGAGCCGATGTACGGCACAAAATGGCGGAAAAACCCGGAAACACGCGCGGGTTTTTATATCAACCGCTTTGCATTGAAGAGTGCGGCCTGCGTCTTCGCGAATAACCTGGATGATATTCCATCACTCACCAGACTCTTACCTCAGGGCCGAATTCATTACATCCCCCCGGGTATCTTCCCCGAGGAGTTCACACGCAACGAGGCAGCCGCAAAAGAGGTCAGGGAGCAACTCGGGATTGGGCCGGGAAAGGTCGTCATCCTTTGCGTCGCTATGTTCCGGCCCGGCGCCAAGTTCGAGAGTCTTTCACACCTGATCCGCTCGCTGGCCCCTCTGGCAGGCAGGAGCGATTTTGTTCTTATTTTGGCCGGTGACGGTCCCATGCGGGTGGATATAACGAGTATGGCCGACTCCGTTGTTCCCGGCAAAACAATCTTTGCAGGTGCGGTGGCGAGGGAACGACTCTACAGGTATTACTCGGCAGCCGATATTTTTGCTCTTCCGGGAATTGGCGAATCAATCGGAATGGCGTACCTGGAGGCAATGTCCTGCGGACTCCCGGTGATTGCGATCAACCAACTGGGCGCTGCCCAACTCGTTGAGCATGATAAGACGGGATTGCTGGTTTCATCCGGGGAAAACTCGATGACTGAAGCAGTCGAAAGGCTCCTGGATGATTCGGCGCTGCGCAGGCGCCTGGGCGCTAACGGGCCGAAATATATAAGAGAAGAAAGAAACCTGAGGAGCAATTACCGCATAATGTTTGAAAAGATGCAGGCTCTGCTCCCCTGCTGACAAAACAGCCGATATTCTTTCTTTTCAAGGAGGTCTATCCCTCTTTTCAAAAATTCATCTTTTCTTGTTTTTCCTTTTTTCTTTCTTGCATCTTTTTGAGTTTCCCGTTACATTACTAAGACGTTGAGTGATACATGGCGCAATTAACACAAAAGCAAAAGGAATACTAAAAAGCATGGCACAAGGTACTGTAAAGTGGTTTAACGACCAAAAAGGTTATGGCTTCATCTCAGGTGAAGACGGTGGAAAAGATTATTTCGTTCACCATAGCGCTATTGAGGGCACCGGCTTTAAAAGTCTGCAGGAAGGTGAGCGCGTCAGCTTCGAGATCGAACAAGGTGCAAAAGGCCCCCAGGCCGCTAAGGTGAAGAAGCTCTAATATAGCCTATTCATGAACAAAAGGGCCGGATCTAAACAGTCCGGCCTTTTTTATTTTATCGTCCAGAGTAATTAAGCGCGAAGGTTCAAAACCTGCGCATTTCGGCCGTCACCACATTGCCGCTGCTATGGAACGTCCGATAGCCATCCTCTCTGAAATACGAACAAACCCCGACTGAGTCCAAATTGGCAGGAGCCGGTCTGTCCCTGAGCAGGACACCGGCGGGAGGCTCGGCGCGAACTATACCGCCTGGGAAGCCCGAACACAGCCAAATAGCCAGCATCCCCGCAACTCCGGCGCGAAAAAGATGAAACAGTCCCTTTATCATAGCTTACCCCCTTTCGCCTGCATCACACCGCTGGTATCGCTATTTCTCACATGCCTGACGGCCTGAAGGATTCCCGTTATGAAAGAAATAATCAGCAAATAAGAGATGAGTGTTTCAGGGTTGAAGCCTCGATTACAGCGCCTTGGCGCCGGAGCAGCCTGAGCACGATTCCCGCATTCAAGGGATGATAAAGTTTGGAAAACTCTTTTCCGAATGAATAATTCATAAATGGAAAAACGCCTGAAATCAACAATTATTATCGAATATTCCTGACGCCTTCGGAGAAGCAAATAGGCATGGTTTCCGTTCCCCATGCGAAAAATCAGCCGCCGATTCGGAAAAAATATTTCCTCTTTTCCGGATGAAATGTTAGACGAACATACTGGAAGTTCCGGAGGGGACATTTTTGGCGTAGAATTCATTACACTGGGGAGGCCGCGGCGTCAGCCGCGAACACAATTGGGCTCTGATCTTCTTCAATACATTATAAGCGGGCTTACTATCGGCGCGATCTACGCCATGGTGGCGATCGGCTATAATATCATCTACAGCGTTACCGAGATCCTTAACTTCGCTCAGGGTGAGTTTGTGATGCTGGGAGGGCTCTTTGCCGTATTCTTCGCCGGAGCGCTTCACCTCCCCCTGATAGCCGCATTTTTTCTCGCGGTCCTTCTGACCGGCCTTATCGGACTTGCAATGGACCGGTTCATTATCGGTCGCGCCAGGGATACCAGCGTTCTCTCTCTCATTATTATCACCCTTGCCCTGTCGATTATTCTCAAGGGCGGCGCCATGATCGTCTGGGGAAAAGATCCTTATAGCCTGCCCGCCTTCAGTAGCGGGGGGCCGATCCGGATCTGGGGAGCAGCCATTCAGCCGCAGGCGCTTTGGATCATCGGTGTTTGCGCGCTCATCATCCTCGCCCTGACCTTTTTTTTCAAAAAATCGATTTACGGAAAGGCGATGCTCGCCTGCGCCAACAACCCGAACGCAGCTCGACTCGCCGGTATACCGGTCCGGCAGATGGTGCTTCTCTCGTTCGTATTGAGCGCCTGCATCGGGGCTGCCGCAGGGGTAATCATCACCCCCGTATCCATGATGGAATACGATAGAGGCGCCCTGTTGGGATTAAAAGGCTTTGGCGCCGCCGCCCTGGGCGGCCTGGGTTCTTTTTCGGGAGCGCTTGCAGCCGGCGCTATTCTGGGACTGGCAGAGTCTTTTTGCGCCGGATATCTTTCTTCAGGCTACAAGGACGCCGTTGCCCTTGTATTGCTCCTTATGGCGCTGTTCCTGAAACCCGAGGGGCTCTTCGGGAGCGGAGAAGCCGCCAAATTAAAGAAATTTTAGGAAATTCAGATGGGCAGAAGGAATTGGCTGATCTTGCTGGGGGTGGCGTTTTTGATTTGTGTCTTTCCCCTGCTGGCGTCAAAAATCAGGGTTATTTCGCATTATCTCGATGTAATGATTTTCGCCGGCATATTCAGCCTGGTCAGTATCGGCCTGAGTCTTCTGATGGGTTATGCCGGTCAGATTTCGCTTGCCCAGGCAGCCTTCTTCGGAATCGGCGCCTACACATCCGGAATCCTCACGACCAAGTTCGGAATTAATCCCTGGCTCGCCATACCCGTCGGAATGGCCGCCTGTGGCGTTGTCGCCTGGCTGGTCGGCCTGCCCACCCTTCGGCTCAAAGGCCATTACCTCGCTATGGCCACTCTGGGTTTCGGCGTTATTGTAAACATCATCCTGGCTGAAGAGGTCGCCTGGACGGGCGGACCGTCCGGGATGGCCGACATACCGGCCCTGAGATTGGGCGGATACAAGATAGACAGTGAAACAGTATGGTATTACATGGTATGGGGCGTTGTATTCTGTGCGCTTATATTTTGCTTCCATGTTCTTCATTCCCGAGTGGGGAGGGCTCTCAGGGCGATTCACCAGGAGGAGAAAGCCGCCGAATCGATGGGAGTTCCGACAGCACGCTATAAAGTGCGCGTATTCATCCTCAGCGCGGTTCTTGCGGGAATAGCCGGGAGTCTCTACGCCCATTATGTCACCTGCGTCAATCCCAGCTCTTTTAACCTGATGTGGTCGATCAGATTCATGCTCATGGTCATGGTGGGCGGCATGCACAGCCTGTGGGGCGCCCTGGCAGGCACTATTCTGATGACCTTTGTCGGCAACGAATGGCTTCAGGTTTTCGCAGAACTGGAAATTCTCGTCTACGGCTCAATCCTCCTCGTTGTGGCGCTTTTCCTCCCCGGCGGAATAGTCTCGCTTGTCCCTCAGAACCTGATGCGGCAAAAGGGAAAAGAGCCCGTCAACTCGGGGGCGCCGTCATGAACGGGACAAATCCCGCAAAAGGTCCTATCCTCGAGATCCGGAATCTAGGCATGCGCTTTGGCGGAGTGGCGGCCCTGCACAACATCAACTACGCTGCCCCCCCGGGAATTATCCAGGCGCTCATCGGTCCCAACGGCGCAGGCAAGACGACGCTCTTCAATTGTATCAGCGGGATGGTTCCACCCTCCGAGGGAGTTGTCAGCTTTATCGGCCGCGAAATTCAGGGGCTGGCGCCCCATAAGATTGCGGCGCTTGGAATATCACGGACTTTCCAGCATGTGGCCCTTTTCAGCAAAATGAGCGTGCTCGAAAACGTAATGCTCGGAAGACATCCCAGGACCCGATGCGGTTTTCTCTCCACCGGGCTGCGCCTTCCCGGAATGCGCTCCGAAGAAAGACTCATCCGGCACAAAGCTCTTGAATTTCTTGATCTTGTCGGGCTCGCGGATTCCCCGCACATGGAGGCCGGAACGCTACCGCTCGGGAAACAGAAGATCCTGGAAATCGCACGCGCGCTTGCCACCGAGCCGCAACTCATTCTGCTCGATGAACCCGCCGGCGGTCTCAACATGAAGGAGACCGAAGAACTCGGAGAACTCATTCTGGAGATCAAAAAACTCGGAGTGACGGTGATGCTTGTCGAACATGACATGAATCTCATAATGGAGATCTCAGACCGTATACTGGTGCTGCACTACGGGCAGGTTCTCGCCTCCGGGACTCCCGGGGAAATAAAGGAAAACAGCGCCGTCGTGGAAGCTTACCTGGGTATTGACGACGACACTTCGGCCCGTGTGCAACGGGCCGGTACGACAGGATATCAGGATTGATGGCGATATCACCGACAGGAGCCGGTTTTCGATGCTGACCGTAAAAAGCATCCATACCTATTACGGCAATATTCATGCACTCAAGGGCGTATCCCTGCACGTACGCAAGGGAGAGATAGTCACCCTGATCGGGGCGAACGGAGCGGGCAAGAGTACGCTGGTAAATACCATTTGCGGGATGGCGAAGCCGTCCAGGGGCGAGATAGAATTCAACGGCGGGCCCATTCATGGCTTGGCCCCGGAGAGCATTGTCCGAAAAGGTGTAGCGCTTGTGCCGGAGGGCAGGCAGATATTCTCGGCCATGACGGTTGAAGCCAATCTGCTCATGGGAGGGTTCATTCACAGGAAGTATCCGGACCAGGTGCGAGAGGATATGGAGCAGCTCTACGAGCGTTTCCCCATCCTGAAGTCACGAAACCGGCAACTCGCCGGGACTCTGAGCGGAGGAGAGCAGCAGATGCTGGCGATCAGCCGCGCACTCATGTCCCGGCCGCAACTTCTTGTATTGGACGAGCCCTCCATGGGTCTGGCGCCGCTTGTAGTCAAGTCGATTTTCGAAATCGTCAGGGAGTTGAAGGAGGAAGGGCGCACCATTTTGCTGATCGAGCAGAATGCCCGGGCAGCCCTGAAGATTGCTGACCGCGGCTATGTTCTTGAAATAGGAAAAGTGATCATGGAAGGCGAAGGACTCGAACTGCTCGAACACCGCGAAGTCAAAAGGGCCTACCTGGGCAAGGGCTCGAAACCGATCTGGGATGCCTGAGATTCATTCGAATCGCTTCCTGCTCTCCCTTTCGTCTGCTTCGTGATGAGGCTGGTTGATTTAGAGAACCGGATTCTCTTATAAGGCGCTGTAGTTTTTACTCTCAATTCCAAGGATGCTCCCAATGCAGATCTGGGAACCTGAAAAAGAAACCATGTCCCTTAAAGCGCTCCGGCAGACGCAACTGGAGCGACTTCAGGCAACCCTTAACCGCGTATACCGGAATGTTTCATTCTACAGGCGCAGGTTCAAGGAAATCAATTTCAGGCCTGAGGATGATTTTACCGAGTTAAAGGACATTGAAAGGCTGCCGTTCACAAGCGGACAGGACGTCAGCAATTGCTATCCTTACGAGATGTTTGCCGTTCCACTCCGTGAGGTGGTCCGGGTTCACTCCTCTTCGGGCTCCGGCGCCAATCCGCGCGTTGTCGGCTATACGAGGCAGGATCTGCGAACCTGGAGCAACCTGGTGGCGCGCATTCTCAGCGCCGGAGGTGTCATCCAGGACGATGTCATTCAGATCGCCTTCGGATACGGCCTTTTGACAGGAGGGCTCGGCATCCACTATGGCGCGGAGCGAATCGGCGCCTCCGTGCTTCCGACTTCGGTGGGACGAACCGAGCGGCAGATCAAGATAATGCAGGATTTCCGAACCACGGTGCTTGTCTGTACACCCAGCTATGCCCTGGTTATCGCCGACCGCATGGAATCAATGGGGCTTGAGCCGAGGAGTCTTTCCCTGAAATACTGTATCTGCGCGGGAGAACCATGGACCGAACAGATGCGCAAAGAAATCGAGAGCAGGCTCTATGTGAAGGCGACCGACAATTACGGAATAACCGAAGTCATGGGACCCGGAATAGCCGGAGAATGCCTGGAACAGTGCGGGATGCATCTGCAGGAGGATCATTTCTACGCCGAAGTGATTGACCCCGTATCGGGACGGGTGCTGGACCCCGGTATGAAAGGCGAACTGGTCCTGACCACCCTGACCAAGGAAGCCTTTCCGGTTATCCGCTTTCGCACGGGCGACCTGTGCAGCATATCCGAAGAACCCTGCCCATGCGGTCGGACCATGCGCCGCCTAAGCCGCATACACGAGCGCTCGGACGATGTCGTCATCATCAAGGGCATCAATATCATTCCGGCCAGCATCGGGGACATACTCGAGCAGATCAAGGGTGAGCGCCCCGTATTTCAGCTTGTCGCCGTCCGCCAGGGTCACCAGGATCAATTGGAAATATGGGTAGAGGTTACCGAACAGCTATTTTATGATAAGATGCGCGAGCAGCGTGCCTTGGTCGATTATATGAGCAGGAAGATAGCAAACTTCATCGGGATCACCCCGACGGTAAAGCTGGTCGAAAGGGGTTCACTCACCCGCGAGGGCGAGAAGGTAAAGCCTTTTGTCGACCGCAGGTCAAGCGAGTGAAATGGAGGATACTGGATGCACGAGTTATTGATTTCCGCCACCGAAAAGCCGCAGTTTCTTCTCGGCAATGAGGCCATAGTGCGCGGCGCGATCGAAAGCGGCGTTCGCTTCGTAGCGGCTTACCCCGGAACACCTTCGTCCGAAATCATAGACCGCTTTTCTCAACTGGGGGACGAGGCCGGTATATACGTCGAATACTCCGTCAACGAGAAAGTCTCGGTTGAGGTGGCCGCGGCCGCGGCCGTATCGGGCGTGCGAAGCCTGTGCTCGATGAAGCATGTAGGCCTGAACGTAGCGGCCGACGCTTTTATGACTCTTTCTTACGTGGGTGTAAAAGCAGGAATGGTCATAGTAGTAGCCGACGACCCTTTCCTGCACTCGAGTCAGAATGAGCAGGACACTCGCTATTATGCCAGGTTGGCGGGAGTCCCGATGCTCGAGCCTGCGACCCCTGAAGAAGCATACCGGATGACGCTGGAAGCATACGCCATTTCAGAAGAATTCAAGACCCCCTGTCTTATCCGCACCACCACCCGCGTGAACCACTGCCGAGGCCCCGTGCAAATCGGCGCCGGCCCGGAGCAAAAAGGCTTTCAGGGCTCATTTGCCAAAGACCCTTTCAACCTGGTGGTCATTCCTGCCGTGGGGCGGAAACTCCGACTCGCCCTGCTGGAGAGAACCGAGCGCCTGCGCGGGGAATCCGAGGCTAGCGCCTTGAATTTCATCTCCGGAGAAGGTGAACTCGGAATCATTACCAGCGGCATTTCCTACCTTCACGTTCGAGATGCGGTAGAGAGCATGGGGCTCGAGGGCAAAGTGAAGATTCTCAAGCTTGGATTCACTCACCCACACCCGAAATCGCTCATTCGCGAATTCCTGTCCGGGCTGAAAAAGGCGCTCGTTGCCGAGGAAATCGAGCCCTTTATAGAGGAAGCAGTCCGGATTGTGGCCCAGGAATCAAAGCTGCCGGTGGAAATTGGCGGAAAAGGCGAAGGATTGATCCCCCGTGCTTTTGAACTTGATTCGATAAAGATCAAAAGCGCAATTTCCAGGTTCTTCGGATTCCCTTTTGAACAGCCCGAGGTCATCGCCGCCCCGGAATTGCCTCAGAGACCGCCCAACCTCTGTCCCGGCTGCCCGCACCGGGCCACCTATTATTCCGTAAAGAAGGTATTCGGGGAAGAAGCCATCTATCCCTCGGACATCGGCTGTTACACTCTCGGCATTCTACCTCCCCTCAAGATGGCTGATTTTCTTATCTGCATGGGCTCCGGCGTTTCCACTGCCGGCGGATTCAGCAGAGTACTGGACCGTCCGGTCGTCGCCTTCATCGGGGACTCGACCTTTTTCCATTCCGGAATTACCGGGCTGATAAACGCCGTTTCTCATGGCCACCGCTTCCTGCTGGTCATCCTGGACAATGGAACGACCGCAATGACCGGCCACCAACCGCATCCCGGCGTGGAACTCACCCCGCTCGGGAAGGTGGAACCCAGGGTAAGCATCGAAAAGCTCGTGCGCGGCTGTGGAGTTACACGTGTCGCCACCGTTAACCCACTCCAGGTGAAAAAAACCCAGGAAGTGCTCCAGGATTTCAAAGGCAAAATGGGAGAATCGGGAGTTTCGGTCATTATTGCGAAAAGCCCCTGCCCTCTTTTCGAAAATCGCGTACTAAAAAAGAAAAAGAAGATCGTTTTCAAAACAGAGGAGTCCAAATCCTGCGCCGACTGCAAGAAATGCCTGACCGAACTCGGCTGTCCTGCTTTCGCGGTCGAGGTTTCCGGCGACGTTGAACATGTTATTATTGATGAAAATCTTTGCAGCGGATGCAGTGTCTGTTCGCAAATTTGCGATGCAATCAGACCACAGCGCATCTCCTGAGAAAGAGAAAGAGCGATGACGATGGGAAAGGAAAATAGAACCCTGCGCATATTCTTTACCGGAGTAGGAGGACAGGGGACGCTTCTGGCTACCCGGCTGGTGGGCGAGGCTGCCCTGGTGGAAGATGTCCCGGTGCTGATGAGCGAAATTCACGGGATGGCCCAGAGAGGCGGCGTAGTGGAGTCCTCTGTCGTAATGGGAAGCGCCTCCAGCCCCACTATAGCCGATGGGGAGGCTGATATTGTGATGGCCTTCGAACCGCTTGAGGCAGTTCGTGCACTGCCTAAATGCAACCCCAAAACAGTCATGATCACCAGCATAACGCCGATTTTGCCTTTTACCGTCACAATCGGCCAGAGCACGTACCCCGATCTGCAGTCGATCTGTGAAATGGTCGAACCACATGTCGCCAGGCTCATAAAGATCGACGCCGCTGAACTCGCCAGGACCGCAGGCAATGAGCGCGGCTCTAATGTCATTATGATCGGCGTGCTGGCAGGCACGGGATTCCTCTCGTTATCCAGGGAGAGCTTCGAGCAGGCGCTAAAGAAAATCCTGCCTGCAAAGCTGCACGAACCCAACCTGAGAGCATTCGAGGCAGGCTATAATGCGGGCAGGAAAGAGATTTGAACATGGCGGATATAAAAAGCACGCTTGATCTCGTGATGGAAAGAACGCGCCATCTTTCGATGAGCGACGCGGACAGGCACGAGCAGGCCGCCGCTGAAGTGAGAGCCCACGTAAACCGGCTGACGCAAAGATTTTTCGACGGGACAATCGATTCCGGCAGATTCCAGGATGAACTCGGGCGACTCGATGGCGCGCCTTCACTTTCTGTCAGAAACACTGCTGCCGCTGAAGTTGGAAAGAGAATAGAACCGGACCGGGATAACGGGCTCCTGCTTGAACTCTTGAAGCATGGGATTGGAGTGGATACCTCCACCATCGAGACAGTACTGGACGGATATCGTTTGAGGCTGGAGACCGAGGAGCGGGAAATAACAGAGCAAATCACGAGCAATCTGCGCGCAAAAGGAATATCCGGCAGTGCGGTTATTCCGAATCCTGGCGCTCACAGACCCTGGGCGGGAAGGCGTGAGGAACTGACCGAACAGGCGCGCAGGGATCTCTCGGAGGCAATCAGCCGGCTGGCGGAGTAAATTGGCGCCTTACACGAATCGGTGGGTTTAATATGCGGGTTTCGGTACTTCCTAAAATCTTGACCTCCTGTATTGCCGTGGTCTGCATTACCGCCCTGTCGAGCGGGATTACTCTCTCCTCCAGCAAGGAGAGCCCCTGGAAAGAAGCCGATGAAGGCCTCATGGTAGCAGAGTTCGAGTCGGCTTCCCCGCAGAATCCATATGCCGTTACGGTTGTCAAAATTGACCCGGATAATTACTCTCTGCGCCTTCTGTGCGCCAGCGAACATGGCAAGGAGAGTCTCACCACCCGGGAATGGTCTTCCCGGTTCAAGCTGGCGGGCGCGATCAATGCGGGAATGTTCCAGGAGAACGGCTTGACCAGTGTGGGATTTATGAAGAATTTCGGCCACGTGAACAATCCACGGTTAAGCAGGGCAAACACCATCCTCGCGTTTAATCCCACTGTATCGGATATTCCCGAAGTCAGAATCATAGATCGCGAATGCCAGGATTTCGAAGCTTTGAGAAGTAAGTACCACTCTTTTGTTCAAAGCATCAGGATGATTTCCTGCAACCAGCAAAACGTCTGGGCCCAGCAAGGCTCAAAGTGGAGTACGGCCGCTGTCGGAATGGATGCCGACGGCAATGTTTTGTTTCTGTTCAGCAGGACGCCGCACTCCGTTCATGATTTCATCGACATACTACTTTCCTTGCCCCTGTCTTTAAAAACCGCCATGTATCTCGAAGGCGGACCGCAGGCCTCTCTCTATTTGTCCACCGCCAAAGTTACGCTCGAGCGCAACGGCGCCTGGGAAGGTCTCGAGGAGAACGGAGCTTTTCGGTTCTCTTTGCCTATCCCCAACGTCATAGGGATAGTAAAGAAGCAGGGAGGCAAAACGCGATCTTGAACGAGCCTCCGCTCCGCGTCAAATTTTCTCTCAGACTCGGTAAACTCTTCCTGCTTTTTTGTTTTTCACGAAATATCATGTCGCTGTTTTCGTCCAGCATGCGCTTTATCTTCTCGACTTCTTTCGGGGTGGGCGTCCCTCGGGCCTGAAGTCGTTCATACTCCTCCCTGATTCTATTCAATTCCGCCTGAATGGCCTTAACGGCGTCTCCGGTAAGTTCGCGTGATGCGATCCCCTGGTCGATCCACCGCTGATGGTTGGCAATCCTGGCATTGATATCCAGGGGAGCGGGCTGCAAAACGGGCTTGACCTCCGACATGCATCCCAGACTAGCAGCAAGAAAGAGAGCGGTCAAAATAATGTGTTTCTTCAGCACTTTTCCTCCCGATTGATGAGCCAGGCCATAGCACGAAGGCCTTATAAAGAGTCGATGTCCAGGTCAATGAGCCGACAAGACATTCAGGGATGAATAGTACTCCGAGCCATCTTTTTCAATAGTCAAAATTCACACGGCCAACCTTCAGGAGCAAGACATCCGATTTCTTCTGTTTTGAAGGGATGTACCGCCCTGTGCAATATTCGTAACCGGATGGGAAAAAATTGCTCTCTGACGCCGGCGGCATGCTGCGGTGAGCTGACGTGGCGCGGCTTATCGTTCCGGTCATGCTGGCATGAACATTGCTTAATAATGGAGTACAAGTAGCCCTTAGGAACCAGGAGCAACTTATGATGTACCAATGCATAAATTGCCGCGACACATGGGGCAGTGGGACACCGGAATTGGAGGGATATTCCCACGGGCTGTGCATACACTGTCTGAAGGAAGCTCTCACCCCTCTATACCGGAAGAGGCAGGCGCAGGAAGGCAATTTCGATTGCTTCGCAAGATCGTGCGGCTTCTGCGACCAGGGTGGCTGCAAATACCGAAGCATTTGCCTTGGCGCCTGACCATCCAAAAAACAGAGCCTCAGATCGCTGACAGGCTGTCGCCCCAGTGCTGACAATTGTCAGCCCCCGCATGGAGGGGGCGCCATTTCGCGCCGGCGCCTCCCGCCTTCCCTTCCCCTGCCCCGTAATTCTTCTGCTTTCGCGCATTCGAATCGATTATCATCTTTCAGAAATCACACCGCATCATTAATTTATTGTGGCTCATGTTTGGAAATTTCCAATATTCGCGATTTTTCATCCTCTTCAGGAGGGAGACTGATGAATATTCATGAAGATAACATACTCGGGTGCTGTGCTTGCCAGGACGATCCCGCCTCTGAAACGGGAGTTCTTACCTGTGCCGACAAGAAGAACATCTTTACGCGAAGAGAGCAGGAAGTACTCGGCAAGATAAGGGAAGCTTCGCAGCGAGCGCGTGATTTGAACCGCACGATTCGGGGTCTTGGTCCGGATGATTCGCGCCTGGAGGAAGCGTTGCGTGAACTGGAGAATCTGAGACAGGTAAGGAGTGAACTGGAGCACGAACGTGTTGCGGCTTCAGAGGAGCGCATGCGCCTACTGGGGCACATGTGAGTCGAATCCGGTACAATACAGATTATCGCTGACCTGCTATGCTCCCGGATTTTTTCCTACGCCGATCCGACGCGGTCGCGCGTAGTCTCCTTGATTTGGTACATCGCCTTATCGGCGAGCATCAGCAGGTCTTTTTTGTTCCCTGCATCCCGGGGATAGGCGGCCACTCCATAGGAGGCGGTGATTTGCAGATCGATGCCTTCCTCCGACAGGAACAAACATGACTTCATCTTTTCTCGAATATGGCATGCAAACCGAACGGCCTCCTCTTTCACTGTCCGCGGCATGAGGATTATAAACTCATCGCCGCCGTAGCGGACGGGAATATCCTCGGGCCGGACTATCTCTCGAAGCAGAAATCCTACCTCCCTGAGCACCTTGCTCCCGAGCAGGTGCCCATGCGTATCGACCACGTGCTTGAACCTGTCCAGGTCAAAGAAGATCATGCAGACCTCGCCTCCTTCCTCGTCCGCCGTCTTCAAAGCGCCATCAAGAGCGTCATAGAGATAGCGCATATTGAAAAGAGCGGTGTGGTCGTCGGTGATGGAAAGCCACTTGGCCTTCCGATACAGGTCTGCATTGGCAATCGCAATAGCGGCATATTCCGCGATGGTCTGCAGCGAACACCTGTCACGCTCGGTGAAGGGCGCCTGTTCGAGCCTGTTGATCAGTTCCATCACTCCAAGCACTTTCCCCTTGTTTTTCAGTGGAACACAGATGATGGAGCGAGTCTCGAAAGATGCCAGTTCATCGAATCGACTGCAAAACCTCGGGTCCTTCCGCACATCCTCCACCAGGATTCCTTCGCCCCCGCGGGCGACCCATCCAGCTATTCCTTCATCTATCTTGAGGCGCCTGCCGATAAGAACATCGCTTCCATCCCCTACTACCAGTTCGAAACGGAGGTGTTCACCATCAGGTTCCATGAGTAGCAGGGACCAATTTTTGGGAGCAAGCAGTTCTCCGACCTTCCGCATAATGATCCGGAGCACCTCGGAGAGATCGAGCGTCGAGGTGAGCGCTCTCGCGAGGTCGGCGTAAATGTCATGCTCAAGCCTAAGACGCGAGGTATTCAGTTCTTCACGTAAGGTCATCGAGTACTCATCCCAAACATGAAACCCATTTATGTGATTTGCAGGGATACCCGGCCCCGGGTGATCACCGGGGACGCCCCAAACGGCAATCCTATTTGGCCGGTTCATTCCATACTAGCAGAATATGCTACGGGAACCAAACGGCTATTTATGTCCCAGCCCCTGCTGTGCCCACCCGAAATACTCCTTGACTTGCTCGGACTTTCTGGCAACCTGCAAGGGTCATTAACGATCTGTAAATGTTATGAAAACATGGTGAAATGGCGCGGCCTTTATTCATCAATGATCTGTGAATACCGGTATTAGTTGCAGCAGACGCTCGTATTGTGACAGCCACCACGAAAGGAGAGGAATCATGGTATTGAGGAGTATTGTGATCAGTACTTTGCTGGTGTGTTTCGCCCTGGCATCACCATGTTTGGCCAAAAAGGGCAAACCCGTACCCGGCGATGCCGTCAAAGCGCTGCTGGAGCAGCACAACAAGGCGCTTAACGCGCAGGATCTCAAGGGGATCATGGACACGTATGCGGCTACCGACGGTGTCGTTTTGATGGGCACGGGGCCCGGGGAGACTTATGTGGGCGAAGAGTCAATCGGCGGGGCATACAATCAGTTTTTCAGCAGATTTAAAGCAGGCTCTCTGGATTTCAAATACGACTGGGCCTCTATTGGCGCCAGGGGCAATTTTGCCTGGGTTGCCGTTACCGTCACAGGCGAAGGTGTTGTGAACAATGAGAAAAAGGAGCGTTCATTCAATATGTCCGGCGCCCTTGAAAAAGTAAAAGGCAAATGGAGATTCGTGAGCTTGCACTTTTCACGACTGGGTGTAGAACCGAAGTGAAAGGATATCGGAGATGAGTGAAGATCACAAAAAGCTGGATAACGAAGAGAATGCCGGTAGTGAGCAGGAGACCCTGGACCTGGATAAAAGAAGGTTTCTTCTCGGTCTCAAGAAGTGGTCGCTCGCTATTCTTGGAGGCGTCCTTTTCGGGAGCACGGTATTGAATTCAGATAATGAGGCGCAGGCAGCCGGTTGGGCAAACCGCCGAGGTGGAGGAGGAGGTTGGGCAAACCGCCGAGGTGGAGGAGGAGGTTGGGCAAACCGGGGTGGAGGCGGAGGCGGCTGGGCCAACAGGGGCGGAGGAGGAGGAGCATGGGCGAACCATACCGGCGGTGGGGGCGCATGGGCAAATCGGGCCGGAGGCGGAGGAGCGTGGGCTAACGGCGGCCGGGCCTGGGTAAACGGCGGCGGCGGCTGGGTCAACGGGGTCTGGGTCAACAGCGGCGCAGCGTGGGCAAATCGCGGCGGTTCCTGGATAAACCGGTTTTAAGCTCGCATACCAAGAGTGTCTTGCCGGAGTGAACGGGCTTTGATCGATACTATTACCTACAACATTCCTGTTTCGATGATCGGAGCGCACCGGGAAGGGAATATAATCGTCCGCTCCGAGCAACCTTCGGATATCGTCAAGGGAATTGCCATGAAGGATCTGGACGGGGTTTCGTACGTCCAGGTCCTTACCGTGCGCGCCGAGCTTCTCCCTTTGATCAACTGGGAACCCGATCTGCCTGTTGACCTCGTTGTCCGGTCTCCGGAGGAGGATCTTCCTTTTCTCTATCAATGCTCGCCTCTCCTGGCCAGGCATCCGGTCCGAATTACCGTCCCGGTGATGCCGGGATTCGCCAAAGTGGTGAAGCTCGCCGTTTCCCTGAACTTCGCGGTAAGCCTGAAGATAATGCAGCAGCCCGACAGAGCGCTCACTGATGAAATGCGCCTCGTAGCGGATTCCTACCTGCATCGGCAAATGGTGACGCAACCGATCGAGTTCTTCCACAGCACATTTTTTTCCTTCTATCATAATGAACCTCTATCACTATGGGTCATACAGGAAGAAGATCCTTTTCTTTTTCGCTATTTCGCCGATGATGGTCGAGAAACCATGTCCGGAAGATTTGCGGGATCTGAAATAGGAGATATCAAACGTTTCCACGAAGATATGCACGGCAGCCCGCCGACAGCCGTCGCCGGCTGCTCAGCTTGCGCGTATTTCGAGAACTGCCTGGGCTATTTCAAATGGCCGGTCAGCGATTACGACTGTGAAGGCGTGAGAGCTCTTTTTCAGATGCTCTCCGAGGAGGCGCGTCAGCTTCAAAGGGATGTGCAAACGTTTCACGCCGGGAAAAAGGATGGGCATTAATGACGGGGGAAGTATTTTCTCTCATTCTGCTGCCGACCCTCGCATGCAATGCCGCCTGTGACTATTGTTTCGAAAACAAGTCTCAGCACACCCTGGCCCTTGATCAACTCCCCCTCGTGTTCAATAAGGTAATAGATTACCTGGAAAAACACGATGTCCCGGAGATGTCCATCTACTGGCAGGGCGGCGAAGTCATGACCCTTCCCCCTGAGTGGCTCGACCGGGCACATGATATAATTGGGGAAATCGCTCAATCCAGGGGAAAGGAAGTGTCCCATTTCCTCCAGTCCAACCTGATAGCCTACGACAAAAAGTGGAACAGCCTGCTTTCGAAAATGTTCGGCAACAGTGTGGGATCATCCATGGATTTTCCCAATCTCTTCAGGAAACTCAAGTGCGGCGGGCGCCCGGAGGAGTATGAGAAGATCTGGACCCGCAATGTCATGGAGGCCATAAACGCCGGTATCCACGTCGGGACCATATCCATCGCCAATGAACAGACGTTTGCATTGGGCGCGGAGCGGTTTTACTCCTATTTTGTCGAAGAACTCGGAATATGGGACTTCCAGATCAATACTCCTTTCCCAGGAGGGTCGGGCAACGAGGTGAAGGATGGCTTCTGTCGCGATATTGACCGATTGACTCAGTTCTTCCTCGATTTGGCTGATATATGGATGGAACGCGGTTTCCAGAAGGGTGTACGAGTCGGTCCCTTCGACAAACTCATGGATTACTTCATCCACGGGAACCGGAGTCTTCTCTGCATCTGGCGCGAAAACTGCGCTCGGGATTTTATGTGCATCGATCCCGCGGGCAACGTGGCGCAGTGCGACTGCTGGGTCACCAGCTATCCCCAATACCGCTACGGCAATATTTTCCGGTCAGGCAGCCTCGACGATCTGCTTATGGAGAGCAGTGCGCGCCGGTCTTTCCAAAAAAGGCCCGGCTTCCTGGCGCAAACGCAAGGGTGCATAGAATGCGACTACCTTCATCTTTGTCATGGCGGCTGCCCCGTGCGAACCTATACTTTCCACGGCGATCTTATGAAAAAAGACCCCTACTGTGAACTCTACCGCAGGCTGTTCAGCGCCGTAGAGAACCATGCCGCGAATTATCTCCGGACAACATAGCCGTAGTCAAAACTACTGAAATCCATCGAGAGGCCCGGACCGGCGCTACTTAACCTCCCTTACCGTGGACATCGCCGTGGCGATAATGCCGGCAACGTCCGCCACGTTGCTGGGCATAATGATGGTATTCGTCGATTTGGCCAGGCTGCCGAACTGCACGATATACTGCTCGGCAAGGCGCATGTTGAGCGCTTCCAGGCCGCCTTTGCCGTTTATGGCATCCGCAACTTTTTTGATACCCTCGCCCGTGGCCTCAGCGATGAGTTCGATCCGCTTCGCGTCCGCCTCCGCTATCAATGTGACCTGAGCAGCCTTGCCCTGTGCTTCGTTGATCTGTTTTTGCTTTTCCCCTTCAGACTGATTGATCATGCTCTGCCGCACACCTTCGGAAGTCGCAATGTTGGCCCGCTTCTGCCGCTCTGCGGTCATCTGCGCCTCCATGGCTTCCTTGACCGATACCGGGGGCGTGATGTCCTTTATCTCGTAGCGAAGCACCTTTACACCCCAGGAGAGCGCTGCCTGATCGATAGCCTCGATGACTTCGTTATTGATCTTTTCACGCTCCTCAAAGGTCTTGTCGAGATCGATCTTTCCGATGGCCGAGCGCAGGGTTGTCTGTGCGAGTTGCGAGGCCGCTTTCAGGTAGTTATCTATACCGTAGGCTGCTTTGAAAGCGTCCTGCACCTCCAGGTAAATAATTCCGTCCACCTCAACGCTCACGTTGTCCTTGGTGATGCAGATCTGGGCGGGGATATCCACCACCTGTTCTTTCAAGGTGAATGAATAGGCGGACTTATCCACAAAGGGAATCAGGACATGAAAACCGGCCTCCAGGGTGCGATTGTATTTCCCCAACCGTTCGATGATAAAGGCGCTTTTCTGCGGCACGATCACCGCGCCCTTAACGAGCACGATAATTACCAGAATGGCGATAGCAACAAGAGCAATGAGGGTGGAAGTCATAACGAAATTCCTCCTTTTCTTAGGCTTGAAGCAGGCGACAGCCATGCATGGCCATCAGGAACGAGTTGACGGCGGCAGAAGGCGTCTCTCAGGCAAGCGGCGCTTTTCTGAGCTTGAGGCACGATCCTCTGGATTTGTCCATTCCGATGATTTCAACTTCAGACCCGGCAGCCAGATTCTCTTCCGAGACCGCGTTCCACATTGTCCCACGGAACCGGACACGGCCGACCACTCCCGGTTTCATATCCTGGTCGAGCTGGATTCGCGCCCCTTTCGGCGCATTTCCCGTATCCTCCCCCTCTGCGCCTTCACTTCGCCCGACAAAGATGCGCATCGCCAGCTTGCGCAGAGTCAAAAGCGAGGCGACGGAAACGATAACAAACGCGGCCACCTGGGCGGAATAGTCCGCAGGCGCCATGAGCGATACGACCGCGGCGCCCCAGCAGCCCAGTCCGAAGAAAATGATCACGAAACCGGGCACGGCCAGTTCCGCGAGAATCACGGCAACACCGATCAAAAACCATATCAGCCAGGGTGAAAATTCCATGTTTTTTTCCTCATCCTGAAAGTTCCGGGATTGTCTTTTTATAATTTCGGGCCGACTATAGCATTCTGAAGAGCCTTATATCCATCAGAGAAGGAAGCGATATAGATTTGCATGTTTTCGTCCCCTGTGCAACTGGCCTTTTGTGCTTCGACTATGGTAAAAGTCTAAGACCTTATAAGGGTCTACCCGCAACCGGTTTTCCGCTTTCGACTTCCAGCGCTTGGAGCTCTTGGCTGAGGGCTGACCACCGGATGCTGCATAACACGAGGAGAGTACTAGATGATTCGTAAGACTGATACGCTCAGGTATCACAGTGAGGAACGACCCGGCAAAATTGAAGTCAAACCGACCAAGCCCTGTTTCACCCAAAGAGATCTCTCAATGGCCTACACGCCCGGTGTGGCGGACCCCTGCAAGGAAATTGAAAGCAGCCCCGACAAGGTCTTTGACTATACGGCCAAAGGGAACCTGGTGGGCGTGGTTACAAATGGCACGGCGGTATTGGGACTCGGAGATATCGGTCCGCTTGCCGGAAAACCGGTGATGGAGGGAAAGGCCGTTCTGTTCAAAAGATTTGCAGATATTGATGTCTTCGACATAGAGCTGAATACGACCGATCCCGATGAAGTCATTATGGCGGTCAAATTGCTCGAACCCACCTTTGGAGGAATCAATCTCGAAGATATAAAGGCGCCTGAGTGTTTCTACATCGAGGAACGTCTCAAAGAGATCATGAACATCCCGGTATTCCACGACGACCAGCACGGCACGGCTATCATATCCGCTGCCGCCCTGCTCAATGCCCTGGAGATCCAGCATAAAAAGATCGACCAGGTCAAAGTCGTTTTTTCCGGGGCGGGAGCAGCAGGTATTGCCTGCGCAAACCTCTATATTCAGCTCGGGGTAAAAAGGGAGAATCTTTTCCTCGTGGACTCCAACGGCCTGGTCTATAAAGGCCGCCCAAAGGGGATGAACCCCTACAAGGAAAGACTCGCCAACGGTGAGTCGCCAATGTCGCTGGCCGAGGTCATGAAGGATGCCGACGTCTTCGCGGGCGTCTCCGCGCCGGGTGTTCTCAAAAAGGAGATGGTAAAAAGCATGGCTTCCAGGTCGATTATATTCGCCCTGGCCAATCCTGACCCGGAAATCACTTACAGCGACGCCATAAGCGTTCGTAGCGACCTCATCGTAGCAACCGGCAGATCGGATTATCCCAACCAGGTCAATAACGTGCTCGGCTTCCCTTATATCTTCCGGGGAGCACTGGATGTCAGCGCCACCAAAATAAATGACGAAATGAAGATCGCCGCGGTGCGCGCCCTTGCGGACCTGGCCAGGGAAGACGTTCCGGATTCCGTTCTCAAAGCCTATGGAAAGGAAACCATAGAGTTCGGACCCACCTATATCATACCTAAACCCTTCGACCCGCGCGTACTCATCAGAGAGGCCTATGCGGTGGCAAAAGCCGCCGTCGAGACAGGCGTAGCCCGCAAGCCCATCACCGACTGGGAAGAATACCGCAACCGCCTTGAAAGCCGCCTCGGACGATCCCAGGAAGTGATGCGCCGGATCATTCAGAAAGCCAAACGGGACCCGAAGCGTATAGTCTTCCTGGAGGGCACGGAACCCAAGATCCTCCGTGCATGCCAGGTGATCCTCGATGAAGGGATCGCCAAACCCACTCTGATCGGAAATCGCAGCGTGATAAAGAAGAAGGCCGCCGAGTTACACCTCGATCTCAAAGGCGCTACCGTGGTGGACCCGGCGAAATTCGACAGGCTCGAAGATTACGCCTTTGACTTCTTCAAACTCCGTTGCCGGAAGGGTATCACTCGCCTGGAGGCCACGAAACTCCTCCGCAACGACGCCAACTATTTCGGGGCTATGATGGTGCGGATGTGTGACGCGGACGGCCTGATCGGCGGGGTCAATCAGCATTATCCGGATACGATTCGACCTGCCCTGCAGACCCTGCCGCTTTCAAGGGGAACCTCGGTAATAGCCGGCGTTTACATGATGGTCTTCCAGAAAGACGTACTCTTTTTTGCGGACACTACCGTGAATATCGATCCTTCCGCCGAGCAACTCGCCGAAATCGCAATCTGTACGGCTGACACGGTCAAACAGCTCGATATCGAGCCCCGCGTCGCCATGCTCTCTTTCAGCAACTTCGGGAGCACCCGCGACCCGCGAGCGGAAAAAGTCGCACTCGCCACCCAGATCGTCAAGAAGCGTAGGCCCGATATCGTGATTGACGGCGAAATGCAGGCCGACACCGCGGTAGTCGATGAAATCCTGAATGGGGTCTATGAATTCAATACCCTCAAAAAGTCCGCCAATGTGCTGATCTTCCCCTCCCTGGAAGCCGGCAACATTGCCTTCAAGCTCATGGCGCGCCTGGGAGGAGCAAGGGCGATCGGTCCCATCCTCATGGGAACCAGTGAGGCGATTCATGTCCTTCAGCGCAACTGCGATGTGGAGGATATCGTCAACACGACCGCGCTGGCCGTTATCGACGCTCAGGAGCATAAGAAATGCTTCCTTACGGAGCGCATCGGCAAAGGGCTCGCATGATTTGATGCCTGGGCCGGGTCTCCCGCTCTCGCCTGCGAGCGGGAGACTCAGGCTATCCAATCTCTTTGCCCTGACAAGCTGATGCGATGTAACGAGTGCTGAGCGGAGGTTCCATGGAAAATCGGGAACAATTATCGGCGCAAGAAGCCGCGAAGGCGCTTGCCGCCGCCCTGCAAAAGAAGCTGGAGGAACGCCCGCATCTCGAAAATGTCATCAGGGCGTTCGGCACGACATTGATCGAGCAGGCGCGATGGAAAGCCGAACTGGATGGCTGCGACACCTTCCCGATCTTCGCTCCAAACTCCGAGCTGTATGCAAAGGGAGTTCCCGTGAGCGACCGCGAACAACTCATCCAGTTGGGTGAGCTGTGGATTACGGCTGCTCACCGTATTATTCCCAGCCTTCGGGAAGGTTTCCCTCTCCTTGGCGACGGACTGGCGTCACTCTGGTCAGCCATTGTGAACGGAAGTTTCTCGGCCGATCTTTTCATGAGCGCGCTTTGCGGCGGCAGGGCAGGCGAAGTGCGTACCGACTCCGTGCGGATTGGCTTCGAGCCGGAGGTTTTGCTGTTTGTCCTGACCACGCTTGCGCGACCGGTTGTCTCCAGGCGCTCGGAACTCCTCATGGCCTAGGTGCGGGATCTTCCCTGGAACAGGGGATATTGCCCCATATGCGGCTCATTTCCCGAACTGAGCCTTCTCAGGGAAAAAGAGGGGCAGCGCCGGCTCCAGTGCGGCTTTTGCTCCGCTTCCTGGCGTTTTTCCAGGATATCCTGCCCGCTGTGTGATGCGCGTGATAATTCCGGTGATACGGAACTGCTTTTTGTCGAGGGGCGCGAGGAGGAACGCATCGAAGCCTGCAATCAATGCAAAAGGTACGTCCCCGGTGTCGATCTCAGGGGTTTTAGCGACGTCCCCCCACTGGAAGTCTTGAATATCAGCCTGATCCCCCTTGAAGCTATTGCCCGCCGGAAAGGATTTCTCCCCCTAAAGGACCTTGGCTGGGAAATTCCCGGTTCGCTATGATCCTAAGCATTCAATTCTGCTACATACATCGCCACGGTTCTGTCGAAATCTTCCCTGAGTCCCTCATAGAGCCGTGCATTCTGTATCGCGATGGCCCCCATTTCTGCCAGGGCTTCCGCAAAATTGAGTTCGTCCTCTGAAAAGCTGTGAGGAGCGCCGGTGTAGATCCTCAGCACACCGATCACGCGCTCCTTGAGCGTCAGGGGAATCGAGGCCAGGCTGACAATACCCTCCTCCACCGCCGCTTTTGGATATTGGGCTCTGGGATCATCCGCTACGTTAAGTATGGTTACAATCTTTCCCTTCATGGACTCGGCAATGCTGATGTCGGCATCAACAGCCCCCTTTCCGATGTACTTCCTGCTTAGTCCATGAGAGGCGACCAACTCCAGAGTCCTCTTGGAGGGATAAAACAAGCGAATCGCACAGGCCTTGAGGTCCATGACCTCCGTAACATTTCTGACCAGGAGATTCAGAACCTCTTCCAGAGACAACGTGGAAGCGACGGCTTTCAGGACCTTTCTAAACGCATCAAAATAGGATCTTTCATTAGAATCCATAGTTTTTCCCCTTTGCCTTTCAAGCATCATCATCTCTGTTGAGGTAATCTTCCCGACGACCGATTATTAGCAACAACTAACCTGTCAGAGACTGGAATGCAATAGATCTCCGGTTTTTCCTCCTAAGCTATATTGCGGCATGACCGCCAATTCTGCAACCGGCGGCTGTCAACGTAGTCGGCATTCATGGAGCTGAAATTACCTCCTATTATTTGCGCTACCCGGCCAAAATCCCCTCCCTGACGGGATCAATTCAATGGTATACTGAGTTCTGTTTATGGGGGCTAACATGTTGGATCTTTGATCCTCCCTGGCCGGAGAAACCCGGTGAAATCTTTGACCGGCGCCGAGGGTTTTTCTGGTTGCACGGTTTTTGCACCGAGATGAGGTTGACATTTTTATGGATAAACTCATACCGACGTTTATCTAAGACTTGACGACCGGATCTTTTTCCGGAAATTCCAAAATTGACCGACACCGGGGAGAAAACTGCCCACTGCGCCAATCCGGAACTTAAGTGAAAGAAGTGAATCGATTCGGCAAAAATCATTCTGGTAAGAGATCGTCTTCAAGGGAATGCCGAATATGAGAGTGATTTCGGGATCAGGAGTGAGCAGCGCACGCGACGCCGTCGATGCGGGACGTGAGGCTGCAAGCGCAGCCATCGCCGCACTTGCAGGAGAACCGCCGGCCCTGGTTATTGTCTTCACGACTCCCAGGTACAATCAAAACGACCTGTTGGCCGGTATCCGTTCAATAACAGGATCTGCTATCATCGTAGGGGCGACAGGCTCCGGTCAGATCGTCCAGGGACGACATATGGGTTATGGCGGAGGGGTCGCACTCCAGGTTCTTACAGCAGGCTCATACCGGTTTGGGGTGGCGTCTGCCGGCCACATTCGCGGCAAACTGGACGAGGCCGGCCGGGAAATCGCGCGGGAAAGTCGTGCCGCCGTCGGTCCGACCCCCCACTCGACCGTGCTCCTGCTCGCGGATTGCCTGATTGGAGACCTTCAGGAACTCGTGCAGGGGATTTATCGCATCGCCGGCGCCGGGATTCCCATTGTTGGTGGCGCTGCAGGCGACGAGTTGGAGTTTGAAAAGACGTTCGTCTTCCACAACGACAAAGTTGTGGAAGAAGGTGCGGTGGCTCTCTGGATCGGCAGCGACAAGCCTTTGCATGTTGTTGTCCGCCATGGCTGGAAACCGGTGGGATTTCCCATGCTGGTGACCCGGGCCGAAGGGACGGAAATCAAGGAACTCGGCGGGAGACCGGCGGCCCTCGCCTATGAAGAGCAGCTTAACCTCTCACCCGGAGAACTCAGCGCAGAAAAATTCTGGAATACTTCTCTTTATCACCCCCTTGGTATGATCCAGATCGATGGGTCCAGCGTGATCAGGGTTGCTCGCGCCAAAAATGAACATGGCGGTCTCACAATCCAGGGCTGTGTACCCCCTGCCGGAAGCGCTGTACAGGTAATGGCCGGTTCCGCCGATACGTTGCTCAACATAGTGGAAGAAGTAGCGAGAAGCGCTCTCGAGCGCTGTTTTAATCCTGCAACCTTGCTGGTTTTCAGTTGTGCCGCCCGAAAAGTTATCTTCGGTGAACGTGTTCAGGAGGAGGCTGACCGGCTGCAGAAGGCGGCGGGAAGCGTACCGGTCTTCGGATTCTATTGCTGCGGTGAGTTCGCACGCTCCGTTGGGGTATTCGGCACACACAATGCCACTCTGACTGCATTGGCGCTTTAGGAGTTCATGTGTTAGCGAAAAATGACACCGGCGATGATGAGCATACTGCAGGAAAAAGCGAAGAGAGCCGGCTTCGCCTTCAAGCGCAGCACGATGAACTTCTCAGTGCCGCGCAGACAGCCGTTCGCGATACCACGCGCCTTACGCGCCTTTTCACCATTCTGAGCGAACCCGCCCCCCTGGAGCTGATGCTCGATCGGGTACTGTCGACACTCTCCGAGCTTTTCGCAGCCGATATCGTCGTGCTTGTCGATCCGGCCGGATCGGGCGCCTTCTACCCCCTTGCCGCGGTGGGCCTTCCCGAGTTCATGATTAACCTGCCATTGTCCGGTGATGAGAACGGTTATGTGTCCAAAGCAATGGCAGGCAGAACCCCTGTAGTGAAAACAGGGGTGTCACAGGACAGTTCCGTGGATTCCCAGTTTCGTGAACTGGGAACCGAGACCGCCGTGTGGATACCCGTAACGGGCAGCCACGCCGCCAGGGGGGTCCTGATCCTGGCTCGCTGCCATCCGACCCCTTTTGAGCGCGCTGATGTCGATATACTCACCGCTATGGCCTACCGCATCGGCCTTGCCCTGGACCAGGCTCAGCGAAACGTCCAACTGGAGCGGATCGTCAAGGTAAGTCGCACTATCTCCCAGAAGCTGAGCGAGCCGGCTGTATGCAGTGCTTCCGTGGAGATATTTCCGACCGTGGTGGGCGCCGACGCCGCTGCGCTGGTACTGTGCGACCCTGACGGAGCAATGCGGTGTGTCTCTCAGTCCGGTCTCGATCCCCAGTACGACAGCCTCTGGATCCGTTTGACGGAACACCTTATAGGCGAACCGGGATTTAAAGGCTTCCAGCCATGCAGTGTTTCCGATTTGCATCATGCATCCGGGTTCGCTTCATTGCAGTTGCCCGAAGAACTGCCGGTGCGTGCGCTGTTGGCTGTCCCTCTTCACCGTGAGGAGCGCATACACGGAGTATTGTACGCCATGCGCTTTTCGTCGGCGGCCTTCATTTCCGATGCACTTCAAATAGCCACGCTTTATGCAGCCCAAACATCCTCGGCCCTGGGAAATGCATGGCTCTATGAAACTCTGAAGGCTGAACTGGCTGAGCGCATACAGGCTGAACGCCGGCTTTTCGAGAGTGAAGAAAGGCTTCAACTGGCGCTTATGGGCGCCGATCTCGGCATGTGGGATTGGAATATTGTAACCGGAGAGGTCAGATTCAATGATCGCTGGTCCGGCATGCTGGGCTATACTCCCCACGAACTCGAGGCCCATATAAGCGCTCGCGAGATGCTTATCCATCCGGATGATCTTCTCAGAGTCAAGGAAGCTCTCCAGTCACACCTTGAAGGCCATACGCCCTACTACGAGACGGAACATCGCTTTCTTTCCCGAACCGGTCAATGGATATGGGTGCTGGACAAGGGAAAAGTCACGCATCGGGATACCAAATCCCGGCCGTTGCGCTTTGTCGGAACCTGCCTGGATATAACTGAGGCAAGGCAGATCCAGGCGAACCGCCTGCTGACCGAACAGCAGAAACACCATACCTGGAGAGCGGAGAGCCTGAGCCGCATGGCCGGAGGCATCGCCCACCATTTCAATAACCTGCTCCAGGGTGTGATGGGAAATCTGGAAATGGCGCTCGATCACCCACTCAGAGCAAATGTTCGATTATTGATAACTGAAGCCATGAAGGCCTCCGTGCGCGCCTCCGAGATAAGCAGGCTGATGCTCGCCTATCTCGGCCAAAAATCGGGAAAAGCCGAACCGGTCGACCTGGCCGAGGCCGTCAGGGCGGTGCTTCCCCTTCTCGTCCCTTCAATATCGAAAAAAGTTGCGCTCAAAGCGGACCTTCCGCCCGAAGGCCCGGTCATCATAGCCGATGGTGCGCACATCAAGCAGATCCTCACCAATTTGATTTCAAATGCCGTGGAAGCCATCGGAGAGGCGGAGGGGGAAATCTCCGTCGGAATCGACGTTATCGGCTCAAGCGAAATCGAGGCATCGAGTTTCTTCCCGCTGGATTGGGACCCTGCGCCGGGAAACTATGTATGTCTTTCCGTTTCGGATACCGGCTGCGGGATGGACACAGCCACGCAGGAAAGAATTTTCGAGCCTTTCTATACCACCAAGTTCACCGGTCGCGGTTTGGGAATGCCCGTAACCTTGGGTCTCGCCCGTTCTTACGGTGGAGCGATCTCCGTCGAGAGTCGTCCCGGGCGGGGCGCAACGTTTCGGCTGATCTTTCCTCTATTCAGGCAGCAGGCATCACAACCGGCCGTGGAAAAGCCGCTTCCCCCCACCGGAGTCGGGATCGCCGGTCTGGTGCTTCTGGTAGACGACGATCCGATGATTCGCATTGTTGCCAACGGCCAACTCAAGAAACTTGGCTATGAGGTTCTGGAGGCGTGCGACGGTATCGAAGCAATGGAGATATTCCGGACCAGGAAAGATGATATCGCTCTTGTGCTCCTTGATCTCTCAATGCCCGGCAAGGACGGCTGGGAGACCATGGCCGCGCTCAGGGCACTGCGCCCCGATATCCCGGTGATAATCGCCAGCGGCTATGACGAAGCACAGGCAATGCAAGGCTTCCCCGAGGAACAGCCCCAGGCTTATTTGCATAAACCTTATCAGATCACGGACCTCGAACTCGCCATCGAGGCGGCTCGTAATGCCTTGTTGCAGAAGAGCCGCGCAGACCGTAACCGGAAAGGCGGGCGTCAGGCGCCACGGGAATAAGAGCGCACCGTATTCATCTGGCTTCCCGCTTTCGAGTGGCTTCCCTTTCAATTATGCGTGTCAGCATCCGATGCGATGCCGTCGGACTGTTCTTCGCGACTCGTGACAGGGAGTGAATCGCCCTCGGCGATTTCTTCGTCGATCCATGCCGAAAGCAATGTATGGGCTACGGCGAGTATCACCGGCCCGACGAAAATGCCTATGAGTCCGAACGCGATCAGGCCTCCGACTACCCCGGTGAAAATCAGCAGCAAGGGTAGATCGGCCCCCTTTTTGATCAGTATGGGACGCAGGAAATTGTCCATGGTCCCGACTACCAGCCCCCAGATGAGAAGAAATGTGCCCCAGCCCGTACTGCCGCTCCAATAGAGCCAGATCGTCGCGGGGAGCAGCACAAGAGTAGCGCCGATCTGGGCTACGGCGAGCATGAACATCACTGCTGTCAGGACCGAGGCAAGAGGAACGCCGGCGATGGCCAAGCCAACACCGCCCAGGACCGACTGAGCCAGGGCGGTCACCACAACGCCAAGAGCCACGCCTCGCACCGCCTGTCCGGCCAGGATAATCGAATGCTCTCCCCGCACCCCGGCCAGACGATGCCCGAATCGCCTCACCCTCGCTGCCGCCTGTTCCCCTCGCGCATACAGAATTGCCGAAAATCCCACGGTCAGGAGGAATTGCAGGACCAAAGCGCCGAAGCCGCCCACCTCACGAACGAACCATCGCATGGCGTTTCCGCCGTATGGGGCAAGCTTCTTCATGAAATCCTGGATGCCGAGCGCCGGGATTTTTTCCCAAATCGCTTTAAGATCCGCACCCACGAGAGGTATCCTGTCAAACCAGACCGGTGGGGGAGGAAATTCAAAATCAGAGAGCATCTTCACCCACCCGCCAATCCGATCAGCGTTCGACACAATCGTACCGATGGCCAGCCAGAAAGGCACAACCAGGACGCAAAGCAAAATCACCGTCATCACCGCCACGGCCAGGGATCTGCGGCCCCAGAGCCGGCTTTGAATGAAGGCCATAAGGGGCCACGTCGCCGTTACGATCATCACGGCCCAGATCGCCGCCCCCAGGAAAGGTTTGAGTATCCAGAGCGATGTACCCATCAGGGCGGCGAGAAAGAGTATCGCGAGAAAAACGCGCGTTATGTCGCGCGGAGTTTCGGCCATGTGAGAGTCCTCTTCATCTACCGTGTTTTGCCTTCCCCCAGTGTCTCCATATCGCAACCGTAAGTCTTTATACAGTATTCGTTGAATATCTTTCTGAAATAAGGTGATTCGAGACGCTCTTTGATAAGTCGGTCTTCCAGTTCCAGGCTGCGCTGAAGTTCCTTAATGTCACACTTGAACAGTTTCCGGGTATCGAGCAGGGTCGATGCTTCCAGGTTCGATGCCACGAATTGCATTGTTTCTTCTTCCAGCCTGGAGAGCGGAACGATCCGGTCGACCAATCCCAGGTCCAGCGCCTCATCAGCATTGAAAGTCTTCCACTGCAGGACCTCGGTGGCCTTCCTGACTCCAAGCAGGCGCGGCAGGAAATACCCGCTCCCTTTGGTGATCATCCCGATGTCGGCGCCGGCGTTGATGAAAACCGTGTCATCCGCAACTATGCGGTAGTCGTAGGCCAGGCTGAGATTCAGGTGAAACATCGACACCGTTCCACGCCCGGCGAAAACTGTGATGCTGTTAAGTGTCGATAGTGCGCGGATGAAAAAGTTTACCAGGTTCACCAGCCGGTCGATGAGATGGTTTTCTTTTTTGCAGCAGAGCGCCCGGGACAGAAACATACCGTATTCGATGAACTCGTCCTTATCGGGACAGGCGAACATGACCATTCCCTTATACGATTTGCTTGAGAGTATCGACTCCAGGTAGGCGTAAAATGAGAACATGGCCTTAACGTCATGAGCCAGTGTTTTAATATGCTGTTTTTGCCTGATCACCAGGATATCATTTTCCAGGGAAGTAGAGAGAAGGTCATCGAGCGTCATAGAACTTTTCAGCTTTGTCATGGATTCCTCCGCTTTGTACCGTAGGGACATTCATATTCTGCACGTCCGGTTATGTTCAATGAACCCATTATAGGGCATCGAAAAAATCTCTGTAAGGAATTTCTGGGGTTCGTGGGGGGATATGATACCTGGATACTCAATTATGCGGAGCGGTGAAATAGACTCGGCGAGGTATGCTCACCGTAGGGTGAGCACGGTTCCATGTGCCCACCAGAGCAAGGGCGGGAAAGCCGCATACGCTTTTCAAAGCGGTGGGCACGAAAAAACGTGCCCACCCTTCTACTCTGTGCAACACCAACACGGATCACGGCTGGGGGCGTCCCGCGCTTCTGGGCGTCTCATAGCCGTAGCGTGCCGGGTCGGTAAGGACCGCCTTGATCGCCAGAATCCTGAAAACGTAGCGCTCGGTATCTTCCGGGAGCCTCATGTGGTAGTAATCGGTAACCCCCTGCGCGCGTACTTCTTCCATCATGCGCTTTTCGCCCAGGTGAAAGGCCGCGAGAGCGAGAGGCCAGTTTCTGAAGCTGCGGTAAAGATCCCCCAGATATGCAAAGGCGCTGTCCGCGGAGTTGCTGAAATCATAGCGCTTTTCAGCGGGTTTTCGCAGCGCAAGGGCGGTTGGCAGGGGTTCGCTTTCGGCAAGGGCGAGATATTTCAGGTCTTCGGGCAGATTAAGACGCCGGAGGCGCTCCTCGAAATAGGGAAAAGAGCGTCCCCTGCTCTTTAGCCACCGGTAAACCTGCGCATGATTGTAGACAATGAGAGTGAACTCCTTATCGAATCGCTCGAAGACCTCCTGAAATTCAAGCGGGACGGGCTCTCCGCACAAATCGATCCGGTCGGGCGGACGGTAGTAGGGGGCCATGACCGGCCCTGTATAGACCGGACGCTGCACCTGTCCGGACGCCGCCGCCTTCTCCGCCTGGGTGGCCGCGCCGGTGGAAGGGGTGCTTTGTGTGGTTGCACAGCCGAAGAGGCCGGCGGCAATGAAAACGATCGATACAACGCAAACCAGCCTGCCGAGCCTGGAGTAATCATGCATAGAGCGCCTCCAAATCCGATAATATCTTTCAACCCATATTCCTGAATGATCCAAGTTACGATTATCCAATCCAAGATGCAAGTCATAGGTCGGGCAGAGGTTTTTTTTCAAGTCCGAAACCGGACGGCAACACCTCCCTCAATTCACTCCCTGAGCATCAGCCCGTGATCCGCATTCCGGACAGTTTGCGCCCGATCAGGGAGGCCAGCACAACCAGAGCCGAAGAAATGAAAATCATTATGATGCCCAGAGCCGAGAGCCTTCCCCACAAGCCGTCCTCGGCAAAACGCAGGATCTGCACCGCCAGAACCTCGGTCCCCGGGCGGGAAAGCACCACCGACAGGGTAAGCTCACGCACGAACATGGTCGCCATAAGGATCCATCCGGACACAATACCGGGGATCAGCAGCGGGACGATGATGCGGCGCAGTGTCTGAAAGGGGGTAGCCCCGCAAACCCGCGAGGATTCCTCCAGGTGCGCATGGATCTGGATGAAGGCGCTGGACAGCGGTTTAATTCCATAGGGCAGGTAGGTGGCGATATAGCCGATCAGCAATGCCCACAGGGTGCCGTAGAGTGGGGTTCGAACGAAAAAAAGCATGAACCCCACGCCGATCACGATGCCGGGAAAGGAGAAGGAGAGAAAGCTCAAGGATTCCAGGATGCCCGCCTCTGCCGTGCGTACCTTGACGATCACCCAGGCGATGAAAATGGAGAGAATGACTCCCAGGGTCGCCCCGGAGAAGCCGAGGATGAGGCTGTTCCGGAGCGACAGGAGCGAAACCGGGTCGTTCAACACCTGTATCCAGTGCTTCCAGCTCATCAGTGAAAAGGCTCGGGCGCCGGGCGGCATGACGTAGGGGGTGAGGGAAGTATAAAAGAGCACCAGCACCGGCAGGGTTATCCGGATCAGGGTGCGCAGGCTGGAGGCCCCGCACACCCGTGAGGATTCTTCGAGAGATACGTCGAAGGCGCTCATGGCCGGCGCGATGATCAGGTAGGCGATGGGCAGGTCCAGCAGCCCCTCGACCAGGATCATTCCAGCCATGGAATAGATGTTGAACAGGCTGCTTTGCAGCCCGAAGGCTTCCATCAACAGGCGGTTCAGAATTCCGTTGCTGGGATTGAGAAGCAGCACCCAACTCGCCGCGAAGAGTATGTGAGGAATCATCATGGGAATGACGGAGATGATCCCGAAGAGGAATTTCCAGGGCAAATTGGTACGGGTGTTGAGATAGGCCAGGAAGAGCGCCAGCGATGTGGCCAGGAGGGCCGATCCGAGGGTGAAGATAACCGTATTCCAAAGCATATCGGCCATCCCGGGATCGGAATAGGCCGCCAGATACTTTGCCGTGGTGAAATCGCCGAACGTACCGAACCCGGAAGAAAAACTCCCGACGATCAGCATGACGACGGGACACACCGTGAGAAAGCCGACGATGACAATGAGAGTCGGGGTGAGCAGGCTGTTGCGCAACATCACAGAGCCTGCACGGAGAGCAGGAAACAGTGGTCTGGATTGAAGGAAACCGCCATCTCGTCTCCTTCGCCTATGCTGGCCGTGGGTTCGATCACCAGAGTGAGGAGGGTCTCGCCGATCCGGATCTCGCCCTCATACGCCTCACCGATAAATACGAGGCTTTCAGTCTTCCCCCGGAAATAGTTGCGGCCGCCCTCCGCTCCGGTTGACATGATTTTTATGAACTCGGGGCGCACGCACACGATCGCTTCCTCCCCGGCGGCGATCTGTCTCCTGTTCGAGGCGATAATCGTCCCGATGGCCGAATCGATGACGGCATGGGCGCCATCGAGGGCTCTCACCTTCCCCGGGATCAGGTTGACCCGCCCGATGAAGTCGGCCACAAACCGGTGGTCGGAGTCGAAGTAGATCTTTTTCGGATCGCCTGTCTCGACGATGCGGCCGTCTCGCATGACTGCAATCTGATCGGAGAGCGTCAGGGCCTCGAGCCGGTCGTGCGTGACGTACACGGCGGTGATCTTCAACTCGGAGAGAAACCTGCGCAATTCCTTCCTGGTGGTCTCCCGCAGCTTCGCATCGAGATTGCTCAAGGGCTCGTCGAACAGGATGACCTTCGGTTCGGCCACCAGCGCTCGGGCCAGCGCCACCCGCTGCTGCTGCCCGCCGCTGAGATCAGTCGCCCTGCGCTTTTCAAATCCATCCAGTTGCACGAACTTGAGGACCTTCGCCACCCGGTTTCGGATCTCCTCCCGGGGCGCCTTCCGGTTCTGAAGCGGATAGGCCACATTATCGAAAACATTCATGTGCGGCCAGATTGCGTAGGTCTGGAACACCATTCCGAGTCCCCGCTTCTCCGGAGGTACGAATATACTTCGCTCCCCGGACCAGACCACCTCATCACCTATGGCGATTTCTCCGGCGTCCGGCGTCTCCAGCCCCACTATGCACCTGAGGAGCGTCGTCTTGCCGCATCCGCTCGGACCGAGAAGAGTAAAGATCTTATTTGAGGGAATGGTCAGAGTGACATTGTCCAGGGCCCTGATCCGCCTGCCCTCAGAATGGAAATCCCTGGTGAGCCCACTGATGCGTATCTCCATAACTAACCTCTGTTACGGATGGCGGAGAACGGAGGACAGAGGACAGATGTCAGAAAACAGATAGCAGATGTAGGAGGATACCACCGCCTTCCGCCTTCCGCCTTCCGCCTTCCGCCTTCCGCCTTCCGTCCTCCGTCCTCCGTCTTCCGTCCTCCGTCTTCCGTCTTCCGTCTTCCGTCCTCCGTCCTCCGTCTTCCGTCCTCCGTCCTCCGCCTTCCGTCTTCCGTCTTCCGTCTTCCGTCTTCCGTCCTCCGTCTTCCGTCTTCCGTCCTCCGTCCTCCGTCTTCCGTCCTCCGTCTTCCGTCCTCCGTCTTCCGCTACCTGGCGAAGAAAATCTTCTTGAACTCATCGCCCCATTTGCGGATTTCCTCATCGGACAATTCCCGGATGGGCAGGACCCTGGCGCTGCTGATACCGTCGATTGGCGGAAAGACTCCCGGCGCCAGGACGTATTCCCCAACTTTGTCGGCCAGCAGCTTCATCGCGTCCTTTGAGAGCCAGTAATCCAGGAATAGCCGGGCTGCCTCGGGATGTGGCGCTTTGGCCGAGATCGCCATGGCTCGCGGGGTCCCGAGCAGCGTTTCCACGCGGACCCAGTCGAGGGGCGCCGGAGCTTTGGTAACAATGTATTTGGGCATGGATATGGCCAGGAGTTTTTCACCGCTTTCCACCGGGGCCGGAGTGGGGCCGAAGGATTTGACGAACATCGGCTTGTTGGCCGCAAGCCCCTTGATGAAGCTCATCCAGGCCTCATCCGTGGCGAATACCTTGTTTTCCTTCAGGCCGACCAGCCAGGAAATAGTGGTGGCGTGGGTGGACGGGTCGGGCATGACGATCTTGTCTTTCCATTTCGGGTCGGCGAGATCCTCATAGCGTTTGGGAACATCCTGCGGCTTGATCATTTCCTTGTTGTAAATCGGCGCCACATACTCGATTCCAAACTGGACAATGGTATCGTCCTTGGTCGCCCATTGGGGATAGCCGGAGGCGGCAGGCGACCGGTAAGGTGCGAGAACCCCTTTTTCCTTCAGCATTTCCAGGATGGGCAGGGGCCCCTGGAGCACGTCGGCCTGGAGCTTGCCGGCGTCATGCTCGGTCAGCACCGTGGCCAGGAACTTGGAGGTATCCACCCGGGTGTAGATGCCCTGTACCCGGCTTTTGGCGGCGAACGCCTCCATTATCGGTTCTATGGCGGTAATGTTGGCGTAAAGGTTCACCTTACCTTCCTTCACGGCCTTGGCCGGATCGCCCGCCAGCGCATTCGACGCCAGGAAGAAGCTCAACACAATAACTATTACAGTTTTCATTATGCCCCTCCTTTTCCCATGCTCGTCTTGGAACCTCGAATCATATTTCCACCGAGTTCATACGAATCTCACCGCTGGATCATCAACCCACATTTTAGCACAACCCTTGGCCTTTCAGCCGTAGGTTGGGCAGGCTTGATTGCCCAAAGGTTTTTAAAAGTAGCAAATCGGAACCAGACCTGCTCTTCCGATGAAGAAGATATTCGACTGTCATGAAAGCCTGGATCAGGCCTGCACGTTCAAAGCCGTTGGGCAAAAAAAACTTGCCCAACCTACGGCCAGATCCTGCCACATATATGAAGTAACCGGGTATCACCACACCTCCATACCAGGTACGGACTGAGCTAAATCATGTTCTGCCGGCCTCAGATCATCAGCGCTCCAGCAGACCCCGGGTAATAAACTCCCGTCGTCTTTCCTCCGCCATCCACCGCATAACGGAATCATTCCGGGCTGGATCGATCCTGATATTATCGACCATCGCCCGCGCAAAGTCAGTGATGGGATGAATCCCACGGCCTGCCTCGACGCCTTCCAGGATCTCCAGGGCAGCCTGGTCGATGCTGATCGCTTCATCGGGCACGGCCAGTTCCTCATGGACCTTATAGTCTATGTCCCGCTGGAAGATCTGCGTGGCGACCGCGGCGGGGCAAACCACCGTTACCTTGATGTTGTACGGCTCCAGCTCATAGCGCAGGCTTTCGCTGAAACCGACAATGGCGTATTTGGCGGCGCAGTAGACCGTCTGGTAGGGCAGCGGAACGATGCCCGCTACGGAAGCGGTATTGACGATGTGCCCGCTTCCCTGCTTGAGCATTACCGGCACAACTGCCTGCACGCAGTAAATCACGCCGTAGAGGTCAACGCTGAGGATTTTTTCCCAGGTCGCCGGATCGACGCTGGTAAACGGCATTTGCATGGCTATCCCGGCATTGCAGAACATGTAATCGATGCGGCCTTTGGCGGCAATGTCCGCGATATATTCCGCAACTGCCTTCGCCTCGCGCACGTCCAGTTCCTGTGAAAAAGCCTTCCCCGGGTATTTTTCCAGCAGTTCCGCCGTGATCCGCAGATTCTCCCGACTGGTCTCGCGCCAGCCGGACATATAAACCACAGCGCCGCGCCGGAGCAGTTCCCCGGCAAGACCCAGCCCGATTCCGCTGGACGAACCGGTGATGATGCACACCTTTCCCTCGAACCTGTCGCTCATGGTGTTATGCTCCCGCTCTCATATGGGTGTTCTTTGCATTTGCCTTTCTCTGCACACGAAACCCCTCGCGGCCCGGGCGCCGAGAAACAATGCCGCCCTCGCGAGAGAACAAAGGACTTAACCGACACGGATGGACATGAATGGACACGGATGAAAGAGATGCTTCCGGTCCCGGCTCGCTGAAGCACTCTACGACGATCCAACCTGGACCCGCCAATAGTATATATCAGGCGCCGCAACGCCCCGTCATTCCGGCAGCGCTTCTGAGCCGGAATCCAGCGGCGCCGCCACGCTTTTAGCCACGCCTTTGGCGTGGTTTGAACGAGAATGAAACTTCTGGGCAGGCTTTTTTGAGAGGTTTTGTTGTTTTGTTTTACCGTAGGGTGGGCACGGGATTCATCGTGCCCACCGTCCCGAGGGCAAACACACTCTTCTCGAAAGCGGTGGGCACTAAAAATCGTGCCCACCCTACGCTTGCCCATAGCACTGTGATGATTTTGCAGACGCGGGTGGTTGGGCTTGAGCAGCCTGCCCTACTACTATTTTTATCATCCCGGCGTGTTCCTCTAAAAATGAAGTTTCATAAGAGCCGGGCCGCCACGCCTTTAGCCACGCCTTTGGCGTGGTTTGAACGAAGACCTGACGTTGAAGTCAGATAAGCACCCACGGGGGCGAGAAAAACACGCGCACAAGGCCCTATCCTACTAACCACTGCACACCTTCTTTCATCAGCGCCAATAACCCTCATTGAAATCCCCATTGGTGCACATTTGCGCGCCGATGACGCTCGGGCGCTGGTAGCATAGGCCCTTGTGGCCGTTGTCCCATTGCGTGAAAGCACGCGTGCAGAGGCGGGAAAACACAGGCACAAGGGCGCCCTATACTGTAACTCACAACCCTGCAATAAAGTCTCATACGCCGATTCAGTCTCTGGACGCTTTATTGCGTGGGCCAATACTTAAGAAATATTCACCGGGATATACTCGGGTGTCAACTGAAATGCTCTTTTGCTCGCGGAGTCGAACCCCCCATGGTTTCCACCGCACAGGGTGTATCCGGAAACTCCAGCCCTAGCCGCCTCCTCCACTGGAAATTCAGCAGCGCACACAGCCTCATAATGAAGCCTTCAATACGAGCCGACCCCAAACAATCTGGCAGGAATGTAGAACCTGCCAGTCGCCACGACTTGAAAGGTATGATCCAGGAGGGACAAGCTTTCACTAACTTCGAGATTTCAAGGATCAGGAGAGGATTGTGAACTTCTTGGGGATTGCTCATTGGCCCGAACGCCGATCTT
>CAZIJV010000010.1:0-119382 GCA_964539645.1 uncultured Syntrophobacter sp.
CAGCTTAAGAATGGCCCATGAACAATGGGCGCACGTGTGGGTAATTGTAAGGGTTCCATCGCGCCCACAGTCCCAAACATTGACAAAGCAGGGAAAGTCCCACTCTGGCCTCGAAAGCGGTGGGCACGAAGAGTCGTGCACACCCTTCTACGCTTGTCTATCAAAATGTGATGATCTTCAGACCTGGGTGGTTGGGCAGGCATCTCGTGCCCAACGATTTCAAAAGTAGCGGATTGGGACCAGACCTCACGATGAAAATCATTTGCCTGCTGTCGTGAAGAATTTGTTCAGGACTGGACGTTCAAAGCCGTTGGGCATGTGAGTCCTGAATACCGGAGAATTGCCGAGGCTATCTCCTCATCAGCGGAAGTAACGGTATCAAACCGGCCCCAGTCGAGAACCTCGCTCTCCTCCCAGCTTCTTTGCACTATAGACACTTCCCTTCCTCGGGGAGCCCAGACCATAGAATTGCCGGCGCCGAAAATTGCCACGGTGGGGACTCCGGCAGCCGCCGCAAGGTGGCTCACCCCCGAATCGCTTCCGATGAATACCCTGCAGCAGGCAAGCAGCGCCGTGAGTCCTGAAAGCGTAAGCCCCTGAACCACCGGAACACCTGACGCCTGCATCGTAGCGGCAAAATCATTCAGGTAGTCATCAGCCGGTCCGACCGAGAGAAGCGCGGGGCCGGCGTTTGCCCGTTTGATCCATCCGAGCAGTGCATGCCAGTGTTTCAACGGCCATACTTTGCGAATCCCTCCACTCCCCGGATGGATGAAAACGGGAGGAGAATCCATGTCGAAGGTATGGAGAAGCTGCCTAACTGCCTCCAAATCAAGGGCGCTCGGAATGAGAGTGAATAACCCTTGCTTGAGGCGCCAGCCACGTCCTCGCAACTGTTGTCCGATAAAATCACGGACGTGCGCCGCGCCGTCTTCTGAGGCAGGAAAGGAGCGAATCCAATCCACTCTTGCAGTGAGCCTCCGGGAGAGTCTGGACGCAAGAATCCGTGACCCTTTCTGACCGAAGATAAACACCTGATCGGAGCGGAGCAGAAAATCGGGCAGGCGGACGGTCCTCCAGGCATCGTCATGGAAGAGAGAAGGGATCAGGGCGCCGTCGAGAGAAAAACACTCCCCCACATAATGTTTTTGGGCCAGCAGCGATACGTGCTCAGGCTTTGACCAGAAGTCGATGTGCAACTCGGGATGTGCCCCGCAAAGTGCATCCACGCATGATGCTGCGGCAAGAAAATCACCAAGCGCCCCCTGGTGAAATACGACTCCCTGCATTTTATCTCCCTGCGGTGGCTATCATCCGTTGCCGCAGCGCTTTTCGCGGTCGGCTTTTTCCACCAGCCCGATTAACCTGGAGACCGTAAAGCCGGGATCGTTTCGGGTATGGTAGTCCAACTCGGTATCGGCAAGTTCATGGTAGAGCCTCTCTCGGGACTCGAGCAGAAGACCATAGGATCTAAGGAGCGCTTTTTTGTTGCTCTCGGCAGTCTTTCGGCTGAAGAGGCCTCTCCACAGCACCGGCCTGGGGTTTGCCAGGTATTGTCGAAGCATGGCCTCACGCACCTCCGGCGGAGAGGTAAAACTCACAATGGTGGCGAGCGACTTGAGTCTTCCAAGCAAGGATTCACCAGTGTAGATCACGCTTCCGGTCGTATCCACAACTGCATTGATTTCCGCTGTCGAGCAGGGCGCAGATCGAGATTCGATCCAGTCGAGGACTTCCGCGAGGACTTCCTTTTCCCGGGCGAGATAAAGCTCTTCCCGTTGCCCGTAGCCCTCTTCGAAGGGAAAGCCCATCCACTCCCCCAGTTCCATGCGGCTGCCGTCGGCGCGCTTGAGTTCCCCGGAGAGCCTTTCCGTAATGAGATCATCGCAGCAAAGGCGACTGAAACCGTTTTCTGCGAGCCTCCCGGACCAGAGCGATTTTCCCGATCCGGACATTCCAATAAGAGCTATAAGCACAGACGACTCCACCGATTCTCAATTTTGAATTTCAGAAGCAGGATTTCATTTTGTCACTGGCCATAAACCGTATCTTCAGGATAAACTATTTTTTTCTTCCAGTAACCTGCTGCATGCTGAAATGGAATGAAAATTATGACTCAATTCGACGATCTCCGTTCACCTTCCAACTCCCGCTCCGCCCTGGCCGCCTCGGGAAAAGTCTTCACCGACGAGGGTATAAGTCGGCGCGTAAGACAGATTACCATCTCCGCCATAAAAGAAATGCCCCTTCTGGCAAGCAGGGTCGGCGGATGTGTTTCCCTGGGGCAGGGAATACCCTCGTTTCCCACTCCTGTTCATATCCGCGAAGCGGTTTATCGGGCAATGCTGGATGACGCTGAGAGCGGCAAGTACACACTCGGCCCCGGCATGCCTGCACTCAGACGCGCCATCGCGGCGCGCCTGCTCACCGAGCGCGGCCTGTATGCCGATCCGGACAGCGAGATCTGCATCACGGTGGGCGCAATGGAAGCACTCTCCGCAGCCATCCTGACGGTGGTCGACCGTGGAGATGAAGTGATCCTCCCATCCCCCAATTATGCATCCCATATCGAACAGGTGCTTCTGGCCGAGGGAGTTCCGGTATTTGCACCACTCTTCAAGTCTGACTGGGGCCTGGACCCGGCGGCATTCAAAAGAGCCCTCTCTCCCAAAACGAAGGCCATAATCCTGTGCAATCCACATAATCCGACCGGCGCCAATTGGACCAGGGAGAGTCTCGAAGCTGTGGCGCGTATCGCGGTCGATAACAGGTTGTTCGTCATTGCGGATGAGACCTACGATTTCCTGGTATACGACAACGGCGCCTCGATCAGCCTTACATCATTCCCGGAACTGCGCGAGCGGCTCATCGCCGTTTTCAGCTTCTCGAAGAAGTACGCTATGACCGGCTGGCGCGCAGGGTACGTCTTCAGTTCTCCAGGGATACTCGATCACATTATGAAGATCCACGACGCCGTGGCGATCTGCGCCCCTACACTCTCACAGCATGCGGCGCTCGCTGCGCTCGAAGGTCCCCAGGACTGTGTCGGCAGCATGCGTGCGGCCCTGGAAGCCCGGCGCGATCTGGCATGCAGCCGTCTCGACCGCATGCCCGACCATTTCAGCTATGTCAAACCCCGGGGCGCCTACTACCTGATGGCCCGCTATAATGCTCCGGGAATAGACTCCATGAGCTTTGCACTGAAGCTCCTGCGGGAAGCCCGCGTGATCACCATACCGGGAGCTGCTTTCGGTCCGGATGGAGAAAACCATATTCGAATGTCTTTTGGAGGCTCTGAGGAGGAGTTAAATGAGGCATTCGACCGCATAGAGAAATGGCTGAGTACACGTTATTAATATGGTTGCAAATTTCGTGGCAGGGAATGCTTAAGCCAGGTGCTTTTGGACGATCTCCGCCAGGTTGCGCCAACTCACCGGTTTGAGGAGGATGCCCCTGATGCCCAGATTCCCGGCTTTTTCCTCATCGACCGTCTCACAGAATCCGGTGGAGAGGATTACCGGAATATCACCGCGAATCTTGAGGATTTCCCTGGCCAGATCCGTTCCCTGCATCTTTGGCATGGTCTGATCGGTGATGACCAGGTCGTACTGTGCGGGTGACGCCTTGAATGCTTCCAGTGCATCGGCGCCATTGTTGCTGGTTGTAACCTGGTAACCCAATTGCGAAAGCATCGCTTCCAGCATTTCCACCAATATCTTCTCGTCATCGACTATCAGAATCCGGCCTTTTCCAACAGGCAGAGGAGAAGCGGGGTCGCTGGCCGATGCGGCAGCAACTTCGCTGCGTGGAAAGAAGATCTCGAAGGTCGTCCCCTTGCCCTGCTCGCTATGCACTTTGATCGATCCGCGGAGACTCTTGACTATCCCGTAGACCACTGCCAGACCGAGTCCAGTCCCCTCCTCCGGCCCTTTCGTAGTGAAATAAGGGTCAAAGATTCGCGGCAGCACAGTTTCATCCATCCCGTGCCCTGTATCGGAAACCGTGAGTTTCAGGTATTGCCCCTGCTCCAGGTCCTGGTGCTCCAAAAGAGAGTTGACGCCTACATTGACATTCACCAAGCCTATTTCCAGGACTCCTCCCTTATCCCTCATCGCATGAGCAGCATTGGCGCACAAATTCATCAGCACCTGGTGAAGCTGAGTGGGATCGGCGATAATCGTTGTTCCCGCGGCATCCGGATGAATTTTCTGTCGCATTTCAACGGTTGAGGGCAATGTAGACCTGAGGAGCCGGAAGGTCTCTTTAATGAGTATGCCGGCCTGAACAGGAACGTGTTCCTGTTCGGACTTTCGGCTGAAGGTCAGGATTTGCCTGACCAGTTCCTTTGCACGCCGGCTTGAGGTGAGGATCTGCTCGAGATAATGGTATACACGGTTCTCCCGGGGGACCTGGAGCAGCGAAATCTCCGCAAAACCGAATATGGAAGCCAGGATATTGTTGAAATCATGAGCGATTCCCCCGGCCAGCGTTCCGATGGCTTCCATCTTCTGGGCCTGTGCTAATTGGTTCTCCAGATTCCTCTGGGCGGTCAGATCCTGCATCGTCGCTACAAATCCGCTGGCACGACCGTCAGAACCGGCAATGGGAGAAACGGTAGCGGCAAACTCAATGCGTTTACCGCCCTTCGTCCTGCTCGACAGATTTCCTTTCCACGGCCGGGCCGACGGGAGACTTTCCCGGAGCGCCTTGAAAAAAAGGCCATTCCGCTTACACCCGGTCAAATCAGCAAGCCTTTTGCCGATAACTTCTTCCTTGACCATCCCAAGTGTCTTTTTGAATGCAGGATTGACATATTCGATCAGGCCTCCGGGGTCGGCAATGAGAATGCATTCACCTGCGTTTTCTATTGCGGTATAGAGCCGCTGCAGCCGGATCTCGGCCTTTCTGCGTTCCGAGAGTTCCCGTTCGAGATTTTCATTGGCGCTCTCCAACTGAATCATCTTGGCTTCCAACTTGCGGATGAGCGCTTCGTTGTGCTCACGAAGACGCAGGGGATCATCTTCGGTAGAAGGATGCGACTCATTTGGCCGCACTTGCCTCTTACCGCCGATTGCATCCTGAAAAACCTGCATCAGCGTATCCGGCTCCAGGGGCTTGATAAGATAATAGTCCGCTCCGAGGCTCAACCCAAGCGCCTGGTCTTTAGCATTTACATAGGTGGCGGTATAAAAAACAAAAGGGATGCCGGCCAGATAGCTATCCTGCTTGCACCGCCTGCACAACTCAAAACCATCCATTACCGGCATCAGGACGTCGGAGACGATGAGATCCATCATTTCATTTCGAGCCAAAGTCAGCGCCTCGGCGCCATTGATCGCCGGAAAAACCTCGTGCCCATGCCCTCTCAAAAGGGCCTCCAGGTAATAGCGGCTCTCTTCTACATCATCGACAACCAGTATCTTTCTGGGATTTGTACTTGTTACCGGCGGCAAGGTATTTCTCCAGTTCGGGGATGAACGTATCGGGATTGATCGGCTTTTCAATGTAGCCGGTACATCCGGCTTCAAGAGCCTGCTCGCGATCGCCGACCATAGCGTATGAGGTGACGGCGATAATTGGAACATCGGCAAGTTTCGGGTCAGACCTGAGAAAATGCGCAACCGTGTAGCCATCCATCTCCGGCAGTTGGATGTCGAGAAGAATCAGATCGAAGTCGCCGGATTTGGCAAGCCGGATGCCGCTTGGGCCGTCACGCGCCGGAACAACCTCATAGCCGTGATGAGTGAGGATGAAGGTCGTGAGATAGAGATTCTGCTCATTATCCTCGATGATCAGTACCTTAAGCTTCATGATCCTGCCTTAAACTCAGAGGTAACGTGAAAGTGAAGGTGCTCCCCTTGCCCTCTCCCCTGCTGGTCGCCCAGATCTCTCCACCCAGTTTCTCTACCAACCCCCGGCAAATGGAAAGTCCGAGTCCGCTTCCTTCATAGCGACGTGCAACCCCTTTGTCGATTTGCCTGAAAGCCTGGAAAAGCATGCTCATCTCATTTGGACCTATTCCAATGCCGGTGTCGGTAACGGCAGTGAAAACCCTTCCGCTGTTAAACGTGCTTTTTACCAGGATCTCCCCCTTGTCCGTGAACTTGATTGCGTTATTGACCAGGTTTATCAGAACCTGTTCCACCCGGCGGCGATCGCTCACTACCTCGGCAGTCTCAGCCGGCAATTCCAGCCTCAAAGTCAGTCCCTTTTGTTCGGCCAGTGGCCGAACGGCCTGGATGACACTATTGAATGACTCGAAGAGATCGTATCGTTCAGCGGACAGACTCAGTTGACCGGCTTCGATTTTCGATATGTCCAGGACATCGTTGATGAGCTGAAGCAGGTGGCGGGCGCTTTTCTGAATCATGCCCATCTGTTTTGTCTGTTCCTGATTGAGTTCCCCGGCCAGTCCCTGAAGCAGTATCCCGGTAAAACCTATAATGGAATTAAGGGGTGTTCGCAGTTCATGGGACATGGAGGCGAGAAAAGCGGACTTGATCCTGTCCGCGGCTTCCGCACTCTCCTTTGCCCGTAGTATTTCCAGCTCCGCAAGCTTTTGATGCGTCATGTCAGTGATGAGTTCCGCGACATATTGCGGATTATCCGCATCGTCTCGAATGAGGAATAGATTCACCAGGCTGGGAATTTGCCTGCCGGTCTCCGTCAACAGGTCCAGTTCACCGGTCCAGTCCCCCTGCCGGGAGAGAGCGGGAAGAATTATTGATTTCAACCTGTGAGCCTGCTCCGGGGGATGGAGGTCCCCAAGATACCTGACCCTGTCGGGACTCTGATCACTTTCTTCGAGCATCCGCAGCAGTTCGGCGTTCATATAGGTGATCCGTCCGGTAAGATCCGCCAGGGCATTACCTTGCCGGGCATTGTCAACAACCCTGCGAAAAATCTGCAACTGCTCTTCAGTGCGCTTAAGCTCGGTTATGTCGTTCCCGATGCACAGGACGCCGGCAAAACGGCCATTCGGGTCCGTGACTGGTTTATTGGTCCATGAAATCCAGACGCGTTCGCCGTTCCTCAGTATGTTTTCGTTCTCGCTCCTCGCATAATTTTCCGGATGGCGGGCAAGGTCTTTGATCATCCGGCGCAGATCCTGGCCTCTGCTGTCTTTCTCGGGAACGATAGTACCGATGACACTGCGGCCAAGGAGTTCCTTTTCCTGATAGCCGAAGAACTTCTGGGCGAACTCGTTGAAGAAGATCACCTTTCCCCGTGCATCCATCTTGAGGATGATGCTGTTTGCATTCTCCACAAGTTCTCGATACTTCCGCTCACCGCGGCGCAGGGACTTTTCAGCCGTCATGCGCTCATGGATTTCCCGGCTCAGTTGAGCGGTGCGCTCCCTTACCCTCTCTTCCAGTTGGGCATGCGCCCGCTCAAGGGCGGCCACGGCCTCCGCGCGTTCTTTTCGTGCGCGCAGCCCCATGATGCCATGGGCAAGATTTCCGCCCAACTCCTCCAGAAGCCCGACTTCCGCTGAATTGAAGGCGTCTTGTTCCGCCGCGTAGATCGCCAGGGCGCCGAAGCACTCCTCATCGGACTTCAGAGGAACGGCGATCACCGAGCCGAATCGAAACTCACGGAAAAATGAATGCCACGGGGCAAAATTGGCATTATTCAACAGATCGCGGGCTACGACCGGCTTGGCCGAACGAATGGCCGAACCGACCGCGCCGCGCCCGTATTCATCATCCGCCCAACTGACCTGGAGTTGAGCCAGGAAGTCTTCACCCGGTCCACTGTGTGCAACCACTCGCACCGTTCGCACATCATCCTGCAAGGCATACCCGACCCACGCCAGTTGGTAGCCCGCAAGCCCTACTGCTATATCGCACACATCATTCAGCAGCGCCTGTTCTTCGGTGGACTGCACTACCGCCGCATTGCACCGGGACTGCAGGCGTAATGCGCGATAAGTCTGGCTTAAGGCTTCCTCTCTGGCCTTCTGCCCGGTAATGTCGCTTATCAAATGGACTGCGCCTTCCAGCTCTCCATGGACATTCCTGAGAGGGTCGGCGGTTACGTGGAACCACTTCTCGCCAATCCTGACTTCCTCGGTTTCTCGCTCATTGCTCTCAAGCAACCTGTTGACGAGACATCGCGGGATAGGAACATTCCCTCCGTGCATAAGCTCGAAGCAGTATCTGCCAAGGATATCCTTATCCGGCAACTTGAGCATCCGCTTGGCCGCCTGGTTGGTTCGCATGATCCGCTGCTCTTTGTCCAGGATGAGGATGGCATCGTTAATCGCATCGAAGGTGACTCGCCACATGTGCAGGGCCGCATGCATCCCGGCTTCCGCTTCCCGGCGTTTGCTTATATTTCGAGCGCATACCAGGAAAAGACGCTGTCCCTGTGATCCAAAGGCACGGCTGTGCTCTTCCACCGGAAAGAAGGCGCCGTCCTTACACTGGTAGGAGGCTTCCCGGGTAATGGTCTTTCCTGTGCGAACCATCTCCTGGGATTCGCTGTCCGGGGCGAATTGGACAGCCGCCCCGATCTTCAGGGCGGAAAAGCCTGTGAGTTCCTCCCTCGTGTAGCCGAGAAGGTCACAGGCGTTTCGATTTGCCTCTATTATTCTACCTTCGTTATCAACAATCAGGGATGAGTCGGTTATCGTATCAAAGAGAAGTCGAAAAAGCGGGTCATGGCCGCCGGGGCAGAGGCCGGAAGAAGAATCCGGACAGGGGTCTCCAAAGGTCCAGGAATCATTGGGGACAGCATCCACTCTGGAATCGCGCTCCCCCGCTCGCGGATCACCTCTGAGTTTTTTGGATTTTCCCCGATCATGCATCCGGACCCTCCTGAATGAAGACTGTCAACTGAAGAGGCGCGGCACATACATCTATCTAATTAACAAGGGTTAGGGGTTGCTCCTTTCAGGTATGACTGAAGGATCATCAATGGAAGCAAAAGTGATCTATGGCATACTGATCTGGTTATTTAAAGATATTCGTAGATCCTCACTGGTCCGTGAATTCGATGATCGCCTTTTTAATGGCGTCCGTTATCCTGAGTTGGCTGGGAGTCCCGCCAAGAAGTAATTCATCGGACCTGTTCTTGATTATGCCGCATTCAAGAAGCACCGCGGGACAATCGACCGCTTTCAGAACGACCAGGTCATCGAACCTGTAAATGCCTTTTTCCTTGTCTATTATCTGCCTGTTTTCGCCTTTTATTCTCTCAGCATGATGAAGGGAAGGTCGAAAACCCTCTTTTAGCAGTGCACTGCCCAGCAGTTGCGCAAACCTCAGACTCTTTGAAGGGTTCTCGTTCTTTTCGGAATAGAATATCGAAAAACCGCTGTACTTGTCACAATAAGATGCGGACTTTCCGTTCCAGGTCCATTTAGACAGGTAGACCGGTTGGACTGAATCGTGGTGAATGGAAATGAGCAGATCGGGTTTAACGCTGTTGATCAAGTCTACGCGGTTGGCCAGAGATATATCTTCGCCACTTTCATTAATAAGCACGGGTTTGATGTGCAGATCTTTAAGCTTGGCAGGCAGCAGTCCCGCCAGCTTCGAATTGAACGTATACTCTCCGATGTTTCTCGCGCTCAGAGCACCCGGTTCGGTACGAGAATGGCCGGCATCCACCGCAACTGTCAAGCCGGGCTTACACCACGCCGTTTTGATCGATGGGAAAGAAGCAGGCAATAGAAACAGAAGAGCACAAATAATCGAATGGCATAGCTTCATTGGAAATGATCTGCTCTTTACCGATAAATTGAACATCCCATCCTTTCATCTTCGTATATTCCATGCCACACCTGTTGCGTTAAGGAAACATCGTGTCGTACCGCAGATTATCATTGGGCCTGAGTTCATAGCAGTCGGAGGCGGTCACCGGTGTGCCGGCGCCAAGAAGCTCACTGACCGTGACAAAGACAAAGCCGCTCTTCTGCATTTCAGGGATGAAGATTGGCAGGGCGCCCGCTGTGCCGTGGCCCCTGCCGTTCGCGTGCAGGATTATAATGGAACCGGCCCTGGCCTGTTTCCTGACGATTTCCGCTATGTGTGATGCCGTCTGCCCCCTTGCTGCATCACCGCTGACCACATCCCACTGGACAGCGGCTAAGCCGATTGAAGTGAGAAAGTTCAATGCCTCACGGTTGCAGGTACCGAAAGGAAATCGGAATACACCCGGAACCCTGGGCACATGCGCGGAGTTGTTGGCGCCCGGTGGCAAGCCTGACTCCTTTTGCATCTCTTCCCATATCAATTCATATTGTGCCTGAGCGTAGAGGATTTCCTCCTCAGCCCGTTTTCTGTCGAGCAGGCGAATGTTCCTGTGGCTCCACCCATGGTTGCCGACCTCGAAGAGCGGGTCCGACATCAGTTGCATCGTCTTTACCGGGTGAGATTGCATCCACCTTCCGGAAGCGAAGAATGTGGCCCTGATCCTGTTGGCCCGTAGAAAATCCACAACCTCACTATCATAGCCGCCTACTTTCCTTTCTCGTTCGCACAAATCGAAAGTAAGAGCCACCAACTTCCTGCCGTCCGCGACCTTGACACTCCGGATGGAACCCCTCATTTCCGGGGCCAGAGCGGGGGCGAAGACAGAAGGCTGCAGGCGGGCAGGTGCTGAAGGCTTGGCGACATTCTTATTCCCGGGACTTCCAGCCAATTCCACTGCGGACCGGCGCTCATCAGCCACGCCCGGTAATTCGGAAGACAACCGCGCGGCAGGCGCCTGGGCGCAGAGCAACAAAGCCTGAAGAAGACAAAGAAATATGATTATTACTGCGCAATCCCGTCTGCCAAAGCTCATCGAATCGCTCCAGGCACAACATAAAACATGAAAGTAAAGAGCTTAAGGTCCGCTATCGCGTGTCTAAATACTTTCGAGTCCAACCATACGCGGATGAACGAGAGGCCTCAGCCCCGGCACGAAGTCCCACCGAGGTGAAGGGTAAAAACTGCTATTGTTCATAGTGAACTCTTCGTGTCTTTCGCAACCTCATTTCACTTCCAGGTCGAAGCTCTCCGAGTGGCTGCTGAACTCGGGCGCGTACATGCACTGGATGGAGGCGATTCCGGTCTGGTACCTGCCTTTGAGCTGCACGCGCGTGGAGTATTCGAAAACATAGGCGCCTTTCGGCAGATAGTCGATAAAGAAGTGACCGGCGGTGTCCCTGGTGCTCTCATAGTAGGCGAGGCCGTCCCGGAACCTGTAGCGGGAGAGCACGTTTACCGGCTCCGTTCCGCTGCCGCGCTGGTCTTTTAAATGGACGTATTCCATATCGCGATCCACGCGCAGTTCGATGCGCACTACCAGCTCATCCCCGACTGTCACCGGCCCGGCGACCGGCTTGAGCACCTGGCCTTTCTGAGTGGTATCTTTGATGAACAGGGACTTCTTCAGCTTGAGCGGTGTGCCTTCATAGGGGGTTACTTTGGCCATGTCTTCGAGGTATTGCCAGTGCGCACTGCCCCAGGAGACGCCTTCATCTGTCTTCGTCACAGTGATGTCGCCCATCTCCGGTTTGATCTCGTCACGGGTAAATCGCTTCTCGTAAAAACCTGTTCCGGCTTCCACCTTCTCGGGCTTTATCGCCTGCCCAGCCAGCGACACCTCGACCAGCGCATCCGAACCCAGCATATTCGCGCCCCGGAGCATCAACGCGTAGACGGCATCGGCAGTCGCCTTTGTAGTCTTCCAATCCTGTGTCTGTTTCTGCTTCAGTAGCCAGACCTTGCAATCTTCAACGGCCTGGGCGTCCTGCACGACCTCATCGAAGGCCTCGATCATCATCGCCTGAGTTTCGATAGGCGCCCGGTACCACCACCAGGATAGCTCCGTGTCCCGCCAGAACATGCCAAGCTCCTCACTGCTCACCGAACGTTCCCGGATGGATCTCATGATTTCCGTTGCGCCTGCCTGGTCGCCAAATCGTTTGAGCGCGACGGCGAGATGAGCCTGCGACTGGCGATGGGCAAGTTTCAGCCAGTATTTCTTCGCCTGCCCCAGGAAATAGTCCACGGCTTCACGCGGTGCGCCTTCGAGGGGGCTGTCTTTCAGGAAGAAGCTGCGGCCGTAGAGGTAGAGCGCGATAGTGGAGTTGAGATGATTGTCATCTTTCCGGGGATGCCTGAGGATCTCCCTGTATATCTCGTTGATCCACTTATCCAGGCTGCCGAGTGATTTGATGGCGGATGTGACTTCAATATCTACCCCCAGGTGGCGCAGGCGGCCGAAGCCCGTGGTGATGTAGAGGGTGATGTAATTATTGGGAGGGCCTCCCGGAAACCAGGGCCAGGAACCTCCCGATAGCTGCTGTTCGGCGAGTTTGCGCAGTATGGCGCGGGTTTCCTCGTTGAGCCGATTGTCATCGAACAGAAGGCCGACATCTCTGCGCGCCCGGCTCTCTTTTTGTGCCTGCCGGACCCAGGGAGTCTCTTCGATCATAACCGATTTCAGCTCCTGGTTTTGTTCGAGCGGGCTGTCGAGCGCCGGAGTCTCTTTCCAAAGGTCAAAGATCCGGCGGATCTTCGGGTCGGACTTTGCAATGTGCCGTGCAAGCGCATTGGCATAGAGACGATTGAAAGTCTGTTCGGTGCATTCGTAGGGGAACTCCATGAGGTAGGGAAGCGCCATCACCGCGTACCAGGCGGGTTGAGACACCATCTGCACCGTCAAACTCTGGTGCTGCAGGGTGGGAGAGGCGCCCGCTTCCAGGAGTTTGGTGAAGGAAAAATTCTTCGTCTCCTTTCCGCGCACCGGCAGCGGCAGGGATTCACTGACCAGGATGCGGCGGCTGAGCACGGGCAGGTAGCCTTCCTCTCCGTCCGACAGGCGCTCGGAGGCGCCGACCGCCTTGTATGAGAGGAAATCCATGCCGTCCGGTATCGTTATGCTCCAGGCGAAACTGCGGGATTCTTTTGCCGGAAGGGTAAAAGGCCGCTCCCCTTCGGTGTTTGACAGCTCGGCATCCACGGTTTTCATGGTGCGCGCATCGCTGAAGGTCAGCTTTACCCTGCCGCTCTGCTGCGTCTCCGTCTGGTTAGTTACCTTGACGGTGAACTCGATGGTATCCCCTTCGCGTACGAAGCGGGGCGGATTCGGCTCAACCATCAGGTCCTTGGCGGTGACTACTCTATCGGTGAGCAACCCGCCGCGGAGTTCCCGGTCGTGTGCGAAGCCCAGGAACTTCCATTCGGTAAGCGCTTCAGGCATGGTGAATTCCATTTTCACCCTGCCGTCGGCATCCGTGAGCAGGTGCGGGAAGAAAAAGGCGGTTTCATTCAGGTTCTTTCGGGCCGAGACTTTGCTGAGGTCGAGTGAAGCCGCCTGTGCCTCATCCTCCGGCTCTACATTGGCCTTCATCACAGCCTGTGATTCCTCCGCCCTGGGCGCGGCAGCCATCGGCGCCGGTGGCGGGGAAGCGTCTTCCATAACCATCCCCGCTCTGCCCGCGGGTGAGGCGGCCTTCTTATGCCTGCGGCCTCCGCCCCGCGACGCCCCGACATAGCCATACCCCCAGATATAGGACATGATCTCGTGCGGAAAGGCGCGGTAGGTGAGTTCGACATCTTTGGGCGCCCAATGCCACCCGTAATAGATCTGCTGCATCATCTGCAGCCGGTTTTCAAACTCTGAGCGCACCCGCTGAATTTCTCGCCGAAAAACACCGAACGGCCCCAGCCACTGGTGCGGCAGATAGGCATCGAGCGAGGCGTCATATAGCCCGGCGACCATTTCGGCGGAGGTCTTTTTCGCCTCCGGACCGGCTACGACGGCGGTCCAGGTTTCTTTTGCGGCAGGGCCGAGCCTGGAGTTGAAGTGCTCCCACTTCACTGTGAGATTCTTATTGGTCCAGGGCACGTCTACAATACGCTCGTTCAGGTAGGCGCGGTTTTCGCGAACAAAGGTGACGCGAAGAGAAAAACCGCCTCGCAGTTCTTCGCTTATCTTGTGCTCGATCACCTCCTGCGTACTGTCGGCAGCGGTCCAGAAGCTCCTCAGCATCTTTCCCCGGCTCTCGATTTCAACGAACGCCCGGCCCTTGTCGTAGCCCGAACCCCAGAGCGCCCGCAAAGATTCCCCCGGCTCCACGGACCACTTCTCCGCTGCGAAGTGATTCGGAATTTTCACCGGAAACCGTTTGGCTCTCAGATTGACCACCTGGAAGGTCAAGCGGGCGCTTACAGCTTTGCCGAAGCGGTCTGTGGTCTCCAGCATGGCGCGATAGGCGCCGGGCTTCAAATCCACTCCTACCTTGGCATTGCCGTTTTCACTCGTTTGGAAGGGCTTTTCAAGGACGGCCTCGGCAGGTTCCCAGGACTCGATGCCTGATTTGTCCGGTCCCAAACCCTTAGCGTCATCTGTTGTGAAAGGGCCGCGGAAAGGCCTGTGTTCCCTTTCCAGTTCCTGCCTCTGTACGGCTGTAGGCTGCTTGAGCGTGTGCACCCTGAGCGTGCCTGCGGCAGCCCGGCCTTCTCCGTCGAGCGACCTGGTGTCGATAGTGATCTCTACGGGCTTATCCGGCGTCTGCCATTCGGCAGCGGAAAGCACGGCCTGAAGCGCAGTGTAGCCTGCGCGCACCGTGTGTTGAGCTGAACGGGTTTCGCCGGTCGTATCGGTTATGTCCGCATGCACGGTAAATTCGAACCTGGGCTCCTCTTTTTCTCCTACGGAGCGATCCGGTTTTGCCATGAAACTGACCGTGAATGATCCGTCGTTCTGTGTTTCGGTTGAGCCGTGAGCGATGGCCTGGCTCTGCTGCCGCCCCGGCGGAAGAAATCTCAATGCCCACCAGCACCAGGGGGGGAACCGTGTTTCACGCACCACGCGATACTTCACCTTCGCGCCGCCTATCGGTGCGCCGGTGAAGGCAACGGCTTTGCCCGTGAGGCTCACTTCGGCATTCAACCTGGGGGCTTCCTTCGGCGCTGCAAGTTCGACCTTGAACTTCGGACGTTTGTATTCCTCGATGTTAAATGAGGCACTGCCGGAAGGACCGTCCTGCACCTGGAGGCTCATCCTTCCCGTCAGCCGGTCGCGGGGCGCGGTGAAACTGCCGCTGAAGGAGCCGTAATCGTTGGTTCTCAGCTTCCGGCGGGCTACCTCCTTGTGATTCACATCATAGAACAGAACCGTCAGGGTCCGGCCTGAAAGGGTTTCGTAGCGGTTTCCCGCCTGGTCGGCGAGGAGGCATATGCCCTTGTAGCTGATTGTCTGTCCCGGCCGGTAGAGCGAGCGATCTGTGAAAAAAACCGTCCTGGCTTCGGGAGCGGGCGCCCGCTGTCCGGTAGAGCCGGTGTAATCGTGAGCAGTCGCCAGCCGATGCTCTCCCTGTTCGGCGAGAAACACGCAGGCCTGGTTCTGCAAAGAGAAGCGGAACAATCCATTTTCATTGCTGATGACAGAATCCCCGGGTTCAAAGCGTCCGCTTTTTCTGTCGCGGACCCATGCGCGAACGGAAGCTCCGGCAAGCGGTTCTCCACTGACGGCGTTTAGCACGAAACCTTCCGTTACGCCTTCGTAGCCGCGGCTGCGCATCACCAGTGCGAGGTTGCTCACCCATACCTGGGTGTAGCTCACCTGGTTGTTCGTTGCTGAAAAAGAGGGATCATGGCTGGAAAGGAGAAAATAGAAGCCGGGTTTGAGATTTCCGGGCGCGGGCAGATTTTCCGTGCGTTCCCTGAAATCGGCCGTCGGCGGAAGGTCGGCGCTCCATGCCAGTGAGGCTTTTGAAGCCAGGAGTCTCTGCTGCTGCTCCAGGTCCAGGTTGCCGACGCCCCATTTCCAGGACCTTATGAACTCGTCGAAATCATAGGGAACCACCCGGAAAAAGACCTTATCGACATTGCGATAGGTGATGCGAATCGCGGGGAGCGGCTCGTTCCAGACCCGCTCGGTAGAGATGTTGGCGGATTTTGCTTCGATCTGCCGGACGAGGTTGAAGCACATTCTGCCGCCCACGCTGTTTGGAAAGAGGTTTGCTCCGCGCTGAGCCAGTTCATGAGCCTCCAGCGGGGCGCCCTCGCCCTTGAGTATGGTCGCCAGCTCGAACTGCGCACGAGCTGAGATTTCATGGCCTGCCCAAGTATTCAGAAACCGCTGCAGCGCGGTTTTGTAGCGCTCGTTTTTCTCCTCGCCGACCGCCTTGTTCTTTCCGAAGTGCAACCGCCAGAGGTCTGCGTCGATGAAGGCGCTCTTTTCCTTGTCGTTGCGGTGGAAAGAGAGAATATCCTGGTAGAGACGGACAGCCTTCAGAGTGGGTGAATCCCCATCGGCAGAGGCGGGCTTCCAGGCCATAAACTCGTCCACCGGGCCAAATATCGGGCTGTCGGCTGAGAGATCGAAGGCATCTTCGGTTTTGGCGCCGCCCTGCTCCCCTGCTGAAAAAAAATCAAGTGCATTATAGGCTATGATATCGAACATTGTCGGGCGATAGCTGTCGGGCAGGGCGCCTTTTTCGAGCAACTGGCCAAAGGCCGTCACGGGCGTCGCCTTGAGGGTCTTTTCATGAGAGAGCGCTTTGCCGAACTGTTTGTCTATCTCGCCCAGTATGCGCGGCAGATCCCAGGTCGTGAAATCCTCCCCCGGCGGCGCCTCGGTCTGGGTGCGCTCTATAAACCGGTAGCGGTTTTGTTGAAAATAGCGCCAGTACCAGTTCGCCAGGATCGCTTCCATCACCGGTTTCATCTCTTCCGGCGCTTTGGCGATCTCCGCCTGCATCCTGGTGATTTTCTCCTCGGGTTTGTTGCCCTCGATATTGCTCTCCAGCGTGATCTTCAACGCAATGGCCTTTACCGCTTCTCCCCAGGCCTTCTTCTTGAGCGCCCCGGAGATGATCGGTTCGAGTTGGGCGATGGCCGTCTTGGGCAGTCCCTTGCGGTTTGCCTCCTCCACCTTTTTCCAGCGCATATCGAGCGGCTGCGCCACGGCGAAACAGGATGAGCCGATAATCAAAATTCCCAGAATTACCAGGTAAATCGCGATTGGAAAGAGCGTCCCCTTCATGACATATCTCCTGAGTTGTTGGAATGATGCCTCGCATGTTTAGACAACACTCAGTCCGTTTTGTTCCACTATACTTGAGCGATCTTCAGGCTGCAACCGAAGGGGTGGAAAGCGATTTCGGAGAGGCGCGAAACAGCATGGCCGCGACCAGAGGGGGGCATGCCCGGAAGGTGTGTTCTCTTCAAACACGGCATGACGGAGTGGTAGGCCCCCCCCCGGCAAACCGGCATGGCATTGGAGAGGGGACCTAGAACCATGGGAACCTGGCCTTCTGCCAAGTTCGGCCAATATCGTTTCGACGTAGATTGTACAGGGTACAATCGGCGTACTTGCGCTCCTCGGGCTATCGCAGGATTTCACCTGCCCCGTCATTCCGGCGGCGCTCCTGAGCCGGAATGAGGCCCCCACGCCACAACGTGGTTTGAACGGGAATGAAACTCTCAAGCTTCCCACGAAGTCCCATTGAGGGCCGGTCCGGTTTCGGACGCCCTATTGCATGCAGCAGCACTTGGGGAACAGACTCTTAGAGATTCACGTCGACTCGCGGTATCCACACATCGTCATTCCCGCGGCTTTAGGCGGGAACCCAGAGTCTTTTCGTTTGTTTATCAAGACCAGAACGCAAGGTTGAAACAAAAACCGCGGGTTGACGCAATAGGAATATCAATTATCAATGCCTTCCGCTTCGGGCCGTGAATGCAAGACACTGGGTTCCCGCCTAAAACATGCGGGAATGACGGGGCTGCGTGACTAACTGGAAGTCTTTCCTTAATAATTGAAGTTTCATAAGAGCGGCGCCGCCCCGTTTGGTACGGGGTTTTATCGAGGATGAAACTTCATTCGGGCGCCTTCGCCAAAATGAAGTTTCACAAGAAAACGCTCCTGACCAGCCGGTTATTATCGGTTGCCGTAATCAAGTCAGGATGTGGTTCATGAAGCATTCGCCAGAGGCTGCAGAGTATGTTCAGTTCCTGGCGGTGAGACGAAGCCGGGGCTTCCGGACTGGGTTCCCAAGCCGGGAGCTTGGAACCAGCGGAAACGACCGGCGATGCGCCTGTTCCCGGACAGCGGATCTCCGGGGCAGGCGCAAGGAGCAATCCTCTATTCCAACAGCAACTGGAGCCAGGGGAGGCTTTTCACCCTGGGGCCGCACCTGAAGGAGCAGCCGGTAGTTCCCGCGTCGTTCCAGTTGTACCTGGTTCGGCACCAGTTGTTATCACCCGTGTTCGAGCCGTCCTGGTAGATGTCGACGGCATTGTCGCAGATGATATTGGAAATAAGCTCGTTCAGGTTCGTATCGAAATCGAGGTAGATTCCGTTTTCTGTGTTGTTGCGGATTTCATTGTTCAACAGATCGTTTCCATCGGAATTGAACAGGAGGCGGATTCCGAAGGCATTTCTTTCCGCGGTATTTTCCTTCACCAGGTTGTTCATGGAATTATTGCTCAGGTAAATGCCCGAGAACTCGTTTGCGCTGACCGTGTTTTTCGTGAGCTGGTTATTGGAGGAAACTGCCAGTTGAATTCCATTCTTGTTGTTGTGAAAATTGTTGGAGTCGATAACGCACCCTGTCGCGTTCTCGAAACGGAGCCCCCCGTAGAAATCGTGGACCTCCAGGTTCTTGACGGTCACATTGCTCCTGCCGACGCCATAGACCCCGTAGGTGTCATGCGTGTTGCCGCCCGAGATGCTGAAGCCGTTGCCGTTGATCGTGATATTATTGGCCCCTACCGTAAAACAGGTGCCCTGCGAGGTGAGGTCGGAATTCATGGTGCAGGACTGCGTGACCGTTTCCCCGCACTTGTAGATTATCGCCCCTCCGGTGTCGCAACCGGTAGTATTGCACACTCGTGCGCACCCGGTTCCTGCTTCGCTGTCGTCGTAGTTGTTCACGGGACCGCACATGTTGTTGCTGCCGGTATTTGAGCCGCCCTCGCTGTCTATGTCGAAGTAGTATGTCCCGCCCCCGTTGTTGCAGAAGATATTGCCCGACAGATAGTTGTTACTGCTGGCCTGAAAAAACCAGATGCCGTCGTTTGCGTTATCTGCCACGAAATTGGAGGAGAAGGTGTTTCCGGTCGATCCGCGAAGGAAAATGGCCTTCTCCGCGTGATGCCGGATGTTGTTGGATTGAATGGTGTTGCTGTTGGACTCATAGAAGGAGAGCCCTTCGACCGTATTTCGTGCGAGCGTGTTTCCCGAGAAGGTGTTGCCGTCGCTCTCGATGACGACGATTCCGTTGAACAGGTTGTCGTTAACGGTATTGTTCCTGACGGTATTGCCCGTGGAGACTTCCCGCAGATAGATGCCGCGGGTGTTGCCGGTGATAGTGTTTCCCTCGATGATGTTGTTGGTGGACTCATCGACCCGTATAGCGGTTCCGTCGTTCTGATGGAAGGTGTTGTTGCGAACGGTGGAGTTCTGGGTATGGCCTTTCACCCAGACTCCCGGGCCCTCGTTGTCCGTAATGGTGCAGTTCTCTACGAGGCTGCCCTTCGAGTTGTTCAGGCTGATCCCTCTAAAGAAGTTCTTGAGGCTGAGGTTGCGTACGGTCAAGTTGTCGTGGAACTGCGTTCCGACGCCTATGCCGGTCTTGTCCCCGGTGATGCTGTAGCCCGCGCCGTCGATCGTGACGTTGTTCACGGTAACGGTGAGGCAGTCCCCTTGCGAAGCCATGTGGCCGTTCAGCGTGCAACTCTCGGTTACGGAATCCCCGCAGGCGAACTGTTTCGTGGCGCCGACACATTTTCCGCTGGGCGACGGCACTTCTTCACAGGCGCCGGTCGAGGCATTGCAGTTGTTGGTGTCGCAGCCGCAGCGTACGCAATCGTCGATAAGGACTCCTTCCATGCAGTACTTGGGTTTGTTGTTCGAGCACTCCCCGAAGAAAGTCCCGTCTGAGCAGATCCCGCAGGTATACGTGCAGCCCGTCTTGCCGCTATCTTTGTAAGTGCCTCCCGTCGTGGTGCAGGTGGTGCCGGTTCCGGTATTCGTCGTTCCGCCCAGGTTGTTCACGTCGCGGTTGCCGCTGGCGCAGAAGATGTTGCCCGCAAGGGTGTTGCCGGTAGCGGCGGCGGCAAAGGTGATCCCGTTGGTCGTGCTCCGGGCCACGGTATTGCTGGAGAGGCTGTTGCCCGTTGAACTTCCCTGCAGGTTGATACCGTTTGCGCTCTCTTTGAGAATGTTGCTCTCGATGGAATTGGCGGTCGAGTTCGATAGGTAAATAGCCTGCGCGCTTGTGTTTTCCACCCGATTGTTGAGTATGCGGTTCTGTGTGGATGGTTTCACAGGGGTGACAGTCCTTTTGCTTAAGGAGATGCCTGTGGCGAAGTTTTCGATCCCGAAATTACGGATGGTCGTTCCCGTTGTGCCGATGGCCGCAACGGCGGTGTCGGTCCCGTTGCCTCGGATCGTGAAACCGCCGCCGTCGACGGTGATGTTGTCCGCATACACATTAAAGCATCTCCCATACGAAAGCAGATCTCCGTTAAGGGTGCAGGATTCCGTGATGTTAGATCCGCACTCATAGGTTGTCGTCGCGGAGACGCACCCGGAGCCGCAGGCGAAAGCACACCCGCTGACGGCATTGTCGTCGTTGTAGCCGGAGGTCGTGCCGCAGGCGTTGGAGCTTCCACGGTTCCCCCCCTCATCCTTGACATCGAAGGCTGACGCGCCATTGTCGCATAGCTTGTTTCCGAGCAGGACATTGTCCGGCGAATCGGTGGCGAAATGAATACCGGAGTCGTGGTTGCCGGTAATCTGGTTGTACTTGATGCTACAACCGCTTGTATCCACGATGTCGATGCCGTAAGAGGTGTTGTTGTAGATCCGGTTGTATTGGATAATCGTTCCGGGCGACTCATAAATGAACATGCCGTCATAGTCGGGAAATTTGTTGGCGGTGATGACGTTGTTGATGAAGGTGTTTCTTTTCGAGCCGCTCACATAGATGCCATGGTAGTCGTTATTGAACACCCAGTTGCCGTCCAGCAGGTTGTCGTCGGAACCCACCTTCTGATTCGGTGGCAGCGAATAGTACACCAGGTATACGGGGTACTGATTATTATAAAACTCGTTGAGCTTGATGGTGTTTTGAGTCGACCCGGTGAGCTTGAGCCCTTTAACCGCCCCCGTGACGGAATTCCCCCGGATGGTGTTGCCCGAACCCTTCTCCAGCCGGATTCCGAAATAGACGCAGCGCACCACGTTTTCGCCGACCGTACAGGAGGCGCCGTTCACTACGTTTTCGCCGACCGTACAGGAGACGCCGTTGTAGAGAGATATGCCGTAGTAAAATCCACTGATAGTGAAATTCTGGATGGTGACGTTATTGTGCGCCTCCAATCTGAAACCCTTCCCATCAATGGGGTCGCCCTCTAAGTAAGGCCCCGTGATGCTGTGGCCGGCGCCGTCCACCACGATGTTGTTCGCGCCGATAGTGAAGCACGAATACTCATCCGTGGTAAGATCTTCGTTCATCGTGCAGCTTTCGGTTATCGTGTCGCCGCAGACGAAGTTTTTCTTAGTGGTGGCGTTGAAACAGCCTGCCACGGCATGGCTGCTGAAGCCAAAAATCAGGCAAAAGGAAATAGCGAACAGGAGGGTCTTCACAGGTCTTCTCATCATACTCGCGTCCTCTGCGATTGGAGATTTTGATTTCCATTCAGGGGATTCATGAATCAGTCTGCGGCGTTGCCTGGTTTCCGGGTGTGAGTCTGCCGACAGACATGCTCCGGGCTGATTACTTCTCCCTGTCAGTCCAGCAAAGAACTCAAAAGAGGGCGATTCTGTGTTCCCAGGTGGGATCTCCCATGCGATAGACACAGGGAAGAGAGGCGGCAGCTTGCGGAGCGGGACAGGCCTTCAGGAACCGGCGCCTCGCTCGCTCACCTCCGCCCGGGGAAAATCTTCGGGCCGCAGCCCGTGTCCGAAGCGGATGAACAAGCCGGTTGGTGATTGACGTAACTCCAGCCTACCTGATAGAGGCCTGTATGTCAACCCATCCGGATTGACTAAGAATCGAGCGCCGATATCTGTATGAAGCATTTTATGGGCATTTTACACTGCGTTTCACTATTGAAATCCAATATGAGCTTGGACCATAATGGTATAGACTGTGGAAATAACTTGAGCATTCGCTGAGTTTGCAGTCGCGGCGAGGCGATATACAAAAAATTCCACACCGGCATGAAGCTTTCGAGAAAGGATCACGTGAAACTGCTCATGTTCTATTCGCCCGAATTTTGGGTAAAGCCGTTTGAGAAGACCGCTGCCGAGGCGCCGGAGGATCCGGATGAGGAGACTTTTCGCAATGCAGTGGTAATCTTTTATCATGCGGAGGCGGAAGATGCCGGGCGGCGGAGCGGTGTGGTCGGCAAGTGGGTGAAAAACGCCAAATGGCTTGCCGGCAAGTTCGGATCCAAAACAGTGGTCCTGCACTCGTTCAATCATCTTTCGTCGAGCAAGGCAGCGGTGGAGGATGCCGCCCTGATGCGCGATGAGGTCCGGGGCCGGCTGGAGAGGGCCGGATTCGAAGTGTTCGAGACCCCCTTCGGGTGGCAGAACGAGTGGAAAATGCACGTAGCAGGAGAGTCTCTCGCTAAAGTGTTTAAAGATATCTGAAAGGGATAGTATGGAACGCTTCCTCATCGCTCTCGACTGCCTGCCCGGTTGCCTCAAAATCGTCGATTACCTGGTCCGCGTCCTGAAGGGCTCCCAGTGCTGCGAATTCAACCTCTTTCACGTCCTTCCGACCAGCTCTCCCGACAAGCTCAGGAAGGAGGAAGTCCATCGGATCGAACTCCTTCATGCTGGCAGGCAGGACCTTGCCGGGTATTTCTGGAGAGACGAGGACGAGAAGAACATGACCAGGTACTTCGAACAGGCGCGGGAAGCGCTTGACCTCGGCGGTTTTCCCGGCGACCGCGTATCGCTGCATTTCAGCGTCGAGTCCGGAGATATTTCCGATCTGATATTGTCCAAGTCGAAGGAACTCGATTGTTCGACCATCATACTTGGCCGGCGCAGGTTGAGCCGGGTGAAGGAATTGTTGCTCGGCAGCGTCTCGAGCGCGGTGCTCAGGATGGCGCGCGGATCAGCCGTATGGGTTATTGAATTCAGGTGAAAAGGACAAAGGAGGAGAGATAATGGCATCCAGATTGTTCAAGAGAATTGGTTTCTGCACGGACTTTTCCGAAAACGCCGACCTTGCTTTCGAAACCGCCATGGCCCTGGCTGAGGACTCCGGGGCGACTCTTTACATCATTCATGTAATGGTGAACTTCTCGCTCTCCCCTCCGGTGCATGCCACTTACATGCCGATAGAGTACGATCCGGGTTTTGTAGAGGAGGTAACACAGGCAGCCATGAAATCGATCCAGGAAAAGTACATCGACAGGCTGCCGGCGGGTCTCTCCTTTGAAGTCAGCCTGCAATCAGGTTATGCCTCCACGGAGATACTGAAAGTCGTGGAGGAACAGGGAATAGACCTGCTTATTATGGGTTCCCACGGTCTGACCGGGCTTGCTCATGTGCTGTTCGGAAGCACGGCGGACAGACTGGTGCGGAAAGCGCCCTGCTCAGTCCTGACGGTCCGTGCAAAAAAATAGTTCCGGCCGGACAGGGTTGTCTGCCAAATGGTAAAGGTGATACGGTCTCCAGCGGTGGCTGTAGTGACAGGGAAGGACGATGGACGGAAAAACGGTCAACGAAACGCGGATCATCATGGCCCAGATGATGAATCCGCAGGATGCCAACCCGGCCGGCAACGTTCACGGCGGGGTAATAATGAAGCTCATAGATACCGCCGCCGGAGCTGTTGCAATAAGGCACAGTCGCACAACCGTGGTAACCGCCTCCATAGACCGGCTCGACTTTCATGATCCGATTTTCATCGGCGACCTGGTTACTTTTAAAGCCAGCCTCAACCTGGTTGGGAAAAGCTCCATGGAGATAGGCGTACGGGTCGAGGCGGAGAACCTCAAAACAGGCGTAATCAGGAAGACGGCTTCTGCTTATCTGACCTATGTTGCGTTGGGCAAAAACGGCAAGCCTGTGCCCGTGCCACCTTTGATCCTGGAAACAGAGGAAGACAGACGGCGGAATTGTGAGGCCCAGGTCAGAAGAAAGATTCGCCTGGAGGCTAAGATCCACAATACAAATCCCTGCTGAGAATTCTGGTTTCCAGGTATTGCAGGTGCACAGATGAGCGAAAGATCGACACCCGGAAGAGAAAAAAAACTGCGATTGGCGGTGATGCTCGTCTCCGTCTCCGTGAGCGCTCTGCTGATGGCAGCCAAGTTCTATACCTACTGGATCACCGATTCGGCGGCGATCTTGTCGGATGCCATGGAGTCGATCATCAACGTGGTGGCCAGCGGCTTTGCACTGTTGAGCGTCGTGCTTTCATCGAGGCCTCCCGACTCTACGCATCCCTATGGGCATGGGAAAATCGAGTATTTTTCCGTGGGCTTCGAGGGCGCCCTGATCCTCCTGGCCGCGGGAGGAATCATCTACGAGGCGCTTCCCAGGCTATGGCATCCCGCTCCGATACCCGCTCTGGACTACGGGCTGATCATCCTTATGGGAACCTGTGTTGTGAATCTGGCCCTGGGAATCACGCTCACGAGAGTGGGTAAGCGCACACGCTCATCGGCGATAACCGCAGACGGAAAGCATATTCTGACCGACGTCTACACTACAGGCGGTGTGCTGGCAGGACTCCTGATCGTCCGCCAGACGGGCTGGTACTTCCTCGATGGCGCCGTGGCCTGCCTGGTGGCGGTCAATATCGTGATTATCGGAATCCGGCTGATCCAGGAATCATTTTCGCGACTCATGGATGCGTCCGATCCGCAGTTGCTGGACCAGATAAGCAGCGTGATATCGAGTCACAAGAAACCGGAGTGGCTTCAGATCCACCATCTGCGCGCATGGCGCTCGGGAGACCGCATACATGCGGATTTTCATCTCATCCTCCCGAGTTCGTTGAGCCTGGAGGATGCCCACAGGGAAGTGACTGATATCGAGCAGATCCTCAAGACCAATGTTCCCGGCATGGGAGATGCCCTGGTCCATGCCGAGCCCTGCGTGGGACCGGGGTGCCCGGTATGCTCGCTGGATAGTTGTGACGCGCCGGAAGAAACGGATGACGGAAGACATGCATGGCAAGTGAAGAGTGAGGAGTGAAGGGAGGTTGAGGATGCGAATCGTATTGATCGGACAGGCGCCTTTCGGCGCCAAGACGCTCGAAGCCCTGCTGGATAAGGGGGAGAATATCGTTGCCGCCTACGTGCCGCCGGAAAGGCCGGGAGCGAAGCCGGACCCCCTGAAGGAGGCTGCGCTCAAGCGGGGAGTGCCTGTCCTTCAGCCAAAGACCTTTAAAGATGAAGCCGTTTTCAATGAATTCCGCGCTCTGCAGCCCGACCTGGTCGTGCTCGCCTTCGTAACCGCGATAGTGCCTCTACGCTATTTTGAAGCAGCCACGCGCGGGGCCATCTGCTATCACCCATCCATTCTTCCCCGGCGCCGCGGAGCGAGCGCCATCAATTGGGCGATTATAATGGGCGACTCCAAAACCGGGCTGTCTATCTTCCGGCCGGACGCCGGGATCGACACAGGGCCTGTCCTGCTCCAAAAAGAGGTCGAGATCGGCCCCGACGATACCGCAGGCTCTCTCTACTTCGACCGGCTCTTTCCAATGGGAGTGGAGGCGATCGTCGAAGCGGTAGGGCTCATTCACAAAGGAGACGTTCCGGGAATTCCCCAGGACGAGTCCGGGGCCACCTACGAACCGCCCTGCAATGACAGGGTGGCGGCGATTGACTGGACCAGAAATGGTGGAGAGATATACAACCTCATCCGCGGCTGCGACCCGCAGCCGGGCGCTTATGCCTCCTTCAATGGCGAAAAGGTGCGCTTTTATAACGCCAGGTTCATCGGGGGCAAAATAGGAGGGGACATCGACCTGCCGCCGGGGACGGTCACCGGCCTTGACACAGGGGGATTGCGAATCGCCGTACAGGGTGGAGAGCTTCTCGTATCCCGGGTCCGTCCCGCCTCCGCCGGAAAGATGGAAGCATCCGAATGGGTCGCCGCCGCAGGCGTAAAACCGGGTGACAGGTTTTTCGCTCCGGAATAGTGTATAATTTCAACTGATAAGCTCTTGCACCTCTTAGAAGGAGTTCCCGATGTATTATCCCGTCTACCGGCCAAGAAGACTCAGGCGGACCGAAAACCTGCGGCGGATGATCCGCGAAACCCGGTTGAGCGTTGACCAACTGGTCTATCCTCTTTTCGTGGTCCCCGGCAGCGGCGTGCAGAACCCGATCAGCTCAATGCCCGGTGTTTTTCAGTTTTCGGTGGATCTGCTGGTGAAAGAAGTACGTTCGGTGGCTGAACTGGGTATTCCCGGCGTTCTTCTTTTTGGCCTTCCGGAGGAAAAAGACGAACGCGGCACTCAGGCGCATGCGGAAGACGGTCCCGTCCAGCAGGCTGTGCGAGCGATCAAGGAAGAACTGCCGGACTTGACGGTGATAACCGATGTCTGCCTCTGTGAATATACGAGCCATGGCCATTGCGGCATCCTGGAAGGTGACGAGGTCCACAACGACGCCACACTCGAGGTCCTTGCCGAAACAGCCCTTTCTCATGCCATGGCCGGGGCCGATCTCGTCGCCCCATCCGATATGATGGACGGCAGGGTTGCCGCCATCCGTGAAACCCTTGACGAAAATGGTTATGATGGAGTCGGCATTCTGGCATACTCCGCCAAGTACTGCTCCGGCTTCTACGGTCCCTTTCGGGAAGCTGCCGATTCGGCCCCGCAGTTCGGGGACAGGCGGGCCTACCAGATGGATCTGTGCAATGCCGTGGAGGCGATTCGCGAAGTGGCTCTCGATATAGAAGAGGGTGCCGATATGGTGATGGTCAAGCCTGCATTGGCGTACCTGGACATTATCCGGCGGGTAAAGGAAGAGTTCGACTACCCGATAGCCGCCTACAACGTGAGCGGAGAATATGCGATGGTCAAGGCAGCCGCCGCCAACGGATGGATTGACGAAAACCGGGTAATGATGGAGATACTGACCTCTATCGTTCGCGCCGGAGCAGACATGATCCTGACTTACTTTGCCAAGGATGCGGCCCGGCTGCTTCACAAATAAATTGTTAACACCGGTTTGACTTTTCCCCCCTTTGATCAGGGGGTTATTTTTGAGATGGGAAGACTGATAATGATGCCTGAACACCCCGGAATTGAACAGCCCCACCCTCATGCTTCCGCTACAGGATCGACTCTCCAGCCCAACCTCAGGCTTGTGGCCTGGGAATTGACCCGCTCCTGCAACCTGGCCTGCGTCCACTGCCGTGCGGCGGCTCAGGACAAGCCCTACGAGGGAGAACTCACCACCGCCGAGTGCAAACGGGTCATGGATGAGATTGCCGAGGTGGGTAAGCCCATAGTCATATTGACTGGAGGAGAGCCGCTGCTTCGCCCGGATGTCTTTGAACTCGCAAGATACGGAAACGCCAAAGATTTCAAGATGACCATGGCTACCAATGGAACGCTGCTTTCGCCCGGGATAGTCCGAGAGATGATCGACTCGGGCATCCAGCGAATCAGCATCAGCCTGGACGGCGCCACGGCTGATTCACACGACGCTTTTCGAAAGGTACAGGGAGCGTTCGAGGGCTCGCTGCGAGGAATTGCCATGGCGAAAGAGGCGGGACTCGAATTTCAGATCAATACGACGATCACTCACGCGAACATCGAGGAGTTTCCAAAGATCCACGAGATGGTTGTCTCCCTGGGCGCAGTCGCCCACCATATTTTCATGCTCGTTCCGATGGGAAGGGGAAAAGACCTGGCCCAGGACGCAATCAGTGCGGACAAATATGAAAAGACCCTGCACTGGTTCTATGAACAGCGGGACAAGGCGCCGCTCCAACTCAAAGCCACCTGCGCCCCCCACTACTACCGCATAATACGCCAGAGGGCGAAGTCGGAGGGTAAGCAGATCGACTTCCAGACGTTCGGACTGGATGCCGTGACCCGCGGATGCCTCGGCGGGACCAGCTTCGTATTCATCTCACATGTCGGGCAGATGCAGCCGTGCGGATATCTCGAGGTCGATTCCGGAAATGTGCGTGAGAAATCCTTCAGGGAGATATGGGAGAATTCCCCCGTCTTCCAGGACCTGAGAAATCTTAAACACTATGAAGGCAAGTGCGGAAAATGCGAATATATCCGGGTATGCGGCGGGTGCCGGGCGCGCGCTTTTGAGAGCACCGGGAGCTACATGGCCGAGGAACCGCTCTGTCTCTATAAACCCCGCTCGATGGCGGGCGGATGCTGATCATGAAAAGCTCCAGCCGAAACGGAATCCTTGCGAAAGCCGCCTGGCAGGGCGGTGCACTGCTCGTCCTGGCGCTGCTGATCTCTCTCGGCTTCAACCACCTCCGCCCGGCTGGTTTGCCGCTCATCGGCGACTGGTCTCCCAAGGCGCAGCTCAAGGAACTCAAAACGGCCGAGGAGCCCACAGTGTCCCTCGAAGAGGCACAGGCGCTTTTCCTGACACAGGGTGCGGTATTCGTCGATGCCCGTCCCGCCGACGTCTACCGTGCGGGACATATCCAGGGAGCAATCAACCTGCACGCCGACAACCTGGAAGATTCCATGATGCGCATTCAGGCGGAAGTACCCCCGGATTCGCTCATCATCACCTATTGTGACGGAGAGAGTTGCACACTGAGCAAGGAAATGGCCATGGAACTCTCCGCCCGCGGCTATTCTCACGTACGGGTACTGGTCAACGGCTGGTCCGTATGGCAGGATGCAAAAATGCCGGTCGAATCCGGTTCCAACGGATAAGCAGGAATGCGCTTTCCGATCCGGTTCGACAATCAGAACCTGAACCCGCCGAAACACGAATCCTCAACCGGCTTGAGAAGGCTTACCTCAAAGGCCATGGCGAGCCAGTCACGGATTTCGCCGAATTTGAGCACGCCGTCGTTCAACAGCCTGGCAGCACAAAAGAAAGGATGCGCCTCCGCTTCGTACCGGGCTATCATCTTTTCTCTGAAGACCCGCTTTTCTTCCTCTCCCATGGGATATCCGGATTCCGCCCGCTTCCTCTCCTCCAGCGACAGCAGCACCTCTCCTGCCGATTTTCCGCTCATCACGGAAGTATGGCCGCGCATGGTGGTAAAGAGGAAATGCGGCCGGTAGGCCCGCCCGCACATCCCGTAGTTGGCTGCGCCGTTGTCCGGCCCAACCACCAGTTGGATTCTGGGCACACTCGCGCAGGAGACCGCCCTCACCATATCGGCGCCGTACTTGCCTATCCCCTCATGCTCGGCCGCCGAGCCGACCATGTAGCCCGGCGAACTTTGGACAAAGAGCAGCGGCAGGCCGTCCCGGCAGCATCGGATGATCCATTCGGTAGCCTTCCTTGCCGCTTCGGTGAAGATTATTCCCAGCATATTCGAGGCGATCACCCCCACCGGAATTCCTTTTATGCGCATCTTGCCGGTGACGATGTTGTCTCCCCTGCCCATTGCATAGGATTGTTTGTACTCGATAAAATGGCTGCCGTCGCAGATCGCCTCGAGAAACGGCCGTATTTCGACACCTCGGTAGACGTTTGCGGGAAGTTGCTCGTACAGGGTTTCAGCAGGCCTTTTCGGTGGCGTTTCCGGTAATCTGGCGCTGTGGAGCACCTGCGGCGCTTCCATGGACAGGATTTCCCGGAGCTTGAGGACGGCCTCTTCCTGGTTGCGGCAGAAGTGGTCCGCACCGCCCGATATGTGGGTGTGTACTCTCGCCCCGCCAAGTTCCTCGGCGGAGATCACCTCGCCCGTAGCGGCCTTTACCAGCGGGGGGCCACCTAGGAAGGAATAGGATATTCTATCGATCATTACAGCCTCGCCGGCCATAAAAACGATATAGGCGCCTCCCGCGGTGTTTCCTCCCGTGGCCAGCGTAATCTGCTTCAGCCCTTGCGCGGACATGCGGGCCATATTGTAGAACATCGATCCGAAATGCTGGTCATCCGGGAATACATCGGCCTGCATCGGCAAATAGGCGCCGCCCGAATCGGCAATGTAGACGCAATTGAGGCCGCAGCGCTCGGCTATCGCCTGGGCCCTCAGGTGTTTTTTCAGTGTAATGGGAAAATAGGTTCCGGCTTTGACTCTGCTGTCGTTGGCCACGATCATCGTCCAGGCGCCGTGAATTCTGCCGAGCCCCGTCACCACACCTCCGCACGGGACGTCCGCCACACCGGGGTAGTTCATCCCGAACCCGGCAATTCGGCTGAGTTCATAAAATGGTGTTCCCGGATCGATGAGTCTCCCGATCAGCGTGCGCACCGGCTGCTTCCCCTGTTCGGCAAGGCGCTGGACCGCCTCCTGGCCTCCCGGCCACGCCGCCTGGTCGGCAAGTTCGTCGAGCAGCTTTTCCTGCTCTTCCCAATAAGCCCTGTTCTCGGCACGTTCCTGCATTCGCGAACCTCCTTGCGGAAAGAGCGTCCCTCATAAGTATTCAACGTATAGGGACGGAAAGGAAATCGCGCAAGGTGGGGAGTCAGGTTCACCATCAAACCGAAGAGGATGTCCTCAGTAAACAATCTCTACCAAACTACTGGGAAATATGTTCCAGGTTCCCTCTGCCACGATTTTTATGGTTGTGGCATCCTCTGCAATTGCCGATATATAAACGATATAGATTGATATATTTGGAATCGATAATATTATTCCCTTTCTTCACCAGGCGTTGAAGAAAGAGGAGGCAATTTTTTATATGAACTTTCTCGACATGAGAACCGTCGTGCTCACCACGCTTGCCACGGACATCCTCTGCACGGCAGTGCTCTTCCAACTGTGGCGCCAGAGTCGCGAGCGATTCGCCGGAACAAACCTGTGGGTTCTTGACTATTCATGCCTCACCATTGCGGTTACTCTGATTCTTCTGCGTGGCATCGTACCCGACTGGATGTCCATGGTGCTTGCCAATACTCTGAACGTCACGGGCGCCCTTCTCGGTTTCATCGGCCTGCAACGCTTTCTGGGTGAAAAGGGTTCTCAGAGGCACAATTACCTCCTGGTGGCCGTCTTTATCATTGTTCACAGCTACCTGACCTTCGTGCATCCGGACCTGAATCTGAGGAGCATGAATGTCTCCGCGGCATTGTTGATTGTTTGCCTCCAGTGCGCATGGTTTCTGCTGGTGACAGTCCCGCATCATACCCGTGCCCTGACACGTGGTACGGGGTTGATTTTCGCAGGGTCCTGCCTGGTCAATTCTTTCCGGATTTTCTGGCTGGCGACAACTCCCGACCCCAGGCAGGACTATTTCAATTCAGGCGCTGTGGAGGTCCTTGTCCTTCTTGTCCATCAACTGCTTCTGATCCTCCTGACTTACAGTCTCTCTCTCATGGTGAACAAAAGACTGCTGATGGGCATCGAGAGCGAGGAGGAGAAATTCTCGCGGGCTTTTCACTTCTCACCCAATGCAATCACGCTCACCCGCCTGTCTGATGGCAGGATTTTCGAGGTGAACGAAGGTTTCATGAACATTACGGGCTATTCCCTGGCGGAGGTGCTGGCAAAGACGACTCTGGAACTGGGCGTCTGGAGGAAAGAGGACGATCGCCGCAACATGGTGGATCGTCTATTGCGTGGGGAGAGGATCAGGAACTTGGAGCAGGAATTCAAAACAAGGAAAGGAGAGGTAAGGACGGGACTTCTCTCCGCGCAGATCATCGTCATTAACGATGAGAAGTGCATCCTTTCCAGCATTGTGGACATTACCGATCTCAAGCAGGCGGACGAAGAGCGGTTCCGGCTGGAGCAGCGACTGCTGCAGGCGCAAAAAGCGGAGAGCCTCGGCCGGATGGCAGGGGCAATTGCCCACAACTTCAACAACATGCTTGCCGCGGTCATGGGAAATGTCGAACTTGCCCTCTACAGATTACCCGAGGGCTCCCACCTGCAACCGATCCTCACCAGGGCAATGACAGCCTCCAGGCAGGCAGCAGACATCAGCGGCTTCATGCTTACCTACCTCGGCAAGACCACCGGCAAGCGCGAGCCTGTCGACCTGGTGCGGGCGACTCAGGAAGCCTTCTCTCTCCTGACTTCATCCATCTCGAAAAAGGTACAATTCAAAACCCTCTATTCGAGTGAAAATCTGTTTATTCGTGCCGACTCCGACCACGTCAAGCAGATTATATCCAATCTCGTGTCAAACGCCGTGGAGGCCATAGGAGAGCGGGCGGGCGGCATAGAGCTTGCCGTAGAGGTGGTAGAGGCCGAAGATTTCAAATCGATGCGGGTTTTCCCCCAGGAATGGGAACCCAGGGCTGAGAGCTATGCCTGTCTTACGGTCGCCGATTCCGGAGAGGGCATGGACAATGTGATCCAGCAAAACATCTTTGATCCTTATTTTTCGACCAGGTTTACGGGCAGAGGGCTCGGATTGTCCGTAGTTATGGGACTGGTCAGGACCTATGATGGAGCTATCTTTTTCGAGAGCCGCCCCGGAGAGGGTACAACCTTCCGGGTGCTCCTGCCGCTCCTGGAGGAGCAGCCGGCTCAGGCCCCCAAAGACGATACACCCGATTCCCCTCACCCCGCCGTCAATGCTACTGTTCTACTGATAGATGATGAGCCCTTTATTCGCAATGTGGCAAAATCCATGTTGGAAACTTTGCTAGGCTATGAAGTCGTGGAGGCCTGCAACGGCCATGAGGCGCTGGAAATCTTCAGGGTTCGCAAAGATGAAATAAGCCTGGTCCTCCTCGATCTCAGCATGCCCGGTATGGATGGCTGGGAGACGCTTGCAGCACTCAGGGAACTTCGACCCGGAATGCCGGTCATTCTCTCCAGCGGCTACCACGAAGCGCAGGTTGGCCGGGAGATTCACCAGGAACAGCCACAGGCCTTCCTGCATAAACCATATAGATTGAATGATCTCAAGGCCGCGATCTCCCATGCGCTGGAAAGACTGGCCGCAGCCTGAAGTAAGCCTGGTACTCAAATAATTGTTACGGCACATTGGCGAATGCGCCTGCACACAAGGAGGCTGAATTGTGGCGGCCCGGCTTATATGAAACTTCAATTATTAAGAAACACTCCAGTGAGTCACCCAGCCCCGTCATTCCTAGCGTTAGCCGGCCAATCCGACACTCTGGGTAAGTAATTGAAATTATGATGATTAGGCCGTAGGTTGGGCAGGCTTCTCATGCCCAACGGGTTTTAGTATATCAGAGCGCGACCAGATCTGCTCTGCTGTGAAGATCATTTCCCGGCTGTAGTGAAAGTCTGATCAGTTTGGCACGTTGAGAATCTGTTGGGCATGAGAAACCTGCCCAACCTACGGCTCATCATGTATATTCAGGCGTAAGCGGGCCGGCCGTAGGATGGGTGCGGTTTCATCGCACCCACCGTCAACCTGATTGTGGCGCAAAACCGGTGTGCACGATAATGCCGCGCGTACCCTACGTGGCTTATATGAAACCTCATTGCAGGATTGTGATTTCAGTACAGGGTCCATATGCCTGTGTTTTCCCGCCCATCCCCGGTAATTTCACGCAATGGGACAACGGCCACAAGGGCCTATGCTACCAGCGCCCGAACGTATTGGCACACAAGTGAGTATACGTATGGCGATTTTAATGAGGTTCATTTGCGCTGATGAAGGAAGGTGTACAGGAGCAGTAGTATAGGGCCTTGTGCCCGTGTTTTTCCCGGCCCTCGTGGGTACTTTTACACAGTGAGACAACGGGCGGAGTCGCATCTTCGTTCAAACCACGCCAATGCGTGGCGGCCTCCCTTATATGAAACTTCCTTCTTAGAGGAACACGCCAGGGCGACAACATGAAGTTTCATCTTGGTTCAAACCACGCCTAAAGCCTGGCGGCTCGGCTGGATTCCGGCCCGGGGGTACCGCCATAATCCGGCTTGTTCACTCTTGACACTTTGTTGTGCGGGTAGATTCACGCACCATCGCTTGTCCTGCTGGGTGCTTTCAGGTATTATCCTTACTGGTAAGAGTATTACCAAAAATGGAGGTCTGCCTTGCGTGTCACAACAAAAGGACAAGTAACGATACCACAGCATATTCGGGAAAAACTCGGTATTACGCCAAATAGTGAAGTTGAGTTCAGGGAAGAGGGAGACCGCGTTTACCTCCTCAAAAAGAGTGGTGACCCTTCCATGGGAGAAAATATCATCTTCCCGGCATCGATCCCAATAGCAAGAAGACCACAAGCATAATACCTTAAAGTTGGACGAGCAGGACCATGGACACCCTCACGAACCCGGAACTCCAACTGGCATACGATTTTGTGGAGCACACCGACCGGAATATCTTCCTTACCGGCAAGGCAGGCACCGGGAAGACAACCTTTCTCCACAATCTGAAAAAGAGCACCAACAAGCGGATGGTTGTCACCGCCCCGACCGGTGTTGCGGCCATCAATGCAGGCGGAGTCACACTGCATTCCTTTTTCCAGTTGCCCTTCGGCCCTTTCGTGCCCGGAGGCGAGGCTTACGGCCGCCACGATCAACACCGGTTCAGCAGGGAGAAGATCAATATTATCAGGAGCCTGGACCTGCTGGTCATTGATGAGATCAGTATGGTGAGGGCGGATCTTCTCGACGGAGTCGCCGAAACTCTTAAGCGCTATCGCCGCAACGACCTGCCGTTCGGCGGGGTGCAGCTTCTCATGATAGGCGACCTGCAGCAGCTCACGCCGGTCGTCACGGAAGATGACTGGGCCATCCTGCGGGAATTTTATGGCTCGATGTACTTCTTTGACTGCCACGCCCTTAACCTCTCCGATCTAGAGGTAATCGAACTCAAGCACATCTACCGCCAGTTGGACAACCATTTCATAGATATCCTGAACAAGGTGCGCGACAACCGGCTCGACCAGGCTTGCCTGCAAGAACTCAACAGCCGCTGCAAAAGAGATTTCAAACCCGGAGACGGCGAGGGCTACATTACGCTGAGCACCCACAACAGAAGCGCCGAAGCAATCAATGAATCCAGGTTCAGAAGCCTGCGAGAGAAACCGCATTCCTTTGACGCCACCATAGAGGGTGACTTTCCGGAGTACTCCTATCCCACCTCTTCAGCACTCGCGCTCAAAAAGGGCGCCCAGGTGATGTTCGTCAAAAACGATCCCTCGGCCGAAAAGCTCTATTTCAACGGCAAGATCGGCAGGATCACCCGGATCAACGACCGGTCGGTTTTCGTGAAATGCCCGGGCGATGACGAAGAGATCGCGGTGGAGCCGGTAGTCTGGGAAAATATCAAATACCGGATCGATCCCGAGAGCAGGGAAATCACCGAGGAAAAAGTCGGCAAATTCGTACAGATCCCGCTCAAGCTGGCGTGGGCCATCACAATTCATAAAAGTCAGGGGCTGACATTTGACCGGGCCGTAATCGATGCAAGGGCCGCCTTTGCCCATGGCCAGGTCTATGTCGCCCTGAGTCGCTGTAAAACCTTCGAGGGCCTGGTGTTGAGTTCGCCCATTCCGGCCGGCGCCATCAAGACGGATGAAACCGTGTCCCAATTTATCGTCCGGACGTCCGAGACGCCCCCTTCCACGGAGAAGCTCGAAGCCGCCAAGGTCCTCTACCAGCAGCGGCTGCTCACCAAATGCTTCGACTTTGACCGGATGAGCACATTGCTCAACCGTCTCATTCGAGTGCTTCGCACCAATGCCGGAACCATCAGGGTTTCGGGCGCGGACGACCTCCATGAGATAGCGGACAGGGCGAAGGCGGAGATATTCGTGGTCAGCGAAAAATTCCACAGGCAATTGACCGGACTCTTCATTGAAGGCAAGAGGCCCGAAGCCGACCCGGCAGTCCTGGAGCGAGCAACCAGGGCCGGGGTCTACTTCGAGGAAAAGCTCGACTCCATCCTGGGGGAGCGCCTTGCCACCCTCAAGGTAGATACTGACAATAAGGAGATCGCCAAGGCCGTCAAAGGCGCCCTGGACGATCTCAAGAAGGAGATGGCGCTGAAGCTCGCCGCAGTGCGGAGCTGCAAGCCCGGTTTTTCCCCCTGCCGCTGCCTGCGCGCCCTGTCATCCGCAGAAATAGACTTGAGGCCCGATAAGCAAAGAAAGACAAGGATCGAGGAAGATACCGTCCCCGAAATCGATCATCCGGAGATCTTCCAAATACTCAAGGATTGGCGCGCCGCCAAGGCGGGGGAAGCCGATGTCCCCCACTACCAGATTTTGCACCAGAGTGTGTTGATACAGATAGCGGCGACCCTGCCCGACACTCGGGCAGCCCTGTTGAGTATCAAGGGGATCGGCAAACGCCTGTGCGACAAATACGGGACGGATCTACTGGCGCTGGTTTCTTCCTATCGGCGGAAGCACCGGATCAGCGAGCCGGCCCGGCAGGTTGAAACAGCCGCTTCCAACCTTCGCGCCCGGGATGGAAGACCCGGCGCCACGGATACCAGGCAGCTTACCTTCGATCTCTTCAACAGGGGCCTGACCATTATGCAGGTGGCCCGGGAGCGGGGCATGGCCCCGTCGACTATCGAAGAGCATCTGGTCGGCTTTGTGGAATCCGGACGGGTCGATATCGGAAGGCTCTTGACCGGGGAAAAGCTCAAGATTATCGACCGGCAATTAAGCGAGATGAAGGACAAGCCGCTCGGGCAGATTAAGCAAGTCCTGGGCGAGAACTATTCATACGGCGAAATCAAGCTGGTCCGGGCCTACCGGAAATACCTCTCTTCTGTACCTATAAATTCTCAACGGGGTTGAAGGAGGCGACAGCCTCTTTGATGTCGCTAAAGACCTTTTTTTGCACACCCTTCCACGAAACAGGCAGGTCTTTGTTAAAAACCCGCTCCGTTTCGGCCTCGCTCCTGCCCGCCATGAGCGCATAATAGGCCCGGGTTACGGCAAGGCTTACCATCGCATCATCGGCATCCCGCTCGCCCCGCATCTGGTTGATTTCCTTTTCCGCTTGCTGCAGCAGATCGTTGTAGAACCGAGCGTACTTTCCGGGCAGATCTGCCCTCCAGGTGGTCCCGTCGTGTACGAGCAAACGTTCGAAGGCAGGAGAAACGGCGAAACTGAGAGAAAGCCTGTCGTTCGCGTTGTAGTAGGCAAAAGACCAGTCACGGACAGCCATATGGCGGGCGCCGGATTTGTCGAGATCCAGAGGCTCGATACCGGATGTATGCTCAAGAGAGATAGTAAAGGCATGCTCTTTTTGATCGCACCTGGTAACTGCCACTGCAGTCGAGCAGCAATGCGCGCCGCCCGAAAATAAAGTCGTCGCGGCAGTCTGACAGTTCGGATAAGGCGTGGCGTTATAAAACTCGACCGACGGTTCCACAAGGAAGCTTTCGCTGGAATATACTTCGTTGCCTCCTCTGGTCAGTTTAAATCCATAGCGGGATGAATCATCCTTACCGGTCCTGAGGAACGAAAACCCGTAGGCGCCCAGACTGCGCTTGAGTTCGGACTGGGGGCGTCCGCGGGTTTTATCCTGATTCTGAGCAGGTGTTTGTGTTTGAGATCGTGCCGAGGACTTCCGCCTGTTGCTGGTAGTCTGTTTTTCCGCAATGATGGTCGGCCTGCCTGCGAAATTTGCGATTGTCCAGGTATTCTTTGCCGTTGCCGCAATAGTTTTTTTCTGGGTCTGAATCTGATAGGAGAATGTGAAGGTGAGTATCTTGATATCCGGATTCTGTGTGTCTGTGATCACCAGGTCATCCGCAAGTGTATAGTTCAGGCTGCGAAAGAAACTAAAAAACGTTTCCTTGTCTTTCCTGATGTAGCTTTTGGATACGGCGCCCCTGGCATAATAGTCGACACTCTCAGCGTAGAAAGAAAGAACCTTCTCGATTTCTTTGTTCTCGTTGGCCCTGAGGTATTCGCTTATAAACGCCTTCATCCTTTCGGCTCGGGACGCCTGCACCTGCATGGGCTGACTGCTCTCGCTTTCGCCGGCTATCCGGCCGGGGCGGCGAGGCGAGGGGATGGCGCCCTCCCTGCTTCTCGGCGAGGGGACCATAACCTCTGGAGGTGATTTCGGCGCCTCCATCTCCAGGGGCGCAACAGAAGTCGAGATCATCTCGGCTTCGGAAAGGTCAATCACGTTTGGGCCTATACTCGTTATCTTTGCGCAGAATTCAAATCTCTGCCCTTGTTTCAACTGGTCAACGACGCTTTTCCACTTGGAATCAAAAGATATATTCATCTGTCCGGGGTGCTTCGGCGAAAGGCATTTGGCTACCACCTCATAGCCCCACAGGGTTTCGCTCTTGCGCTCGTAGGCGCCCTTCCAGCATACCCGCGCATTTACCAGGTTTTGTTTTTGACCGGCGCTCCCGGCTGAATCCCCAATCGACAGCTCTGCAAAAACCTCGGAACAGGACCGGCCGGTGTACCCTCCCCTGTCTGCAGCGTTTGACTGAATGGCGGTCGCAGCCGGGCAGAAAACCACAACCAGAGCAAGGAGCAATCTTTGCGGGCGAAAGAAGTGCATGTCTCTTCCTCATGCGTCTGTATGTTCCAAAGCTTCCCTGTAGTTGGCCAGTGAGCGCTGAACGTGCGGGAACTCCCCATCCTTGCTTCGCAGGAATCCGTAAAGGCTGGGTTAAGATAATAGCGGGCAGGGCTGCGCCCGTGAAGTATAGAGTCGGAAGGAGGAATTTTGCAATCGTCTTGGAAAAAACCAGTGCAAAAATCCCATCCTGGTTCCGGAATTGGCCGCCACCGCATTGATGGGGTATTCCAGTGAAAGGAGGATGTCTTCGCCGACGAGGCGCAGGCGATTGGCCTCTTTTTCCGCTCAGGCTTCGAGGCAGATACGGCGATAGAGGCACTCCCCCTGGTCGCAGGAACCCGAGGACTTTCCGAAACAGTCGAAGTTGCCCTCCCTTGCCTGGCGCATCCGGTATATAGGCGTCAGCGCCTCTTTCAGGCAACGCATACACAATCCGTGCGAATAACCGTCTCGCTCAGGTTCTCCGCTTCCCCATGTCTTTCTGCATTTAATGCACTGGTACATCATGGCGCTTTCCATTTCCCGGAGAGTAGAAAATGACCGCCTTTCAATTCAGAAAGGAACCACTCACAAAAGGTCTTATCTCCTGTAAGGACGACTGCCCTGAGAATAATATTCTGCATTGCCTGCTGCGCAGCTTAAAGAAAGACTCATAAGGCGCCCAGACGTCATAGACTTGAATTCCCTCCCGCGACAAAGTGGCCTGGTTCGAATAGTCCTTAATAATGACGTGACAGGGTCCCTTGATGTCTACTTCCTCACCCTCTTCTACGGGAAGGTAAAGAAAAGTGAGACTGTCCTGATCTATTTCAATCAGCTTTCCGACAATGACTGACCGGTCATGTTCAAGCTGTCTTGTGACAAAGACGATTACCTCATCCCAGGCTGAATAATGTTTTCTTAGCTTAAGTGTTCCCTGCATTTTCGTGCTCCAAATGACATTTACGCAAATGCTCAGCTCCATTACCAAACTTCATGCTTTACCAGTGAATAAGCATAAACCTTGCCAATAGGCCGATTGGCATAATTATCCATAAAACCAAGGCCTTAGCTGATTCCTGCGGTGGGATTCCTGTCCAATAATTTGGATTTAATGTCAGTTCGCCGGGTAGAATCCAGGATTGTGGACAAGCCTGCCCGGTCAGCGCGCATAGTCTGCCCGGCAGGCTTTATCTTCAAGAGGGACCGGCAGGAACATATCCCGGGCCGCAGGAGCGGTTCGCGGGGTCAATCGACTGCCGGCGCCATTTGCCCGGCCATTTCGGCGGCGTACTGGTCTGCGTTCAAACCCACGATGAGATGGACTATCCGTCCGGGCAGGCGCATGAGGCCGCTGACCCCCGCAGCGTCGAGCGCCGCCGCGTCCATGTGCGCATCGTCCCGGAGGATGACCCTCAGGCGGGTTTCGGCCACTGCCTGAACCTTTTCGATATTTCCAACGCCCCCGAGTCCGGCGATAAAACTCTGCGCCCTGATCGCACCTTCGGGGTCGCGCAGTTTTGCCGAAGCAGCCTGGGGGGAGGACAATTCTGCTGCAATGCGGTCCGTTTCGGAGATCTCGGCCTCAGGTCCCGCCACCCTCATGTACTCGTCCATCTCCGTCTTATAGCCTTCGGACTTGGGGCCGAAGATCGCCTGGATGTTATTGCCGAAGGTCACGAGGCCCGCGGCGCCCAGTGCTTTGAGCCTGACCTGGTTTACTTTGCCGGGGTCGGCCACGCTGACTCTCAGGCGTGTGATACAGGCATCCAGCGAGGTGATGTTGCTCCTGCCGCCAAAGGCCAGCACCAGTTGGTGCGCAAAAGCGTGCTTCCCGCCTACAGAAGCGCCCGGCATCAATCCGGGGGTAAGTTCCTCTTCTTCCCTGCCGGGCGTTTTAAGGTCCCTCCAGCGGATACACCCATAGAAGATGCCGAAGTAGGCAAGGAAATAAACAGGGCCGGCGACCAGCACGATCCAGGGCTGGATATCCAGTATGGAGAAAAGGGCGTAGTCGATGGCGCCGTGTGAGAAGCTGTAACAGAGCCGCGCGCCCAGAAGGTAGAGAATCGGAAAGGCAATGCCTGCCAATATTACGTGCAGACCATAGAGGAGCGGGGCGACGAAGAGGAAGGAGTATTCTATCGGTTCGGTGATTCCGGTAAGGAAAGAGGTTACGGCGGCCGAACCCATGAGGCTGCCGATCTTAACCCTTCTATCCGGCTTTGCCGTCAGCCAGATGGCAAGGGCTGCGCCTGGAAGTCCGAACATCTTGAATAAAAACCCGCCTGCCAGTATGCCGCCCTGCTGCGGGTCGCCGGCAAAGCAAATGTTGGTGAGGCCGTATACGGTTACCCCTTCGGGGGTGGTATAGCTGCCAAACTGGTAGAACCACACAGCGTTCCATATGTGGTGCAAACCGAAAGGCAGAAGCGAGCGTTCCACAACTCCGTAGATGGAGACGCCCAGCACCGGGTTCTGCGAGATGGACCATTGCGCCAGGGAGTTGAGGCCCGCCTGTATGGGCGCCCAGGCAAAACTCAGCAGAAATCCAATCACAATGGCTGAAAAGGCGGTGGCTATCGGAACGAAGCGTTTTCCGGCGAAAAAGCCAAGGTAGGGTGGCAGTTCGATCCGGTAAAACCGATTGTACATGTAGGCGGCGACAAGCCCCATGACGATCCCGCCGAAAACCCCCGTGTTAACGGTATCGAAGCCGAGGACTTTGGCCGTCTGAATATGGAAAATGCCTGCAATGGCCGCCATGGCCCCGAGGAGCACCAGGTATCCCACCGCTGCAGCAAGAGCAGCGACCCCGTCATTGTTCGTATAGGCGATGACCACGCCGATGGCGAACATGATCGGCATGGCGCCGAAGACAGCATCTCCTGAAACCTTCATTACCTCGAGCAGCCCCAGGAGGAACGGAGAGCTTACGGGAAATGCCCCGGTGTGCACGCCGCCCAGGATGCCTCCGCCGACCCCCAGCAGGATGCCTGCGGCAGGAAGGACCGCTACCGGTATCATCAGAGCGCGGCCGAGTTTTTGTGCGAATCCGAAGATGCGGCTGCCGAGTCCCTGCTCATGTGACACGGCGCCGGCTAGAGCTGTTTGCACTGTTGCCATGATGTATGCCTCACTTGGGTAACCGCAATCTCATGCCCACGAGTCGGAGACCAGTTGCCGGACTTCCGCCGCGGTATCCAGCGTCAGGGCGGTCCGTGCAAGCTCCCGGCATTCAGCCAGGCTCATCCGTCTGATTTGCGCCTTGATTGCCGGGATTGCCGGAAGACTCACGCTGAGTTCTTTAACGCCAAGTCCGATGAGAATCGGCACGGCCTGGGGATCTCCGGCAATGCCGCCGCAGACTCCCGTCCAGCGCCCGTGTTTGTCCGCGCCCTCAACAGTTCCGGCAATGAGGTGAAGCACTCCCGGGTTCAACCCGTCTATCTGGGAGGCCAGTTTCGGGTGCCCGCGGTCCATCGCCAGCGTATATTGCGTCAGGTCGTTCGTGCCGATGGAGAAGAACTCGGCCTCCCGGGCGAATTGCTCCGCCATGATAGCCGCCGCGGGGATCTCTATCATGATGCCCACGGGAATGGGCGGCACATCAAGTCGGGTACGCTCCTCCTCGAACATGGTCCTGGCTGCTCTCCATTCAGTTAGTGTCGCCACCATCGGGAACATGACAAACACCCTCCCAACCTCCGATGCCCGCAGGATCGCCCGCATCTGCGCGCGCAACATCTCCGGGCGGTTTAGCCCGACTCGCAATCCCCGCTCGCCAAGGAAAGGATTCTCCTCCTTTGGAATCGGCAGGTACGTTAGCGGCTTGTCTCCGCCAACATCAAGGGTGCGTATTACCAGCGGACGGTCCCGGCCCAGCGCACGGGCTATGTCGCTGTACACCTTCGCCTGTTCGTCCTCCGTGGGAGCGGTTATCCGCTCGAGGAAAAGAAATTCCGTACGCAGCAGCCCAACTCCCTCCCCTCCCAGGCTCACAACCGATTCTGCATCCTTGAGGCCCCCGATGTTGGCGACAATCTCCACAACGTGGCCATCCCTGGTGACGGCCGGTTTTGCGGCATTATCGAGATTCTCGATCTTTTTGACTTTTTCCGCCACCAGCCGGTCCTTGAGGTCTTCGACTTCTTTGGGCGAGGCGTTAAGCCGCAGTGTGCCGCGGGATGCATCAAGAATTACAGTGGTTCCGTCCGGTATGTCGAGCGCCCGTGAGTCCATGCCGGCTATGGTGGGGATATCCAGAGAACGTGCAATGATCGCGACGTGTGAGGTGGGGCTGCCCAGGGTGGTGCAAAATCCCAGAACTCTCTTGCGATCCAGGTTCGCGGCATCCGATGGGGTGAATTCCTCGGCAATCAGGATGGAATCGGGCGGCGTGAGGATGATCCGTGCGCCCTCCCCGGTCAGGTTCCGGATAACCCGCTGTCCCACATCCCGCAGGTCTGCAGCGCGCGCAGCCAATAGGGCGTTGTTCATCTTAGCCAGGCTCTCCGCCTGGGAATTGACCGCCTGTTGCCAGGCGAAGGCGGCGCTCTTCCCCTTCAATATCGCACTTCGCACCCGGCTCAGCAGTTCGGGATCTTCGAGGACCTCCTGGTGAGCGGCAAAGATAGCCGCCTTGTTGGCGTCAGCCTGGCCATGCAACTGCACCTGGATGGCTTCGAGCTGCTGCCCGGCCCTGGAGATCGCCTCGTCGATTTTAAGGATCTCGGCCTGAGTATCATCCGCCTCTTCCACCACTTCCACGTCCTGGCGCCGCACCTGGAACACATTGCCCACGGCAAGTCCGGGAGAAGCGGTCACACCGAGCAGCAGGTTGGGATCATTGGAAGAGGGTGCGGGAGGGTACTTCGCCGAATCGGGCACTACCCGGCTGGCAGGCGCCGGCGCCGATATGCCCTCTTCGCCCAGGCCGGACAGGATCAGCGAAGTCAGCTCAGCCACTGCCTCCTTTGCATCCGGTCCTGTTGAGACCAGGTTGACCTTGTCGTTGAAGCGCAGATCCATGCCCATCAGAGCTGTAACGCTCTTGGCGTTCGCCCGGTCTTCACCGCGAACGATCACGATTTCGGACCTGTATTTCTTGGCTATGTTCGCGAGCACCGCGGCCGGGCGAGCGTGCAGCCCGGCGGTATTGCTTATCAGAATGGCCTCCGAGGTGATCCTGGCGCCGGCATCCGCTGCGGCTTCCGCCTCACTCGAGGCAAGCCTCAGCTCGAGTATCACGTCCTCGGCTGTCTTCACACTGCCTGATCCCGGTTCGTAGGAAAGCACCCTTTCGGGATTGGTCACAACAATCATCGACATCAGGCTCTTGGCATGGGTGGCGATAAAATCGGCGTCGAAATCGATCAGAGGCGCCCCGGCTTTTACTTCGTCACCATCTTTTACGCGCGGGGTGAATCCTTCCCCCTTCAGGGCAACCGTATCCAGGCCCACGTGCATCAGGACCTCGACCCCTCCCTCCGTCATCAGGGTCAACGCATGACCCGCCGGATGGAGCATCACGACCCTGCCGTCACAGGGCGCTGTAAGTGTCTGGCTTACCGGATCGATGGCGATTCCCTCCCCGACCATCTTCTGTGAGAAAACCGGGTCGGGAACCCGTTCGATAGGAACCAGGATACCGCAAAGCGGCGCTTTCAAAGTGAGTATTCCGGCGGTTTCAGGCAGGCTTGATCGATCTGTCATCCATGTTTCTCCTGGCTGGAGGACCCCCTCGAGCGATTCATCTGCCGCACGGGCAATACACCCGCAAAACAGTTGGGGGCAGGGGCGATATAGCAGGTCAGATCCTTCATCCCATAAGAGTAGCGTTGCTCATGAAGAATCCTGGATCGCGAGAAGCAGCTCTCCGCACATGGTAATACGACCTGGTCAAATTGCCTCAACTTGAAGAAAAACACAATTTCAAAGAAGGTTGTAACAGGTGTTTTCACTCATAAAAAGCATCCATACCCGGCTTCATTCGCCGTTTGGAGGGCATCACTGAACTTCGTCTGCTCCGACGTCGATGATGTTGTGGGACCGCGGCTGACCATCTACTTCCCTTGTGCCGGATGCCGTGAGATTCTGCCCGGCATCGATAGCCGGAGAAGTCGTGCGCAGGTGGAGGTCGGGCAGAGTAGTGCTTGTCGGAAGCGGGTTGACGAAGCGAGAATGGGAATCGTTGCCGGTAGCAGACCGATACGCGGCAAAGGAGGTGTACCACCTGGTCTTCCACTGCCCTCGCTCTCCGAAGCCCCGGCGGGGGCATAGTAGATGTTGTGGTCGAAAACATTGCCGGTATTCTGCGTAAAGGGATTGGTGATGAGGTAGTTTTGCGAGTTAGCGAAGAAGATGTTGTTCTTGATCGTGTTGTCGCGCACATCATACTGCATCATCAGCTCACCGTTGCCCCACTGGAGGCGGTCGTTGCGAAACAGGGTTTTGTTGACTATGGCGCAGTTCCTGGTGTTTCCGCGCAGCGTGTCGTAGCCTCCAATCGCAATACCCACTATGTCGTTGAGATAAATGAAATTATTGCGAAGGGTGACATGGAGTAACCAGAAAGCATGCACACACCAGGACACAGATCAAGGCGGCGGTTTTTGCAAGAAGCCGGGCGGCTTTTGTGCTGTCCATGCTTCACCTCTTTTCTGGGCGGGAAAAGCCTGCACAACCGTAATCGGACAAATTCAACTCATCTTGAACCGTCACTCAGAGGAAGGAAGGGACCGATAAACCTGCGCTCACGTGTCGAGTCCACAATGGCGAACACAACCTGCCTGTAGCTTCCCTTGAAGTTTTCTTTCAGCGCCCGGTGGAACAGCCCGGCAATTTCACGGCCATCGTTTCCGAATGCTCCACAGCCCCAGGCGCCTAGAACAATCGAATCGTGGCCATGCAGGCGCCCGATGGACAGGACTTTCAAAATGCGCCGCCACATGGCCGGGCCGGCTTCACTCCTTCTCTCGGGGTTCAGCTTACCTGCATTGACCGCCGGGCACGTGATGATTCCGACGACGTATGGCTCATCGAGCAGGCGCCCGTCATCCGAGCGGAAGACCGGCACATCGGGCGAATAGATCGCGTAATCGGTGTAGAGGGGGTCGCGGCGCAAACGGTGAAAGGCATACATTGGATTGTCTTTTATGCAGGCGTACAGGGCTGAGGACCTTGCCAGGTATTCTTCCTGCGCTCTGGCGCCGCCGAGGAAGCCTCCGCCAGCATGTGTTGCCGAGGCGAAGTTGAGCGCCGCAGGCAGGTGGCCTTGAGCGATCAGATCGCGTGCCGCTGCAAGTGTTGTGGTATTTTCGACCGAAATCTTCGTAGGAAGATCTCCCGTGGTCGATTCCCGAAAAGGCTGTCCGGCGGGATAAGAGACCGTACCCCTGATCGATCTTTGAACCCACTCGGAGATATCGACCAATTTACCGGAAGGGGCCAGGTACTTTCCGGACTCGGTAATCCGCACCGCCTCCCGGCCATACTCCGCAGCCAGTTCGCGGGATATCCTGATTCTGAATGCCTGCACGGTTTGCCTCCCGGTCCGACGAATGGAAAACCTGCTACAACAGCCTCGTTTTCCGCGGCTTACCTCCGCGGATAATATATTAAAAATGGGAGCGGCACGACAGAAGAATGAATCCAAATCATTCGCAACCATTACAGAGGTGTCGCGCCTGCGCACTTGACATATCGACCGGTAGTGAACCAGTATTCTCTCAAGAAAATACTTCCGGGAGCATGGCGCTATGGCAAATATAGAAGCGAAGGCCGCAGAGTTGATTCACCGGTGGAGCGAGGAACTTGACCAGCCCGTTTCCGTGCGCGTGGTGCGAAGTGAGGATAACAGGGCGGCGATTTTGGACGCATTCCTCCGGGAGTTCGCCGAAATCGCCCCCAATGTTCGGATTTCTCAGTTGGACGGAAATGATGATGAGCTGCTGGCGATCGTTCTGGGGCAATCGGTTCACTGGCATGCCATCCCTGAAGGTGGAGAGCTGCAGCCTTTTCTGAAGACGGTCGAGATGCAGCTCTTTCCATCGCGCGCAAATGAGTCCCTGCCGGAAAACCTGCGACTCAAAATCGAGAGCCTGGCGGTCCCGGCCGATCTAAAGGTCTATGTCACCTCTCAGTGCCCCTTTTGCCCGCGGGTTTTAAGTGAAATCGTCCCTGCCGCATTCATCAATCCCCTGGTCCGTCTTTCCATCATCGACGGCGCGCTCTTTCCTGAGCTGGCTGCCGGGGACAGTGTCCGGTCCGTTCCCACGATCATCCTGGACGGGACGCTGCGCTGGACCGGCGCCGGTCACATCGATGAAGTAGTAAGCTCCATAGTAAACCGGGACCCGGCATCATTAAGCGCAAAAACGCTCATTGAGTTCGTTAAGGGCGGAAATGCCGGGATGCTTGCGCAGATGATGATGGATCGCAGGCAGGTTTTCCCCGCCTTCATCGACCTGTTTGAACATTCAGACTGGTCGGTCCGCCTCGGAGCTATGGTCGTTGTGGAGGAGGCAGCCGAAAAGGATCCGGAGTTGACAGAAGAGATACTGGATCTGCTCTGGAAGCGGCTAGAGCAGGTCAGCGGGCTCGCGAGAGGCGATATTATCTATCTCTTTGGCCTTGCAAAGCCGGGATCGAAGCTCTGGATCGAAAGGCTTGAGGGCATTTCGGCAAACGGAAGCGAAGAGGAGAGACAGGCGGTAGTGGAAGCTCTTGAAAAGCTCTGCCCCCCGCAGAACTCCTCTCCAGCGGGATTGATTTTAAGAGGGCCGCACCGGAGGACGAATTGAAAGCGGAAATAGCCGACCTGCAGGTCCAGGTCCAGAAAAACTGCGATATATCGGATGCCCGGTACGCTGGAGTGTACTCGCTCTGCGGCCTTTTGCTGAGGATGCGGGACCTGTACAAATGGGAGCACCGGATGGTCCCCTGGCTGGAGCCCGAACCGGCCGATCTCCTGGAATGGATGGAAGCCCGGGAGCAATACTGGGAGGAAATCGCAGAGGCCGAAATCGCGCCGGTCTCCGTGGGAGGGGAGGAATTCGACCCGTACGACATGGCCGGACTGAACCTCCGGCTGCGCCCGCTGGGCCTGGTCTACGGGGCGGGCTACGGCATAGGCATGAAACCCACTTTCTTCCTGGCTGAATGTACCGAATCGAGTTCGGTGGGTCTGCTGAGAATCGACAGGGTGGATCGGGAACTCGCCCGTGACATCTTCATGACTCCGGCAATGCGGCAGGGAGAGCAGATATTCGCCAGGCGGTCGTGCATGCTCTTTTTTCTGTGGGACCAGATTCTTGAAGGGCGCGCCTCAGCCCGGGAAGCCCTGGAGTTCGGCCTGGCCCGGTACGGGGTGAGTTTCGATGAGATCCGCAGCAATGCCGCCGGCCACGGTGAGCTATTGGAGCAGATCGCCGCCAGGGAACTGGAAAGCTGGATCTACCATGAAATCGGAGAAGTGCTGGAGACCGGCTTCGCCCCCGGCCTCTGGCAGCAAATGGTATCCGCCTACGCGAACAGCCCGGTCGAAATCTTCGTCCGGGTGCTGAAAGACGTGCTTGCGGATACTCACGCAGAAGGCCTGCTCGGCTATATCGTGCGAAACCGCGTGGAATCCTCCCTCGGGTTCTATGTCGCTTTTCAGCGCGCCATTTCGCGGCTGGTATTTCCGGAAATCCGGGAAGCCTTTCTCGAATTCCGGCAGAGCGGCGACTGGAACCTTATCGAAGCCGCCCGTGAATCCGGCCGGCGAAACATGTACAAACACGCGGAGGCCCTGACGCAGCTCCACCGGGAAGCCGAGGCTTCGGGCACCGACCGGGCCAGGGGGCGCATCATGTCGGAAATACTCGAGCCCCTCGGCATCGTCCGAGGCATCTCTATGGAGAATGCCGGCGAGTGACGGCGCCGGATTTTTTCTCCTAAACTCTATCAATACATCGAGCCTTGCAGGAAGAAGAAATAGATCAGGGAAGCAGCGACGAGCGAAAGCGCCAACAGGAACGCCCAGTAACCGTACATCGAACTCAGGATTGCTTTCATCTCCCACGATACTCCGGCAACGTCCCCCACCCGACCGGAGCGTCGGAGGCGTGATACCATAGAAGTCTCATCCGGGAGTGGCTAAGGGCCTTAGGTTCCTGCTCGAGTATGAGAAAGGCCATGGTAATTAACCATCCACAAGTTCGGAGAAAGTAGCGCAGGCGTCCCGCCTGTCGCCTTCTTCAACCCTAACCAGAAAATAGAAATTTCCAGCCGAAACCTCCCCCACTGGAGGCAGGAAGGCAAAACCTATTCCGTAACATTCCGCCTAGCCGACTCACTGCCCGCCGAGAAGCTCGCTCAACTCAAGATGGAACGCGAGCAGTCGACTCTTAGACACGGGCACAGGGGAGATCTTTACATAGCTGGAATCTTTTGCAGCCGGGGAGATCAGCGGCGCCTGGGCAGAAAAGGAACTCTCCGGCAGGCAGAGAGTTACGACCATCTCGTTCGGAGCGAGCGGAGCTTTATCGGATCAATGAATATATTGCCTTGAATCCCGAAAAAGCTGGACTCAGGGCGGTACACGTCAGCCGCTTGGGAGATGCCGGCGATACTCACCTTTTTATAAATAGGCGGGACGCCTGTGCTACTTCGAGCGTTCGAATATCATTGTCACCCCGAAAGGCGATCCTGGGCGAAAAATGCGCGAGGCGCTTCCTAATGCTTTCCTTTTCGGCCTCCCGATACGCAGATAAACCGCAGGACCGCAATACCAGTTGGGCTTTCGGCGCTGATCAATAGACATACAATGACAGTTGTGGTTAGATGTGAAGAGCGTATTTAATTCAGCGAATTCACTGAAGTTTGCACTGATCGAATCCTTCTTTGAAGGACCTCCATGATTTTTACCGAATCCAACACAGTCGAGCAAATGATCCTGGACACAATCGCCAACACCGATTATGCCAGGCCCTCATTCCTGCCTCAGGATAACTCGGACTGGCGGGGCTCGCTTGCAGGGGAGTTCAGACCGCGACGCTGGGATTACGCGCCTGCCGCGAAGCTGCCGCGCCGAAGCACGGACGTTTTGATTGAATCCTGGGTTCGTGAGGCGCTGATCCGGCTCAATCCCGAAATAAAAGCCCGACCCGACCGCGCCGATGAAGTCCTCTACAGCCTGCGCGCCTGCATTCTCTCAGTCCAGGCCGACGGCCTTGTGCGTGCAAACGAGAATTTCATGTCCTGGCTTCGGGGCGATAAGACCATGCCCTTCGGCCCGAACTGGCAGCATGTGACTGTTCGGCTCATCGACCCGTTCGAGCATTCCAATAACCGCCTGACCGTCTGCAACCAGTGGACATACCAGACGGGCACGGTTGAAAAACGCTTCGACCTGGTATTCCTGGTCAACGGCATTCCTGTTGTGATCGGGGAGGCAAAAACCCCTGCGCGCAGTTCGGATACATGGTTCGACGGCGCGTTCCAGATCAACGGGATTTACGAAAAACAAGCACCGGCCATGTTCGTGCCGAACGTTTTCTCATTCGCCACGGAGGGCCGTCTGTTCCGTTTCGGCTCGGTGCGCATGCCGATAGATATGTGGGGACCGTGGCGGGACGAGGAGAACCAGGCCGAAGGGCAGATCCATCAAGTGAGGGCGACGGTCGAGAGCATGCTCCTGCCGGGGGTGGTCATCGATATCCTGCAAAACTTCACCCTCTTCGCCACCGATAAGAAGCGCCGGCGCATCAAGATCATCTGCCGCTACCAGCAGTATTTCACCACAAATCAGATAGTTGAGCGCGTGGTCAAGGGTTACCCCAAAAAGGGACTCATCTTGCATTTTCAGGGCAGCGGGAAATCGCTCCTGATGGTGTTTGCCGCCCAGAAGCTCCGCATGCACCCCACTCTCGGAAATCCCACTGTGATCATCGTGGTGGATCGCATGGACCTAGATATGCAAAACACAGCCACCTTCAATGCCGCCGATGTTCCCAACATGGTCGCGGTCGCTACGCGCCAGGAGTTGCAAACCCTGCTGGCCCAGGACGTGCGCAAGGTCCTAATCACCACCATCCACAAGTTCGGAGAAAGTAGCGCAGGCGTCCCGCCTGTTGCCTTCTTCAACCCTAACCAAAAAATAGAAATTTCCAGCCGAAACCTCCCTCACTGGAGGCAGGAAGGCAAAACCTATTCCGTAACATTCCGCCTTGTCGACTCACTGCCCGCCGAAAAACTTGCTCAACTCAAGATGGAACGCGAGCAGTGGACTCTTAAACACGGGCACAAGTCCACCCGGGAACTCAGTCCGTTCGAAAAAGAAGAGTATTTCCGCCTGTTTCATGATCGTGTGGAAGAATGGCTCGACCAAGGCGCCGGCGACTGTGTTCTGGCCGATCCGGAAATCGGCCGCATCGTCGCCGACGCTCTGCTGCATTTTGACGGGAAACGATACGTCCTTGGTGAATGGATAGTGATGCCAAACCACGTGCACGTCGTGGTGACACCCGGGCAGGGGGAGGATTTATCGAAGATTTTGCATACCTGGAAATCTTTTACCGCCAAGGAGATCAACCGGCGTCTGGGCAGAAAAGGAACTCTCTGGCAGGATGAGAGTTACGACCATCTCGTTCGGAGCGCGAAGGAGCTTTACCGCATTAATGAATATATTGCCTCGAATCCCGAGAAGGCAGGATTCAGGGCTGCACATGGCAGTTGGATAGGGAGGAGCGGTGATTCGGGGGATTGTACGTACAGGCGGGACGCCTGTGCTACTTCTCTAAACGAACGATCTAATATCATTGTGATGGTGGATGAGGCTCACCGCACCCAGGAAGGCGATCTTGGGCGAAAAATGCGCGAGGCGCTTCCCAATGCTTTTCTTTTCGGCCTCACCGGTACGCCGATAAACCGCAGGGACCGCAATACCTACTGGGCGTTCGGCGCTGACGAGGACGAGAAGGGCTGCATGTAAAGTCCGAGGTGAAGTCCAAGGGGTCAAAGCTACACTAAGCCGCTGCAAATCGAATAGTGCGCCTGTCTCCGGTGGTCGAAGCTCCGCTGTCCAAGGCATTGTCGGTTCCTTTTCCACCTGTTCATCCGCGGCTTTGCCTTGTAGTGAACCGTTATCGGAGAAAGAAAAGGGGGCGCCCATGAAAAGGGAATAATTCGCGTGCAACTTCTTCAACCGATATTTTAACCCGTTGTCTGATCTCAGGATCAAACGTCCATGTTCTTGCACAACTGGAAATCTTTTTCAGCCAAGGAGATCAACCGGCGCTTGGGCAGAAAAGGAACTTTCCGGCAGGAAGGGAGTTATGACCATCTCGTTCGGAGCGCGCAGGAGCTTTACCGAATCAATGAATATATTGCCTCGAATCCCGAAAAGGCAGGATTCAGGGCAGCGCACGGCAGTTGGACAGGGGATTTTGGTGATTCCGGTAAACATGCGTACAGGCGGGACGCCTGTGCTACTTCTTTGAACGAGCGTTCAAAATATCATTGTCATGGTGGATGAGGCCCATCGCACCAAGGAAGGCGATCTTGGGCGAAAAATGCGCGAGGCGCTTTTAAGGCCTTTCTTTTCCATGAGTATCAGGATCAAATGTCCATGTTCATGACGGCGCGTACTTCGGCAAGGGTCTTTTCAGCTTCCTGCCGCGCTCTCCGGATGCCTCGCACCAGGATATCCCGGACCCGGCCGGGGTCTTTTTCGATTTCGCCTCTCCTTGCGCGGATGGGCGCCAAGTGACTGTTGAGGGCATCCGTCACGAAGGCCTTCAATTTTCCCGCCCCTCCGTCTCCGATTTCCTGAGCGATGCTCTCGGGGGTCCTGCCCGTAGCAATGCCCGCCATGCGGAGCAAGTTGGAGACTTCCGGCCGCTTCTCGGGATCGTAGGTGATCAGACGGTCGGTGTCCGTCTTCGCTTTCTTCACCAACCCTGCCGTTTCGTCTTCCGTAGCCCGCAGCATGATGGAATTGTTTCGGCTCTTGCTCATCTTCTGCGCTCCGTCCAGCCCCAGGATGACCGGTGCGCTGCTCAACAGGGCGTCCGGTTCGGGGAACACTTCCCTGCCTTTGCCGAATTTCCTGTTGAATCGCCGTGCAATGGTCCGGGTGAGTTCCAGGTGCGGAAGCTGGTCCTTGCCGACGGGAACGACATTTGCCTTGCAAAAGAGGATATCCGCAGCCTGATGCACCGGGTAGATGTACATGCCTGCGTTGACCCGCTTCTGGCCGGAAGCCTCGATTTCTTCCTTCACCGTGGGATTCCGATCCAGTTCGGCGTTGGAGACCAGCGTCAGGAAGGGCAACAGTAGTTGGTTGAGTTCCGGCACGTGGCTGTGGGGAAAAATGAACGTTCGGCCGTTGTCCGGGTCCAGCCCCGCGGCGACATAATCCATCACGAGCTGACGGACGTTTCCTGAGATCATATCGAAGGAATCCCTGTCCGTCAGGACCTGGTAGTCCGCGATCACCACAAAGACTTCCACTCCCAGGTTCTGGAGCTGCACACGATTGTCGAGTGAGCCGAACAAATGTCCGATGTGCAGACTGCCCGTGGGGCGGTCTCCCGTTAAGACCCTGTATTTTCCGGGGTTGATCCGCAGATCCTTCTCCAGGGCTTCACTTCTTTCCAATGCCGCTTCAAAGGTACCGTATTCGATGGTTCGTACTGAATGCATATGTCGTATATCCTTTAAGTCTGCGCTCTGTTTTATAGTTTAAGTCTTGTAACAGTTCCCCTACCCTTGATTTCTCCACAAAGCCCCAAAACCTGCCGTCGTAGCTCTCGTCTCGATTATCACCCAAAACAAAATAGCTGTCAGGGGGGACAGTGACCGGCCCATAGCTGTCCCGTTTGGTCTTGCCGACCGGGAAAATTCTGGGATCGGTATGGATTACATAGTCTAGCAAACCGGCGGTCCACCATCTTCCGGGTTTCTCGTTCATATAGTATTCATACCTTTTGTCATTGAATCCGTATCGTCATTCCATACTTTGCTCGCATGTGGTCTTAGCGAAAGCCCTGGTGGGTGTGCTCCTGGCGATCATGGCGACTATCGTGTGGTAGAGTTCGTTCTTGGCCTGCTCGGGAGTGATGTCGCCGATTGCTGCTGCCTTCGACAGGGCTTCCGCCGCTCCCAGCATCGCCCACAAGCCTGCGGATGTGATCGTCCACCCTTCGGCAAATGGCGTAAGGATAGCCCGGCATTTCTCCATGAAAGCCGATAGATAGGCTCGTTTGGTGGCTTCGAGTTCAGGTGAACCGGCTAGCGCTGCCAATACATCAGGAATCTCTCTTCCCTGACGAAGAACGCAATCAACGTAAGAAGAGGCGATCACGGAGGCCTTATCGGTCAAGGTGGGGGCGCTCGCCTCGATTGCGGCATCGATGACAGAGGTCTGTCGCTCGTCAAATTCCCGATAGAGAGCTGCCAATAATCCATTCCGCGTGCCAAAATGGTCGTAGACTACAGGCTTCGTCACTCCCGCCCGCTTAGCGAGGTAACCGAGCGTCAAGACATCGGTGCCTTCCTCGCGAATGATCCGCCAGGACACATCTACAAGTTGGCGAAAACGATCCTTTCTGGCAAGGCGCCGACGGGACACCGGTCTGCCCACCGGTTCATTATTGGCCTTTGAAATGCTACTTACCAATGGTAGGTTTCCTTGACAGCATTAATATACTAATGGTATGTTACTGTTAGTATATAGTGACTGGCTGACAATCTCAACCTAATTCGGAGGTCCTTTCGAATATGTACGCTCTCATCGTAATCTCACATCCCAATCGTGATTCCCTGACGCATGCGATCGCAGCAAGGGTTAGAGACGGGCTGAATACGTCCGGAGCCGCCCACACGGTCGAGATCGCAGACCTCAACGCCGAAGGCTTCAATCCTCGTTTCACAGCTTCCGATATCTCCGTCCATCTAAGGAAGGCGCTGCCTTCCGCTGATGTCCTTGCCGAACAGGAAAGACTCGATCGCACAGATGCTCTGGTTCTCATCTTCCCTGTATATTGGTGGTCGATGCCTGCTCTGCTCAAAGGCTGGATCGACCGAGTGTTCTCAAATGGATGGGCTTATGACGAGGGTCCGGACGGCGACACTGTGAAGAAGCTTCAGCGTCTGTCGGTCCATCTGATCGCTATCGGCGGAGCAGACATGCACACGTATGCGCGCCACAACTACCTCGGTGCAATGAAGACACAGATCGACCATGGTATCTTTGATTATTGCGGCGCGCGCGTCGTGACCTTCGAACTGTTCGTACTTTCTGATCCCAAGTTCCCAAAGTCCCATCTGGAGCGTGCGCAGGGTATAGGACGTGCCCTCTTCAATCAAATCACCTCTCGTGCATGCGATAATTGATTCTTTCTCACCCAAAGAAAGCCTCTCCCGGGCCTGTCGAGGGATGGATCATGTTGCACTGGCGGCACAAAGGCAGACTTGAACACCCGGAGTTCCTCCGCCGCATTGGCGAACTTTCGGTAAGATCGGACCGTGTCTGGCTTGCGGCCCTGTGTGCCGGTCTCGGTTCTACGCTGATTGCCGCCTATCTTCTTGACTTCTCTCCGACGGGAAAATTCCTGGCATTTGCCGGACTCAGCATTCGCGCGATCCTCTACTTCAGGGCGGGGGCAGTTCTGGAGGGTTGCGGCGGTGAGGTTTTATCCGATCTCTTCAAGCTGGGACTCGTGGCAGGCCTTCTTGAGATTGTCGTGGACTGGGGGCTCATCCACTGGATTTCCAACGGTCGTCTGGTTTACCTGAACGGCAGGGACGGCGTTCTTCTTGCCTCGCCGCTCTGGATGCCCGTGGCTTGGGCCTGCGCGGTCGCGGAGCTTGGCTATCCGGCGATGCGCCTCTTTGGATGGCTCAAAGCATCCATGACCACGATTCGAGCGGCGGCCATCGCCTCGCTCCTGGCCGGACTGGCCGCCTCGGTAACGGTTGGATTCTACGAGCACCTCGCCTACAGAGCAAACTTGTGGAGGTATGAGAAAGCCAAGGTGATGCTTGGAGATTCCTGCGCCCTGTACATTCCTATCGGGGAATTTTTGATGTTCCTGGCCATTCTTCCGATAGGCGCGAGACTATTATCTCTGAGTCATCGCAGGCATGCCGCCTTGCTGGAAGGAGGAGCCGCATTTGCACTGGCGATTGGCTCAGGCTACGCTCTCGCCTACTTCCTACTGGAGGTCAGGTAGAAGCATTACTTCTCATCTTCAGCCTTCAACAAAAAAACCTTGAGAGTTGAAGTCGTCGCAGGCAGCAAAGCACAGGAGGCGTCTATTTATCCCTCCTGTTCCATCGTCCTGCGAATCTCGCTGATCATCTGCGGAATTTTGTAGGGTTTGCCGATGAAGGCCCTGGCGCCTTTTTCGATGAGCCCCCTGGCGCCTCCCTCCTCTATGTGGCCGGTGGCAATGAGTATCCTGGCCCGCGGGTTCATTTCGAGCAATTGCTGCATGCATTGCACTCCGCCCAGTCCCGGCATGATCAGGTCGAGAATGATCAAATCGATCTCATCCATTTGTTCCTGGTACACTTCCAGGGCGCGTTCCCCATTGTCGACACATATTGCTGAATAACCGGCCATTTCGAGGATCTGTTCACCGAAGAAGCGTATCGCTTCATCATCGTCCACGAGCAGCACGGCGCCGCGGCCCGCATTACTCTCTTCTTCGGCTTCAACCGTGTCCACACTAAGCGCCGGTCGCGCCGCAACGGGAAAATAAAACTCGAAGGCGGCGCCCTCCTCCGGTTTGCTGGCGCAAATGATATGCCCGTTATGACTTTTCACGATCCCGTAGACAATGGCAAGACCCAGACCGGTGCCCTTGCCGACCTCCTTGGTTGTAAAAAAAGGATCGAAAATGTGTTCCAGGATGCTTTCGTCCATTCCGTGACCAGTATCGGAAATTGTGAGCACTACGTACTCTCCGGGTGTCATTTCAGAGCGTCTCCGGGAATACTCGCCGCCAACCAGAACATTTTTCGTCTCTATCGTAAGGGTGCCGCCATTCGGCATGGCGTCTCTTGCATTTATGGCGATATTCATCAGCAACTGTTCAATTTGTGGAGCATCAGCATTTATGAAGTCGAGATCCGGCGCGAGGTGCAGTTTGATCGAAATCATCCTGGGAATAGTTCGTTCCAGCAGCAGTATCACATCTTCAACAGCCTTGTTGAGATCGACGGGCTGCAGGTTGGATTCTACCTTGCGGCTGAAGGTGAGAAGCTGGCGGGTGAGTTCGCCCCCCCGTTTGGCGGCGCGTTCGATTTCCCGGAGTTCCCGGTTTGCATCCGTCCCTTCCGGATTCCTCATCAAAAGCAGTTCCGCGTATCCCTGGATAGCTTGCAGCAGATTATTGAAATCATGAGCGATACCTCCCGCCAGGGTGCCGACTGCTTCCATCTTGTGTGCTTGAAGAAGCTGAGCCTCAAGCTGCTTTGTGTCGGTAATATCGATCACGATGCCCCTGAAGCCAGCGGGTTTTCCTTCAGAGTATTTGGCGCTGGAGCACAAGATAACCGGAAATGTGCTTCCGTCCTTTCTCAGCGCCTTGTACTCGTTGAGGCCGATCTTTTCGCCGGATACGACTTTCCTGGCATTCTCAATCGCCCGGGGGCGGTCTTCGGGTGCGATCATATCAAAGCAATTCAGGCCACGAGCCAGGTCCTTCTGGGAGTATCCAAAATGACCGACGGCTTTCTGGTTGACAAAAGTGAGGCGGCCGGAGGCATCCGTCTCGAAAATCGTCTCCGGCAGCATCTCCGCCAGCTTTCGGAACCTTTCCTGGCTCTCGATCAAAGCGATTTCATTATGCTTGCGTTCCGTAATGTCCAACGCAGTAAGCGTAATTCCGGCAGACTGATCGGCAGGGTCCAGGGGGGTGGAACTCAGTAGAATCTCTATTGAGCTTCCGTCTTTTCTCTGCCATTGAGTCTCCAGAGTGCTCGTTCCGGACTGGCCGATTTGCTCATAGGTAACTTTGCAGACACGCTGGAATTCATCCTGGTCGGGATAGAGAATTCTTATGCTGTTTCCTTTGAGTTCATCCCGGGAATATTGGACCATCTCGCACATTCGGTCGTTTAGTTGAATCAGAACCCTGTTGCAGACAAGACCGATTCCAACGGGAGCCGCCTTGAAAATGCTTTGCAGAGTCGTTTCGCTCTCCAGGAGTTGTTCCTCGGCTCGTCTGCGCTCTGCCTGAGCCTTCAGTTCCCGCAGGTGGATCATGTGCTGGCTGATCAGCGATAAGACCGTAACGACCGCTACTGCGAGAACGAGTCCAAAGAGCAGATTTACACTAAACAGAAAACTATCCAGGCGTTTTCGCTGCTCGTTGAGGATGTTCCGGGCCGCTGTGTTGGATTTGGCGTTTAGCACTCTCCCTTTTTCAAAGGCCTCGCCGATCCGGTTCGAGACAATGTCTATCGTCGTTGGCGATTGGGGAGCATAGCCGGAGATGCCCTCGGAAAGCCACACATGCGCATCGGCGATGGCAGGAGCGACCGCGTCATGAAAGGCTGAGGCGTGAACTAGGTTGTCAAACAGATAGCTGTTTCGCATCTGTTTGACATTCTTATGGACAGCAGTCACTTTTTCCAGGAGCCGGGCGGAATTCTCGGCCCCGGGCGCCTCTTTGGCAATTCGAGCGGCATGGACCGCCTCCGAGAGGTTCTCGAGAATGTGCGTCAGGTCCTGCAGTTGAGCCAGCAAGGTATTGGGAAGGTTCTTCTCTATTGAACGCAGTGTAATGTTCGTCATTACACCGGTAGCAAACAAAGCAATGAGGCATGTCCCCGCGGCGATCCAAAGCGAAGCTCTTACGAAAGAAAAATGCTGTTTCATGATGATGGCATTCTGGTTGGGAGCATGCCTTGTTTCCGGTAAAAGAGTTCGGCTCCGGGATGAAGAGGAATGGAGATACCGTCCAGTGCATTACGCATTTCGATGAGTTTACCCATCGGATGACCATTTTGCAGCAAAGAAAGTGTATGCTTACTCCAGAGAGCGGCGTTCAACACATAGACGTCAGAGTCTGCAAGTGTTTCATTAACCAGCAGGAGAGCATGGACCTGCAGAGTGGGAATCTGCGGAATACCCGGGTAAACACCTGCCGGAATGACTCCGGGGGTAAGATAGGAATACTTTGCATTAATCCGTAATGCAATCTCCGGGGCAATGGGGACCAGGCGCAAACCGAGATCGGAAACCCGATCTACTGCCTCGATTGGAGCGCCGGCCATTATTGCAAAACCGTCAATCTCGCCAGTTCGCATCTTTTCATAGGTGAATTCCGGCTTCAGGTATACCGCACGAAAATCTTTTTCGGACATTCCGTGTTCCTCGAGGACGAGGCGCATGACGGATAGTGTGCCGGATCCGACTTCGTCAATGGAGATGCGTTTTCCCTTGAGTTCCGCAATACTGCCGATATTGGCATCTTTGCGCGTGACTATCTGGAGTTTTTCGGAATAGAGGTTTGCGACGGCACGCAGTGATCCGATCTTCTTGTCACCGGCAAAGAGTCCGGTTCCATTAAACGCCCAGGCTGCAACGTCGGCCTGAACCAGTCCTGCCTCAATCTCTCCCGAGGCAAGAGCATGCACGTTTGCTACCGAACCGCCTGAACTCTGGGCGACACCAACAATGCCCGGCGATGCGGGAACGCTGGATTCGGCGCCTTCCGGTACGGCCTGAAACTGAGTCAGTCCACGGGCAATCAGTTTGCCGATCGGGTAGTACGCCCCCAGAAGGCCGCCGGTTCCGATGCGAAAGGTCCTCGCGCCTTCACCGGGGCAAAAAGAAGGAACAGCCATGAAAAATAACAGCAGCAGGAAAATACACTTTAGGCTTCTCTCGGGAAAGCATGCTTTACGCGAGCCACTGGAAGCCCTGAACCTGATCATCCCCAAAACCCTTCGTAAAGGCAGACATATTGCAGCGACGCAGCTCAGATGACCTGCAAACACTTTATTGCCCCCAACATAAATTATATCGGAAATTTTCGAAAAATCTTTATGGCGCTGTCAGTCACTCGCACCAGGATATGCATTCTACCGGACAAATCGCTATCGCCTCCTCAGCACAAGCCGTGTCCGTTACCTCGAATACAATCACTCGGGCCAGGCCGCTCCTGTCATCCATTTCGAAGATTTCCGGGCACAATTCCGCACAGGCCCCACAGCCGATACAACATTCACTATCCAAATTCACCATTGGGAGGCTCCACTTGATCGGTTGAATTCCAGCGAGGCAATGAGCAGCGCTCGAAAGAGGAAACGACTCGCACTCCACAGCTCATAATCTCGATCCGGCAATTAATAACTCTATCGGCACTCAAATTCCAGTGCTGCACGGAAAACCGGGCTCAGGAGGCTCGTGCATAAATACTGCATCCGGACCGAAACAATACGGCCTTAACCCCATTGTTAAGTTTTCCCGATTGGCTAGCATTGGCTACAGGGATATCACGTTTTATCAATAAGCCTGTGCCGCTCCGGCAGGCTGCCCTTAATGGGAGATGTTCGTCCTGACAGCCTGAGTTTTCAGATCGATTACATTGTGGCAGCCTTCCATGCGCGAAGGGAGGAGCATGGCCGTGGGAGAGTTCGACTTCCGGAGCGCAATCGATGAGGGAACCCGAGTGAGTTTCGTTATTCCTTTTCCCATGAAAGGTTCTTGATAATGCTTCCTGATCAGGCGCGCCATGCAGGATGGCTACATTCCCCCTGCAAAACGGCAAAAGTGCTTGATGATGGCTCTTTACCGGGAATAAAATTCGATCACCATCGACATTTCACACAGCACAGGGACCTCGGAAGACTTGGGGATGTAAAGTAGCTTTGCCTCCATCTTTTCCATGGACCTTTCCAGGTATGGAACGCTGACCCGGGCAACCATCTCCTCGGCAGCTTCCATAAAAGGGACCAATGGTCTACTCGACTGCTTTACCGAAACAACATCATCGATCTTGATGCGCTGGGACGGAATATCGGACCTCCTGCCGTTTACCAGTATATGTCCGTGAGAAATCAACTGCTGGGCGGAATAGATGGTGCGCGCCAATCCGGCACGGTACACAACTGCATCGAGACGCGATTCGAGGAGTCCTATCAGCGAATCGACAGGATTCCCCCTCCCCCTCATTGCCCTTTGGACATAACTGCGCATTTGTTCTTCTACAATATTGTACTGGGCTCGCAGCCGCTGCTTTTCTATCAGGCGGCGTTTGTAATCGGATTCCTTGAGTCTCTCTTTCGATGCTCCATGCTGGCCGGGTGGGTTCGGTCTGCGTTCCAGCGCTCTTACCGCTTTGGGCGTGAGAGCTATTCCCAACTGGCGCGACAGCCTTGTTTTGGGTCCTCTGGTGTTCACGCGAGTTCATACCTCCCAACAACATTATCAGGCAATAAATATAATCATACAGAGTCGGCTTTTCAGCCAAACAAGCGAATTTACACGGAAAATCTCAGGAGAGGGGGAGAAAATACGCGCTGCAAAGACTCCTCCGACCTCAGCCGCAGTTTGCTGCTCATGCTCCCGCTATGGCCCCGGAACGGAGACGCATGTGCACTCAGTACTTCACCGCACAACAGAGTGTCCGGAACAGATTCTGTTATTATGAAACTGCATTGCATAGTTGAGGGTCTCAGTATAGGGCCTTGTGTTTTTCCCGGCCCCCCAGGGGTACTTTTCATGCAGTGAGAGAGTGGGCTGAGTCTCATCTTCGTTCAAATCACGCCAAAGGCGTGGCCGGAATCCTGGCACCTCGGCTCTTATCTGACTTCAAAGTCAGAGTCTCGTTCAAACAGGCTGAAAACCGGCGGTCTCGCTGGATTCCGGCTCAGGAGCGCCGCCGGAATGACGGGGCAGGTGAGATCCTGCGACAGCCCGAGGAGCCCGAAGTAGGCCGGTTTGCCCTCTGCAACCTACGTCACAATGATATTGGCCGAAATTGCCAAAGGCCGGGTTCCCATTGTTGCAGGTCCGCTCTCCAATCCCGAATCGGCTTGCCGGGGAGCCTCCCACTCCGTCATTTCGGCAGGGCTTCTGAGCCGGAATCCAGCCGGGAATTGCATCCATGTCTTCTTTATGAACTTCTTCGTAAAGCCCTGCTACGCTGCGCCTTTACATGGTTTCAGGGTGTCCAGGAGGGGACGTGCAAGATTATATGAGACTTCATACCCGGTTATTTTATTGTGCGGCTCCGTACTCAGGAGTCATCTTCCCTGGCACGACGGGCAAAAACAGGCGGTCCTTCCCCCGACTTTGGCGGTTTGGAGTTTTGCACCGCACTGCGGGCATTTTGCACCTTTTCGTCGGTCTCGCAGAAGATAACCTGCCGGGAAAGTGGCGGGGTCGGCATCGTGCTCGACGGCTGTAAGGAGCACTCTCTTGGTTGTATCGTAGATGGACTTGAGCTGCCTCTCGCTCAACTCGTTTACTTTCGTTTTCGGATGGATGCATGCCTGCAGCAGGATCTCGTCGGAATAGACATTGCCTATTCCGGCCAACACGCCCTGATCCATGAGGGTTGGCTTTACTTCACCTTTTTTTCCCGAGAGTCTTTCACGAAAAGCTCTGTAATCAAAAGTTGGGTCAAGCACCGAGGGTCCCAGGCCCCTGCTTCTTATCAGATCATCGGGGTTGCCGGTGAGGCCGATCCAGCCGAGCATCCTCTGATTCACGTACGCCAGGAACCCTCCGCCGCTGAAGCCGAGCAGGAATCGGTCATACTTGGGATCATCTTCCGGTTTTTCAAAGTACTCAAGGTATCCGGTCATGCCGAAGTGCATGAGAAGCCATTCGCCCTCGGCAATCCTGGCGAACAGGTACTTTCCGTGCTGCCGTGTAGCAGTAAATTCCCTGCCGGTAAGTTCCCTTTCCAACTCTGCGGCTAAGACATCACGAAGGATCCTGGGATGTTTTACCTCCACGCACTGAATCGATCGCTTCAGTGCGTGCTTTTCAAGATACTTTCTGAAAAATGCTACGTCTGGAAACTCGGGCATGCAGGACTCCCGATCTACAGAAGACGGAAAGTTTTCAGCCACCCGGGTCGCTCGGAAAGAGCGGCTTCAATGGCGTTTTGTGATCCGAGGACTTTTACAATACCTTCCCGGTTTACGCTCTCCAGCACTTCCGCAAAGGCCCTGAAGTCACGAGATGTGGTCGCCAACACCTGCTCCCGCATTCTCTGCCTTCTTTCTTCGGTATCTCCGGTAAGGCGGCGGAGCATCGAAACATAGCCCCTGGAGTCAGGGAGCATGTAGGTGTCCATATCTCCGATTGCGCCTATCACCGCCTTCCGAACTTCATCGTCTCCAATATTGGCCGAGCGGAGGAACCGGGCTGCGCCGTCGAAATTCTCGATGGTTTTCAGAAGATTCGGATCACGGTAGGAGAGGAAGGTAAAGACGCCAGAGATTCGATCGAACAGGCAGAATCCCCCGTATGCGCCGCCAAGGACCCGCACTTTCTCCCAGAGCCACGAAGTGCGCAGATAGCCGTTGATGACCAGGCTGGAGCCGTTGAATTGGTATCCCGAGTTATAGAGGTTTGCACCTTTGCCGACGTAGTTCACCTGGGCTGGGATGGTAATGCCTTCGAATTCCGGAAACAACTCGGGGCGCCAGGACGAAGGCTCGGCTGCACTTTCCGGAATAGACCGGAGCAACCCGCGAAGAGAAGCCTGAATGGATGCGAGATCTTTTTCCTCCGCTGTGACATTGAAAACCATCCCGGAGCGCCTGGCAAGCAAGGTCCGGATTTGTTCAAGGTCCGACCTGACCCTTTCCCAGTCTTCGTCGATTTGCTTTATCAGCCCTTCCAGAAAATGAAAATAGCTGATTCCCGACGTTACTTCCCGCAGCCAGTCCGCCAGGGTGAAATGGGCTCGAATGCGCTGGTTCACCATCTGGTGGCCGTTCGGCACTATCTTTCTTTCCAGTTTTGCTTTTTCAGCAAGGGCAATCCGGCGGAACCGTTCGCGGTCATACAATCTGGCGGAAGCAAGCACTTCGGTCAAAATCGCGCTGAGTTCTCCGGTCTGAGCCTCCATGCTCTTGCCTCTCAGGAAAAGCCACGTGGACGGCCCGTCTCCTTCATAGATGGAGGAGGTAAAGACTTCGGGCCGGATGCCGCCCGTCTTGCGGCTTATTCTCTGTGAGAGGGAGACGAAATCTTCGGTTTGCGTTCCCATCTCCAGGAGCGCCCTGCCGAAAATTGGGGCATAGGGAACGTATTGCTGCGGCAGCAGTTGGAGATTGAAGCCGATATCGAGGTAAGTGATACCGCCGGTGAAAATATCATGGTAAAACCCCGTCACACCTTCGGCTGCGCGTATTTCTATCGGGATAACCCTGTTTTGCCTGTCCAGGTCGGAAATTCTGAGGACGGGAATGGTGGCCAGAGCCTCCGCGGTATCCGGGGTGGATTGCATTCGCTGCAAGGTCCGGGCGTTTTCGATCAGGGCGGCAATCTTTTTGTCATCGAGCGAATTCCTGATTTCCTCCAGTCTCCGGTGCTCTTCCTTGAGTTCTTTTTCAGCCAGACCGGCTTCGGGCTTGAGCAGAACTACCGAACGGCGGGGATTGTGGATCAGGTAGCGGCGAATCAGCTCCTCAAAAAAACCGCCCGCTTTCAGTTTTTCCTTTACTGCCGACAACGGCGCCTCGAAAGCCAGCAGGGCGGTCGGGTCTGCGCCGTGGAGCCAGGTCGACAGGGCGCGCAGCATGAGTACCAGTCCCTGGGGATAATTGCCGTAGTTGTTTTCCCTGAGCCTGAACTCTATGGTGTTCACTCCGGCTTCGACAGTCGCCGGGTCAATTCCTTCCGCCGCCAGCCCGGATAGGGTGTCAAACACCAGGTGCTCCACCTTTTCAGCATCCTCTGCGCGGATACCTTTGAGGCCGGTGGAGAAATAGAGCCTTTGCAGTTCGGTTTCGAGGCCGACTCCCGCAAGATCCTCACCCAGGCCGGATTCAATCAGAGCCTTTTTGAGCGGCGAGCCCGGCATACCGAGAAGAACGTATTCGAGTACCTGAAAAGCAAAATTGATGACCGGGTCTGTCGCCTCCGGCAGCAGCCAGTTTATGGTGAGCATGCTCTTCGAATCGTCGGCGCCGTTATCCCCGGCGGCAAAAGGACGTACCAGCCTGATCGGCGCGTCCCTGTCCGGCTGATTAGAAACAGTGGAGGCCGGATCGGTTCGGCCAAACTCCCGCAGAAATTCCTGAATTATCTCCAGCCTGCGGTCAGGATCGTCGTTTCCATAGAAATAGATCCTGGCGTTGGAGGGATGATAGAGCCGTTCATGGAAGGCCTTGAAATTCTCCCAGGTCAGCGAAGGGATAACTTTCGGGTCTCCGCCGGAGTCCAGCCCGTAGGTGGTATCCGGAAAAAGCGACTGTTGTGAAAGCTCCGAGAGTATACTGTCGGGAGATGAATAGACCCCCTTCATCTCGTTGTAAACCACTCCCTTGATGCTAAGAGGCCCCTCGGGGCTTTCCATCTCGTAGTGCCACCCCTCCTGCTGAAGCACAAAGGGGGTCAGCCGGGGATGAAAAACCGCATCGAGGTAGACATCGATCAGGTTATAGAAATCCTGGACGTTCTGACTTGCCACAGGATAGCAGGTTTTATCCGGGTAGGTGAAGGCGTTGAGGAAAGTCTTGAGCGACCCTTTTATCAGCTCCACGAAAGGTTCTTTGACAGGATACCTGCGCGATCCGCAGAGCACCGAGTGCTCCAGGATGTGAGCGACCCCGGTGGAATCGGAGGGAGGCGTACGGAACGAGATACCGAACACCTTGTTGTCATCTTCATTTATGAGCGAGAGTATTTCCGCCCCCGTTTCAACATGTCGATAGAACCGCACGGAGCCCTTCAGCTCGGGAATATGTTTCTCGAATATCAGGTCGAATTCTTTTCCAGCCGCCATAATGCAATCTCCAATGAGTATAGTCGAGCGGACAGGCCGCTCTCACGTTAACGTCCGCCTAATGTAAGGCATTGCCACCCGCCAAACAATTACTTTGCCTGAAAGGGGCTCCTGTTCTACCCTAGAAATCAAATTAAATATAATGGACGGGAGGGAACACCATGCGTGTCAAATTCATCGGAGTGGGGGAAGCGTTCGATGAAGATCTTCCAAATACTTCCATCCTGGTTCAAGCGCAAGACGGGGAGAAAAGGAGTTTCATACTTCTGGACTGCGGCTTCACGGCGCCGCCTGAATTCTGGCGGAACTGCTCCGACCCCGACGAACTGGATGCGATCTGGATATCCCATTTCCATGGAGACCATTTCTTCGGTCTTCCCGCTCTGTTGACCCGTTTCTGGGAATCAAAGCGGACAAAACCTCTGCTCATCGTGGGACAGGAAGGGGTGGAAGAAGTGGTTCGGCAGGCGCTCAAGCTTGCTTATTCGTCCATCATGAACAAGTTCGCTTTTCAACTGAATTTCCTCACACTGGAGCCCGGGAGATCATTGGAAGCAGCGGGAGTCGGGTGGCGCGCCGCCCTCAACGGCCATTCTCAGAAAGATCTGGCAGTGAAGATAACCGCCAGGGGCAAATCGGTTTTCTACAGCGGGGACGGACTGGCAACGGAAGAGAGCCTTTCACTGGCGAAAGGAGCCGACCTGGTAATCCACGAGGCATTCCTGCTGGAGGGAACTCTCCCCAGCCACGGCAGCATAGTGAATTGCATTGAATTCGCGCGAAAAGCCGGAACACGGGCCCTCGCCCTGGTGCATATCCAGCGTCACGAGCGCCGCACACGCAGGGATGAAATCCTGCGAGTGATTGAAGAAGTCAAGGATGTTCAGGTGCTCATGCCCGAACCCGGGGAAATATACGAGTTATAAAAGGATGAGTACAGAATCGCCGGTTACTCCCCACATTCCGGGCTTTTCGAAGCAGTTCATAAAGACCTGGATGCAATTCCAGGCTGGATTCCGGCTCAGAAGCCCTGCCGGAATGACGGAGTGGGAGGCCCCCCGGCAAACAGGTTTGGCATTGGAGTGGGGACCTAGAACGATGGGAACGTGGCCTTTTGGCAAGTTCGGCCAGTATCGTTGCGACGTAGATTGTACAGGGCAGACCGGCGCGTACTTGCGCTCTTAGGGCTATGGCAGGATTCGCGTGTCGTCCCGTCATTCCGGCGGCGCTCTTGAGCCGGAATCCAGCGAGGCCGCCGGTTTCCGGCCTGTTTGTACGAGACTCTGACTTTGAAGTCAGATAAGAGCGGCGCCGCCCCGTTTTGGGACGGGGTTTTATCGAGGACGAAACTTTATTCGGGCGTCTTCGCCAAAATGAAGTTTCATATAAGCCGAGGAGCCAAGTTGTAGCCACGCTTTTGGCCACGCCTTTGGCGTGGTTTAAAGGAGGATGAAGATTTATTCTGTCCCCCTGGCGTGGCCTCCAAAATGAAGGTTCCTATAAGCCGGACAGCCACCATCGTACGCGGTTCGAACTTCCGCAACCGGGGTTTCTAAACAGGATACAAGCGAGATGCGTGAAGGGTGGGCGCAGTTTTTATGCCCATCGCTTTTGAGGAGAATGCAGGACTTTCCCGTTTTCGGTGGGTGGCGGGCACGATGAAAACCGTGCCCACCCTTCTACTACGACGCCATGGACAAGCGTAGGGTGGGCACAATCTTTTCTGTGCCCACCACTTCATTATTGGAACCTGCGATTTTGTGGCTGGAAGCAATGCTGCCTCCAGCTTTGAAATCGAGACCTAGTGATGCTCATGGACGTAGAACGGCCACTTGTGGAAAAACCACTCGTTCCAGAGCAGTGGGATGATCCACCAGAAGTTCCAGATCAGGGACTCGCCGTGGATGTATCTTTCCGCAAGCCCTCCGTGCATGTGCTCATTTCCCAGTCCCCAGTACCCGAAGTTGACGACATAGAAGAGCACGTAGTTGATTACCATGAGTACTGCCACGCCGGCGGTCCTGAACCAGAAAGCGCCCCATGAGTCTTTGTCGGCTTGGGGGCACATGTCGTCGAAATAGTGATGCCAGGCCAGGAAGGGAATAAGGGTAAGACCCGCAATTTCGGCGGCGTGGTACCACAGAAAACGGGCGGGATCACCCTTGTCTCCCGCCGGGAGGTGTTTGACCAGGTCAGTCATGTCGATCCACGTCGGCGCCAGCTTGACACAGAGCCAGGCGAGAAAGTAGCCGAGAATCACATTGATGATGAAAGAGAGGGTTCCCTTCCAGGGTTGAGGAATTTTGATCAGGGTCCAGGGCTTCATTCGCCAGACATTGGGCGTCATGAAAAGCACTATGATCATCCATTCCCACCATCCGAACACCCAGTGGACATGGGTTGTGCCTGCAATTCCTCCCCACCATGGGGTGTTGAATCCGTAAGAAGCGCCGAAAACCTTCCCCCAGATCAGGCCCCAGAAAGGAACGATCAGGATGGTGTAGATGAAAAGAGTGAGCATCGTGCACCACCCGATTTCGGCCAGTCCGGCTCTTGGCTGGGTCAGGTCACTGGGGCGGACAGGCCATTTGCCGAACAGGATAGTCACAAAGGGGTATGAATAGAAGCCAATGAGGACAAAACAGACGACGGCACGTTCGGCAAACCTGCCAGCCGGGTTCACCAGCGCCTCGTAAGTAAGGGTTCTCGCCACTCCTTCAGGCATTACGGTCTGTTTCGCCAGGGCGAGTTGTTCGAGGTTTGACTGGCTGAGAAAATTGAATCCGACTCCCAGAATTCTGTAAAAAACCACGTGAATAACAAACCAGACAATTATCAGGTTCATTATCGTTTGGATAATGCCTCTCATGGGTTGGCCGACATTCTGAAAGGGCCAGTCACCCAAAAACATGTGCTGCCAGAGGCCGGCAAGAATCATCATTGCAAGATAGAGAACGAACGGGTAAGGAAAAGAACCTACCGGGCCTCTGGGGTCGCTGAACAGGTACCAGGTCAGCCAGGCTACCAGAAAGAATACGATGTTTGAAATAATGCCTGTAACCGGCTGGCCCCAGCGCGGTTTCAAAACATCCGCCATATTTTCCTCCCTTGGTTTGGTTTGATGTGGAGTTGCTTCTATGTCATCAGCTCCAGAAATGCCGCCTTATCAGCATGTCACCTCCTTTTCGATGTTATTTGACAGGTCCTCAAGGACTGATTTCCGGGCAAAAACACTTCAAAAAACCGGCTGCAGGATGCGCGGGGAGCGGAGAGGCAATAGCCGAAGCAAGGGAGAGTCCGCGAGAATCGCCTTGGCGGATAGCCGAGGCTGATTGACGGAAATCAGGAGATTTCCGGGCAATCAATGCAAATACTGTTGGCTGCTTTCTTCCGGAACAAATAACAGGCGAGCGCGAGAAATCGAAAAGCAGGAATTCCCGAACAGTACGAAGTTGCTGGAATGAGAGACCAAGACTCTATACTGGACGGCTTCCTACTACTCTAAATCGGCATGCAGGGTCAAGTGGAATTTGTTTGACAACTCAGGACCGCTCTGATTAATTGGCGGTGATTTTACCATTTGAGCCCGTCCGTGGGCTTCAGGATTGTTTTTCCCTTTTACATCCTAATGTTCGTAGCGCTCTCCGCCTCCGCCTCTTTCGCCTGTCCTGTCGCCGGCTCAGTGGGCCTTCCTGTAAGGAATTGCCCTTTTTACAATTTTGAGTAAGTTATCCGTTCAGTTCACCAAATACGAGCTTATATTGTGTCTGTACCTGCTTTCTTGAATACCATCATGGGTTTCTCAGCAATTGTAGATTTTATCCCGTGTATACACCCGGTCAATCGTACCGGGCGATGCCTCTGCTCAGGGTCCCTCTCTTCGCGGAAGCCCCCGCATGTACGCCAAAATGCTCAAGCCGGGAAAAGCCGAACCATGTGGCTTACGGCCAATGCTCGGTCTCTGATGAATGCTGGTAAACAGAGTTCTCTTTGATTTCTCCAGGAGGAAACAGGAATGGGAAAAAAAATCCTTACCGAATCAGCGCTCGATAGAATGGAGCAGGAACACGGCGAGTGGCTGGAAGAATACCAGAAAGCACTAAGGAAGATGCCTCAGCGCCTCAACCGTTACTCTACCGTCTCGGACCTTGAAGTAAAACCGCTTTATACTCCGCTCGACATTGCCAATAAGGATTTCTTCGAAGAGATCGGTTTCCCCGGCAAGTACCCGTTTACCCGGGGTGTTCAGAGCACGATGTATCGGGCGCGCCTGTGGACGATGCGGATGTTTGCAGGTCTTGGCGCCTCGGAGGATACCAACAAACGATTCCACTACCTGATAGAGCATGGGGAAACAGGGTTGAGCACCGCTTTCGATTTCCCGACCCTTATGGGCTACGATACCGATTCGCCTCTTGCCAGGGGCGAGTGCGGAAAATGCGGTGTGGCGATCGACACCATTGAGGACATGCAACGACTGTTCGCGGGTATCAATCTCGAGGATGTCACTACATCGATGACAATAAACCCGCCCGCTTCGGTTTTATGGGCCATGTATATCGGCAACGCTGAAAATCATGGATTTTCACGGAAAAAACTCGGCGGTACGATCCAAAACGACTGCCTCAAGGAGTTTATCGCCCAGAAGACGCTTATGCTTCCACCCGATGCGAGCCTCAGGCTGGTCACCGATACCGTCGAGTTCGGCACGCGCGAGGTTCCCCGGTGGAACACGATCAGCATCAGCGGATACCATATTCGGGAAGCCGGTTCTACCGCGGTGCAGGAACTCGCTTTTACCATCTATGACGGTATTACCTATGTCGAGGAAGGCATCAAACGGGGCCTGAAAGTAGACGATTTCGCGGGAAGGCTCTCTTTCTTCTGGAATTCCCACATCGATTTCTTCGAGGAAATCGCCAAAATGCGTGCAAGCCGCCGCATGTGGGCCAGGATAATGAAAGAGCGGTTCGGCGCCCAAGATCCGAGGTCCATGCTGATGCGCTTCCATACCCAGACGGCAGGATGTTCGCTCACGGCGCAGGAACCCTACAATAACGTCATCCGGACTACGACAGAGGGTCTGGCCGCCATCCTGGGAGGCACGCAGTCACTTCATACCAACTCGCTCGACGAAGTCTACATGATCCCCAGTGAGGAAGCTGTCCTGATTGCACTGCGCACGCAGCAGATACTCGCCGATGAAGTCGGTGTAACGAACGTGATCGATCCGCTGGCGGGCTCCTACTTTGTCGAAGCGCTCACCGACAAGATGGAAGAGGAAGCAACGGCCTATATCCGCAAGCTCGATGACCTAGGCGGAATGGTCGCGGCAATCGAGCGTGACTATCCTCAGATGGAAATCGCGGATGCAGCCTATCATTTTCAGCAGCAGGTCGAATCAGGGGAAAAGGTCATCATCGGCGTCAACAAGTATCTTTCGGAACGGCCCGAGTTGGAATTCGTTCTCAAAATCGATGATGAAATAGAGCGCATGCAGGTAGAGCGCACGAATCGCTTCAAGGATCAAAGAGATAAGGATCGTTTCAGGAAGGCAATGGATGAATTGAGGAGAAGGTGCGAAGGTCCCCCCTGCTGGGACAACAATGTCATGCCTGCGCTCATCGAGGCGGTAAAGGCGGGAGCAACCGAACAGGAATGTTGCGACCTCTACAGGGAAGTATTCGGGATCTATACCGATCCCGGGACATTTTAATCCGGTGGAAGCTGAATCCCGGCCTGATTCTGTTTAACTTGAACCAAGGAGCTGTGTTTCCATGGAAAAAGAGAGGAAACTTCGTATATTGGTTGCCAAACCGGGCCTCGACGGCCATGACAGGGGCGCGCGTGTAATAGCACGGGCCTTTCGTGACGCCGGGTTTGAAGTTATCTACACGGGTTGTCACCAGACACCGGAACAGATCGTTAGTACGGCGATCCAGGAAGACGTCGATGTGATCGGGCTGAGCATCCTGTCGGGCGCCCATACTTATTCCTTCCCCAGGATAATGGAGCTTCTCAGGGAAAGCAGCGCAGAGGATATTTCCGTGATCGGGGGCGGCATCTTCCCGCTTGAAGACATTCCCAAACTCAAGCAGATCGGAATAAAGGAAATATTCGAACCCGGAGCGAAGATAAAGGATATAACCGATTGGGTAAGCGACAATATAAAGCCTCGCCAGGGAATTCTCCTGCAAAAATAATCGAAGGTCTGAACGGCGCCCCGGCGCATGCCCGAGCGTGGCATGCTGCCGGTGCGCCTGTTTTGCCTCGCTGATAAGGCATATTCAATGGATATTATTCAACAGATCACATCCGGCGACATCAGGGCCACGGCTCGTCTCCTGCGCGATATCGACGATGAAATCCCTTCTGCCCAACTTATTCTCAGGGAACTCTATGCCCACACGGGCAAGGCTTTTGTAATTGGATTTACCGGCTCACCGGGAGTCGGCAAGAGCACTCTGGTCGATCAGCTTGCGACGCGGTGCCGCAAGGAAGGGCAGACTATCGGGATACTGGCTGTCGATCCGACAAGCCCTTTTACCGGCGGGGCCATTCTGGGCGACCGGATACGAATGCAGCGGCATTTTCTGGACCCCGGCGTCTTCATCCGCAGCTTGGCGACACGGGGCCATTTCGGGGGATTGACCCGGTCGACAAATGATATGGTAAACGTCCTGGACGCCATGGGCAAAGATGTCATCATGGTGGAAACCGTCGGCGTGGGCCAGGATGAGGTGGAGATCGCAAACAGCGCCCACACAACGGTTCTGGTGACGATCCCCGGTATGGGAGACGATATTCAGGCCATCAAAGCCGGTATAATGGAAATAGGCAACATCTTCGTGGTCAACAAGGCAGACCGCGAGGGCTCCCGCAAGACAATTCGCGAGTTGAGAAACCTGATCGAAATCGGATCGAGGAAGCGCAACGGCAGCGACTGGGAACCACTGATCGTGGAAACGGAGGCGATGAAGGGACGCGGCATTGACGAACTCTTCGATGCCATTCAGAAGCACCGGCAGTTTCTTCTTTCTTCGACCGAAGAAAGATGGAAGGAAGTAATCGAAAAACGAGTCCGGATTCAACTCCTGGAAGCCCTCAAGGATGAGGTCTTCAGAACCGTCCTCGGCCGGATCGAAAACGGCGGCAACTCCGTGGACGAAATGGTTCGCCGGATAGTTGACAAGGAATCCGATCCCTACACCCTGGTCCAGGAGATTATAGCAAAAGAGTTTGGATAGTCCGCCTTGCTGAGTATGTAAGAGTGAGAAGCCACCGGTCAGGAGACCTGCCCGCACAAGTGCGGGCCCCTCCTCCCGGCTGCGCTATTTTCCCGCGTGTTTACGCCCGTGAATCAGCTTGACCAGTTCCCGCACGTATCCCTTCATCTGCTCCGACTGAGCGTTCATCTCCTGCGATGCGGAAGCGGTTTCCTCCGAGTTGGCCGCATTCTGCTGAACGACCTTATCCATTTCGGAAACAGCCTTGCTGATCTGGTTTATCCCCTGGGCCTGTTCTCTGGACGCCGCGGCTATCTCGCCGATCAACTCCCGCGTCTTGAGGGCAGATGATGCTATTTTATCGATAACGACCCGGTTTTTCTCAGAAATCTTAGAACCGGCATTGATCTTTTCGGCTGTCCCCTCGATAAGCGCCGCGGTATTCTTTGCAGCCTCAGCCGCCCTCATCGCGAGATTTCTGACCTCATCGGCGACTACTGCGAAGCCTGCACCGGACTCCCCCGCGCGCGCCGCTTCGACCGCCGCATTGAGGGCAAGCAGGTTGGTCTGGAAGGCAATTTCATCGATGGTCTTGATGATCCTCTGAGTCTCATCGCTGGCCGCAGCAATCTCCTTCATGGAATCGTTCAACTGGGTAAACGAAATCTGGGCTTCACCGAGTTCGTTCGTCGCCTCGTTCATGGAATTATTTGCAACGTCTGCGTTTTGGGCGTTCTGAGCGGTCATTGAAGACATCTCCTCAAGTGAGGACGAGGTCTCCTCGATAGATGCCGCCTGCTCGGAAGCACCTTCGGCCAGCTCCTGGCTCGCTGCCGATACATGCGCCGCCGCCGCGGCAACTTGAGAGGCGCCCGCGCTCAACCCGGCCACAAGCCTGTCTATCGGGGCGACAATGGTTTTACTGACCAGGTAAAGCACCAGAATGGTGGCAATCAGGCCGGACAGGAAAATGAGACCGTTGATGGCGGCCATCTCGTGAGCGTCCCTGACTATTTCTGCCCGCGGCGCCGCGGCAAGAACCAGCCAGTTGGTGGTCGCGCACCGCTCAACTGCCGCGACCTGCCTTTTATCTTGGAAGCTGTAGGAGACCAGCCCCTGCCTGGTGCTCAGCATCTCGCGGCCAAAATCATGATCTTTTAAATTGAGCTTCATAATGAGAGACTTGTCCGGGTGAGCAAAGACCGCTCCAAGGGTATCCGTGATAGCTGCATAGCCGGAATCAAAGACTTTAACCGGATCGATAATCCTTTCGCTGAACTTGACCAGGTCCGGGACGCAAACCAGCACTCCAATCACTTTTTCTCCGCTCCGGACAGGGGCGGCCACCGCAAAGGCCGGTTTGCCGGTCGTCCTGGCAATGTAGACATCCGATACATTGGCCTTGCCCTGCATGGCCTGTTTGAAATATCCCCGGTCGCCTACCTTGACTTTGCCGACCGCAGCGGGAATCGATGAAGCGCGCACCACCCCCTGGGAGTCTGCAATGTTGATATAGGAAAGCGAGTTATGGATCTTTACCTGTTCGGCCAGTTCGGTATTAGCCAGTACTGCGCCGCCGGACGTATCGGTTTTCAAGACGGCTTCATACTCCGGCCTCAATGCGGAACTCTGCGCCAGGCTCCGGAGATCCTCAACCCAGATGTCGAGCAACTCCGCCCTGGATCTTGCGACGTCCATGAGTTGCCTGGAGGCTTTCTCATCGAGCGATTTCGCGGAAAGGTAGTAGGTGATGCCGAATGAGCTGCCCATGAGAAGCAGGAACAGACATAAAGACGGCAGCAGGATTTTTTTTCGCAGATTCAGGTTCATTACCTATTTTCCCAGGCTGATTGAAGGTGAACTTGTTCAGACTAAAGACGACACGGCCATTACGCAACTTTCATGCCCCGGCTTTGCCATTATATCGTCAGAATCATGCGTTTACTGGAGGGTCAAGAAGCCTTTGTTCATCATCGGCAACCGCATGATTGCATGTTGTCTTATGCTTTGGCACATTCCGTTCTCCAACGACGAGTGTAAGCAACCTTTCCACAAATCCGCTGATTTCTTCTGCTTGAAGATTTACCTCGAACACCGCGGAGGTCGATTCCTCCGCGTTCGCCACATTCTGTTGAGTCACTTTGTCAATTTCGACGACCGCAGTATTGATCTGTGCAATTCCCTGTGCCTGCTCATGAGAAGCTACCGCTATATTTCCTGCGAGTTCCACCGCCTCCCGGACGCTGGCTTGGACTTCGGTGAAACCGGTGGTCGTCTTGCCAATTAGCTCCGCTCCTTCCTGCACTCTTTTTACGGTCCCTTCAATCAACTCCTCCGTGCTCTTTGCCGCCTCTGCCGCTCGAAGCGCAAGATTGCGCACCTCGCTGGCCACCACGGCAAAACCGGCGCCGGCTTCTCCGGCCCTTGCCGCCTCGACTGCTGCATTTAAAGCCAAGAGGTTTGTCTGGAAAGCGATTTCATCTATTGTTTTGATAATCTTCTGCGTCTCCAGGCTTGCTGTCGAAATGGCATTGATTGAAAGAGTCAGGTTACCCATGGACTCTGCCACGGATTCCATTGCAACACCGGTCTTGCGCATCAGCTTGTCAGCACTGCCTGCGTTGTTTGCGTTTTGCGCGGAAATGGAAGCAGTCTCCTCAAGAGAAGAGGACATTTGTTCGACGGCGGCGGCCTGGCTTGACGCTCCTTCTGAAAGCTGTCCCGCTGCACGGGAGACATTACGGATAGCATGAGTGATCTGTTGAGCGCTATGAGTCAGGCCTTCGGTGACTTTGGTTATGGGACCGATGACCCCTGAAGCCAGGAACAGCGAGAAAAGCCCGAATCCAATTAATGAGACCATTCCGACACCGATCAGCCAGAACTGCACACTCTCCTTGGTTCGGTCACCGTAGGTCTCAACAACCTGCCTGGTCTCAAGAGCCTGTTGTTCAGGGACCCCGACGCAGGCGGCGCCCGCTTTCTCAGCCTTTGAGGTCAGGACGGGGAAGCAGGAGAGGATATATTCCCTGTGAGACAGAGCATAGCTTACATGAGACTTAGTTCCTGTCTCCTGGACTTGCTTCAGGATATCGGGGTTCATCTGGAGAGATGAATTGTCCACTTTCTCAGCCTTGTTCGTATGAAAACCCGCCTGTGAGATTGCGCTGGTATCCAAGTAGACCACTGAGGCTGACCCGGTGGTGTCATACAGTTGCTGGAGAGGCTTGTCATGGCGATTCTGAAGCTTGCCCATCACGCACACTCCCAGCGGATCGCCGAAATCGTCGCGGATCACGCCCATGGATGTGGCGCTCAGGCCGCCTTTTGCAATAATGTCGAGGCTTTCCAGATCACCTCAATGGCGCAAACCATCACAGCAACTGCCAGGCAAAATCGTATCAATATTCTGGCTTTTATGCCCTTCATGCCGGTTTCCTCGTGAAAGCCTGATGGAGTTAACGCGTCTTGATACTCATTGACACTGCTCAGGCATAGAATCACCCTGTCTTGTGTCCAAAGACCATGCCGCGCATGAGTCGAACTATAGAGCCTTCTCTTGGTCGTCCCCATCGACTATGAGAGACAACCGCATCAGATCTTTGCCTCTTCAGTCTAAAGCGGGAATGCTCCTGCTTCGAGAATAATGGCTTTTGCACTGTCGGATTTTACATAATCCAAAAATTTGCCGAGGACTCCCGCCTTGTTTTTTTCCTTGAAGATCAACGCCAGAGTCCCAACGTAGGGATAGGACGAATCGTTCGGAGATTTGCCGTCTATCGTCAAAACGTTCACGTCCACCCCCTTGGCATTCACATAGGTGCCGAAGGCGATAGTATTCTCTTTACTTTGCACCAGTTCGATTGTTTCCGGGTCACTCAGGGTGGTTTTGGATCTTTCAGTTATTTTGATATCCTTGAATCCGGGCAGTGAATTAGTCAGCACCTCCAGTGAGCTGTCACCCTCTTCTCGCCTGACCACTCTGATGTCTGCATCCGGACCGCCCACTTCCTTCCAGTTCGTGATCTTTCCGCTGTATATGTCACATATTTTCTGAGCCGACAGATCTTTGATTCCAACTGATTTGTTTACGAAGACCACAATCGGGAGCTTTACCAAAGCGAGATAGCTGATCCCATATTCCTTCTCATTGGGCTTGAGTGCTCTGGCAATCCTTCCGATGGTCGCCTGATCCGTGCCCACTGCCTTGATTCCGCCGCCCGAACCAATGCTGGGAGGCGCCGATACCGTTACTCCCGGGTTGGCCTTGCTGAAGGCTGCCCCGAGCAACTCGATTACCCTGGCGCCACTGCCGGAACCAACTACGGTTATTTCTTCGGCAAGCACCGGCGAGGTGTAAGATACTGCAAATACCAGTGAGAGTGAGAATACCGCTGCAAACAGAGCCTTGAATGTTCTCATCTGCTTCTGCATGCTGTAAAGGGATGTAAGAAGTACAATAGGGATTTGGACAAGTTGCATTCGCTTTGTAAACAAAGCTGACGACAATTCTAATGGCATCAATCATGCCAATCGGAGCCTTTGGTATTTTGCCTGAAAATTCAAGTAAATAAGAGTATGTGAGGGCTGCATTTTGCTGTCCAGCATCCTGGACTATGTACAATATTGTGGACACGAGTCCAGGATATTGGACACTGCAGAATATCTTCGGTGAGAATGACCCCTGGCCTGCGAAACTTTTAAGCGGTTTCCGGGTCGGGCAGGCGGATCTGATATTTCTTCAGAAGATTGTAGATGCCGGAGCGGGAGGCGCCGGAAATCCGGCATGCCTTGCGGATGTCGCCGCCGGTGACCTTGAGCAGTTCATTGAGGTACTGGCGATCCATGGCGTCTCTGAAATCCTGGAGAGGGAGGAGGCCCATGCAGGGATCGGTTGTGGCTGGATCAGCCGGCGAACCGTTGCCGGTCGACGTTCTGGCGCCCAGGGAGGCGCGGGCGGCCTGCGCCCGGATATGGACCGGCAGATGCTGGGGCAGTAAGATGGGATCTTGTCGGGCTACGGCAATCACTCGTTCGAACGTCCCCAGGAGTTCGCGCACATTGCCGGGCCAGTCATAAGAAGCTAACGCACTGAAAAACTCCGGGGCAAAACCTTTCGTCTCTATCCCGTAATACTGGCAGAGCCTTCCAACATGGAAGGCGGCCAGATCGCGAATATCATCGAGGCGCTGCCGCAGAGGAGGCAGGGGAATGGATATGGATTTGAGGCGAAAAAGCAGGTCTTCACGAAACTGACCGCTCCTCACCATTTGTTCCAGATCCCTGTTCGTTGCCGCCACCAGCCGAAAATTACTCTCCAGCTCGCGTTTGCCGCCAAGAGGCCGATAGCGTCTTTCCTGGAGCACCCGCAGGAAAGCCTTCTGGGTAGCGAGGGGGAGTTCACCCACTTCGTCCAGGAAAAGGGTTCCGCCGTGTGCCTGTGCGATCATCCCTTCCTGGGGCTTATCCGCACCGGTGAAGGCCCCTTTCTCATGGCCGAAAAGCATGCTCTCCACCAGATTTTCCGGTAAGGCAGCGCAATCGACCACCACAAAATTCTTTTTTGACCGTGAGCTGTTATTGTGGATTGCCCAGGCAAAGAGTTCCTTTCCAGTACCGGTTTCGCCGGTAATCAGCACGCTGGCGTCGCTGTCCGCCGCTTGGGCGACCAGGTCCAGACATACCTGCAACTTTTCGCTGCTTCCCGCAATTCCCTCACGTTTCAGAGCAACAGGCGCCTTTCGAGCCCTTTTCTCTCCGCGGTACTCCAGAACGCGAATAAGGGGAAGCTTGAGCATTTCCATCGAAGGCGGCTTTTCGATATAGTCCCAGGCGCCGCTCGTAATAGCCATCTCGGCGCCGTCGGGGCTGCCCATGCCTGTCATGATGATGACATCGGGGCAGGAGGGAGCTTTCTTAATCGCGGGAAGTGTCTCAAGACCGTTTCCGTCCGGCAGAATAACGTCGAGCAGCACCACATCGAATTGACCCGTGAAGGCCTTTGCAATCCCGTCGCTGAGAGTAGCGGCAAGTTCGGAGTTGTGTCCCAGGTTTTTCACCATCACTGAAACCAGTTCGCCCACAACGGGGTCATCGTCAATGATGAGCACATCGGCCATTACGGACTCTCCTTTGGAAATAACGGGTGAGGATTTCTGCAGTCTGTTGAGACTGTTTATCTAATCGGAGTTTTTGAGACAGTGGATTAAGAATTTTTGAGAGCGCGGGGGGCAAATCGATCTGGTCTAAATGAGCGTGAATACTGATAAAAAAGCCTTCCACCGAAGAGAACGCCGGCAGCCCGCCCCATTCTTGTGCAGGCAGAGGAGTCTTCTCTGTGCGAGGGGGCCCTATTGATGCGGGATAGGATAAGAAGAGCTTTTCCATAAAAAGGCCGCAAAACGTCAGTAACTTGTAGAAGATTCCGCCCTAAGGCAGGATAGTTTCTCAAGCCGCTTGCCAGTCAGCATTTTTCACTATACACCAGCGGTTCAGGGCAGGTTAGCTATATTTCGGCATCCGCTTTTATTTTTGCAAATCTTTTCGTCTTTCTGAACTTTTTCGCTTCGGCTTCCTCAATGTCTTCGATGGTCAGGTGAATTTTACCGCACTCGGGGCATGCCGCATTGACGCTTTCGCCAAAGGAGCGGTCCTTTATCTGGTCTACCGTCATATGTCCGATATAGCCGCATTTGGTATCCAGTCTCTCTGCTCGCACCACCGGCCTATTGTCCTTTTTCTTGTCGTCTTTCATTTTGATAATGCGCTCCAGCGATGAGATTTCCGTTTGAATCAGAGATGGTGATTTCGATTGTCCGTCCGCCATCCAGGCGGTGAGTCGCACAGGAGATTCAAGGGTCGTAGGCGCGAACGGCCATTTCGATTCTGTTCAACGCCTCTCCATTCACTTCACCTTTTTTTATCAGATCCCGGGCCGCGCGGTTAACGGCCATATTGATCGGAGCGAGATTGTGAGTAGTTCCCACGATCAGATTCGCCCTGGTGATGCACCCATTGTCATCGGTTGAGTAGTCGTGAATCAGGGTGCCGCGAGGGGCTTCAACGCATCCAACTCCACGGCCCGCCCTGGGAATCACGTCGTTTCGGACCTGCTGTTCAGTGATCTCGGGATTCTCAAGGAGCTGCAGGACCCGCTCACAGACATGGAGAAGCTCTATCAGGCGAGCCCAGTGATAGAGCATGGTCGCCTGGGCAGGCCTTCCGAAAAGTGAGCGAAACTCAGCCAGTTCAGCCTGGGCCAGCGGGGTCGATATAGAATCCGCTACATTGATTCTGGCCAGACAATTCGTTCTATATATCCCGCGGGGCTCATCCAGGTCCATCGAAAAACCATCGCCCCATCCGCGCGCGTAAGGGAATTTTGCATAAGACCACGGTTCGACGTGTTCACCAATAAAATCGGTGTATTCCCTGCTCGAAAATTCATGAAACGACCCGTCCGGCCTCATCAGCCTCAGTATGCCGTCGCTTAACGCCAGGCTGCCGTCCTCCGGATTCACCATGCCAAGAAATCCGGTCGTAATCTCGCCCAGTTCCATCGTTTCGGGGTTAAATCGGGTGAAGATCTTTTCGCGGGCAAATTCAAGTGCGAACTTTGCAAAATCAAGCTGAGCGAGCGCATCGGCGTGCAATGCATCCCGTTCCCTGCGGCTCATCGGCTTTGAAAACCCACCCGGAACAATCGCTTCGGGGTGAATCGCCCTTCCGGCGAAATTTTCGAGCATCAGTTGGCCCCGATGCCGGACTTCCACGACCCTATGAGCCAGCTCCGGGTACTGCCGTGCAATTCCCATGATGCTTCTCATGGAATGTTCATGAGAATCGATCACAAAATCAGGGCCGGCCAGGAAAAAAAAGTGAAGCACTTTGTCGCTGATGTGCGCCAGCACCTGGGTCAACTCGCGCAGCAGGTGTCCGGCAGCGGGAACATCGGCGCCGAAGCATCCATCGACCGCCTTGTTGGAGGCCAGGTGATGTTGCCACGGGCAAATTCCACAAATGCGGGTGACTATTCCCGGGACTTCTTCAGCCGCGCGGCCCTCGATGAACTTCTCGAATCCACGCATGGACATAATATGGACTCTAGCATCGGTCACATTACCTCCGGCATCGAGGTTAATGCCGATTCGGGCATGCCCTTCAATTCGAGTCACCGGCTGGATGGTTATCTGCCTGGCGAAAGATCCGGCGGCGGCATCCGCTCTTTTTTCGTTCATATGTCCCTCTTGAGGATTTGGCGGCTAATATCCGGGGGAAAGATCACTTCCCGGCGCCAGGCGCTCAATCCGGCTTCCGGATATTCCGATTGAGCCGTCCGTGCGCCCCGGCAAAGCGGAGCGCCGAAAGCCGGTCCGGCAGGTTCCTGGTATCTATCCCATTGCTGGCGAGCGCATTGAGCATGTCGAGCAACTGATTGCCGGATTTCCGCACTGGTCCGTAGCAGCCTCGACACGGCGCCCGCGCCTCGATACAGCGTGGGGCTGCTCCACTCATTCCGGAGCATCCCGCGAGAGTGACCGGTCCCATGCAGAGGAACCCCTGCTCGAGCAGGCAACGCATCTCACCAAGCGGCTTATCGGGCTGAAATCTGGCGTTGCGAGTGAATCTGCGGATTCTCTGAACTGAGCCCTTTCCCTCCCGCTTAGCCGGACAGGTATCGCACACACTCAAAAGCGGCGCTTCCGGCGGCCTCCCCGAGCAGATACCCTCCAGGGCAGCGGCGATGCTGTCGGGATGCGGCGGGCAGCCCGGGACGACAAAATCCACCCTGGTCAACTCATCCAGAGCGTAGGTGCGCTCCAGGAAGGCAGGCACCACCTCCGATGGATTTCCGGCGCCATCGGTTGCTTCAGCCGTGCGGTAGTAGCGGCGAAACAGATCCCTGTCCTCAAAAAGATTCAGCAGGGAAGGGATTCCCCCGTAGGCAGCACAGGTGCCCAGGGCGACAAGAATCCCGCATTGCTCGCGCATCCTCTTCGCGATCAGGAGCTGTTCCTCATTTCTTACCGCCCCGCTGATCGTTCCTACATCGGCTCGCGGGATCAGAATCCGGTCCTGCGGTCCGTCGAAGTCAAAATACTTGTTGTCCATGAGAAGCGGCATGTGCACGATTTCCAGCTTCTGCAGCAGATCGAGAAATCCGCCTCCGGTATTCAACAGAGATATTTCGCAGCCTGAACAGCCGCTCAGGGACTCGGCAGCAAATTTTAAAGGCATTGGATCAACTCACTTTTCTTAAATGCAGAGGCATCCCTGCGATACCGGGACGGGCCGATCACCTTCAGTTCCTCGGTTATCTCGCGCATAACCCCCGCAAACCGGTCGGCCTCGGCGGAAGAGCACCAGACGAGCCGAAAGCGTTGCTGCTCAAGCCCCATCAGGGACATCAATTCCTCGATCACCGCCGTTCGTGCCTTCGCCTTCTGATTACCGTCCAGGTAATGGCATTCCCCCGGATGGCACCCCATCAACAGGATGCCGTCCGCGCCCAGCTCGAAGGCCTCGGTGACCAGCCCCGGGTGAACCATCCCTGAGCACATCACCCTGATGAGGCTCACGTTGGTCGGGTACTGTATCCGAGCAGTGCCGGCCAGGTCGGCGGCGGCATAGGAACACCAGTTACACGTAAACGCCAGAATCTTGGGTTCGAATCCAGGAAAATATTCAGGCAATTAAAACCTCCGTAATGATCTTCTACGCAAGCGCGGCGCGTACCTGGGCGGAGAGCTGCCTGTTTGAAAAGCCCGTGACGCTGATCCCCTCTTTGGGGCAGGTTGCCTGGCAGGTTCCACAACCTTTGCACTTGGCTGCCCTGACCACAATTTTCTGCCTGCCCGGCGAGCCGTCCGCCCCGTTGTTTTCCCGTTCGATTTCCAGCGCCCCGTACGGGCATGCATCCACGCACAGGGCGCAGCAATCGCACCTTCCGGCGTCAATTCTGGCCTTTACCAGGTCCAGGTCCACCCAGCGGCTGGAGAGGACCGTCACGGCACGAGAGACCGCGGCCTGGGCCTGCGCGATAGACTCCTCTATCGGTTTGGGATAGTGGGCCAGTCCGGCAAGGAATATGCCGTCCGTGGAGAAATCCACCGGACGCAGTTTCACATGGGCTTCCAGGAGAAATCCGTCCATATCGACGGGCAGTTTGTAAATCTTGGCCAGATCTTTTGTATCCGCGTTCGGAACGATCGCCGTTGCGAGGGTAACCACATCGGCCGGGATGCTGAAAGGTTCGTGCAGAATATGGTCCCAGACGATAACCTCGATTCCTTCCTCGCTTACCACAACGTTTGGCTTTTGGTGAACATCGTAGTTGATGAAAATGACACCGAGTTCACGCGCCCTGCGGTAGAGATCCTCCCGCAGCCCGTAGGTCCTGATGTCCCGATGGAGGACGAAGATCTTGCGTTCGGGGTTTTCCTCCTTCAGGTCGATCGCAGACTGGATCGAGTGGGTGCAGCATACACGGGAACAATAATTGCGCTCCGGTTCCCGTGACCCTACGCACTGGATGAAAACGAAATTCCGGCCGTTCTTGATCCGTTCGTCGCCGACCGCATGCAGCTTGTCGAATTCAAGAGAAGTAAAAATGTCCTGAGAGAGGCCGTAATCATATTCGACGGGCTTGAAGGGCTGTGCGCCGATAGCCAGAATGGTCACGCCGTGATCCACGACGACGTTGCCCGTAGGTTTGTGAATCGTGGAGCGGAAGCTGCCGACATAGCCCTCCGCATGGGTTATGGTCGACTTGAGATGAATCGTGATCAGGCTGTGTTCCCGGACCCTTGCGGCAAGGGTATCCATGAAGGGGGGAATGGGTTCGCCCTTCCAGGTCTTGAAGAGGTGGCGGGCTATTCCTCCCAATTGGGCAGCCTTCTCGACAAGGTGCACGGGAAACCCCTGGTCGGCAAGCGCCAGGGCGGCGGTCATACCGGAAAGGCCGCCTCCGATGACGAGCGCCTGGGGGGTTATCCGAACCGAGACGGGAGGCACCGGCTCCAGGAGCGCGGCCTTCGAGACGGCCATACGAACGAGATCCTTGGCTTTTGCGGTTGCCGCCTCGGGTTCGGCTGCATGCACCCAGGCAAGCTGGTTACGGATATTTGCCATTTCGACAAGGCATTCATTCAACCCCGAAGCCCTGAGAGTCTCCCGGAAAAGCGGTTCATGGGTCCTGGGGGTACAGGAGGCAATCACGATCCTGTTCAGGCCCTCTTCCTCGATTCGCCTGCGGATAAGCTCCTGCGCATCCTGCGAACATGCAAAAAGGCTCTTCTCGACAAAGGCCACATGGGGCAGCGATTGGGCATACCTTGCCACCTCGTGCACATTCACCACCTCGGCAATATTGGAGCCGCAGTTGCAGACAAAGACTCCGATCCGAAGGTCCTCTGCCGAGACGTTACGCTCCGGCGGGAACTGTTTCTGGTGTGAAAGGCTGTATCGCACATCGGAGAGCCGGAGGGCGGAGGCGGTCGCGGCGGCTGAGGCCTCGACCACCGACAGAGGAATGTCCATGGGGCCCGCAAAAGCGCCGCAGGCGAAGATGCCGGGCCGGGAGGTGTTCACGGGCGAAAAGCAGGAGTTGGCCGCGAAGCCTTCGGGGGTCAATTCGATCCCCACTCTCTCTGCAAGCGCCGTAATTTCCGGGCTGGGCTCCATACCAACGGAGAGGACTATCAGGTCGAACTGGTCTGTCGTCTGCTTGCCGTTATCGGTAATGAAGCGCAGGTTCAGCTCTTCCCCCCCGTCGGAGGGTTCCACGGAATGCACACGACATCTCTGGAAGCTGATGCCCCTCTGCTTGGCCCGGTCGTAAAAACGCTCGAAATCTTTCCCGTGCGTGCGGATATCCATGTGAAATATGGACACCTGCAGGTTCTGATTGTGGTTTATGGCAATCATGGCCTGCTTGATCGCATACATGCAACAGACCGCGGAGCAGTATTTCTTGGATATCTGGTTGCAGTCCCTGCTGCCGATGCACTGGAGGAAGGCAATTTTTTTGACCGGCTTGCCGTCTGAGGGGCGAAGGAGGTTTCCACTCGTCGGCCCGGAGACGGCGAGATAGCGCTCGAGTTCCATCGCTGTGATCACATTGGGAAAACGTCCATACCCCCACGCGCTGAGACCTGAAGGATCGAAGGTTCGATACCCCGGGGCCAGGATAATGGAACCGACCCTGACGGAAATCTCCTGCTCACGATCGTCGTACCGGATAGCTCCGCAGGGGCAGACCAGTTCACATTCCCTGCATCTCCCGCCCCTCATCCGGTTGCAGGCGACGGGATCTATCTGGTATTTGAGGGGAACCGCCTGGGGGTATTTCACGTAGATCGCCTTGCGGGTGTTGATCTTCTGGTTGAATTCATCCTTCGTCTTCCGCGGGCACTTTTCCGCGCATTTTCCGCAGGCGATACATTTGTCGATATCAACGTAGCGCGGGTGGCGGCGCAGGTGAACCGTAAAGTTGCCCAGATCCCCCTCAACCCGCTCCAACTCCGACATGGTCATCAATTCTATATTCAAGTGCCGACCGCACTCGACCAGTTTGGGCGACAGTATTCACATCGCACAATCATTTGTCGGAAAGGTTTTGTCCACCTGGGCCATCGCGCCTCCAATGGCCCCGGTACGTTCTACCAGGTAGACGTAATAGCCGCTGTTTGCAAGGTCGAGCGCGGCCTGAATTCCTGCTATGCCACCCCCGACAACCATTACACTTCCGATTTTCTCTTCAAAAATCATTTAGCTACGGCTCCAGAATTCTTCCCTGTTCCCCTGTTTCCGGGGAGTACAAGGGAATCGGCCACCAGTTCCCAGATGTATTTGACTTCCACCTTGAGATCGTATTCCTTGCACAGGCTTTTCATGATCTGGTCACGGCAGTTGTGGCATGCGGTGATCACGAGACCTGCCCTGGAGTTCTCTATCTGGCGCGCCTTGAAACGGCCATAAAACACCCGCTCTTCCTTGAACGGCATCGCCCAGCCACCTCCACCGGCCCCGCAGCAGTAGTTGTCCGCACAGACAGGGTACAGATCCACGAAGTTGGGAGCACATTTCCTGACAATTGCCCTCGCCTCCTCAAAGTAGCCGTGTCCGAACGTCTTGAGCGATTTTCTCCCGTAGTGGCACGGATCATTGTAGGTGGTAAGAGCCCGGTGGCGCGTGGGATCGATTTGTATGCGCCCCTCCCTCAGATAATCGGTGAGCAGATCAAATATCGTTACGACCTTGAAGTTCTTGAGGTCGTCCTTGAACCAGCGATTCAACCCGTACCGGGTTGCATAATAGGAATGCCCTCAATCGGGTAAAAGAAGCGTCTTGCAGTTGAGCCTGTACATGTTTTGCACGACATGATCGACAATGGTCCTGAGCGATTCGTCATCTCCGGTGAAAAGCGCCCAGTTGACCCCTTCCCAATTCTCAGACGGAATGGTCCAGGATTCGCCCGCCGCATAGAAGATCTTCCACCAGTACTTCATGTCGTCGGGTTCTGCAAAAGGCTCCTTGGAATTGACCAGCATGAGCAGGTTCGAGCCCTCCCGGTCGATGGGGGAGACGAAGCCCGGGCAGCACTCCTCCACCATTTCCCTGGACATTTCCTCGACAAGGGAAACAAAGTCCTCCTTCGGAATGCCCAGGTTGTTGCCCTTGTCCAGGCACATGAGGACCCCTTTGTGCAGAGGCCCCGGTACTTTGTGCCTCTCGCGAAGACCGCGCAGGCGATGCACAAGGTCAACGATTTCAATGTTCTGAGGGCAGGCCCTTTCGCATTTGCCGCACATCGTGCATTTCCACGGCCACTGGGATGCCAGCAGTTCCTCTTCGAGTCCGAGCACGGCCATGCGCACCATTTTGCGGGGGTCCAGCCCATCGACTCCGGAAATGGGGCAGGCGCTTGCACAGCTTCCGCAGGTCATACAGGCTTCTCCCCAGGAGGGCTGTTCCAGCAGTCTGCCCGATGGGGTCCCTATCTCTCGCACATTCTGCTCGTGCAGCCCCATTTCCCGGCTCATGAGCGGGGCGCCCGGAACGTGCTTGAGCTTAAGCGTCGAGCGATCTATTCCGAATTCCTGGCATATTTTGCTGAAATCGGACTCGGTCAGGAGGTAGCGCTTCCCGGACATACTCCGTGCGGGAAGCCTGCCGCTCCGGATCCAGTTCCGGATCGTATTTCTGTGTACTCCGAGTTGCTCGGCCAGTTGGCCGATTCGGATGACTATCATGAACACTCCTCGATTTCCCGGAGCAGCCACTCACAGGCCTTTGGAACAGCCGCTTTTACCGGATCGGATAATCCCGGCTCGATTTCATCCGGCATTTTTCCCGCCTGCACGGCAAGAACTCGTATCTTTACTCCCGCTCCATCCTGCAGATCGTTCAGCAGATTGACCGACGGGAACATGTGCAACGAAAAATCGTTCACCTTCTTTTGGGGGATGCTTCTTATGTCGAGTTCAAAGATTTCGCCGGGTTGCCGCTCGGATTCAAATACGGCGTCAACGATGAACATGGCGCGCGGCCTCTCGGGCATGAGCAGCAGGTCGAACAGGATCTCCCGAATGCTCGTTCCTACATCCATCGCAGCCACATGCTGCGGCAGATCGAAATTGCCGGACAGATGATCTATCACCGCGGGTCCGAAGCCGTCATCACCGATCAAAATGTTGCCACAGCCGAATACGAGTATCGGTTTGGTGAAAAGATCCTGTATGGAACTCATCAGTCTTATACCTTCCAGGCAGAAGCTGCCTTCTCAATGCTCCAGGCATGATCGCCGAAGCCCGCACGAGCGCCAAATCCCCCCGGCGCCATCGTGTGCGGGTGTTAACAAGGCGTATGTTCCGGGAGCACTCCTCTTCACCGGCTGTACGCCTCGGCACAAGGCCCTTGTGCACAATGTGCATTTTGCTGAAATATTCTCCAAACACAAAAGAGTCAACCTTTTTCTTTGGGCAATTTCTGCGGGAGGAGAAAAACTCCGAGATTTTGAATTGTTTTCAACCGCTTAGAAAGTGACGGCCTTGACCCGCGCCCGCCTGTCGGAAGACAGAATATTCCCTTTCAGTTCCATTCCTTTAACTCTTCAGTGAACTTACTATTATGAGAAGTAGACAGGCGTTGACGTACCATTTTTGTGTGGATCGGAGGCGCGAATCAGATGATCAAGAGCTGGATTTTACTGTTTTTTATTCTTGTGTGCATTTTGGGATGTTCATCTGTGAGGGAATCTTTCAACGCAGAGAGTCCGGGAATGTATCCCTGGGCAGGGGGTGACATTCAGCTCTTTTTCGCCAATCCCGACTACACCACCGTTGATCCACTGGAAAAGGGGCAGTTGCTCCAAACGGAACTGTATGGCGGCAGAAGACAATCTGAGATCGTCCATGGCGGAATCGGAGCGATGGGAATCTGGAGGTTTTGAAAAATGAGCTACGAACAGGTGAAAGAATTGATCCTGAATATGGATAGAAGCGATCAGAAACGGCTCATCGAGGAAGTGGCGCCGGAAATCTGGGCGGAAGCATGCACGGATGATTCCTGCGCGCGCCGGATAAAAGATCTCGTGGACAATGACATATGGCGGCGCTACGAAATGATGCACATGGGCGGAATCTGATCATCGCCACTGATTCATCGCAAGTGTGACACCACAGGGCCCAGGTAAGTAGACGAAATCTGTACAGACGCCATTTCGTCCATTACGAGTGAAATAAATTAATACAGCGAACCAGGTCCTCCGCATCATTTGGCGATCGGCCAATGATGCGGGCTTCATAAATAAGAGGTAAACCGGAGGTCATCTCGCTCCCATCAACCGGCAGCGCTTCAGAGCCGGATTCCTGCCGATTCAGGTCTTTCTTTACTTTGGGTGATAGTACACAGATTCAAGGTATTCCCGAACGGGAACATGCTGCTTGTCTTTGCGAGATAATTAATATATTATTCCCGATCGGTAACATTCTGATAACATGGGGGATGTTTTATGAAGAAGACTACGCCGGAACAAATCGGGAAGATCGTTAAAGAGACGCGCAGAAGCATGAAGATGACGCAAAAGGAATTAGCGCTTACTTCCGGCGCCGGGCTGAGATTTATCAGCGAACTCGAAAAGGGGAAACCGACCTGTCAGTTGGGGAAAGTGCTGACGGTTTTGAATACGCTCGGCATTACGTTGGCCATGGTCTCTCCCGACACATCAATGGGGGAATAAGCCGTGCCCAAGACCCTCGATGTTTATCTGCACGATGATCTCGTGGGACGCTTAATACAAGACGATCATGGCGACTTGGCTTTTCGCTATGCGCACAACTGGTTGGAAAACGCCGCGGCTATTCCTCTGTCGCAATCTTTGCCGCTAGAAAAGAGAACCTTCTCCCGCAAACAATGTCGCGGATTCTTCGCGGGCGTTTTGCCGGAACAAAGCATACGCGAAATCATCGCACGCAATCTGGGCATCAGCGCCAATAATGATTTTAAAATGCTGGAGCAAATCGGTGGTGAATGCGCGGGCGCAGTAACGTTCATGCCCGCCGGAAAGCCGCTGCCCAAAGAGGAACATGATTACAGAAAATTATCCGACGAAGAACTGTCCGGCATTCTTGAAGAATTGCCGCGCCGTCCTCTGCTGGCCGGAGACAAGGATATACGTCTGTCGCTTGCAGGGGCGCAAGAAAAGATACCCGTTCACGTGTATGAAGGGCTAATTTCCTTGCCGCTGAACGGCGCGCCAAGCACACATATCCTGAAGCCGGCTAGCGAGCGCTTTGAAGGCTTGGTTTTTAATGAAGCTTTTTGCATGAAGCTGGCGGCAATGGTGGGCTTGCCTGTCGCAAAGACGGAAATCGGCTCTATCGGCGCTCTAGAGTATCTGTTAGTGGAAAGATACGATCGGAAAACAGTCCTTGGACCCCGCGCCTGGCCTTACACGGAACGGTTGCACCAGGAAGACTTTTGCCAGGCGCTCGGCGTCGTTCCCGAACTGAAATACCAGAACGAAGGCGGCCCTTCTCTCAAGCAATGTTTTGACTTGCTGCGCGAGGCATCCGACGTTCCTGCCGTGGATATCCTGGCGCTGTTGAACGTGGTTATTTTCAATTTCTTAATTGGTAATCACGATGCGCATAGCAAGAATTTCTCGTTGCTCTACAGCGGAGAAACCGCTGTGGGACGGGGGACAAGACTTGCCCCTTTTTATGATCCGATCAGCACCGTTTATTACCCTGAACTCACCACAAAAATGGCGATGAAAATAGGCGGCGAATATATGTCCCGCAATATTCTTCCCGGACATTTTGACCGCCTGGCCGAGGAGGCAGGGCTCGGCAAACCGTTTGTCAGGCAACGAGTCCCCAGCTTGGCGCGAGCTATTCTCGATCATCTGGATAAGGTCAATATAGACCATAAGGTCGCGCACGAAGTAGCCGCGCTTATCCGCGAACGGTGTGAAAAGGCTGTCTTGAGGTTTGAGGCGAAAAAACAACCCCAATAAATGCTTAACTCACTGCCGAATATGGCTGAGTCACCAACAGTGAGAGATTGAGGGAAACGCAGGCCCTGGCAGATATCGAGTGAGTCTATTTTTTCGGCAGATCCCCCATTTCGGCATTCAGGGTCGCGGTATTCCTAAAAACCGTCTTGTATATCAGTCCCTCTCCGGGAAGGCGGTCGGAGGTGGTGAGCAGCACCCGCATTCCCAGTCCCAGGGCTCTGCGTATGTTGCTGCGGAGCAGGTCCAGGTACTGGGACCTGCCGCCGCCCGGAAGATCGTTGTCCTCCTCCCGCGTCAACATCAACTCCAACTGCTCCCCTATGCCGTGCGCCGTGTAGACAATGAGCCGGAAGTCGAGGAGTTTGGGGTCCAGGGTCCTGAGGAGTTGTTCCACATGCTCCGGGTAGACCGGAATTCCGCGAATGGATAGCCTGTTGTCGGTTCTGCGGAGGATGGGAACGATGCGCGACCAGGTCCTGCCGCACGCACAGGGGGATTCGCGCAGCACCGTGATATCGCCTGTTCTGAAACGGATAAGCGGGTAGGCTTCGGCTGTAAGGGTGGTGATGACCAGTTCTCCCTCCTGTCCCGGCGCGACGGGATCTCCCGTGAGCGGATGCACTATTTCGGCGAGAAACTGGTCTTCCGCCAGGTGCAGGCCCTCTTTTGCCTCGCATTCGCCGGCCATTCCGGGTTCCCCCATTTCCGACACTCCATAGAGGCCGAAAACGGGTATGCCGAAGGCCGACTCCAGCTTCTGGCGCGTGGCCTCCGGCAGGGGGTCCGGACCCACCAGCATCAGCCGCAGGAAAAGGCTTGTCGGATCGATTCCGCCGGAGTCCATGGTATCCACGATGTGAAGGGCAAAAGCCGCGGTTGTGGCCAGGATGGTCGAGCGGAAATCCTGCATGATCTGGAGTTGCATTATGGCGGAATTGGTGGCCGAAGGGGCCAGGGTGGCCCCAATCTCCTCAGCGGCATAATTGAAGGTAAACGCTCCGGGAAAAAGGCTGAAATTGAACGCCACCTGAACAATGTCGCGCTCGGTTACTCCGAGTTGCCGGTAGAGCCGGACCAGCAGGGACTGCCACATTTTCACGTCGTGGCGGGAAAAGCCGATCACGATGGGCTTGCCTTGCCCGTAGAGCGCGGGAGCGGTAATTTTGAGGCGCACGATATTTCTGAGCGGGACGGCGAAAAGGCCGTACGGATAGTGATCCCTCAGGTCCTCACGTGTCGTGAAGGGAAAAATCCTCAGATCCGGCGTGCCCGCAATGTCCTCGGGAAGCATCCGCAGCGCGTCCATTCGCCTGCGATAGAAGTCCACGTGGAAGTAAGCCCGGTTGAGCGTCATCTGAAGCCGTTCCGCCTGAAGCTGGCGAACCTGCTCATAGGAGAGCCTGTCGGATGTCTCCTGTGCCATTTAGCCTCCCGTCAAAAAGTGAGTTATGCCTCTTCACTCTTCGCTCTTCGCCTTTCACTGTTCACTGCTCACTGTTCACTGCTCACTGTTTCATCTTTCCCACTTGTGCTCGTAATCCCTGCCAAGGTATGCCCTCTGCACGTCGTCGTGCCCGATGAGTTCCTCAGCTCTGCCGGAAAGGACGATCCGGCCCGTTTCAATCACATAAGCCCTCTCGGCGATGGCCAGCGCCCCCATTGCGTTCTGCTCCACAATCAGTACGGTCGTCCCGGCGCGATGGAGGTTATCGATTGTCCGGTATATTTCTTCCGTAATCAGTGGAGCAAGTCCCATTGAAGGTTCATCGAGAATGAGCAGGCGTGGAGAGGCCATGAGCGCCCGTCCGATGGAGAGCATCTGCTGCTCGCCACCGGAGAGTGTTCCGGCCTTTTGCCGCCTGCGCTCCGCAAGAATGGGAAAAAGAGGGAGCACCCTGTCCAGACCGGTCTGGACATGTTTTCTGCCGCGAACATAAGCGCCAAGCTCGAGGTTTTCCAACACCGTCAGGTTAGGGAAAAGCTGCCGGGCCTCGGGAACCTGCACAAGGCCGAGTGCGACAATTCCTTCCGGACTCATGGAGTTGATGGATGTACCGCGGAAGAATATTTCTCCTTCATGGGCGCGCTGAATTCCGCTGATGGTACGCAAAAGGGTGGATTTTCCGGCCCCGTTCGACCCGATCAGCGCGACTATTTCACCCTGTTCCAGGTGGAAGCTGACTCGACGGAGAACCTGCAGAGAGCCGTATTTTGCTGAAACGCCATTCACTTTCAGCACGTCCTGCTTCCTCCTTCGGTCCCGGTAAGACTCTTGCCGAGATAGGCGGAGATCACGCGGGGATCCCTCCTGATTTCTCCAGGGGTTCCGGAAGCGATCAGGCGCCCGTGCTGGAGGACATATATGCGTTCGGCAAGCTGCATGACCATGTTCATGTCATGTTCCACCAGGATCACCCCAACGCCTTCATTCCTCAGAGAGGAGATCCGGTGCATCATGAACGCGCTCTCCCGGGGATCGAGTCCCCCGGCCGGTTCATCCAGGAGAAGAACGAGGGGGGAGAGTGCAACAGATCGCGCCATTTCGAGCACTTTCTGCTCAAGGAGCGTGAGTTGCTCGACGGGCAAATGGGCTTTGTCCTCAAGTCCGATACTCTCCAGAAACTCCATGGCGCGCGCTCTGAGCTGTTCTTCCTCGGCTCTTTCCGATGGAGGACGGAAGCAGGCGGCAACGAAACCGGCGCTGCCCTGCTTATGGAGACCGAGGAGCAGGTTATCGAGCACAGAGAGATTTCTGAATGTCTGCACAGTCTGGAAAGTGCGGCCTATCCCGCGCATCGCCGCCTGATGCGGCGCCAGTCCCGCTATGTTGCGGCCTTGAAGTTTTATGGTTCCCGAATCAGGTCGAAGCAGTCCGGAGATCACGTTGAGTACGGTGGTTTTTCCCGCCCCGTTGGGTCCAATGAGCGCCACTATCTCTCCGCGCGCAACTTCGACATTGACTTCGCACAGCGCCTGCAGGCCTCCAAAGGAAAGTGACAGAGAGTCGACGGTAAGCACGGGCTGGAGAGATGATTCGGGAGCGGATTTCCCGGGTTTGGGGGTCTTCGATATGGGTAACGAAGCCGAAGAGGCCGGAACGGATTTGGGGATCCCGAGATTGGGCAGACCGCTCATTTTGCGGACTGCCCGGGAAAAGCCCGAGGCAACGGCAGGAAACAGTCCTCTGGGGCAGAGCACCAGGACTGTGACAAGGATCAACCCGTAAAGGAGAACCTGGAGGTCTTCAAGCTGGTGGAGAAGCTCGGGCAGAGAGCTGAGAAGCAGGGTTCCCGCCAATCCACCCCAGAGGCTCCCGATGCCGCCCACCACGGCCATCGTGACAATTTGCACCGAGTAAAAGATGTCGAAGGTCTTGGGACTGATGAAGGTCACATAGTGGGCATAGCAAAAACCGGCAAAGCCGGCATAGACGGCGCTCAACACAAAAGTGGCCACCTTGTAGCGGTAAGTGGCGATGGCCAGGGTCTGTGCGGTAAGTTCTTTTTCGTGGATGGCCATGAGGGCGCGCCCGATGCGGGATTGGGTCAAATTGAGGCTCAGGGCGAAAAGAACCAGAAACGAACTCCAGATGAAATAGTAGAAATCCCTGTCGGTAGAAAGGGTCCAGGGGCCGAGCCTGAGTTTGGGAATTCCGGCGAAGCCGGACGGCCCCCCCGTGACGCCTTCCATCTGTCCTAGGACTATACTGACGATGATATTGAAGCCGAGCGTGGCCATGACCAGGTAGTGGCCTTCGAGCCGAAGGGTTGGTATGGCCAGGAGGAAAGCCGTCAGAGCAACCAGCAGGATCGCAATCGCGAGCGAAATGGAGAGGGGCAGGTGAAAGGTTGTGCTCAATATGGCTGAAATATACGCTCCGAGACCGTAGAAGGCGGCATGGCCGAGAGAGACCTGCCCCGTCGAGCCGATCAGCAGGTTCAGGCCGAGAACGACAATGGCGTTCAGAGCGAGAATATTAAAGAAGAAGTAGAAATAGTCGTTTCGGAAGAAGACGGGCAGGAAAAAAACCCCGGCTGTAAACAGGAAAAGCGCTTTCCAGTTTGACGGCAGGAAAACGAGGCTGGGGGTTTTCATTTCAATTTCATGCTCCAGTTGCATCTCTAGAGGCGCCTGACATGAGTTTTGCCGAAAAGCCCGCCGGGGCGAATGAAAAGGATTGCCAGGAGCAGCAGAAAAGCGATTGCATCCTTATATGCGGACGAGATGAGACCCGCTCCCAGAGATTCGACTATACCCAGAAGAATGCCGCCCAGAACCGCTCCGGGAACGCTGCCGTAGCCGCCGAGGATGGCTGCTGAGAAGCCTTTGAGCCCGAGCATCAACCCGCCGTCGTAGCTCATGCTCGTGATGGGGGTGACCAGAATACCCGCCAGGGCGCCGAGCGCTCCGCTCAAAGCAAAGGCGAGCGCGATCAACTTTCTTGCGGAGATGCCAATCAGAGCTGCTCCCAACTGGTTATCGGAAACGGCTCGCATGGCCTTGCCCAGGAGGGTCCTATGGAAGAAAAAATAGAGTGAGCCGAGGACCAGCACGGAGAAGGCAAATATCCAGAGGGACTGGGGCAAAATGGCGGCATCGAACAGTATAAAGGGCGAATCGCCTCCGATCGAGGGAAGAATATGCGAACTCTTTCCCCAAAGCATCATCCCTGCGCCCCGGAAGGCAATGGAGGCTCCGACCGTAATCATTACGAGGGTGAGAACGTCGCGGTTTTTCGAATGCCTGATCGGCCCCCGCTCAAGCAGCATCCCGACTGCGGCCACCAGCAGGATTGCGAGGGGAAATGCCAGGGGAAGCGGGAAGTGCAAGCCGTTATGGAGCCATATCACCGTCATGGCCCCAAGCATTACGAACTCTCCCTGGGCGAAATTTACCAGGCCTGTGGCATTCTGGATGAGGCAATAGCCGAGCGCGATGAGAGCGTAAATGCTGCCGTTGGTGACGCCGGCCACGAGAAGATGCGGGATGAGAATCCAGGACATCGGTTTATATCAGTTGAATCCGGTGCTGCCGGGAACCGCGCCGCATCCCGCTCGAAAAGCCCTGAGTGATGCTTCCAGTCTCTTGCCGCCATAACTCTCGATAACGGATTCAATCCTGGCTGCATCGCAGAACAGGACCCCTGATGCCGCGGAAAAGCCGAGAAGAACCAGGTTGGCGGAGACCGGTGAGTTGAGCCCGAAGGCGATTGCGGTCGCATCCACGTTTTGAGAGGCGCCCGAGGCATCGCGACTATTGCAGAACGCCTCGCCGCCGGGCCGGAGATAATGGCCGTGAACGGGCATGGCTTCAGAATGAAGGCCGAGAAATACATCTGCCCGGCCGGGCCGGATCAGCGGACTGATAAAGGAGCGTCCTTCTTCCATGGGGCTGACTTTGAGATGACTGATGACGTTGCCGCCTCTCTGGGCCATGCCGTGGGTCTCGGAAATGAGCACGGAATAGCCCATTGCCAGCGCCGCATCGGCCAGGACTTTGGTGACGAACAGGACGCCCTGCCCCCCCAGGCCGCTGATGATGATTTGTTGAGTATCCTTAGTCATGCAATCTGTCTTTCCATTATGAGCAACCATGTGTCAAAAAACCTTGAACAGCGCCGCTTTCCACGACGGACAACCAGCAGAACGGCGCATTATAACGGGTGATACAAAACAGGTTAACAGAATTCTGGCGCCGGTCCGTAAGAAACAGGTCATTCCGCAAAACAAAGGGCGGGCATTAGAAGCCCGCCCTCGTCAATTCAGCAGTGTCACAACCGCCGCCTACACGGCCGGCTCCTTGAGTTTTCCGGCATACTGCCCGAGCGCCATCAGCGGGAAGCAGTTGCGATAGTTGTGATAGCGTATGTAGAAGTGCTTCGGGAAGCCTGTCCCGGTAAAATGGACTTCATCCCAGGTTCCGTCAACCTTCTGGGTTCTCAGAAGATACTGAATTCCCTTGCTCACCTCCGGGGATTTTTCTTCACCCGCTGCGAGGAGTCCCATAATGGCCCAGGCTGTTTGCGAAGGTGTACTTGGTCCCTGCCCTCTGAGTTCGGGTAATTTATAGGAATCGCAGGTTTCGCCCCAGCCTCCGTCAGGATTCTGGTGATCTTTGAGCCAGTGCACGGCCATTCGGATGCAGGGGGATTTCGGATCTTCTCCTATCTGAATGAGCCCCCGCAAAACGGACCAGGTGCCATAAATATAATTTACACCCCAGCGCCCCCACCAACTGCCGTCTTCTTCCTGGATTTCCTTTATGAAACGAATCCCTCGACTGGCTGCCCTGCAGTTGCGCTCATAGCCGAAATAGCCCATTGCCTCCAGCATTCTGCCCGTAACATCCGCCGTGGGAGGATCGACCATTGCTTCGGTATCGGCGAACGGAATCCTATTGAGGATGTCCATGTCGTTGTCCCGGTCGAATGCCGCCCATCCACCGTTTGAACTCTGCATGCTGATGCACCAGTCCATACCCCTGGATTTGGCGCAATCGAGCCCGGTGCATCTCTCCGGGCTGAACCGGTTCAAAACATTCAGGACAACCGCGGAATCATCGACGTCGGGATAACAGGTATTGCAGAACTCGAATGCCCATCCGCCGGGCGGGCAGCAGTTCTTGCACTGCCAGTCGCCTCCGGTCAAGACCTGCTGGGAGATGAGCCAGTTTGCCGATTTTTCGAGAGCAGGATGCTCCGGAGAGACACCTGCATCGAGCATTGCGAGAGCAGCCAGCGCCGTATCCCAAACCGGCGATACGCAGGACTGCATCCGCAGTCCCTGGTCATCTTTGAGGCAGAAATCGTCAATGGCCTTCAGGCCCTTTGCCATGGCTTCATGGGTTAGAGGATAGCCAAGGTAGTGGAGCGCAAGAATCGAATAGACCATCGGGGGCTGGATGCCTCCCCAGTCTCCGCTCTCTTCCTGGTGATCCAGTATCCAGTCTCTTGCCGCCTCTATGGCTCTGCGTCGAAACAATCCGACCGGCTTCTTTTCAAACTTCTTGGCAATACGATCCAGCAGGAAGAAGAGCTTGTGAGTCCGAGAGGCAAACTTCTTTTCGCCTCCGGGAACATAGAGTTCCGATATACAGCATGCTTCCGGGAGTTTGAGCTTCGGTCGGATGGAAAGTACGATGGAGAGCGGCACCGCGGTGCCCCTGGCCCAACTCGAAAACTCATAGATGCTGAAAAAAAGCTCAGAAGGCAGCAGGACCAGTTCTACCGGCATCGAGGGCACTTTGTCCCAGTCATATTGGGCAAACAGTGCGAGCCAGATCTTGGTGAATACGCGGGAAGACTCTACTCCGCCTTTATTGAGGATGAACTCCTTCGCCTTTAAAAGAGCTTCCGACTGGCAACTCTGTCCGAGCAGTTTGAGGGCAAAATATGCCTCGATGGTCGTGCTGAGTTCACCGCCGTCACCGTAGTATAATCCCCAGGAGCCATTATCGTTCTGGTTGTTGAGCATGTATGCCGTGATGCTCTTCTGCTTCTCCGGAATTGGTATTCCGAGAAGGCGCATGAGCATGACATATTCAGCGGTTATGGTAACATTGGATTCCAGTTCGGCCCACCAATACCCCTCGGGATATTGTGTCCGAAAATAGTGATCGCATGTTTTCTGGATGGCTTCCTGGATCTGCCGGGTCCAGGAACTCCGGATGCTTGCCGGTTTGGAACGCCTCGTCGATCCGCTTTTTTTCGCCGGCTTGGCCAGCTTCTTTATCTCCGCGGAAAACTCGTCGGCGGCTTCTCCGTCAAGATTCCTCCATCCTTCTTCTTCCTCCTCGATCCGTGCCGTAACACCGCGCTTACTCATTTTCATTCTTCTCACCCAAAGCCCGATTTTTCTTGTGTGATCCGTCTAGCCCCACCGGATGGCACAATTATCCTTTCGGATCAGTCAGCCTAATTAGCGGCAAACGGGCCATTTTGCAAGCAATTTGAAAGCATCCGGAATTTTCTGTCTCCTTTCCCCGTAAAGGGCGACAAGCCCCTGGTCCGTGGGAAAAAAGGCGCCGTTGCAGCTACATATTTGCTGTATCGTCACCAGGAGATTAAACCATGAATGAATTGCGTGCAATTTAAAATGGAACCAATAGAATATGAGCCGTATAGAAGCTTAAATGCTGCAATACGGCTATGACGAATTAACGACAAAATCGCTGTCTCCCGAACTATCGACCTTAAAGCCCCAGGTCCTCGTTGATGAGAATTATTTTCACCCTGCCCTTTGGAAAGGACTTCTCAGTGATCGTCCAGGTATTGCAGATCCGATCAGGCCCACGGCATTCTTCGCAGATAGAGGTTCTAATACAGGGAGTCTTTTTGTCAAGTCGCATCGCATTCACGGGCGCCGCATAATTCTTGATTCTCAGCATTGCCTCTTCAAGATCCGGAACAACTTTATTCCTGCCGATAAGAATGATTACATTCCTGGGGCCAAAGGTGATGGCGGCCACCCTGTTGCCGGTCATATCCAGGTTGACCAGTGTTCCTGTCTCGGTGACGGCATTGGAACCGGTAATGAAAAGATCAACCAGCAGCGCGCGTCTTCTGCGCTCTGTCATCTCCCCGGGCGCCACACCCTGTTCATAAGTATCCAGGATATCGAGATCCTGACGCTCCTTTAGCTCTTTGTGGAGGCCGGTCTGAACGAAAGTCATGGAGCCTCCCCAGGAAATACTCTTTGCTCCGCTCTTGGATATGATCCCTTGAGCGGCCTTCTTTGCACTCTCAATGTTCTCGGCGATATGGACCTCGAAGTTGTTCGCTTCCAACGCATCTTTGAGGCTGCTGAGCCTCAGGGACCAGTAATTGTCTATGGGTTTATCCATTCTTTTCTCCCCGCTTTGCATGGATCATGGTTGTTGGATGGATGAAATTTTTTCCGCTAGCAGCTTCCTGTGTTTCAATTCTTCCCTGCGTATTTCTTCAATACCTGCAAGGGCTTTGGGATCGGAGACAAGAGACGAAATGAACTCAAAAAACAGAATGGCATCGTCTTCAAACGCGATTGCCGCTTCCATGAGTTCCCTGTCACTTCGGAGCGAATGAACGTCGAGTTCATCCAGGGAAAAGGCATGACGGCCCATTGCCGCACGCAAGACCATGCGCTCCTCATCGGTCGGCGCCGGATCTTCAGGTTTGGCGCGGGCCGACGTTCCTTTCTTGATTTCCAGGAATAGACTCCTGTGTTGCAGTTCCTGGTCCGCGAGCCACACGAGGGCTTCTCTCAGTGATGGATCGACTACAAGACCCGAGGCGTACCTGTAGAAACGCTCGCCGTTTATCTCAACCTGAATGGCTATATCGAAAAGCTCGGATGCTGTAAACATGAGATAGTTCCCGGCGGCACTACTCGTCTCGAGCAGTCGGAGACGGAGGGGGAGAGACGGAGTTGGCCGCTTTGCGCTTTCTTTCCTCCTGAAATTTGACGAGATTCTCAGGGAGACCGCGCTTTTTCGCCGCCCGACTCCTCGCTCGCGAAAGGGCCTTCGCCGATAGTGACTGCCTCATTGCAAAGCCCCACTTCTTTTTGTAGTCCCGTGGAGTCAATTCGTGAGAAATGAGATGTTTCCTGGTGAGTTGTTTCATCTCTATGCCGCACTCCAGGCACACGATGACATTTTCTCGAATCGAATCTTTCGGATCACCGAATTCCGGCCTCTTGGCCTCTACCTCTTCAACAGGTGTTTCGCGCGCTAATTCGAGCAAGATACCCTGGGTCTCCGCATTTTGGATCCGCTGCAACACATGAAATGTCTTCAACAGGGTCTCTTCGATTTCATCAGGAGAGATTCTGGTCACAGTCGCTTGAGCTTTCACAATGGAAGCAGCAATGTCCAGCAGTTTTCTTGCCATGGTTTCTTGCTCCTCGGTAAGGAAAATAATTAAAGGGTACACTGATCGATTGAATGAGCGAATTTATCATTATAGATACCGGCTGCATAGTAATTTTTCAGGTAATCATAGGATTCATTCCAGGAATCTTTGATATGCTCAATGGAGCACATTAACTGTTTGTTAAACGGGATGAGGGATGATAATTATCATATCACTCAATGGCGATAAGCCGGAGGTGCATGAATTTCACGTTCAAAGGAGCTGGCAACGGCCTATGGAGGATAAAGTAAAGCAGATTTTTTGCTCACAAGTGGAGAAGGAGCCTTTCGCTGGGAAGTTTGGCCTGAAACTGGTGGAAATCGCTAAAGGTTATTCGCGGGTAGAAATGATTCTGACACACGGGATGGAAAACATGCTGGGCATGGCCCACGGGGGAGCGCTTTTCGCCTTGATCGATGAGGCTTTTGAAACAGCCGCGAACTCCCACGGAACTCTTGCCGTCGCCCTCAACATGAATGTCACCTTCATAGCCGCGGCAAAGCTCGGGAGCACGCTCACAGCGGAAGCACGCGAAATCAGCCTTACCAGAAAAACGGCTTCCTATGAGATTAAGGTCCATGATGAGAACGGCGGACTTATCGCCGCCTGCCAGGCCCTCGTTTACCGAAAGGGAACAGTCTTGCCGTTTCTTGAGTGAGACGGGAGGAAGCAGGCGCCGAAGCGCCCGACTTCTCCTGGTTGGCATGAAAATACCCGGCCCGACAGTCTCAGGGCATGGCATGTCAGGCCGAGCGCTTCATCTCGCATCAATAGGTTAATAACGGGAAGTGATGGCTGGTTCCCTTCAAAACATCGTCAGGCAACGGCCCGTCAGCACTTGAAAAACGCCTTCCTGTTGGCCCCGCACACCGGGCACGTATCGGGAGCTTCCGCCTCCGCGGTATGGCCGCAGATCTTGCAGATGTAGTAATCCTGGACCGGAAATTTGTCGGGGTCGGCAAGGGCCTTCTTGAAAAGCTTGGCATGGATGGCTTCCACCTTGTTTGCATAGTCGAAGCCCACCTCCGCGGACTTATTTCCCTCCGCTCTGGCATTTTCGATCATCTGGGGATACATGGCCGTAAACTCGTGGGTCTCGCCCGCGATGGCGTCTTCAATATTTTCCCTGGTGCTCTTTACCTTTCCCGCCGTGCGCAGATGTTTTATCGCATGAATCGTCTCCGCTTCCGCCACAGCTCTGAACAGCTTGGCTACGCCATGCATGAATTCATCTTCGGCCCTTTGGGCATATGTCAGGTACCTTCTGTTGGCCTGAGATTCCCCTGCAAACGCATCCATCAAGTCTTTTTCGGTCTTTGACATACATCATCTCCTTGGCAAAGGGTATCAACTGAACGACATGCAAGTCTGAAACCCCGGGGCATTACAGGCATGTTTCCACCGCCCGATCACTTGCCGGTATCGGCGCCGCCATCCGGAATGGTTCTCTACAGGGTCAATTTAAGCAAAGCTAAGGTAGTTCTATTTCAAAGTCAAAGGGTACATTTTTGGTTTGACCGCGAAAAAGAATCATGTAATCTTCTTTGTCTGGCCCGGGTCCTCATGCCCGGACCGGAATGCTGCATGGCAGCCGCGCCTTTCGCTGAACTCCGGCCGCAAACTTCTCGATCCTCTCAGGTATGGTATCCCCTCTCGGAAAGGCGCTGTACCTTTCTTTTGCTTCATTTCAGGTAATCATTAACTTAGCCACATTCGAACAGGAGGCGCTTCATGAGTTCACCTTTCCAGCCAGGTATGAGTCACGAACTTAAAGTTATTTCTACTCCCGAGGATTCCGCCCGTCGCTTCTATCCCAATCTTCCCGATGTGTTCGCCACTCCCTGTCTTGGCGGACTCATGGAACGTGTTTCCGCTGAATTGATAAACGAGCGCCTCAATCCGGGCGAACAGTCCGTCGGCATTTCCATGAATCTTCAGCACTCCGCGGCGACTCCCCTTGGAATGACAATCCGGGTACGCACTGAGGTTACCGCAGTGGAAGGGCGCAAACTCACTTTCAGATTAGAAGCTTTTGACGACGTTGAAAAGATAGGAGAAGCCACACACGAAAGGTTCATAATCGTTGCCGATAAGTTCAACGCCAGGGTGGCCGAAAAGGCCAAAAAAGCTTCAGCCTAGAAAAGAGGGCCCATGTCTTCCAAACTCGGTTTCTTTTTTAATCCGGCAAGCATTGCTGTGATCGGAGCATCGGACAACCCGGGCAAGTACGGTCACGAGATCCTGAAAAACCTGATCGAGGGCGGCTACCCCGGTGCGCTCTATCCGATAAACCCCAAGAGTGAAAAAATCCTGGGTGTCCAGTGTTACCGGAGTGTCAAGGAGATTCCGGAGCCGGTCGACCTGGCGGTGGTGATCATTCCCGCAAAGATCGTCGCTCGGGCCGTAAGGGAGTGTGGCGAGTGCGGAGTCAAAGGGGCGGTTGTAATCTCGGGTGGATTCAGTGAAGCAGGGGCGGAAGGCGAGGAACTCCAAAGAGAGCTTGCCAAAGTCGCGGCCGAATACGGTGTCCGTCTGATCGGACCGAATTGCCAGGGAATCAACAATCCGTACCACCCCATGTGCGCTACCTGGCCCCTGCTGACGCGCAAAGGGCGCGTCGCGGTTGTGAGCCAGAGTGGAACCGTGGGAGCGGCAATGCTCGACTGGTTTCAGCAGGACGGACTCGGAGTGTCCGGTTTCGCGGGTCTTGGAAACCGCGCGGATATCAATGAAGTGGACCTGATCGAGCATTACGAAAGTGATCCCAACACCAAAGTGATTGCAGCTTACCTGGAAGGGATAAAGGACCCGCTGCGGTTTCAAAATGCCCTGCAATCCATTACCAAGCCACTGGTCATGCTCAAGTCCGGGCGCACGCCGCGGGGCAGAATCGCCGCCGAATCCCACACCAAGTCTCTGGCAGGCGCGGACGCAATATATTCCTCGCTTTTTCAGCGCTACGGCATATGCAGGGCCGAAACTTTCGAAGAACTCTATGATTTTTCCAAGGCGTTGGCTTACCTCAAACGACCGACCGGGAACAGAATCGTCTTTATCACCACTTCAGGAGGAGCGGCTATACTGGCGACCGATGCGGCGGAGAGGGAAGGGCTCGAGACGGCGCCCCTGCCGAAAGAATTGGCGGAATCTCTCGAAGGAGTGGTCCCCGGTCATGCGATACGCTCCAATCCGCTCGACCTTACCGGTGACGCAACATCACGAATGTTCAAGGAGGTTATTGACAGAGCACGCCCCCACTACCATACCCTGGGCGTTATCTTCGGTGATCCAATCCCGGATGCAGCCGAATCGGTGACTCGGGACGAAAATGAACTGGTTATCTTCCTGGGTGGCGCGGAGGTCGAAAGAGCCGAAAAGCAAAAGATGCATCTTAAGGGCATTCCCGTCTTCCCGACACCAGAGAGAGGAATCCGCGCACTGGCCCAGCTTGTCCCCCCTGCCCAGAAAGCACGGAGGGCACGGTTCACCCTGCCTGACGCAACAGGCCGATCCCAGATGGATGCCGTCGAGAGCTTTGAATTTCTGGAAGCCAGGGGCTTCGAGTGCATTTACACGCGCCCCGCTGACAGTCCGGGAAAAGCGGTTCATCTGGCTCATCGGATGGGATTCCCCGTAGCTCTCAAGATAGACTCCCCCGATATTCTGCATAAGTCCGACTGTGGCGGAGTGCGGCTGAATCTCCAGTCGGCCCAACAGTTGCGCAACGCCTTTGTCAAGATAATGGACGATACCAGGCAGTGTTATCCAAATGCGCGAATTTCGGGCGCCGTGGTCAGCCCCATGGCAGCTCCGGGCCTTGAACTCCTGATCGGAATGAACAGGGACCCGCAGTTTGGTCCGGTCATCATGTTCGGACTGGGCGGCGTGACCGTCGAACTTTTTCGGGACGTCTCGATGCGCCTTCTTCCGCTCAGCCGTGAGGATGCATCTGCAATGCTCGGTGAAATCAAAAGCGCTCCCCTATTGAAAGGCTACCGGGGACGTGCAGGAATAGATGAAAACGCCGTTGTCGATAGCCTGTTGCGACTGGCTTCCATAGCTGAGGAGCATCCCGAAATAGTCGAGATCGATTTGAACCCGGTAATAGCTTACTCGGATGGAGTGCTGGTGGTGGATGCGAGAATCATACGGGCTTGATGAATACGCTCGTGTGAACATGGTTCGTTACTGGAGAATTTAACGAGCCGGGCCGTTTTAAAACTGCCGGTGGATGATTATTATCATCAGGTAATAAGTGTTGGCAATTTTCTTGTGGCCTGCCGGGGCTTTCGTTCCGGTTAGCGGCTTGGGAGAGAAAAAATGGAAAATTTACCTGGTGAGAATTCGTGCAACTGCGAAGGACGGGAATACGCCCATCTTGAAAAGGTTTGCCAGTCCTCCGCATGCTTCATCTGCAAAAATGGGACATGGGAGAAGGACAATAAAATTTTCGTCCTTTGAGGTTAATCGATGGCGAACATTGACTTGAAGTCGCCTGATATTCCCTGAAATCGAATCAAACAGCCGGAAATTAAAGTTTCCGGCTGTTTGTTCTGCCGAGACAGGCAGCCGTCCTGGTAGTAATTATCAGTGGCCGGATGATATCCGCGGCAGCCATATTACGGTTTTTCTCCGCATTTCAGCTTATCGTTTATCTGGTCTATCACCGCCGGGCAATTCCGGATTTCCTCGACAACAAAATGAGCCCCGGCATCCGTCAGCCTCTTCGTCACGAGCCTGAATTTTTCCAGTAGCACTCCACCTTCAGTCCGGGAAATCTCCTCTTCAGTCATTCCGATCTCCGGGCTTGTCTTGAGCACGCCTATCGTCCACATGCCCGCGTTAAGGCCTTCCTGGATACCCGGGACAGTGCAGTCGATTTTCACCAGCGATTCCATGGGATATGCTTCAAGATGAATGGCGTTCTGGTAGCACATCCAGGGAAAGGGGCGTCCAGCGGGTACATCTGATGAGCAGACCACAACGTCCGGCTTATAGCCTCTTTCTCCGGCCGCCTCAGCAAGAGCCTCCATTGCCCCGAAGCTATGGCTGGAAGTAGAGCCGATCCTTAGCCCGCGATCTCGAAATGCGGACAGGGTGTCGAAAAGCCCGGGAACGGGTTCCGCCCAGTTCTCCATGTCCATAGGCATAAGTTGTTCGAGCGTTCTGTAAATACGGTCCAGATCGTAATCAGTCGGAGCGGTCCCATAGATATCGAGCCATTTCGAAAAGACCGATTCACTCTGAAGCAGGGAGGAAAGACGGTCTGCGTAGGAGAGTCCCTGGTGCTGCCGGGCTTCTTCTGTGCTGATTTCCACCCAGTTCTGCCTTAAAGCCTCTACGAAAGGCTGAACGCCCCCAAAGCCGCCCGGATCGACCGCTACCCCCGACCAGCCCAGAATGACCGCCTTGAGGGGCCCCATGAATGGGTTTAACCTGTTGTATACCTGGATCATTGCGATTTCTGTTTGCGAAACCGGTCGGTCCTGTTCATTCATTAAAGTCCCCCCACCCGCCTAAAAGGTAACACCACGCCCCCCACTTCCGTCGTCCTACTTCCGCCATCCGCCATCCTTCCTCCTACTTCCGCCATCCGCCATCCGCCATCCTTCCTCCTACTTCCGATATCCGCCATCCTTCCTCCTACTTCCGATATCCGCCATCCGATATCCGTAAAAGAACCGGGGAAGCAGGTTCCCGCTTCCCCGGTAGGCTCTCGTAACATAGTGCTGTCTGAATAGCGCCGGGAGGCCGGCGGCTTCAGCTATTTCTTGGCAGAGGTGGAAATGACCGAAGCAAAAGCCTGCTGTGCGATTTTGCCCATCTCGCCCAGGTTTTCCACAACGGTGATTCCGGCTTCGCGCATGGCCTTGATTTTTCCCTGCGCCGTGCCGCTGGAACCGCTGATAATGGCGCCCGCATGGCCCATTCTACGTCCCGGAGGTGCGGTCAGACCTGCGATGAAGCCGATTACCGGCTTGGTCACGTTCTTTTTGATGAAGTCCGCGGCATCTTCTTCCGCCGACCCGCCGATTTCGCCGACCATGATAATGGCCTTGGTCTCGGGGTCAGCCTGGAAGGCCGTGAGGCAGTCGATGAAGTTAGTGCCGTTCACCGGGTCCCCGCCGATGCCGATAACGGTGCTCTGGCCGATCCCGAACTTCTGAATCTGGTGTACAGCTTCATAGGTGAGGGTTCCGGAGCGGGAGACGATGCCCACGGGGCCGGGGGAATGGATATGACCCGGCTGAATGCCGATTTTGCACTGGCCCGGAGTGATGATACCGGGGCAGTTGGGGCCGATGAGGCGGCTCTGGCTCTTCTGAAGGAAAGTCTTGACCTTCATCATGTCCATAACCGGGATACCTTCGGTAATCGCGATGATCAGGGGCACACCCGCATCGATCGATTCCATGATGGCATCGGCGCAAAATGGAGGCGGAACAAAGACCATAGCGGCATTGGCGCCTGTTTCTTTCACGGCTTTCGCAACGGTGTTGAAAACAGGTACGCCTTCAACATTCTGGCCGCCCTTGCCCGGCGTTACGCCTGCGACAACATTTGTGCCGTAGGCTTTACACGTCATGGCGTGAAACTGGCCTTCGCGGCCGGTAATACCCTGAACCACCAACCTTGTATTTCGATCCACCCAAATGCTCATGATTTCCCCCTTCTATCCTTTAGCGACTGCTGCAATTTTTTGGGCGGCGTCTGAAACGTCTTTTGCCGTTATAAGATTGAGCCCGGAATCGCTGAGGATCTTCCGGCCCTCTTCAACATTGGTCCCTTCCATACGGATGACAACCGGGACCTTAATGCCGACTTTCTTTGCCGCTTCGACAACACCGTTGGCCAACCTGTCACAACGCAGGATGCCGCCGAAAATATTGATCAGAACTCCCTTGACGGCCGGATCTGCCAGTATGATCCGGAAGCCGTTTTCCACCTGCTCGGCGCTCGCTCCGCCGCCGACGTCCAGGAAGTTCGCGGGGGCCGCGCCTGCCTGCTGAATGATATCCATGGTAGCCATGGCAAGGCCTGCGCCGTTGACCATGTTGCCGATATTGCCGCCGGGCATCTTGATGTAGTTGAGTTCAAACTTGGAGGCTTCGACTTCGAAGGGGTCTTCCTCGTCGAGGTCCCTGTATTCCTGGATATCTTTGTGGCGGTACATTGCATTGTCGTCGAAATTGATCTTGCCGTCCAGGGCGATGACTCTGCCGTCCTTGGTCAGGATCAGGGGATTGATCTCCACCAGGGAGCAGTCATAGTCGGCGCAGAGTTTGTAGAGTTTCATCGCCATGCCGGTGAACTGTTTTACGAGATCGCCGGACAGATTAAGTCCAAAAGCGAGCTCAAGCGCATGGTAGCCCTTCATGCCCACCAGAGGATCGATATAGACCTTAATGAGCTTCTCCGGAGTCTTTGCGGCTACTTCCTCAATGTCCATACCACCGGCTTCGCTTGCCATGAAGACGATCTTGGACGTACCTCTGTCGGGAAGCACGCTGAGGTAGAGTTCTTTTTCGATGGGAAGCCCTTCTTCAACCAGGAGCTTCTTAACCAGGCGTCCTTCCGGGCCGGTCTGGTGTGTCACCAGGGTCATGCCCAGGATGCTGGATGCATATTGGTCGACCTCAGCCGCGCTTTTAGCGAGCTTAACGCCGCCGCCTTTACCGCGTCCGCCAGCATGGATCTGGGCTTTTACAACAACCGGAAAAACCCCCAGTTCCGCGGCGACTTTCTTCGCTTCATCAACACTGAAGGCCGCTTTCCCGCGAGGGATGGGGACTCCATACTTTTGGAACAATTCTTTGGCTTGATACTCGTGAATCTTCATAATTCTCCTCGCTATCCCCGAAACAACTCCATCTTGTGCAGATCATGTCTCACCAACGAGAGCCCTAGTCCAAAAAGCGTCTGCTTCGCAATTACCTATTCCTAAATGAAACTTCTCACAATGTCAAACATTGTTTCGTAATTTCAGCATCATGATCTGCGACTTGCCCCGATTGCTCAACAGAGTCTGCCTGACTCATCACGATATCATCGGGACTCAATCGAAAATTGCGGTGACGCACCACCGGGAGATTTGGCGCGCTTTTCACAAACCAGCGCTTGGAACGGTTGCTCTTATCCTATAATCGCCGATAAATAAAGCCCCTTTTGACGTCTCGCTGCTCTAGACGCCGAAAAATGAACGCACACGACTGAGAAGAACATTGGAATTCGCCCGGCGCCTTGTGATAGACTGAAGGTTCTTGATAAGGTCCCCAATAGTCTTAACCTGGAAAGGAACATGGCCGGAAATGGAATACGAACCGGTTATCGGCTTGGAAATTCACGCTCAACTTACCACAAAGAGCAAGATATTCTGTGGATGTTCGACCCGGTTCGGCGGCAGTCCGAACACGCATACCTGCCCGGTTTGCCTGGGAATGCCCGGAGTTTTGCCTGTTTTGAACCGGGAAGTGGTCGAATGCACGATCAGAATGGCCCTGGCGACCCGCTGTGCGGTCTCTCCGCTTAGCCGCTTTGCGCGGAAAAACTACTTTTACCCCGATTTGCCCAAAGGCTATCAGATCTCGCAGTATGAGCTGCCTCTGGCAACGAATGGCTGGGTGGATATAGAGACTCCCGCTGGTCCCAAGCGAATCCGGATACATCGAATCCATCTCGAAGAGGATGCCGGCAAGCTGATCCATGACGAGCATCAACCGGTGAGTTTCGTGGATTACAACAGAACCGGAGTTCCTCTCATTGAAATCGTGAGCGAGCCGGATATCGCCACATCGGAAGAGGCCGCTTCTTACCTCAAGAGTCTTCGGGAGATCCTGCGCTATCTCGAAATCTGCGACGGCAACATGGAGGAAGGCAGCCTCAGGTGCGATGCGAACATTTCCTTGCGCCCGAGGGGCGCTAGCGGACTGGGAACGAAGACCGAACTCAAGAACATGAACTCCTTCAAAAATGTTCAGAAGGCGCTCGATTTCGAGATAAGAAGGCAGAAAGTTGTGCTGGAGCGCGGCGAAGCGGTGGTGCAGGAAACGAGGCTCTGGGATGCCGGGCGAAATGTAACCGTCAGCATGCGCGGAAAGGAAGAGGCCCACGACTACCGCTATTTTCCTGACCCAGACCTTGTGCCGGTTGTGATAAGTGAAGAGTGGATAGAGCAGGTCCGGGGAAAGCTGCCCGAACTCCCTGAGGCCAGGCGCCGGAGGTTCCTGTCCGATTACGGACTGCCTCCCTACGATGCCGAGGTGCTGACTTCATCGAAGGCCCTTGCCGCATTTTTTGAAAAAGCGGTAAAAGAATTTCCCCAGCCTAAGTCTGTGAGCAACTGGATGATGTCCGAGCTTCTTCGCCAGTTGAATCGTGACAACAGGGAAATCGAGGAGTGCCCCGTTTCTCCCGAGAACCTGGCTCAACTGCTCACTCTTCTCGACTCCGGAGTGATCAGCGGCAAGATTGCCAAGGCGGTATTCGAGGAAATGTATGCAACCGGCGAATCCGCCCGCAAGATTGTGGACGAAAAAGGCCTTGTACAGGTTCGTGATGAATCTGAGATCGAATCGGCAATTGACCTGGTGCTCCAGGAAAACCCGAAAGAAGTTGAGCAGTTTCGGGGTGGGAAAGATAAACTCATGGGCTTTTTTGTGGGGCAGGTCATGAAAAAAACCAAAGGCAAAGCCAATCCGCAGCTCGTAAACGATATTCTCAGGAAAAAACTGGCCGGGTAGGTTATGCTCTCCAGGTTCTTTGTGGTAGAGAAACCACTACGTCTGAGACAGACTCTCAGACTGCCGATACTGTCGACGAATAATCCAAGAGGAGTTGATGAATGCCGGAGCAATGGTTGCCGCCGATATATTGGGACGGCGATGCCGTAGCGATACTCGATCAGAGGATACTGCCGCACCGGGAAAAAGTGATCCGCTGCACGACCCCGGAACAGGTGATAAAGACTATCAAGACCATGGCTATTCGCGGTGCGCCTGCCGTGGGAGTGGCGGGCGCCCTGGCGCTCGCTCTTGGCGCGAGGTCCATCAGAACCACCGATCCACGGGAATTCAGGCGAAAGTTCTCCCACATCTGTCAGAAGGTCAAAGAAGCGCGTCCCACCGGGGCTAACCTGGGATGGGCCGTTCAGCGGATCTATTCCGTGGTGGTAGAAAATCCGAAGGCTGACATCCCGGAGCTTCAGAAGCTCATCCGCAAAGAAGCCGATACCATTCTTGCCGAGGATGTCGCGGTTAACCGCCAAATCGGCAAGTGGGGGCGTGAAGTTGTTCCCAAAGGAGCGCGGATTCTCACCTATTGCAATGCAGGCGCACTTGCCACGGCTGATTATGGCACTGCCGTCGGAGTCATCCGCGCGGCTTATGAAAAAGACCCGACCATACAGGTATATTCCTGTGAGACAAGGCCCTTTCTCCAGGGCGCCAGACTGACCGTATACGAGTTGAAGCAGGCAGGGATACCGGTAACCCTGATTACCGACAATGCCGTGGGCAGCCTGATCAGCCAGGGCAAGATAGACATTGCGGTCGTCGGAGCGGATCGTATCGCCGCAAACGGCGATACGGCGAACAAAATCGGGACCTACATGGTGGCGGTTCTTGCCCGCACCCACGAAGTCCCCTTTTACATAGCGGCTCCGAGATCGACGATCGACCCAGGCCTGCCGGACGGAAACGGCATCCCTATCGAGCAAAGAGACCCGAAGGAAGTGACTCACCTGTTCGGAAAGCAGGTTGCGCCTGATGGTGTGAGCGCGCTCAATCCGGCATTCGATGTGACTCCGAACAAGTATATCTCCGGAATCATCACCGAGATAGGCGTGCTCAGAAAACCTTTTGGAAAGGCCATAAGGAAAGCGCTGGAGATTTAGCAGTACATGTAGTCCCGCACCATTGGAAAATCATTGTTCAGGCCGTTCGAAAACAGGATCTGATATAAGCGGGCGCCGTCATATTTGAATGTTGCCGATGAGGCATTCAGATAGAGCCGCCACATTCGAACGAACCTTTTATCAAACATTCTCTCCACCTGCCCGGTGTGGGATTCGAAGTTGGCTATCCAGCAGTCCAGCGTCCTGGCGTAGTGCATTCGCAGGTTTTCTATGTCCAGGATACAAAGACCGGCGCGTCCCATCTCGCGAACGATCTGAGATAGACTGGGAATATAGCCGCCGGGAAATATGTAGCGCTGCATCCAGGCATCGGTTGGCGATTCGATATCCTTGGATATGGTGTGCAGCAGCCCGATTCCGCCTTTTTTCAGCAGCGTGGCCGTCTTTCTCATGAAAACGGCGATGAATTCCTTTCCGACATGTTCGAACATGCCTATGGAGACAAATTTATCGAATTTTCCATCGACCTGCCGATAGTCCTGGAGTCTCACCTCGAGCCTGTCCGCCAGCCCCAGATCTTTTATCCTGCCGATGGCGTGATCATATTGGTTTTGCGACAGCGTTACGCCTTTTGCGCTGATTGCGAACTCCTGCGCCGAATGCAGCAGCATTCCGCCCCAGCCGCAGCCGATATCGATGAGGCGGTCGCCGCTCGTCAACATGAGTTTTCGGGCAATGTGTTCATATTTGTTCCGCTGCGCCTGATCCAGCCTATCGGAAGCTCATTTGATGCAAGTCAATTCAAAAAGAAATGAAGTCGTTTACAATTAAGCTGAACTCGACCTCGTCATTGGTAGGTGATCATGACGGGCTGAAGAGCCTGAAAAACGGATGAAACGGGAGGCGCATGTATGATCTGGACAGAAGAAGCGGAAAAGGCGGTCAGCAGGGCGCCTTTTTTTGTCAGGAAGCGGGTGCGGCAGCAGGTGGAAAAAGAGGCTGAAGAACAGGGGGCAAATCGGGTCCTGTTAAAGCATGTCCACGCCTGCCGAGAGAAGTTTTTGTCCGGTAAGGCCATGGAAATCAAGGGGTTTCAAATCGAAACCTGCTTTGGATCCAGCGGTTGTGAAAACCGCGCAGCCGACAGCAGCCAGTTAGTGGAAGAGTTGGAAAAACTGTTCGTGAGGCGTGATATACCGGGCTTTCTGAAGAAAAAAGTGGGCGGGCCGCTGAAGATGCACCATGAATTTCGTATTTCCATTTCAGATTGCCCCAACGCCTGTTCCAGACCCCAGATAGTGGATATAGGAATAATAGGCGCCAGCCGTCCGGGCTTCTCGGATGAAACCTGTACGGAATGCGGTGCATGCGCCGCGGCCTGCCGTGAAGGAGCGATACAGGTCTCGGGGAACGAGGAAAGGCCGGCCATGGACAGTGACAAGTGCGTCCAGTGCGGTAAGTGTATCGAGGCCTGTCCATCAGGGACCCTAATGGAAGCGGCAAAGGGCTGGCGCATTCTGCTGGGAGGGAAACTCGGCCGCCATCCCCAACTGGGAAGAGAATTGGAGGGCATCTACTCGAAAGAAGAGGTGCTTGCCATTGTCGAGCGCTGCCTGGGCCTCTATTTCAAACATAATATCGCCGGGGAACGCTTTGGAGCGATGCTCAACCGGATCGGTTACGACAGCATTATAGACATGAGTGAGAAAGACCTGACCAGGGAACCCGATCTTCCGGCTATGGAAAATAACTCGCTCAGCCTCAAGGATGCTTCTTGAGCCAGTCGCTCACCGAGCTGATGAATAGATCGAAATCGCCCAGATGCTTGCTGAAGATGCCGAAGACCAGTTCATCGTCAATACCTTCATATCGATGCACGAGCATGTTGCGAAATGAAGCCATTCTTTGGAATGTGAGCAAGTGCTCTTCCGGTATGACGTTATTTGTCCGGAGGATGTAGAAAAGGTCCCGAAAAGAGGCTGGTTCCCGCCATTTGTGGAAAGACACGAAGTGATTGGCAATATCTATCACCTCTTCGATGCAGAGATGTATGTACCTTTCTACGAAAGCCCGTGATCTCAAATCGGAACGATATTTTTCCCAATCAATATCCCGGGCGTTTCGCAATTCATTCACGTCACCTCGAAGCCTGGCCAACTTTCTTGAGACGAGTTCTCTATCCACCATGGGATTCGTCTTCCTCGATGACTTTATAAAGAAATTGAGAATCCAGGTACTGCCATCGCGCCGCAACCTCCTGCCTGACGCGTTCACCGGTATCTGCTTCGTAAAGAAGGCGGCCGTATTTGAGTATCTGGTGCTGCAGAAGGGGTGAGGCCTGACTGAATATCACCAGATCTACCTCTTTTCCCAGCAGGTTCGAGAGCGCCGTTTCGAGTTCCACTCTTTCGAAGCCGTCAATTGATCCTCGAATCATGAGCGCAAGATCAATATCGCTGTGAGGGCGTTCTCTACCCGTGGCCGCCGACCCGAAGAGATAAGCGGCGACGATTGTCCTGTTCGGCTTCAGGAAATTCTCAATCTTGTGCTGGAAGTCTGCTGGAATCAAAACTCGGCAACTCCTCCGGAGAATGGCCCGCGGGCGTATTTATCCGTTTCGGGGGCGGCGCAGGGTCTACGGTAACCATTCATCGACCGTTCATGAAAATATACCATAAAAACAGCAGCACACGTAGCCGGAAGGTTGGATGATACGGCCCTGTCCAACTCCCGACTGATTCTCTCACCGGGCTATCCAGGCCGCGCGAATTGTGATATTCAAGCGGCTGTTCCGAGAGCCTGAGAAGGCATGTGAACCGGCTGAAGCAGTCCTCCTGGCCAGCCCATAGGCGCTATACAACCACGGAACGAATGAACCCTACGCCTGTTCTCCGGGAACGGATAGTTGCAGTGCAGGAGAAAACAGTGAGCAAAGCGCCCCTTTCGGTGGCCATCATTACCAAAAATGAAGAAAAGAACCTCCGGGCCTGCCTCGACAGCGTTTCCTTCGCCGACGATATCGTGATCGTTGATTCGGGGAGCGAGGATGGGACGGAAGCTATTGCCCGGGAATTCAACGCGCGGTGGTTCGTCGAGGAATGGAAAGGCTACGGTCCACAGAAAAACAGCGCCGTGGGGAAATGCCTCCACGACTGGGTCCTGATGCTGGATGCCGACGAACGGGTTCCGGTGGAAACGGCTCGCGAGATCATGCGGATAATTACTGAAGATAACGAAGCAGCGGCTTTCTCCTTTCGGTGGCGAAACCTCTTCCATGGCAAATGGATCAGGTTTACGGACTGGTGGCCTGATGAGCACACGCGGCTGGTCCGGAGAAGCAGAGGCAGGTTCGAGCGGATGACGCATGAGGCATGGGCAGCCGACGGCAAAGTGGTCAGGTCTGCCTGCATGATCGATCACTACAGCTACAACTGCTATTCCGACATGTTTCGCGTACTGGACAGGTATTCGACAGAGCTGGCGGCACAGATGCTGGCGGAGGGAAAGAGCGCCGGGCCGGCTGACGCCGTGCTGCGCTCGTTCTGGATGTTTTTCAGGAATTACTTCCTCCGGCTGGGGTTCCTGGCAGGTTTTGACGGCTTTATGATATCCCTCGCCAAGGGTCTCGGGACCTTCCTGAAGTACGCCAAGCTCTATGAGCTGAAGAAATATCCTCCGGGCTGATTTGTCGGCGAGCGCTTCCTGAAATGCCGCGTGTCACTGAAATCGACTATTGAATCGCCGGCGCGCGCCGCCGGGAAAAGGCATCTCTCCGCATGTTGCTGATCCTTGCTTATCACCGTGCAGTTATTGGCCGATACGGAAATGCGCCGCAGGTGCTCAGGGCTCATTTCTCCTATATCCGCGACCGCTTCCCCGTGGTGGTCCCGGGCGATCCCCTGGATCCGAAACGCCTGAATCTTTGCCTCACCTTCGATGACGCCTTCGTCGATTTCTACTTGCATGTCTTTCCGCTGCTGCGTGAGTTTTCCCTGCGCGCCGTTCTGGCGGCGCCCACGGCGTTCATCCTGGAAAACACCGCTTTGGCGCCGGAGGAGAGACTTTCCGTCTCGCATGAGGATGCCATGACGGGAGAGGTGTTCCGGGACAAAGCGCCTTTCTGCACCTGGCGGGAAATCCGCGAAATGGCTGCCGGCGGGCTGGTGCACATCGCCTCGCATTCCCATTTCCACAGTAACCTGATCGACCCGGCCGCAGACCTCGAATTGGAGATAAGGCGCTCCAAATCGATCCTGGAAGAGAATCTGAACGCTCAGGTTTCAACCTTCGTATACCCTTATGGAAAGGTGAACGGTGAAGTCCATCACGCGGTCCACAGGCATTATCCCTATGCGATGCGACTGGGGTCGGCTCTCAATCGGGACTGGGCGCCGTCCAACCAGCCGCTTTGCCGGGTACCGGCCGATGGGGCGCCGAATATAGACCGGTTGCTGCACTGGAACCGGCTGCTCTCCTACCGTTTGAAGCGGGTGGCGAACTCAGTGAGAGCGGGCCTTGGGAAATGGCGGCCGAGGCGTACTCCATAGGAGGGTGGAAGTGTGTGATAACCAGCCAGTAAAGACCGTAGCGCTACATCGTCAGGTTACCGGCTTGATGACGAGGCCCTGCTATTCAGCGCTTCAAGTTGACATTCGCCTCTCTATTCTCCATAATCGGCGTTACATTACAGGCGCCTGAATTTATTATACAGAGGTGATACAGCCTATCTATGGCCAATCTCACTAATCCGTTTATGCTGATCGCTTTAGAGAGGCTTGGGAAGGTCAAGAATAATCAGACAGTATTCGAGCGGCAACCCAATGATAAATGCACCCACAAACCTTCGAAAAAGAGTTGAACAGGCTGTTACCCGATTTTCCATCTACGCTGACGAGATACAATCGCTGATGACCGAAGGGCGAGAAGGTAGCGAATGGGACAAGAAGTTTCGCCAAGTGTCTGATGTCTTGAACGGCGGAGCCACCCTTGCACTGCAACGCTTGATTCCCATAAGTATCAGGAAAGAAGCTGGGCTTTTCTTCACAAGCGACGTACTCGCGGAAAAAGTTGCCGATATACTAACACCTATGTTGAAAGAAGGTTTTAAGCTCCAGGATCCGGCCTGCGGGGCAGGGAATCTTTTATTGGCATGTGCCCGCCGTCTCCAGATCGGAGACTGTCTGCGTGAGACACTAAAGATTTGGTCAAGGCTCATTCATGGCTATGATCTATATGACGAGTTTGTTCGCACCACGAAACTTCGTCTTGTCCTCTTGGCTCTTAGTCTTCACCCGACAGAGAGGACCAAGCTTGTAGACATCCGTCCCGATCAGATATTCAGCGGCTTAAAGGTTGCAGACGCTCTGAATCAACCACCGCAGGATGAGAACACTTGCATTGTGATAAATCCACCGTTCGGGCACATGCAAGCCCCCTCCAACTGCAAATGGGCAACAGGAAGAATTCAAATAGCGGCTTGGTTCCTAGAGCAGTATCTACTTAGAACTACCAAAAGACAGCACCTCGTCGCCATACTCCCGGATGTACTGAGAAGTGGAACGAGGTATCATGCTTGGAGACATACCATTTCGTCCCTGTGCAACTCCCTAAAAATCAGACCCGTCGGGCAGTTTGATGTGAAGACGGATGTGGATGTTTTCATCGTTCATGCTACTATCGCCGGTCACGATCAAACGGGGCTTTCTTGGCCGAAACCTCCTGCGTTGTCGGAGCACTACGAACATGTCGTCTCCGAATTCTTCGAAGTTTCCGTCGGTACTGTGGTGCCACACCGTGATCCCCTTGAAGGCCCAATTCACCCTTATATTCACGCGCGCACCGCACCTGCTTGGCAGCAAATAGATGTGATAGTGGAAGAGCGTAAGTATGCGGGGCGGGTCTTTACACCCCCATTTCTCGTAATCCGTCGAACTTCAAGCCCCAGAGATAAACATAGGTGCGTTGCCACCATAGTCAACGAGAAACGTAATGTGGCAGTCGAGAACCATCTTATAGTTTTAGTACCTCGCGATCAGTCTCTCACTAGTTGCAAACATCTTCTCGCGGAATTGAAATCAGCCAATACAAACGAGTGGCTAAACAATCGTATACGTTGCCGTCATCTAACTGTTCCAGCTATTCGAGAACTACCATATGGCATAATGAACATCTGTAACGATCATTGATTATGAGTACATTGGAGAGTTATTATGGCTATAGAGCGACGTGTTACCACCCAAGATATAAGCTGGTTTCTTGATCTCAACTCAAATGGTCAACTAGACTTGAATCCACCTTATCAACGGCGTAGTGTTTGGAGTCCAAAAGATAGGCGTTTTTTCCTTGATACAATATTCAGAGGCTATCCTAGCCCATCTATATTTTTACATAAACAAATGGAAAGAGGTAAGACTATCTACTATGTTGTTGATGGAAAACAAAGACTCGAGACGATTCTCAAATTTGCAGAGGATAAGATAGCAATTGATAGAAATTTTGGTGATGAACGTTTGGCAGGCAGGAAATGGAAATATATAAGGAGTGATGAGAGTCTCGCGAGGACTTTTTGGGACTACGTCCTACCCGTAGAGTTCACTAATATCATTGATGATACGAGCCTTGTTAAAGAAGTCTTTGACAGGCTTAATCGCAATTCTCGTCGCCTTACGGAGCAAGAACTTCGGCATGCAAAATATGACGGGTGGTTCATCTCTTTTGTCGAAAGAGAGGCTGAGTCCCCTGACTGGGAAAGATTGGGAGTCGTCACAACAACTCGGGCAAAAAGGATGGCAGATGTCCAATTCCTTTCAGAACTCCTGATCGTCCTACTTCGAGGGGATGTAGGAGGATTTGATCAGGAGGAGATATCGGAATATTGCGCCCAATACGATAATCTTTCTGATTTAGAAATTCCCATCGACGAAGATGAAGTACGACGCAGATTTGAACGAACCAAATGCTTCTTGCTTGAGATGGAGCGTCATTACCAAACTGTTTCAAAATATGCCCACGATTTCACTAATTTTTATACTCTCTGGTCTGTTGTAGCTCTGGATCATGACAATCTCCCTGAATGCGAGGGTTTCAATCTGAAATACTCCGGCTTTATGGACCAGGTTAACAAATATAAGGACGCTGATTATTTTGGAAAGGTAATGCGTGGTGAAGAGACACCTGCTGATCCCGATAGTTTTAGGTACTACCAGAATAGTGTAGGAGCTCGTACAGAACCCCCGCAACGACGTGAAAGGAGAAACATCCTTTTTCGCGTATTGTCCGAGGTGCATCTCTTTTCATGAAAGTACCTAAATCAATTCGAGATAGTTATTCTAGCCAGAAAGATACTTACGATCAGCTCAAAGAGCGTGCTGATGAGGTTATTAATTCTCTTAAGGTCTCAAGTTGGCATTATGTAAGCCGTGTTAAAACCCTTGAAAGCTATGCTCTCAAATTGGAATCGGGCCGGTATCCTGATCCGAAGGATTTCGAAGATTTTTTTGCATGCACCATCGTGGTTGAAAATCTAAGCTCAGTTCTTAAAGCTGAGCAAATCGTTCAAAAGAGGTTTAAACTTCATGAACGCCGCCCCAAGACCGACACTTTCACTTCTAAGCCTTCGGATTCCTTCCGCTTTGACGACACACGCCTTTATGTTAGGTGGAAGGACGACCCACTTGTTCGGCCAACGGGTCTCGATGGCGTGCTTTTTGAGGTGCAGATAAAGACATTCCTCGCACATGCATGGGGCATAGCTTCACACGACCTTACCTACAAGACTGATGAGAAAAACTGGGCAAAAGAACGTATCGCGTATCAAGTAAAGGCAATGCTTGAACATGCAGAAACGTCCATTCTGGAAGCACAGAAGCTCGCTAGATCCGCATCGTTGAAGAAGACTGATGACCTCTGCTCACGTATTTCTGCTACTATACAGATTCTGGATGAACTATGGCCACCAGTGCAGTTACCTCACGACAAGAAAAGGCTCGCTGAGAATGTCGACAACCTTATTCGGAACGTAGGGATCGACTTGAAATCCTTGCGCAGAATCATCATGAAGGAGACGGAACTGGGAAGAGGAACAAATATCTTAAATCTCTCACCTTACTTCGCTATCATTCAATCCCTGTTCAATCAGGAACTCCGGAAAATGAAAAAATATCTTACCAGGGGCGACCGCCGGTTCAAGATTATTATTCCCAAGGAACTTGAATTACCCCCCTCTCTTCAATTCATACGCCTCACGAATGCAATAATGCTAGACGGCATGTAAGCAAATGGTTTCCTGCCGGAGATTGTCCTCAACGTGGTCTGCACCCCCGGCTTACTGCCCGTTCCGCCGTTCGGTAAACTGGATATTCGACATAAGAGCGGCGGAAATTGTGAGCAGGCCCAGGAACGGGTCC
>CAZIJV010000011.1:0-110350 GCA_964539645.1 uncultured Syntrophobacter sp.
GGATACATTGGAAGCCACTGGCCTAAACAATTACGCGCCCCTTCTCTACTCGGCGTTTTTCGTGGTCGATATATCTCGCTGGTTCCCAAGCTCTGCTTGGGAACCCCGCTTTCGGAAGCTCCAGCTTCCCTTTAATTGAGAAGGCCTGTCTCCGTGAGCTTCGTAGAAAAAGAACACACCCGCGTGCCCTTCGTGGTCAATGGTTTTTGAAATTTCGCTCTTGCCCAATTGCACCGGCTCTGGCACTATTCAAAAGTTAATCTACAGACGGGGGGCCTGCCGTTTGGTTTTATTTGCAAAATCAGCTATTTTCGTTTAGGTTCGGCGAAAATTCGGGCAGAGAGGAACTCTATGAGCAAAAGCATTCTATTAATCGCACTGATTTTTCTTGCATGTTTCCTGTGCGCCTGCAGCAGGGGGAGCAAGCAGGAGGTTTACTCCGGCATGAGTGCTCCGGTTGTTGCTTCTTCCCCGATAAAAGTCCGGGTATTAGATGTTTCCAACGATACGCATGAAGTCTTCGATGTGGATGTGATCGGGTTGCTCTGGAACGGTCTTCAGGATTCACTCAGAAAAAGGGGTATGCTTTGGACTCCCGATCTGGGCGGGAACCCCTACATCATCGAAGCGCACGTGGTGAAATATAAAAAGGGGAGCATGGCATACCGCTGGGCCCCCTATTTTGGAGACACGCTCCTGGTCGTCAAGTGCGACATTCGGGACGAAAACCGCCAGATAGCCACCATCGAGGCAAAAAGGAAGGTCAGCTTCGGCAGTGGTACTTTCACTGCCGGTGCGTGGCGGAAGGTGTTCGAGGAGGTCTCGGAAGAGGTGATTTCCGAGGCTGTCCGCAAGCTCTAGTCTGCCGGGTGGCCCCATTCCATCCGAATAACCTGTAAATGCGCCTAATTACCTGAAATTTGTTGACAGCTCCGTGAATATATTTATACTTAAATGTTTATGTTTGCGGAAAGGTATGACCCATGCGCATTCGTGTTGACGAGATACCGGAATCAGGGCGAACCCTGCGGTTTCACTGGGATGAGGAAAAGCTGAGGCAATTCGTTCCGCCGGACGATCCTTTCAAGCCAAAGCTTATCCGCCCGGTGAACGTGGTGCTGAACCTGAGCAAGCATCCGGATCACATAAGGATCACCGGGACGATCGACGGCCCGCTGGAGGTTAGCTGCCACAGGTGTCTTACTCCGTTCACGTTTCCTCTCAAGGAAACAGTGGACGTCTACCTGATGGAAGAGGACCGATCGCCCGAAGAGGAGGAAACGGAACTCGAGGCCGAAGAGCTTATCTACGAGTTCTTTGACGGCGAAGTGATCGAGGTCGATCAGCTTGTCGCCGAGCAGATTTTTCTGGCGCTGCCCTTCAAGGTGCTTTGCAGTGAAGAGTGCAGGGGAATTTGTCCCGGGTGCGGGGCAAATCTCAATGAGGAATCCTGCGGGTGCAAGGTTGACGACAGGCCGTCTCCCTTCTCGAAGCTGAGAACCATTTTACCGGGGCTACCGGAGTCCGGGGATAAATAGGGCAGGTTGGCGACGAAGCCTTTCTGCCGCGCTCAAGCAGCAAAAAAGCGCCCGTTTTACGGGCCTATTTCGTGATCAGGAGTTAAAGATGGGTGTACCTAAAAGAAAGACGTCAAAAGCCAGGCGTGATAAAAGACGGGCGAATCACGCCGTAGCCGGTCCGGCTCTTGCCCGCTGTCCTCAGTGCAATGAGACGCGACTGGCGCACTGCGCCTGCCCCAATTGCGGGTACTACAAGGGGCGGTTGGTTCTGGAACTGGAGGAAGAATAGGGCTGTATCCAATGCCCCGATAGCCTGCGCGGATGAGAATCGCGATCTGCGCCATGGGTGGAGATCATGGTCCGGGACCTGTGCTGGAGGGCGCGCTTTTTGCCCATTCTCCTCATTCCGCCGATAGGGCGCCGTTCGGAGGCGAAACGATTGGCCGGGAGGCTCCTGAAGAATCCCGGGTCGCCGGCCATGTCTTTTCCCATATATGACGCACATCCGGTCGTGCTCGATGCTGGAGCGCACGCTCCGGCTAGCGCTGGTCCATCCGGCCCGGTCCGCCACTCCGGCCCACATTTACCTGAAGGCTTCCCATGGAATGTCTCGGCCTCGAATCGGGCTGCTCAATATCGGACGGGAGTCATGCACAGTACCCTCCGAAATTGAAAGAGTGACTGGAAGAGCGCTTTTGTGATAAGGAAACAGGGATTTGCAGCCCATGTTTTTGTTTCTCCGTTATCCTGCGGAGAATGGCCTGATTGAGACTGTTCGGACAGCGGGCAGGAAGAAGAATCGGAGGACTTGATTTGGACTATTTTTTGACTGAAGAACAAAAGATGGTGCAGGAACTGGCCGGACAGATCGCGCGGGAAAAGATCCGCCCAGTCAGAGCACAATTGGATGAAACCGAGGAGTTTCCCTGGGAGATCATGAAGATCCTGGCCCAGGCGGACCTTTTTGGACTCTATATACCCGAAGAATACGGCGGCATGGGCGGTGGAATACTTGAGAACTGCCTTGCGGTCGAAAAGCTGGGCGAGGCGTGTATCGGCATAGCCACAACCTTTGCCGCAAGCGGCCTTGGCGCCTATCCTATCCTTCTGCACGGAAGCGACGATCTCAAAAGCAAGTATCTGCCCCAGATCGCCTGCGGAAAGAAGCTGGCGGCCTTCGGCCTCACCGAACCGGGAGCGGGCAGCGATGTCTCCGGGATTCAAACCTCCGCGGTCAGGGACGGCGACCATTACATCCTGAACGGCTCGAAGCAGTGGATCACCAATGGTGGAGAAGCGGAAATCTATTCGGTGCTGGCCATTACCGACAGGTCGAAAGGAGCGAGGGGAGGGAGCTTTTTCGTCCTGGAAAAGGGAGACCCCGGGTTTTCGTTCGGCAAGAAGGAGAAAAAACTTGGAATCCGCGCCTCCGCGACCCGCGAGCTGATCTTCCAGGATTGCCGTATTCCCAAGGAGAGGTTGATCGGCCGCGAGGGCATGGGCTTCATTATAGCAATGAAGACTTTCGACAAGTCCCGCCCGGGAATCGGCGCTCTCGGAGTCGGGCTTGCGCAGGGCGCGCTCGACATTGCCGTGGAGTATGCCCGAAAACGGGTACAGTTTAACAAACCGATTATCAGCTTTCAGGCTGTTCAGCATAAACTTGCCGAGATGGCTATAAAGACGGAGGCGTCCCGCGCGCTGATCTACAGCATTGCGCGGTATATGGATACCGAGCCGAACGATTCGAGCAAGTATGCGGCGATGGGGAAGGTCTTTGCCGCCGACGTGGCGATGGAAGTGGCTACCAATGCCGTCCAGGTGCTGGGGGGGTACGGGTACATGCAGGATTACCCGGTCGAGAAGATGATGCGCGATGCAAAGATCCTTCAGATCTATGAAGGCACCAACGAAATTCAGCGCAACATTATCGGCCAGGAACTCAACAAGGAATACGGCAGGCAGAAGAACAGTTTCTTCTAACAGGCCGTCCCGATTGGATAAAAGTCAATGGCCCCCTTTCTGTTCCCTTCATCGAGGGGAATAAAGGGGGATTTTTAGTAGGTGCTGATTTCTGATTTTACCGGTCCTGCAGGTCCCGCTGGACCGGTGCAGTCCTCAACAACAGGAGCTTCGGCTGAGATGCATATAGTCGTATGTATTAAGCAGGTGCCCGACACCAAGAACGTCCGGATCGACCCGGATACGCATACGCTGGTCAGGCAGGGGGTGGAGAGTATCGTGAATCCTTTCGACCTTTTTGCCGTGGAAGCCGCGTTGAAAATCAAGGATGAAAACGGCGCCCGGGTAACGGTTGTCACAATGGGGCCGCCCCAGGCTTCGGAGGCCCTGAGAGACATCCTCTCCCTGGGAGTTGACGATGCGGTGCTTCTCAGCGACCGCGCCTTTGCGGGTTCCGATACCTGGGCTACCTCCACCACGCTTGCCGGAGCGATCCGCAAAATGGGTGACGTGGATATAGTCATTTGCGGAAAGCAGGCCGTCGATGGAGATACGGCTCAGGTCGGCCCGGAAACTGCCGCTTTGCTGGATATACCCTATGCCACCTTCGTCAAGAATATCCAACTGCTGGATGGAGGCGCCCTCAAGGTGGTTCGGCAGACCGATGAGGGAACGGAAGTGTGGAAGATTCCCATGCCTGCTTTGGTTACCGTCATAAAGGAAATCGGCGAACCGCGCGTTCCTTCCCTCAGGCACAAGATGCGGGCCAAGAAGGCCGAAATCGTCGTCTGGGGAGCGGCTGACCTGGGGCTCGATACCGACTGCGTCGGGCTTTGCGGCTCATTCACGCAGGTCGTTCGTGTTTTCAGTCCGCCCCGCAGGAGCAATCGCATCCAGATCGAGGGCTCTATCGAGGAGCAGGCGGAGCAGCTTTTCCAGTATTTGAAAAATTCCAAGGTGCCGGGCCTATGAAAGCTATTGTAGACAAGAAGAAGTGTACGGTTTGTGGAGTCTGTTCGGACGCATGTCCGATGGGCGCGATATCTCTCAGGGAAGACCACATCGAAATTTCGGACGACTGCTCGCTGTGCGGGATCTGCGTGGATACCTGCGAATTCGGGGCTCTTTCTCTTCCTGAAGTCGGCAAGGGGCCGGCGGCGGACCTGGAGAGCTACCGGGGAGTCTGGGTCTACGCTGAATGGCGTGAAGGCGAAGTTCACAAAGTCGGCCATGAATTGTTGAGCGCGGGCAGGGTGCTGGCCGACAAGCGCGGAGTGCAACTGGCCGCCGTGCTGCTGGGATCGGGCCTTGAAAGCGGCATCGCGGAGGAATTGATATCCTACGGGGCGGACACCGTCTACGTGGTGGATCGACCCGAACTGGCCCATTTTACCGATGAAACATACGCCAAATCACTCGTCGAACTCATTCGACGGGAGCGGCCGGAGATTTTGCTGGCAGGCGCCACGAGCATCGGGCGCTCCTTCATTCCGCGCGTTGCGGCTTCCCTTCAGACCGGACTGACCGCCGACTGCACCGAACTCGATATCAGTGACGAGGGCCTGCTGCTCCAGACCAGGCCCGCTTTCGGCGGCAACATCATGGCGACTATTATCTGCCCCAATCGGCGGCCCCAGATGGCCACCGTCAGGCCGAAGGTCATGAAGCCGGTAAAGGCGCCGGGGCGGCAGGGACGCATAGAGCATGTCGAGCTTCCGGAGGAGTGTTTCAAAGGACGAGTGGAGGTCCTGGAAGTCATTCCGGAACAGGACCGGACCGCCAAGCTTACGGAAGCCGATGTGATCGTATCGGGTGGGCGCGGGCTGCGCAAAGCGGAGAATTTCGCCCTGATCGAAGAGCTTGCGGGACTCGTGAACGGCGCAGTGGGAGCCTCCCGCGGGGCCGTGGAGGAAGGCTGGATCGCACCCTCCCACCAGGTCGGCCAGACCGGGCGCACGGTGGCGCCTACTCTATACCTGGCGGTGGGACTTGCCGGCGCCATTCAGCATCTTGTCGGCATGCAGGGATCGCAAGTAATCGTCGCCGTGAACAAGGACCCGCATGCACCCATTTTTGACGTGGCCACCTATGGCATCGTTGCGGATTTGTTCGAGTTCATCCCGGCCTTTGTCAAGCGCATTCGCAAGGAACGGGAAGAGCGCGCATAATAGTGGAGGCGACTGTGAGCGCAAAACGCGTAATCGTGGTAACCGGCGCCAGCAGGGGAATCGGGCGCGCTATCGCCGTTGAGATGGCGGGGCCCGGTTGTGGAGTGATCGTTAATTACAATTCCAGCCCTCAAGCGGCCGAGGAAACCGCCGCAAAGGTGGAAGAAAAGGGCGCCAAGGCCGCCCTCATGCGGTTCAGCGTCTCCGACCCGGAGGCCGTCAAGGCCGCGTTCAAGGAGATCCTCGACGCACACGGCCGAATCGACGTGCTGGTTAACAACGCCGGTATCGCCAGGGATAATCTGCTCGCGATAATGAAAGAGTCGCAGTGGGATGAAGTCATGGACACGAATCTCAAAGGCGCTTTTCTTTGCTCGCAGGCGGTGATAAAACCGATGATGCGCCAGCGCTACGGGAGGATCGTGAATGTTACTTCGGTGGTGGGCGTGATAGGCAATGCCGGGCAGTGCAACTATTCCGCGGCCAAGGCCGGGATAATCGGTTTTACCCGCTCCCTGGCGCGGGAGATTATTTCCCGGAATATCACCGTCAATGCGGTCGCCCCCGGCTTTATTCAAACGGACATGACGCTCGCGCTTCCCGAAAAGGCGCGGGAGAGCCTGCTTGCGCAGATTCCTGCCGCTAGATACGGGGCCCCGGAAGATGTAGCCGCGGCCGTTTCTTTTCTTGCATCCGATGCGGCAGGATATATCACGGGTCAGGTTATTCATGTAAACGGCGGGATGTTCATGGGGTGATCGGGGTTCTCGCTCTAAGGCAACGGGCCGTTTGGCGGAATCCATCGGATCGGGGGAGAGAGAAGAAGGAATGGCATCAGAGAATAGTCGACGTCGCGTAGTGGTTACGGGAATTGGACTGGTAACGCCGATTGGAATAGGCATTCAACAGAACTGGGAGAGCCTGGTCAAAGGCAGGTCGGGTATCGGTCCGATCACCCGCTTCGACCCCAGCGCCTATGCCACCCATATCGCAGGCGAGGTCAAAGACTACCATCCCGAGGAGTTCATCAGCAAAAAAGAACTCCGAAAGATGGACCCGTTTCTCACCTTCGCCCTGGGCGCGGCCCACTATGCCATGGAAGACGCCAAACTCAAGATCGAGCCGGAATTTTCATCCCGCGCCGGCGTGGTCATGGGCTGCGGCCTCGGGGGGCTGCTCACCATAGAGGAGTCCCACAAGCTGATACTCGACAGCGGCCCCAAGAAGGTGAGTCCCTTTTTCATTCCCATGATCATCAGCAATATGGCGCCGGGAGTCATCTCGATCTACCACGGAGCCAAAGGGCCGAATCTTTCCTTCCAGACCGCCTGCGCCGCGGGAACCCACGCTATCGGGCAGGCTTACCATATCATCCGCGAAGGGCATTGCGAAATCATGATCAGCGGTGGGGTCGAATCCACCGTGACCACCCTGGCGGTTGCCGGCTTCAATGCCATGCGCGCCCTTTCGACCCGAAATGATGAACCGGAGCGGGCATCGAGGCCCTTTGACAAGGAACGCGACGGTTTTATCCTGAGCGAAGGCTCCGGAATACTGATTCTGGAAGAACTCAATTTCGCGCGTGCGCGCGGCGCGCATATCTATGCGGAAATCATCGGTTTCGGCGCCTCCGGGGACGCCTTCCACGTCGCCGCGCCTGCCCCCGAGGGTGAAGGGGCGGCGAGATGCATGCAAACTGCCATTGACGATGCTGGAATCAAACCGGAAATGGTCCAGTATATTAATGCGCACGGCACCTCCACCGATCTGAACGACAAGTACGAAACCCAGGCGATCAAAAAGGTTTTCGGAGAACATGCCTATAAGATGGGAGTCAGTTCGACGAAATCCGTCACCGGCCATCTTCTCGGCGCGGCGGGAGGGATCGAGGCCGCCTATACGGTGCTCAGCATTCAGAACCGGATCATGCCCCCAACCATAAACTATGAATTCCCCGATCCCGACTGCGACCTGGACTATGTCCCCAATGAGCCTCGTGCAGCCGACATCGATATAGCCCTTTCCAATTCCTTCGGCTTCGGCGGGACCAACGGAACGCTGGTGTTCAAGAAATGGGCGGGCAGCGCCACGTAGCATTATAGACTTTGCATGATCCGCTGCATCGCGCCCACCGGTGGGCAGCGCTTCGCTCTTGCCCACCCTTCACGGTTCTTCACGTAAGAAAATAACCGGATTTCGTCAAGTCCCCGTCACCCGGCGCGCATCCAGGCCGGAATCCCGCCGAGTGCGGGGCAGGCGTAGGTTGGGCAGGTTCTTATTGCCCAACAGCTTTTGAACGTACCTTCCTGACCGGACTTCCACGACAGCCGCGAAATGATCCTCATCGGAAGTGCCGGTCCGGTTCAGATCTGCTGCCTTTATGTGTTGGACAGTGCTCAGGCAGGCTGAGTATGAATGCCGATTAGGAGTTGACATCGCAGTATGGGTATTGTTACCATACACGTCATTAGGACGGGCAGGAAGTTATTGCGCAAATTCGCTCTACTTTTCTCGAAATCAACTCGCTTCTCCATTCAAGCCTACTGATCCGACTCCACGTCATACATTGTCGCAAAGCTTCTGTGGCCTCGATCCCGCCGGCGGTTAGAGCCGTCGAAATCCGCATGGCTTTTTTCAGGAGCCCCGAGGAGGTGATCAGCTCAGAATATGATTTCAGACATAGCCGAAAGAGATTCAACCTTTTATTCACTTCAATTCCATTCCAATTTGTTCGGTGCTCAAGCTGCACATCCACCGAACCTTACTTGATCCTGTTCCAACGTTCCAATATCGTGGCTTAAATTCAAATCTTCCTTCTTTTTCCGCTGGAAAAGACTTTCAGTCCCCTGCCGCACGCAGGGCTGATATCTTTCCCGGAATTGCTGTATTCCTATTAGCTTCTTTGTTCTCCTTTTTTGCGAATCGGCCGGACGACAAGTCCATCCTCTCATTTCTTCCCGGTGTTCACGGGAATCTTCATCATGGCGCCTCCCCTGTTCTTCGTTGGCGGCGGGAGGGCGCGGAGGGATGCTTTAATTGATTCGATAACTTATTGGAGCATTACTTGAAAAAGGAGATACGCGCATGGCTCAATTAGAAAAAGTGCCCGGAAAAGCATGGGTGGTCACTTTTGCAGGCACAGCCATCAATTTGTGCCTTGGAATCCTGTATGCCTGGAGTGTCTGGGGGGCGCAGCTCACCGTCCCCAAACTCCCGGACGGTAAATTCAATGAGGCCATGGTAGGCCAGGTCATGACCGGCATTAACGAGGGATGGACCTATCTGAGCAACGCACAGGTGGCGACGCCGTTTTCGCTGTGCGTGATCATGTTTGCACTGTTGATGATTCCCGGCGGCAGGATCCAGGACAAATACGGCCCGAAGGTCGGGGCCACCCTGGGCGGGCTCTTTCTCGCTGCGGGATGCATTATTGCCGGTCTGATGAAGAGCTACCTCGGACTGATCATCGGTTTTGGAATCATGGGCGGAATAGGGATGGGAATCGGGTATGCGGCGCCCACGCCGGCGGCCCTCAAATGGTTCGGCCCCCACAAACGCGGCCTCATCGCGGGACTGGTGGTCGGAGGCTACGGCGGAGCAGCGCTCTATATCGCACCGCTGGCCAAGTGGCTGATTGCCAACTACGGTCTTTCAGGCAGCTTCATCATATTGGGAGTGGTCTTTGCGGTTGTGGTGATCGTTGCGGGGCAGCTTCTCGCCTGGCCGCCCGCCGGCTACGTTCCCCCGGCGCCCCCTGCGCCGAAGGTCGCAGCCGCGGCCGGTTCGGCAAAACCTGCCCTCACCACCGTCGACTGGCCTGCAGCCGGTATGGTCAAGACCTGGCAATACTATGCGCTGGTGCTGATGTTCATCGGCACGACACAGTCGGGGCTGCTGATCATTGCCTTTGCAGCGCCTCTTGCCGCTCCGCTGCTGGGCGCCGCCGCCTGGATGCTGGTCTCCTTCGGCGGGCTGGTCAATGCCTTCGGCCGGGTCGGCACCGGGATGTACTCCGATAAGATCGGGCGGGGGAACGCCTTCACCCTGAACTGCGCCATATCCGCTCTGTGCCTGTTTCTGATGCCTACCATACTTGCCTCCAAGAGCATCGTGCTGCTCTTCCTCGCAGTGGGTATCGCCTACTGGCAGTATGGCGGAGGTCTTGCGCTGATGCCCTCCTTTACCGCCGACTTCTTCGGTCCGAAAAACCTGGGCTTCAATTATGGCTTGGTGTTCATCGGCTGGGGTCTCGGCTTCTTTATGGCGAGGCTCGGCGGTACGATCAGGGATATGACCGGAAGCCTCGACTGGGCGTTTTATCTCTCAGGCCTGGTCCTGGTTATTGGAGTCGTCATCGCCAGGCTTGCAAAACGGCCGACGGCGGTCAGCGAAAGGGCGCCTGCAGCGGCTGTAACACAGTAAGGGATAATTCCCGGCCCTAGAGGGCGCCGGAGGCGATTAAGAAGCAGTTGCTTTACCGTAGAAGGGTGGGCACGGTCCCCGTGCCCACCACCCCAAAGGCGGGAAAGTCGCTAGAAAGCGGTAGGCACGAAAAGGCGTCCACCCTTCTACGCCAGCCCTGGTCATTGTGATGGTTTGCCTTCGCGGACGGTTGGCGCAATCCCCGACTCTTGACACCGATTCGCTTTCAGAATAGAGTTTCTCACGCTGACTGGAAGCCCCCCAAATTGCTGAAAACTCATACAGATCCTCGCCCGGAGATTTCAAATGTACGCTGAAAAGTCCGATTCTCTCGAACTGGTGGAACTCCTTCTTACGACTGAACTCTACAATCGCATAGTCAAGCTTGCCGAGGCCGATCTGCCTCCCGATATCCGGGAGCATTATCTCGACCTGGATTCGGAGAAAGTGATTCGCCCGATCCGGGTTACCGTGGAGGATCTCCGGGAAATCTCCGGAATTAACAACTGTGAGAAAATCCTGAAGAAACTTTCCTTCGTGGAGATCGATCCCGAAAGCCGCCAGGTGCAATTCAGCGCCTTTGACTCAGGCGCTTCCTGGTTCGCCGGCCAGGATTCCGCTGAAGCCATCCGCACCAATCCGGTTCTTGCGCATTACTTCTCTCGATTCGATCCCGATGTCAGCTACCCTGAGGCAAGGGTGATCAACCAGTCGATCGAGGCCCGCCAGGCTAAACTCGAGGCTCGTATTGAAAAGCTCTACGGCGAGGAAGCCGAAGAGCTTCTCAAGCTGGTGAGCATCAAGTCCCCCGCGGATGTGAGAAACAGCCTGGATGACCTGGTGCTCACCGAGGACCAACGCGACGAGATCGCCAAGGCGGGCAAAGCCCTCGAGTACAGGCAGTATTTAAAGGATATCGGGCTTCATGAAATCGGCAAGACGCTTTTCGTCGGCCCTCCCGGGACCGGGAAGACCACCTCCGCCAGGGCGCTCTCAAGATGGTTCCGCCTCCCGCTGATCGAGGTGAAGCTGGCGATGATCATCAGCGCCTACCTGGGAGAGACTTCAAAGAATATCGACAATGTCTTCATGCTCGCAAAAAAGTTGAGCCCGTGCATACTCTTTATCGATGAATTCGATTTTGTCGCAAAGTCGAGGGCGGCCGATGACCACGGCGCCATCAAGCGGGCTGTCAACACGCTTCTCAAGGCCATAGACGACATAAGCCTGATAGAAGATGGGGTGCTGCTCATCGCCGCCACGAACTACCCGCAGCTCCTGGATCACGCCGCCTGGAGGCGCTTTGACAAGATCCTGAGTTTTTCGGTTCCCGACGTGGAAATGCGGCGCCGGATTTTCGCAAAGATCCTCGAGAAGGTGGATACGCATCTCGATCTCGATGAGCTGGCAGGACTTACCGACGGATTCACCGGATCGGACCTGCGGCTGGTGGTGCGAGAGGCGGTGCTCAATGCCCTGCTGGAAGACAGGAAGAAGATCACCCAGGCTGATCTCATGCATGCAATCGGCGAGTTTGGCCGAAGGAACTCCGATCACAGGCAGGGATACGGCGCGGGCGCCGAATAGGAGAACACGATAATTTGGTGAGAGATCTCCCGGTGGGGAGTTCGTCTTCGTATTGGGTGGCTTTGTCGTATTGCGCACACGATAATTTTCGAGCATGATTTGCGGCGAAGGATGCACACCCACAAGTGAATTTCGGAACAATCCCGACGAGTGGCGACTGCCTGCGCTTCTGATTCCACAACCCTGATATTTCGGCTATTCATCCTATTTTTCATAATCATTCTCGTTAGCTTTGCATAAACCAATGAGCTTGCATAGCCTTACAGGGCCTTGTAAAGAGTTTCACAGAACGGCGATTGTGAATGAAGTCACTTAGTCGCCGCTCGGAAATATGCAACACCCATTTTGTCTGCATGATAAAAATATTGCATTCCCTTTTTATATACTCTAAAAGATCTCATTCGCATGGCATAAGTTCACAACTCTTTCATACCCCCTTTTTGTCCGATGGCCTTAGGAGGAAAACGCATGAAGCAAGCAAAAGGTCTGGAATCAAGGTTGGAGCAAAAGGGAATCTCACGAAGAGATTTCATGAAGTACTGTACTGCTCTTACTGCAACAATGGGTCTGTCGTCATCTTTCGTCACCAAAGTCGCCCATGCACTCGCGAATGCTCCCCGTCCTCCCGTCGTCTGGCTGGCAATGGCTGAATGCACAGGCTGCGCCGAAGCCTCACTTCGTATAAGCTATCCCTGGATCGACGAACTGGTGCTCGATATCATCTCGCTCGACTATCACGAAACCATTATGGCGCCCTCCGGGGAAGCCGCGGAAAAATCGCTCCACGACTGTATCACCAAAAACGCGGGCAAGTTCATCCTCATCGTTGACGGCGCCATCCCCACCGCTCAGGACGGCATTCATGGCACAATCGGCGGCAAGACCATGCTGTCGATCGCAAAAGAGGTTGTTCCCAAAGCCATGGCGACGATTTGTATCGGCACATGCGCCTCCTTCGGCGGACTTCCGGCCGCCGCCCCCAACCCGACGCAGGCGAAGAGCGTCAGCGAAGTAACCGGTGTGAAGACCTTGAACATTCCCGGTTGCCCCCCCAACCCGGTTAACTTGGTGGGCACGATCGTCAACTTTCTGATGTTCGGCAAGCTGCCCGATCTCGATGACAAGGGGCGCCCGCTTTTTGCCTACGGCAAGACCATTCACGACCAGTGCCCGAGGCGATCTCATTTTGAAAACGGCGAGTTTGTAACCAATTTTAATTCCGATGAAGCAAGAAGGGGTTTCTGCCTCTACCAGGTCGGCTGCAAAGGCCCGGAGACCTATAACAACTGTCCCGAGATCAAATTCAACGACGGCACGAGCTGGCCGGTCCAGGCCGGGCATCCCTGCATCGGCTGCAGTGAGCCTAATTTTTGGGATAAGTTCACCCCCTTCTACAAATCATCCTGATGGACGCAATATTGCCGGACTGGAAAAATGACGTCGCATGAAGCGAATAAGGAGAAATTATCATGGCACGAGTCGTAATAGACCCGATCACCAGGATCGAGGGCCATCTTAAAATAGAAGTGGAAGTGGCGAACGGGAAAGTAACAAATGCCTGGAGCAGTTCGACCCTTTTTCGAGGAATTGAAATCATGCTTCAGGGCAGGGACCCCAGGGATGCTTACCTGTTCACCCAGCGCGCCTGCGGTGTGTGCACCTATATCCACGGACTCGCCTCCATCCGTTCCGTGGATATGGCCGTCGGCGCCAATGTTCCCGATAACGCTCGCATAGTGCGCAACCTGCTGCATGGTGTTCAATATTTGCATGACCATCTGGTGCATTTTTATCATCTGCACGCGCTCGACTGGGTAGACATTGTCAGCGCTTTGAAGGCCGATCCGAAGAAAACCGCCGACCTTGCCGCCTCGGTTTCCCCGAAAAGCATCAAGAGCGGAGTTACCGATTTCAAAGCAGTGCAGGCGCGAATCAAGAAGTTCGTCGACAGCGGACAGCTCGGTCCCTTTTCAAACGGCTACTGGGGCCATCCCGCCTACAAACTGACTCCCGAAGCAAACCTGATGGCCGTGTCGCATTACCTGGACGCCTTGCGCCAGCAGGCAAGGACCGCCAGAATGCACGCAATTTTCGGCGGCAAGAATCCCCATATCCAGAGCCTGGTCGTTGGCGGCGTGACCTGTGCGACCGACCTCAACCCGGCCCGGATCGCGGAGTTCAAGCATCTGTGGAAAGAGACCATGGATTTTGTCGACAACATCTACCTCCCTGACGTTGTGGCGGTGGCCGGCTTCTACAAGGACTGGGGCAAGATCGGCAGCAATAAGAATTTCCTGGCCTATGGCGATTTTCCGCAAACGGCCAAGGAACCGGACAGCTTCCTCATGCCCCGTGGAGCGATCTTTAACAAGAAGCTTACCGCCATCGAGCCGGTCGACGTGGCCCAGATAACCGAGCAGATCAAGCATAGCTGGTATGAGGGCGATCCCAAGGGGCTCAATCCCACCAAGGGCGAGACAAAGCCGAAATACGACAAGTACGACACCGGGGGCCGCTATAGCTGGATGAAGGCGCCCCGCTACAAAAACGAGCCTATGGAAGTCGGACCGCTTGCGCGCGTTCTGGTCGCCTACGGGAAGGGACAGCCGCAGTGCAAGAAAATGGTCGATGCGGTGCTCAAAAAACTTGCCATTCCCACGGATGCGCTTTTCTCCACCCTGGGAAGAGTCGCCGCGAGAGCTATCGAAACCAAGGTGGTCGGTGATACGATGGCAGGGTGGATGGATCAGCTTGTAGAAAACATCAAGAAGGGCGATTTAAACATATGCGCCGACTGGCAGATGCCTGCCGAAGGCGTGGGCGTCGGTCTCAACGACGTTCCCCGCGGCGCTTTGGGCCACTGGGTCAGCATCAAGGATCAGAAGATCGCCAACTACCAGATGGTGGTTCCTTCGACCTGGAATATCGGCCCGCGCTGCGCCGCCGATAAAATGGGACCGCTCGAAAATGCGCTCATCGGCACTCCGGTGGCCGATCCCAAGCGGCCCGTGGAAATCCTGCGCACGGTCCACTCCTTCGATCCCTGTATTGCCTGCGGCGTGCATGTGATCGATCCGCAGAGCAACGAAGTCTATAAATTTGAAGTTGTCTAATCCTGAGTTTTTGGATACTTGTAGGGGACTCGGTCCTTTGGCCGGGTTCCCTTTTTTTATCGGAGAGGCGAAGAGATGTCTCACAGGCATATACTGGTGCTTGGAGTCGGCAATATCCTGCTTGGCGACGAAGGTACGGGAGTTCGGGTAATTGAAAAGCTCGAAGATGAATACCTGTTTTCTGAAAACGTCGAACTCTATGACGGCGGCACCCAGGGTCTGAAGCTGCTCGATCCGATCTGCAAGGCCGATTATTGCATCGTGGTGGATATTGTGCGTAATGGCGGAGCGCCCGGGACGCTCTACCGGATTGCGGAAGAGGATCTGCCCAAAAGAATTCCATACAAAAGTTCTCTTCATGAGCTGAATATCGTTGAAACACTGATCTATGCCGAGGAACTGGGCAACAAACCCGAGACGGTGGTGATAGGAATAGAGCCCGGAGACTGGACGTCGTGGTGCACTGAGCTGACAGAGTCGGTCCGCAACCGCATGGGGGATATCGTCTCAAGGGTTTTAGAAGAGATAAGCAAGGCGGGGGGGAGTTGGCGCAAAAACGACAGGCCCCCTGAAATAAAGCGTGTGGTATAGGTTGTATACCAGAGAGGAAGACTGAAATGTGCCTGGCTATTCCGGGAGAAATAACCCAGATTGAAGAAGGTGTAGCAACGGTGCGCATCGGGGAGGCGCTCAGAAAGGCATCGCTTCTGCTCCTGCCCGAAGAACCGAAGCTCGGTGACTACGTCATCGTACATGCAGGATTTGCACTCAACGTGCTCGATCCCGCCGAAGCCCGCGAATCGTTGCGCCTCATACGGGAATTGGCTTCCTGCTCCAGCGAAGAGAATCAATGAAAAAAATCATCATTTCCGTACTTGGCCACGACCGGCCAGGGATCATCGCCGCGGTCTCCGAGGTGCTCTTCCATTCCGGATGCAATATAGAGGATGTGAGCCAGACCATACTGCAGACCGAGTTCGCCGGCGTATTCATTGCCTCGATGCCCTCCTCCCTGCCGACCGATGAACTGGCGGGCCGCCTGTGCCGGAAGCTCGATCCGCTTGGACTTTCGGTGCTCCTCCGTGAGATGGAGGTCTTCGGAGTGTGGGATGCGCCCGCAAGCGAGCCGTTCGTCATCACGACACTGGGCCCCGACCGTCCGGGACTGGTTGCGGGAGTCACCGAACTGCTTGCGCGCTTCGGGGTTAACATATCTAATCTCAAAGCGGTATTCCGGGGAGGGGACAATCCAACCGCCAATACCATGATCTATGAAGTGGACATCCCCGAGGCCGTGGATCATAGCCTGTTCCGGAAGGCTCTTTTCGAGCGGGGCAGGGAGTTGGCGCTGGAAATCAGCCTTCAGCACAGAGACATCTTCGAAGCCATCCACAGGGTCTGATAAGGTTCGGATAAAATTCATGCTCAGCCACAGAGAAGTTCTTTCTACACTCGAGATGTTGAAAAATGAGCACCTGGACGTTCGGACGGTGACCTTGGGGGTCAGCCTGTTCGACTGCGCAAGTGACGATCCCGGCAGGTTTATCGACAACATGCGCGCAAAGATTCGCCGCCTCGCCGGCAACCTTGTCAATGTCTGCAACGAGGTGGGAGTGCGCTACGGCATTCCGATCGTGAACAAGAGAATCGCCGTGAGCCCGATTGCGGTGGCTGCATGCCCGTTCGGCGCCGGGAAGATGGTCGAGATAGCCCGGGCCCTGGATGACGCTGCAGGCGAAGTGGGAGTCGATTTTATCGGGGGGTTTACCGCGCTGGTTGAAAAAGGACTCACCAGGGGGGACCACTCCCTCATCGAGGCCATCCCGGAGGCGCTTGCAACGACCGGGCGCGTCTGTTCCTCGATCAATGTCGCCTCCACCCGGGCGGGCATCAACATGGATGCGGTCAGCCTGATGGGCAAGACGATCAAGCGGGCCGCGGAGCTGACCCGGGACCGCGACGGAGTAGGGTGCGCCAAGCTGTGTGTATTTGCAAATATTCCGGAAGATGTACCGTTCATGGCAGGGGCCTACCTGGGGGTGGGGGAGCCTGATTCGGTAATAAATGTCGGCGTCAGCGGTCCCGGTGTCGTTAAGAAGGCCATTGACAGGGCGCGTGCGGCAAACCAGGGTTTGGATCTCGGAGAGATTTCGGAAATAATCAAACGCACTGCCTTTAAGGTGACCAAGGTGGGTGAGTTGATCGGCAGGCGCGTGGCGGAGGAACTCAACGTCACTTTCGGAGTGGTGGACCTCTCGCTCGCTCCGACTCCGAATGTGGGAGACAGCGTAGGGGAGATTTTCCAGAGCCTGGGCTTGCGACATATCGGAGTTCCGGGCGCCACGGCGGCCCTGGCGATGTTGAACGACGCCGTAAAAAAGGGCGGGGCCTTTGCCAGTTCCTACGTCGGAGGCTTGAGCGGCGCCTTCATTCCGGTCAGTGAAGATTTGAATATTGCGGAGTCGGCCAGGCTGGGATTTCTATCGATCGAGAAACTTGAGGCGATGACCAGCGTCTGCTCGGTCGGTCTGGACATGGTGGCCCTGGGAGGCGATGTCTCCGCCGAGACCCTCTCCGCGATAATTGCTGATGAAATGGCCATAGGGGTTATCAACAAAAAAACGACTGCTGCCCGGCTCATTCCCGTGCCGGGAAAGAAAGCGGGCGAAAAAGCCTGGTTCGGTGGGTTGCTGGGGGAGGCTACCATCATTCCGGTCACAGGTAATGAGGGTTCCGGAGAGTTCATTTCCCTGGGCGGACGTATCCCCGCCCCGACCCAAAGCCTCACGAACTAGAAGACAGCCTTTTCAGGGAGAAATGCTTGGCTGTTTCCGAAAGAAAAATCCATACGATAAATCTTCGCGGGAGGCCTTTTGATCTGGGCCGGCGCACTCTGGTCATGGGGATCCTTAACGTTACGCCGGATTCTTTTTCCGATGGAGGCCGGTTTGCCGATTATGACAGGGCGGTGGTGCATGCCTTCGAGTTGATCTCCCGTGGTGCGGATATTCTCGATATCGGCGGTGAATCGACTCGGCCGGGCTCCGAGGCGGTTCCCCTGGAAATCGAACTGGAGCGCGTAATTCCGGTAATAAGGGCCGTCAGGGAAAAGAGCGAGGTCCTCGTCTCCATTGATACGACCAAATCGGAAGTGGCCAAAGAGGCGCTTTCGGCAGGGGCGGACATAATCAATGATGTGAGCGCCCTTCGGTTCGATCCGGAGATGGCCCGGGTTGCGGCGCAAACCAAAGTTCCCCTCGTCCTGATGCACATGCTCGGCGTCCCCCGGACAATGCAGAAAAACCCCGTCTATTACTCGGTCATCTCGGAGATTATCGCTTTTTTCGAGGAGCGAATGCGCTTTGCCATCGAAGCAGGGGTGGAGCGAAGCCAGATAATCATTGATCCAGGTATTGGGTTCGGCAAGACTGTGGAACATAACCTGTCAATAATCAGGAATTTGGATGCCTTTGCCTGCCTGGACCGTCCCTTGCTGCTGGGGGCTTCGCGCAAAAGGTTCATCGGAAGGATACTCTCCCGGGACGAGGGTGAAAGAGAACTGGGAACCGCCGTGGTGAGCGCCTTCGGTGTTGCGGGCGGCGCCCACATCATCAGGGTGCATGATGTCGCTTTCCAGCGGGAGGCAATTCGAATGGCCGAAGCCCTTCGCAACGGAACCATGCCGGATGCCTCTGATTTTCCTGAAACAGAGGCGCTCGACTCAGAGCCTGAGAAGAAGCATAGCGCGGGATGGCGAAGTTTTTTCAGCAGGCTTTGGCGATCAGACAGTAATTAGAAAAGAGGAGTTCGATGCTTCTTGCCATTGACATAGGAAATACCAATACCGTTCTTGGCCTTTTCAAAGATGAGAAGCTCGCCTATGACTGGCGCATCAGAACGGAAGTCAACACCACGATCGACGAGTACGCCATTACACTGCGCAGCCTTTTTGCGGTGGACGACCTTCCGCTGGACAGCGTAAGCGATGTGATCATCTCATGCGTGGTGCCGCCCGCTTTGAACCCGGTGGAACGGTTTTGCGAAAGGTATTTCCACAAGATGCCTCTGGTTGTGGGCCCGGGAATAAAGACGGGCATGCCTATTTTCTATGACAACCCCAAAGAGGTCGGGGCCGACAGGATCGTCAACGCCATTGCGGCATATGATTTGCGAAGGAAGGCTACCATCGTCGTCGATTTCGGGACGGCGACCACTTTCGACTATATTTCCGAGCGCGGAGAATATATGGGGGGGGTTATAAGCCCCGGAATCACGATCTCTTGTGAAGCCCTTTTCCAGAAGGCCTCCAAACTTCCCCGGGTCGAGATATTCGCAAGGCCTCTGTCGGTTCTCGCCAAGAATACGATAGCCTCCATGAATGCGGGAATCGTATACGGCTATGCCGGGTTGGTAGAGGGTATAATCGCCAGGATGAAAAAAGAGGTGAACCGTGATGTATACGTGATTGCAACCGGCGGCCTGGCGACGCTGATCGCGAGTGAATGCTCCCTGATAGATACCGTTGACGAGTACCTTACCCTCAATGGGCTCAAGCTGATTTTCGACAGGAACAGGAAGCCGGAATGATATTATGACTTTTCACCAGGCTCTCCGTCCAGGCAGCGCAATTGCCCTGGTTGCTCCTTCCAGTCCTTTCCCGGTTGATCTCTATGACAGGGGCAGGGCGATTCTCGAGCAAGCCGGATACAAGCTGCTCCCAGGCAAGAATATTTTCAATAAAAACGGCTACCTTGCCGGGAGCGACGCCGAACGGTGCGAGGATTTGAGTGCGGCCATACTCGATCCCTCAATCGCTGCCGTCATCTGCATACGCGGCGGTTACGGCAGCGGGCGTTTGCTTCCCCTGCTTCCTTTTTCCAGTTTTGCGCGCCATCCCAAAGTCCTTATCGGCCACAGCGATATAACTTTCCTGCACCTGGCCCTGACATCCCAGGCGAACTGGATCACGTTTCACGGCCCCAACCTGACAGGCATGGCCGAATCGCCGCAGAGGGCCGAGAATGTGTTGAGAGTACTGGCTGGCGAGGCGGTATACGTATGGCGACTGGAACCGGGACAGATATTGAGACATGGGAGGGTGAGCGGCCCTGTTATGGGCGGGAATCTTACCTGCCTTGCCCATCTTATCGGCACCCCTTACCTGCCGGACCTCACCGGGCGCCTGCTCCTGGTAGAAGACCGCGGGGAAGCTCTTTACCGGCTCGACCGCATGATGACGCACCTTGATCTGGCGGGGATTCTGCCCCGGCTGGGGGGCATTCTTCTCGGCGAGTTCACGAACTGTCCGGCAGGCACCGCCGTGGAAAACGGCGCCGCGGTTGATCAAAGGAAATGTGACGCCGCCAATCACGAAAAGATATGCGAAATGGTGATGGATCACGTGAGCGGCTACGATTTTCCGGTGGTTTGTGGTCTTCCGTTTGGACACGGCGATTGCAATGAAGTGATTCCAATCGGTGCGCGTTTTCTGCTGGATACGCAAGAGGGTGTTTTCAGGCCGGTATAGCCTGCAGGAGACAATCGGGCCGGTGAAAAAACCGGAAGAGGGGGGAGGACTAAGAATTCTTGAGCGCGGACATCGATAACCTGGCGCCCCGCCTGGATGCAGCCTTCGAATCTGCCCTGGCTGCACGCGCTTTTCCGGGTGCATCTCTTCTCATCTGCGATTCTGGAAATCTCCTGTTCGAGAAAACATGGGGATATGCCGAGTATGACGGACCGGCTCTTTGTTCCTCCACCCGGTTCGATCTCGCTTCTTTGACAAAACCCCTGGTGACCTCTCCTCTTTGCATGACTGCAATAGCCCGCGGCCTGCTGAGTCTTGATGATCCGCTTTCCCGGTTCTTTTCATCAGTTCCGGCGGACAAGCAGAAAATCACGGTTCATCAGCTTCTGTGCCACTCGTCGGGATTTCCCCCGCACAGGCCTTTCTTCCTGCAGCTCCTGGAGTTTCCTCCCAAGGTCAGGCGCGAGGAAGTCCTCGCGATGATACTCGAGACGCCCCTCGAAGCTCCGCCCGGGAAAGTCGCCGCATACAGCGATCTTGGATTCATCCTTCTGGGCCTGATCCTGGAGCGGGTCATGGGGGCAAGGCTGGACCGCCTGGCGCGGGATTGCCTGTTCGCACCTCTTGGGATAGAGGATCTGCATTTCTGCCCGTTCGATACCATGGCCGGCAGTACGGATGCCCCTGTGAGCGCTCCCAGAGGCGGTTTTTCTTTTGCTGCAACGCAGATCTGTCCATGGCGCGGCCGGCGCCTTTCAGGCGAGGTGGACGACGAGAATGCGTGGGCCATGGGTGGCGTCGCCGGGCATGCCGGGCTTTTTGGGACCGCAAGAGGGGTTTTTTCGTTCCTTTCCTTCTTGTGGAGCATATATGAGGGTAAAATATGTGAACCAGTGTGGTCCAGGGAACTGCTGCGCCGTTTCTGGATGCGGACGGGCCTCCCCGCAGGCAGCAGTTGGACTTTAGGATACGATACGCCCAGCCCCATGGATTCCAGCGCAGGACGTTATTTCTCAGCCAACACCATCGGGCACCTGGGCTTTACGGGTGTTTCTTTTTGGCTCGACCTGGACAGGCGGGTGCTGGTAATACTGCTTGCCAATCGTATTCACCCCACGCGGCAAAATGACGCCATGAAGCAGTTCAGGCCGCATGTACACGACATCATAATGGAAGCGCTTGGATCATGAATTCAGACGGTTTTAAGAAGGTATACATGGTGGGAATAGGTGGAATCGCAATGGGCACCGTGGCTACCATGCTCAAGGAGAGCGGGTACGAAGTGGCCGGATCGGACCAAAACCTCTACCCACCCATGAGCACGCATCTTGCCACTCTGGGAATTCCTCTTTTCGAGGGATTCTCTGCCGGGAACCCGCCGAAGTTCGAGCCGGATATCTATGTGATCGGCAACGTGGTGAGGCGCGAAAATCCCGAGGCCCAGTACATCCTGGGGCAGGACAGGCCTTATATATCGATGCCCCAGGCGCTTTCGCGGTTCTTTATTCCCGGGCACAAGAGCATGGTGGTCGCCGGGACGCATGGAAAGAGCACAACCTCTTCCCTGCTTGCCTGGGTGCTGGAACAGGGCGGGTTGGACCCCGCGGCGTTCATCGGAGCTTTCGTGAAGGACTGGGGCCGGAGCTATCGGCTGGGCGCCGGCGAGTACATGGTCCTGGAGGGAGATGAGTACGATACGGCCTTTTTCGATAAAGGGCCGAAGTTTTTGCACTATCAACCCCATATCGGCATCGTGACGGGGGTTGAATTCGACCATGCCGATATTTTCGCCGATTTCGACGCGGTCATGAAAGCCTTCCGTCAATTCGTCCGCCTGATTCCCGAACGCGGCCACATGATACTCAATGCGGATGATCCGAATTGCGCGGCGCTTGCCGCTGAGTGTCCCGGGCATGTGCTCACCTACGGACGTTCTCCGCGTGCAGACTGGCGTATCCTGTGGGCTGATTTCAAGGAAGGCGAGGTAGCTATCCGGTTCAACAATCCGAGGACTTTCCGTGACGAGATATTTCGATCAAAGCTGCCGGGGAGGCATAACGTCTGGAACGTGATGGCGGTGATTGCGGCGGCGGCTCTTGCCGGGATGCCCATGGAACGCATACAGGAGGCCGTCCTGAGCTTCAATGGCGTGAAACGGCGACAGGATGTGGTGGGTGAGTTCGAGGGGGTGCTGGTAGTCGATGATTTTGCCCACCACCCGACAGCGGTGCACGAGACGATCCTGGGGCTCAAGCTTTTCCATCCCGAGCGCAGGCTGATCGCCTGTTTCGAGCCGAGAAGCAATTCCAGCAGACGGAAAGTTTTCCAGGAAACCTATTCACGAGCCTTTTCGGCGGCGGATCTTGTATGCATCAAGCAGCCTCCCGGAATGGAATCCATTCCGGAAGAGGAACGGCTCGATGCGCGGCGTCTTGCGGAGGATATACGCAAGAGGGATAAAGACGCCCGGTTTTTCGAATCCACGGAAGAGCTGCTGGCATTCCTGCTCGAATCGGCGCGCCCCGGGGACCAGATCGTCTGTATGAGCAACGGAAGCTTCGATGGACTTCCCACCAAGCTGGCGGAGGGGCTGAGATCTTCATCACGGATGGGCTGAGAGCTTCACCACGAAGAGCCTGGAGCGGCATAGCCGCAGTTTAAACGAGGTTCCGACTGGACTGCTGGTCTCTTCTTTAACACGAAGAGCACGAAGAAGCCACGAAGGATCACGAAGAATTCCTTAAGCTAAATCCAGGATTGCTGGTGAAATCTTGTTCAAGAAAACAAAAAAGCGCCGGGTAGTAGTACGAGGAATTTAATTGTAAAATCAATAGGCTGCGGGAGCAATCCTGTCGAAAGACAAGAGAATGAAGGATAGTCACGCAGGGTGTGCACGGCGTTATGTGCACACCGGCATTTGGCCATAATCGGGGTTATGGTGGGCCGCGATGAAATCGCACCCACCCTTCTATGGGTGACCGGTGCACGTGGATGCTCCGCAGGCGCATTCGTGAAAAAGCATTTGCAGATGATGCATCTTAACAGGCCCGGGGACACGTTTTTCCGTAGGGTGGGCACGGTTCTTCGTGCCCACCATCCCGAAGGCCGGAGAAGAGGCGGGTGGTGCATCAAAGTGGAGAAGATAATGTACTCAGTTCGCGGATTCTGAGGGAAGAAAGACCCGAAATGTTGTGCCGCGGCCGGTTTCGCTCTCCACGGCCACGCTGCCTCCATGGCTCTTGATAATACCCTGTACGAGCGGCAGGCCCAGGCCGATCCCCGGCCCGGATCGGCTCCTGTCTCCTCGGTAGTAGCGCTCGAAGATATGGGGCAGGTCCTCTCCCGATATGCCGCTTCCCGTATCGGCCACCGTAACCAGTACCCCCTCCGGGTTCGATTGCCGCTCGACCACCAGCAGGATGGACCCGCCGGGAGGGGTGTACTTGATGGCGTTATCCATCAGATTGATGAGCACATGGGTGAGACGGCCGCGATCCCCCTTTAGAGCCAGGCCGTCGCCTGCCAGGGATTCGAGCCGTATGCCCTTATCCTGGGCGACAGGTTCGAAGGCTTGCACGATCTCTGCCGCCACTTCCTTCATGATTACCGTTTCCTGCTTTAACACCAGTGCGCCGGACTCCGCTTCCGCGACGTCGAGGATGGAATCAAACATGGATAACAGGCGGTCCACCTGTTCTATGATCTGATAGAGCGTCATGCGGTATGTTTCTCCGTCCCGGTGGGAGCGAAGCGTTACTTCGGCCATTCCCCTGATACCCGTGATCGGTGTCCTGAGATCGTGTGCAAGCGTGTCGGTAACGTCACGAAGCCCCTGGACCAGGGTATCGATGCGGCCGAGCATTCCGTTGAATGCCGTTGCAAGCTTGTCTACCTCATCTCCCCGCCCGCTTAGCGGGACCCGCTGTCCCAGAGATCTGCCCGAAATGGCAGAAGCGGTCCGAGCCATCTCCCGGATCGGATTAAGCGCCCTTCCAGCCATAAATCCCCCTGCGAATATGGACAGAATAAAGGAAAGCACAGCGATTTTGCCGACAATCCCCGCAAATTTCCTGATCCATATCTCATGCTCGAACAGGCTCAGACCTATCTGGAGTACCGATCCATCCGGCAGCGGGCTGTAGAATACCCGCCCGGCCTTATCATATTCCAGCTCAAATATCTCATGGTCTTCTATTCCGGAGCGCGCCCGGTTGACGAGTTCCCGGTTTACCGGCGCTTTTGCCCATATGCCGGGGGCGGCCTCAAAAGTGATCTCATTATCTGCGTCGATGATCCGGCCGAGAAAACGCCCTCCTTCCGATACCTCCTGGAGAATCAGTTGCCTGATGACCCCGTCAAGACCGTAGCTCTCGTAGGCGACTTTTGCCTCCGTCAGTTCTATTCGCTGTTCGTTGTCCGTCCAATGATGAAAGTGACTGCGCATGACGCTGAAGAAGAACCCGAAGACCAGCAGAAAGCAGAAGCTGAATACTGCCGCATACCAGAGCGTCAGTCGTCCTGCAAGGCTAGTGAAGCATCTCATCGCGGCTCACCAGGATATAGCCTGCCCCGCGAACCGTTCGCAGAAGTTTGGGACGGTCGGGCAGCTCTATTTTCTCCCGAAGGCGGCATATGTGCACCTCGACTATATTGGTTGAGGGATCGAAGTTATAACCCCAGACGTGTCTCAATATCTGCTTCCTGGTCACCACCTGGTCTTTGTTTCGGACAAGGAATTCGAGTATTCCGAATTCCTGCGGCTGAAGCTCTATCTCTTTGCCGTCCCGGTATACTTTTCGTCCGAGAAGATTGAGCACCAGGTCGGAAGCCTGGAGTCTTACCGGCTCGTGGTTTCCCCGGGATCGTCTCATCAGGCTTTCGATACGGGCAAGGAGTTCGGCGAATACGAACGGTTTGATGAGGTAATCATCCCCTCCCGTCTGGAGCCCCAGCACCCGGTCATCCACACTGCGCTTCGCGCTGAGGATGAGAACGGGAGTATTGACGCCCTGGTCCCGCAACTGGTTCAACAAGTGCAAACCGTCCATGCCCGGAAGCATGAGATCCAGGACCAGAACATCATGGGCGCCCTGCCTGGCTGTCCTGAAACCCTCATCGCCGCTCAAGGCCACCTCCACCTCGAACTCCGCTTCCATGAGACCCTGGCGGACAAAATCCGCCGTCCGCCTGTCGTCCTCTATTACCAGAACGCGCCCACGCTCATGTCGGTTCATGACCAAACCCTCCACTGAATAGGATAAACATAGCCGGACGTTGAGTAATCAGGTCTGCATAAGATTACGCATGCGAAGGGAGATGCTCCTGAATTGGGAGCCTTGGCCCGCAGGTATGCTGACCCTTGTATCAGCAGGCGAGTGAGTGTATTCTGAGTAAAATACCGCGCCGCATTAAATCGATTTGCCGCATTTCAAAAGGGGGTACTCCATGCCCGCCGGCTACGCACACATCATGGTTAGCGACAAAGCTCTTGAGGAGATAAAACGCAACAAGCTGATCGACGGGCAGTTGCTCGGTGATCTTTTCCTGAATTTCCACTATGCGCAACTCGGCTCTCTGGGGCCGGATTATCCCTACCTCGCTTTGTTTGAAATAAGCAGCCAAAAGAAGTGGGCCGATCACATGCATTATGACTACACCGGCGATCTCATTAAGGCGATGGCCGGGATGCTTGGCGACCGGATAGAGGAGGGCAGGAATGGGCCGGAATTCGTTATCCCTTTCTGCTGGACCCTGGGATTCATTTCCCATGTCATCACCGATCTGGTTGCGCACCCCGTGGTGGAGAGAATAGTCGGTCCCTATGAAGAAAACGCCCAACATCACCGCTACTGTGAAATGATACAGGATGCTTTTATCTATAATAAGGTGCGGAACGGTGCGGAAATAGAGCACAGCGGACTGCTTAAGGTCCTCGCCCAGTCTTCGGACCCGGATGATGACGACAAAATACATCCCGTTTTGCGAGAGTTCTGGGGCAGGGCGCTGGCGACGATTTATGCCGATGACTACGCGAAGGGCGAGCCGCGCATAGATGAGTGGCATGATGAGTTCGAGGACTGGCTTGGCGCGGCCTCCGACCTGCCTGCATACATAGGAAAGCTCCTGGATCGGAATCACAAATTCACCTATCAGCGCGTTGCGGCTATCTCTGAGGAGGATCGGCGGAAATACCTGGACAACGTTCCGCTGCCGGACGGAAACTACGGGCGATACGAACCCGACGTATTCCAAAAGGCAGTCCGGCACGTCACGGATCAATGGGTCTCGATCTCCTCCGGACTTCTCGGGCGAAACATTGACCAGTTTCTCTCCGGGATGAAGAACTGCAACCTCGACACGGGTATCGATCTCGGATCGGGCAAGCTGCTCTACTGGGAGGGAAAACCATGAGCAAGGCAATCAGCACAATGGTCCTTGCCTTGTTTCTCGTCGCTTGCGGCAGTCCGAACGTTCCCACCGCGGCTGATTCGGAAGTCTTCGTCCTGGAGGAATATCTCATCGATTTTTCAAAAAAGATAGAAGGCTATAAGCTCAAAGGTGGATCGCTTCCCGCCGATCTGAATGGGGACAGCTTCTTCGCTATCCTGGATGAACTCGGCCCCGGAAAGCAAATGATCCAGGCTGTCCGTGAGTACCCGGTGAGAGTTTATTCTGAAGGGGGAGACTACGTGCTGGTCCTCTGCGACCGTGACTCCAGATATGCTCTCATGAAAGACCTCGGACTAACGACGGACAAAGTGGACTTCCGGTACCTGGCCGAAGGGATACAAACACCCTGCGGTCAGGAGTAGAGGCGGACCGGGCTCTGCAATGTTAAAAACCGTTGGGCATGAAGCAGTTTCAGAAGAAACCCCGGATGCAGTTCCTGGGCTGGATTCCGGCTCAGAAGCCCTGCCGGAATGACGGAGTGGGAAGCCCCCCGGTAAACCGGCTTGGCATTGGAGAGGAGACCACAACCATGGGAACCTCGCCTTCTGGCAAGTTCGGCCAATATCGTTGCGAGTGGATTATAGAGAGCAAACCGGCGTACTTGCGCTCCTCGGGCTATGGCAGGATTTCACGTGCCCCGTCATTCCGGCTGGGCTTCTAAGCCGGAATCCTGCGAGACCGCCGGTTTTCAGCCTGTTTGAACGAGACTCTGACTTTGAAGTCAGATAAGCGCGGCCGCCACGCCACGGCGTGGTTTGAACGAAGATGAGACTCTGCCCGTTGTCTCACTGCGTGAAAGCCGCGTAGGGTGCGCACGGCGTTATCGTGCACACCGGCCTTTCGCCACGGTCAGGTTGATGTTGGGCGCGATGGAACGGTACCCACACTTGTATCAAGAAACCTGTGCTCGTCCGTACGGTAATTGACTCCATCTTAACGGTGGTTTACTTTCTGATTGGGTGGCAGTTGTTGCATACGCGGCGGAAAATCAGCAACCCGGCCATAGTTGGTCTCTCCGGTAGCTCCGGAGAGAATCCGGGTCGGGTTTTTCAGTCTGGGAACGAGGGCATCGTGAAGAATCCAGGATCCTTTTCAGCGGTAGTCTTGCTGATCATTGTCCTTGCGGGTTCTCCAGCCCTTGCCAGAGGAAAGGGCAAGCTCGGTGATGTAGACCGCGCATTAAAGGGCGACAGGATCGAAAGATCGCTGGATAAGGGCCTGGACGCTGTTCAAATAAACAAGCGTTTCACTAGAGAGTTGAAGGACCTCAAGGGAAATCTCGACAAGGGAGATATTGATAAAGAAGAGTTCGATAAAAAGGCAGCGGAGTTGCAGGCTGGTTTCCTCAGAGATCTTGAAGACATTGAATAAGCACTGGCGCAGCTTTTGCCTGCAAAGAGCTAATCTGGTTTACCTCCCCACCTCTATTGTATAAAATGCATACCTTCAGGGATGTTCCCGACTGCTCGAATTGAAAGCCGAAGACGTGAATAGAATACTTTTGCATATATGCTGCGGCCCCTGCGCCATTTACCCGTTATCAGCCCTGCGGAACAGGGGGTTCGTCATTCATGGCTATTTCTATAATCCTCACATACAACCTTACACGGAATTCCAAAGGCGGTTGGAAACCCTTCGGACTTTTACCGAGAATGAGCAGGCGCCGCTTATTGTCAGGAGCGACTATGACCCGCTCACCTTTTTCCGGCAGGTAGCGTTCCGGGAAAAAAGCCGGTGCCTTTACTGCTATTCTTTGCGCCTCGATTCTGCGGCGCGTCTTGCGAAGAAGAGCCGATTCGATGCATTCACGACCACTCTGCTCTACAGCAGGCAGCAAAACCATAATTTGGTGATTTCTCTTGCGGAGCAAGCATCACGAGTGCACGGGATTGCCTTCTATTACGAGGATTTCCGGCAGGGATGGAGGGACGGTCAGGAGAGGGCAAAAGCGCTGGGAATGTATCGTCAGCAATACTGCGGATGCCTTTACAGTGAAATGGAAAGGTTTTATCCTGCCAGTCAGGAGCGGCGAAAGCGAAAAGCCGAGGATGCAGCAGACGGAGTACGCGAAAAGAGATGATGGAATTCGGGACTTATTCGCCGGACGGCGCCGAGATATTCATTGACGAAAACGGCGACTGGTATCACCGGGGGAACAGGATATTTCGTCCGGGGATCCTGGAGTTGCTCTACGAGAAGCTGGAACTGCTATCCACGGGTGAATACGTTCTCAGGACAGACGGGGAGGTCTGTCCTGTCAACGTTGCCGACACGCCCTTTGTGGTATACAGGGTGGATCTGGATAAGGCGGGGCAGGGGGAAGAGCGCCTGGCGCTCTCGCTTCGGAATATCGACAGGGTTGAATTTCTTGACCCCGGGACACTCCGTATAGGAGAGGACAACGTGCTTTATTGCCGGATCTGTGATGGACGCTTCCCGGCGCGTTTTTCCCGGCCTGCCTACTATCAGCTTGCCGGGTTCATTCAAGAGGAACGTGAAGGGGATGGGTTTTGTGTCTGTCTTAACGGAAAAGAATATCTTATTGCCCAATGAGTAAAAAAGGCGGCCCAAAAAGTCTGGGCCGCCCGAAGTTTCATGGTTGAGACTCCGATCCGGGGGTGTCAAAAAACTTCCTGCCGTTTCGGAAATCGCAGTGTCAATTAAATGTCGATTTAGATGAATTCGTCCAGCATCCTTCCGGCGATCGCATAGGGCTGAATCACATAGTTGCCGCTTTCGATCTGGTTCCGTACCTGTTCGATTTTTTCTGTCCGGATATCCTCTGATGATGTCATGGCTTTTTGCGCCTGGGCCATTTCTAAGTAATCCTGAGAGAGCTGCACGCGGTCAGAAGAAATGCCATTGCTGTTTGCCGCTTTTTCCTCTCCGCCTGGCTTAACGTGGGTTCTCGCCGAGTTTTGCACAGCGTCTGTCGCATATGGCGGAATTTTATCGATCATCGGTTTCCTTCCGTTGCCGAAACAGTGTTGTTGTCTGCTTGTTCGATTGTTTCGGTCTCTTCTTCCTGTTTGGGGTACATCTTTTCCAGAACCTGAGTGGTCAGGCGGTCCATCATGAGCCTGCGTTTGCCTTCGTCAGAGATGGACACTTTCTCGGTGCTCGTCTCCCCTCCCGACTCGCGGCCCGCCTTGCTGGCAAGTTTCGAGCGCTGCAGTTGCCGGGTATAGGTGCGAAGAACACTCTGTACACGATAATCCGTGATTACCATTTTGCCACTCCCATTCAAACCTTATATCGGAAGCAGGCTGATATTTCTTAAAATAAAAAATAACATATGAGTCAAAAAACTCACATTTTGCCTCCTATCCTGCCTGTCAAGAGAATTACAGGCATTGCGGGATTCATGTGGCATGGAAATTGTTTACCCTCAATATCGTTCGCTATCGATGAAGTCTTTAAGCTTTTTGGAGGAGCGGTGGAAAAGAGCAGGCCCGTCTGCAGCCAATGCAGCTATTTCCGCATTACGTGGGTCCCCGAAGCCCCATACGGTTGCACCGCTTGGGGGGTTAAGTCCCGCCAGTATCCTCATGTTGCAGTCCATGCCTCATCAGGCATTCCGTGCCAGCTTTTCAGGCCGAAGGGCCGAGGGAACGCGCCGCAGCCCGGAAAAGCAAGATGATCGCGGCCAAACGATTGGCGAGGTGGAGATTATGGCAGATGTGATCCAGCCCGGAGGCGGGCTTCAGGAAAAAGGAGCAGCCGGTCAGGCCGGAAAAGATGGGCATACGGATGCGGCAAAATTTGCCGATGCCGGCCTTAGAAAAGCTGTTGAAGACCAGGAACAATCCTTGAGACTGGGCGATTTTTTGAAGCGCTCGGTCGCTGCCCTCTCGGCGCTGGCGACCAGGGAGAGGGGACCGATAGCGGAGAGTCTTGAAGGTTTTAAAAAGACCGTCCTGGCTGGGGCCGCACTCGAAGAGATGGAAAAGAGCCTGGCTGCCCTCAAGAAGGCCTTTGCCACAACCGAGGAGCAAACGCTGGAAAACGCATACAAGCCTGCCTGGGGGGGCGCCTTCTGGGATAGAATGCGTGGGCGGGAGCGACCGTCGGGGGGCGGGGCGGCAAACGGCGCTTACCAGAAGGAGCTGAAGTCGCTTTTTCTTTCGATTGCCTCGGAGTTTGACCATAATCTGGGGGAAGAGTATTCAAAACGCTTCTTGAGGTTGCGGGAAGAGATCGAGGGTTGCGGAGGGATTGGGGACCTGGTGGCTCTCAAAGACGACCTCGTCTCCCTGATTCAACTCTACAACCGGATAGTCAATGAAGAGCGCAACCAGATAACCGATTTCATCTCGGAGATCGGCAACGGGTTGATGGAAGTTGAGCGCCAATACCTGAATTCGATCAATCAGACAGGCGTGGAACAGAGCGAAAACTCCAAGTTCAATACACTCATTGAACACCAGTTGGACGATATGAAGAAATCGGCCCAACTCAGCACCACGCTCGCGGAGTTCAAGAGCCTGGTTTTGTCCCGGCTTGCGTCGATTCGCCAGGCCCTGGAAGAAAAGCGCCGAGTCGAAGCGCTACGGCAGGAGAGCCTCAGCGAGGAGGTGGAAAACCTCCATCTGAGCATGAAGCGGATGAAAAAGGAAATTGACCAGGTACAGGAGAAAAGGAAAGCTCTCGAAAAGGAGGTCCTGATCGATCAGTTGACCGGAGTAGCTAATCGGCGGGCGCTCAGAGACAGGCTCCAAAATGAGCTGCAGCGCTATGCCCGGTATCAGCAGTTCTTTTCAGTACTGATGTTCGATGTAGACAATTTTAAAAGCATAAACGACCAGTTCGGGCACTGGGCGGGTGATAAGTGCCTGAAGGAAATTATCAAACGCATAAAGCCCGCCTTGAGAGAAACGGATTTTCTCGCGCGCTGGGGCGGGGATGAATTCGTCATACTGTTTCCGGGCACGGACAAAGAGAGCGCCATGGCTGTTGCGGAAAGGATTCGCAGAGCGGTCGAGAACACCCGGTTCCTCTTTCACGGGCAGGAAATGAGCCTGACGGTCAGTATCGGGGTGACCGAGGTGGAATCTTCCGACCATACCCATGAGGTGATCTTCAACAGGGTCGACTCGGCGATGTATAACGCGAAGAAAATCGGAAGAAACACGGTCGCGAAGATGTAAGTCCGCAGTCATACGGGCTTTTCGGGCGCCGGAGCTTCCTGATGTGCCGTCTTCAGTTCGGCCTCAAGGGATGCAGCCCTTTCAGGGGCGACTTTACGAAGGTGTTCTATGATTTTCTCCAGGATTTCCTTGTGGGTAAAAGGCTTTACAAGATAGCCCTGAATACCCAGCTTCAGGCAGTCAACTACCGTGGATCTGTCGGAAAGAGATGTGGCCATGATGATCATGGTAGCCTTGTCATCTTTTTCCTCACGTATTGTCTTGAGCACTGTATAGCCGCTCATTTCCGGAAGCATGATATCAAGCACGATGATCTCCGGCCGCCAGGCCGTGTAGAGTTCCAGCGCCTTTGTACCGTCCTCTGCGAAATACTTCTCGAAGGCGCTGTCGCTGAGCCCCATGTCAAAAATCCGGCGAAGATTCTTATCATCCTCCACAAATAGAATTTTAATCTTCTCCATTGCCATTCCTCTCGAGTCTCTGGTCAATTCCTGCCGGGATGAAAAAGTGAACTGCCGCTGTTCCATTATCTACAAGGTCTGACCATATCCTGCCGCCATGCAGTTCCACGAAGCTCTTCGTAAGAGACAATCCGGCTCCCCTCTCCTGGTAATTCCGGCTTAGAGAGTGATTCGCCTGTTCAAAAGTATCTAAAAAACGCAACATTTCCGTATACCTGATGCCGTCCCCGCTGTAGATGACGGAGATCCGGACTCCATTGTTGGCCGCACCTGCATCGAGCCTCACCTCTCCGCCCGCCGGAGTGAAGTTGATTGCGCCGGCAAGAATGCTGAAGAGAATGCGTTTGAGTTTTCGCTCGTCGGCGCGGATGATTTCCGGCAGGTCAGTGCAGGGTTCGAGTATCAGCTTCACATCATGCCTGAAAGCCTTCTCCTTCAGGATAACCAGGGTGCGCGAAAGAAGAGCGGGCAGTCGGACCGGCGCCGGATCAAGTTCCAGTCTATCCGCATCAGTCTTCGTCAGGTCGAGAAGATCGTTGATGAGCGCCAGTAGTTCGCGCGCGTTCTCGAGTATCTCCGTCAGGTATTCTTCCTGGAGCGAGGTTAATTCTCCCGCGCGTCTGTCCAATATCAAATCGGTAAAGCCGATGATTGCATTAAATGGAGTACGCAGTTCATGGCTCATATTTGAGAGGATTTCGGCTGTTTCTTTCGCCTGCAGCAACTCCAGTTCACTGCGCTTGCGTTCGGTGACATCGTGTCCCGACCCCAATACATAGCTCGTACCGTCTTCGTCATCGACAAGCGAACTCTTGCACTGAATGTGTATTCTTACTCCTTTACCGGACAGAAAGGTAAGAGTTCCGTCGAACCAGCCCTGTTTTCGGATGGCGGAGAGATATTGGCTGCAAAAGGACTCTTGTACATCACCGGGCATGAATTCGGCCATTGAACAGCCCGCTGCCTGTTGCGGTGTGCGGCCCAGCAGGTCTGCAACGGTATGATTGATGATCAGGAATCGTCCATCGAGATCGTGAGTGAAAATGCAGTCTCTCACATTATTAAAAAAGTAACGGTATTTCGATTCTGAAACCATGTTCGTCCGTAACCTGCCCGTTGTCTTTTTCATTCTGTTGTGAATATATCAGTTTATCTGAAATCCCTGCCGGATCAAGCCCAAGTGTATTTTTCAGGTATTTTTCATCCTTGCATCAAAAAAATGATCACTCTCAGGGTCGATAATGGTAGATGATTATGCTCTGGAATTGTTCTTGCACCAATGCGCCCGTACACCCGGGCGCTTCAGCGCCTACCGGAACCGGATTAAATTTATTACACCCACTCTGCTGAGGGAGGGTAGAGTTGTGAATGAGCTTCATATTGTCTTCTCCTGGCGACAACACGGGAGGATTCCAGTCATTCGTTTGACATTCGCGATTACATTCTACCTGTTCTTGTGCCTGTGTGTGCTGCAGGGCGCTGCATTGGCGGCTGAACGGCCCGAAGAAGACTTGACTTCGCTCAGTATCGAAGATCTGATGGGAATTTCCATAACGTCAGCCACCAAAAAAGCTCAGAGATTAAGCGATACGGCGGCTGCCGTGTTCGTGATATCCCGCGAGGATATCCGGCGTTCAGGCGCCACCTCTATTCCGGAGCTTCTCAGGATGGCGCCGGGTGTTGAGGTAGCTCGCATCGATTCAAACAAATGGGCTATCACCGCCAGGGGGTTCAACGGCCGCTTTGCCAATAAACTCCTTGTCCTCTTCGATGGACGCACGGTTTACAGTCCTTTGTTTTCAGGGGTTTTCTGGGACAAACAAAATTACATGATGGAGGATATCGAGCGCATCGAAGTAATCCGTGGTCCCGGAGCATCTTTGTGGGGCGCCAATGCGGTCAATGGAGTCATCAATATCATTACCAGGAAGGCCAAAGATACCCAGGGCATACTTGCGACCGGCGCCGGGGGGCGCCACGAATCCTTCGGCGGTGTCCGATACGGCGGAAAATACGGCAACGACACCTATTATCGCGCATACAGCAAGTATTACAATCATTTCGGTTTTCCCGCAGCACGGGGTTTCCGCAGGGATGATAGTTGGAATTACAGCGTCTCGGGATTCAGAATAGACCGGGAACTCTCCTCGAAGGATTCTGTTACTGTCCAGGGTGATTTCCACCACAACAACAACAACGAAACCTACCTTACGCCAACTCCCTTCGGGACTTTCCGGGTGGATACGGAAACCGCGACGAGGGCTGGAAACTTCCTGACCCGCTGGAACCGCACCATTTCCCCCGGCTCGAATATCCAGGTTCAGGCTTATTATGACGGGATTGACTTCAGTGATATTACCTTCGGTGAGAAGAGGCACACGGCTGATTTTGAGCTTCAACATCAGTTCAGGGCAGGCGACAGCCATTCGCTGATATGGGGACTCGGATACCGGGCCAACCGGGATACCATGACCGGAAGTACCGGATTCTCTATGGCTCCTGAACATCAAAACAACCTCTTTAGTGCATTCCTGCAGGATGAGATAAAATTGAAAGAGGAGAAACTGATGCTGATCCTGGGCGCCAGGCTTGAGCATCATGATTCGGTCGGTTTCGAGGTGCAGCCCAATGCGAGGCTGCTCTTTACTCCGAGTAAGAAGCACACGCTCTGGGCGGCTGTTTCACGAGCGGTCAGAACACCGTCCTGGGCCGAAGAGGACCTGCAGCTCGATGTCCAGTTCGTACCCCCCAACACCATATTGAGGCTGGTGGGCAACAGGGATTTCGAATCCGAGGTACTCAATGCGTTCGAACTGGGCTACCGGTTTATGCCTTTCCAGCGCCTTTCTTTCGATCTTACCGGTTTTTTCAACATGTATAACAACCTGCGTTCCCTGGAGGCTGGAGATCCTGTAATAATGGCTCCGTTCACCGTAATTCCGCTGACTTCCGGCAACAAAATCGATGGCGATACCTACGGCTTCGAGCTTGCAGCAGATTATCAGGTGCGCAAGTGGTGGCGGCTGCAGGCGGCCTATACATTCCTGCAGATGGATCTGTCGCCGGAAAAAGACAGTAGAGATCCTTTAACCGCACGTACTATAATGGGGTCTAACCCGCATAATCAATTTTCGCTGAGATCGTGGCTCGATCTGCCATACAAAATGGAATTCGATCTATGGCTCAGGTATGTCGGGGATTTGCCCTCGATAAATGTCGGCAGCTATACGACGCTGGATGCGCGCCTCGCATGGCGTCCACACAGGAATATTGAAGTGTCCATCGTGGGACAGAACCTTCTGGACCAGGGACATGCCGAGGCGATATCGGATTTTGTCCCCACGATTGAGTCTCTGATACAGCGCAGCGTGTATGGTAAAGTCGTCCTGAGGTTCTAGCGGAACAGTACGAAGCCGGATGAATGCAGATCCCGGCCTCTCCTTCGCCGGGTAATTCAAGCCCTTGATCGCCAGGTTAATTTAGCGCATGCTCAACCGACCATACCGATTCATGATGGCAGCAGCATGGTTCCTGATAGTGGCCGCGCTCACTCACTCGTTTGCCGATGCTGCCGAGTTGGAGGAATACAAGGTCAAACTGGCATTCATCTTCAACTTTGCAAGGTTCATCGAATGGCCTGATCAGAGCTTCAGGGAAGGCGACAGCCAGTTCCGGTTATGCGTCCTCGGCGACGATCCTTTTGAAGGCAAGCTGGGGACAATAGAGAGCAAAATGGTGGGCGACAGGAAGTTTTCCGTCAGGCGCATCCGTCGGGCTGAGGAGGCCAGGGATTGTCAGATGCTCTTTATCGCAACTTCGGAACAAGATCGGATAAACCAGATCCTCCAGGCTCTTAAAGGATACTCCGTGCTCACCATAAGCGACATTTCCAACTTCACACGCGTCGGGGGTATGATCGGATTTACGACTTCCGATGACAAGATCAGGTTCGAAATAAACCTTACTTCCGCGCGTTCGTCAAAGCTGGAGATAAGTTCCAAGCTCCTGAAGCTGGCCGAGACTGTCAGAGAGGATCGTTAGGTGGAGACGAGATGGAGCTGAAACGCGGCATGACTATCAAAGGCAAACTTACGGCGCTTATGATGCTGACGAGCAGCATCATCCTGCTTATGGCGTCCTTTGTTTTCGTGATAAGCGAGCTTGTGCGTCTCAGGCATACGATGACCGAAAATCTTTCCACCCTGGCCGAAGTCATCGGTATCAACTGCTCCGCGGCGCTGACATTTGGGGATCACAAGTCGGCCGAGGAGACCCTGCGGGCGCTCAGTGCAGTCAAGAATGTAATCTCCGCCACCGTTCTTGAAAGAGACGGCGCCGTTTTCGCTCGCTACACAGGGGGAGCATCGCGCGATGGCCCTGGCCCGGTAACTGAGAAGGCGCCCTCGGGATTTATCTCCGAAATGGCCTATCCTTTCCTGGGGAAATCCCTCGACGTACACAGCAAGGTTCTGCTCGACGGAGAAGTGATCGGCAGTGTCCATATAAGCAGCAACCTCGATGAGTTCCACGCGATGCTCAGATGGTACGGCCTTGTGGTGCTCATGATTATGCTGGTTTTCGTCTCAATTTCCTACCTGCTCTCCAACGTTCTTCAGCGGGTGATCTCAAACCCGATACTGGATCTCGTGGAGGCCATGAAGAAGGTCTCAGCCGAGAAAAAATACTCCATCCGGGTGGAAAAGCGCGGCAATGACGAATTGGGCACACTTACTGACGGTTTCAACGAAATGCTCTCCCAGATCCATGAGCGGGACGAAAGGCTGGAGAAGCACAGAGAAGTGCTTGAAGAGCAGGTGGCGGAGCGTACGGCTGAACTCTCTAATTCCAATCAGAGCCTGGAGCGCACGGTAATGGAACTCAACGCCGCGAAAGAAGCGGCGGAGGCGGCGAACCGTGCGAAATCCCAGTTCCTGGCCAATATGAGCCACGAAGTCAGAACGCCGATGAACGGAGTTCTCGGCATGGCCGAGTTGCTGCTGGACACGCAATTGAGCGATAAGCAGCGCAATCTGGCTGAAACCCTGGTCCATTCAGGCGAAGCCCTGCTGCGGGTGCTGAACGATATACTCGATTTCTCAAAAATTGAAGCCGGAAGGCTTGAACTGGATTGTCTCGAATTCAACCTGTGGGATACCGTTGAGGAAGCGACGGAATTGTTCGCCGAACATGCGCAGAGAAAAGGGGTTGAGCTTGCGTGCCATATTCATAGTGATGTTCCGGTTATGGTGGAGGGAGATCCCATTCGCCTGCGGCAAGTCCTGACGAACCTGCTGGGTAATGCGGTGAAGTTCACGGCAAAGGGAGAAGTCGTAGTTGAAGTCAAGGTTGCCGGTCTTGAACGGGAGGGGAGTGCAGCCTTTGTCGATTTCATAGTTTCGGACACAGGTATCGGAATCCCTCTTTCCGCTCAGAGAAACATTTTTGAGGCTTTCGCGCAGGCTGACGGTTCAATGAGCCGCAGGTACGGAGGGACAGGGCTGGGGCTCTCGATCTGCAAGCAACTCTGCCAGATGATGGGCGGCTTCATTCAGGTGGACAGTACGCCGGGCATCGGCAGCATCTTCAAGTTTCGTGTACGGCTCGAAAAGCTCCAGTCAACGATGTTGAGTTCGCCTATCCCTACGAGCCTGCAGGATCTTCATGTGCTCATCGTGGACGACAACGATACCAACCGGCTTATCCTGCTTCAACAGGTCAAGTCTCTGGAAATGTACGGCGAGACTGCCGACAACGGCGCTCTCGCTCTTGAAATGCTTCGGAATGCCCGGTCTCGCGGCGACCCCTTCGATATCGCCATACTCGATCTCATGATGCCGGGTATGAATGGGTTCGATCTTGCCCGCAGTATAAAGAGCGATCCCCTGATAGCCGGCGTGAAGCTGGTCATGCTTACCTCCGTCGGCGAATTCGGAGACATCGAGCAGGCCAGGAAAGCAGGCATACTTGCTTTCCTGACCAAGCCGGTAAGGCGATCTCAACTTTATGACTCGCTGGTGGCTGCATGTGCACTGCGGCCTGCGGAGATCAGGCTGCCGGCCAGCCCTTCCTCCAACGGACATGAAGATTCAGCGCCTCTGCCGGGCGGCAATGTATTGCTTGCGGAGGATAACGAGGTGAACCAGGATGTGGCAAAGGCAATGCTTGCAGCTATGGGGTTCAGTGTCGACGTGGTATCTACCGGAAGGGAAGCACTCGATGCACTGGAAAGAAAATCCTACAGCCTGGTGCTGATGGATTGCCAGATGCCTGAAATGGATGGTTACGAGGCGGCTCGCAGAATACGGGAAAAGGAAGCCCTGGCCGGAGAGGGCGCATGTCGACTTCCCATTGTGGCCATTACTGCTCATGCGATGGAGGGGGACCGCGAGTTCTGCCTTGATGCCGGAATGGACGATTACCTGAGCAAGCCTTTCAACCTCAGGCAACTTGAGGCAGTGATGCACCGGTGGCTCCTCTCGAAGAGCGATATGCCCCAACGCACACTCCGGTTCGATGAAATGCCGCCCCAAGAGCACCCGCCTGCCGTCCCGGAACACAAGGAAACAACCATGGGCGCAACGGAGGCCTCGATAGACAGGAAAGCCTGGGATACCATCAGATCTTACGGAGTTGCGGGCGCCGAGGACCTGCTGGCCAAAGTAATGGCCAAGTACCTGCAGGAATCGCAGCGCATGATCGAAAACATGCGCAGAGCGGTAGAAAAAGGAGACTTAAGCCTTACGGGCAAGATAGCCCATACACTGAAGTCGAGCAGCGCCATGCTTGGCGCCCCTGAGCTCGTCCGGATGCTGAAAGGAATGGAGCTTTCATGCGGCAAATCTCAAGCCGGGCAAGTTGGGGGTGGTGACAACAGCCCGGAAACCTTGCTGAAAGCTATCGAGGCGGAATACCGGGCGGTAAGGCGGGAAATGGAGATGGAAATGGCAAAGTCAGAGGGAAAGTAATCTTCCGCCCCGACGGCTCCGGGACAAAAAGGCAAACCCCAAGTGACCGTTGCAGTGGCCCAAATCATCGCACTTGATCTGACTGTGCTTTGGATCATCCCGGCTTCTTTCCTCTTCTTCTGTCAAAGACTTCAAACAGCTCTTTCTTCAACTGAAGAATTGGCGCCGAGACTTATCACGGGCTCTCTGGTCGGACCTCTTGGGGTTCCAACACCACGTTAGTGATGGTGTTCAGAAAAGTCAACGCAGGGAGGGGTTAATTTTTCTCCTGATCGGGTGAAATCGGGGCCTCCCGCTTCCTGTTCAGCCCGGTTGCTTCATCACTCAGGACTCCGATATAAGGCAGATTGCGATAAACCTGGCGGAAGTCCAGTCCGTAGCCTACCGCAAAGCGATCCGGGGCCTGAAATCCTGCGAAGGAGATCGGTATATTGACTATGCGGCGGGCGCGCTTGTCCAGGAATGTGCATACCCGGATACTTCGAGGACCGCGCGCTTCCAGATTGCGCAGAAGGTAGCCCGCAGTCATGCCGGTATCGGTGATGCCCTCTACGAGCAGTACGTCCCTGCCTTCGATTATGGTATCGAGATCTTTTGTGATGCGTACGGCGCCGCTGTGCTGGTGCATGCCCCCGTAGCTCGTGGAGGCCATGAAATCCATCTCCAGCGGAATTTCGATATGTCTCACCAGGTCTGCCAGAAATATCGAACATCCTTTGAGCACGCCGATCACAACGGGAACCGAATCCCGATAGGCAGCGGCGATTTCTTTCCCCATCTCCTCCACGCGTTGACGAATCATCTCTTCTGTAAACAGAATATCGACAATTTCTTTGTTCATCCGGGCGCCCCTCCTGATCCTCACTCGTCATGAGCATCCAGTAGACCGTACTTCGCCAGGAGGTTTTGAAAGTCTCGCTGGTAGAAGATGCGAATGTTTATTTCGGGATAGAGCTGCCGCAGTTTCCGCACCTTGCGGTTCTTGCGGGTTACGAGGCTTTGTTTCATGGTGGTGAGTTCTATGTAGAGATCCTGATCCGGCAGGTAGAAATCGGGGGTGAAGGCTTCCGTGACCCGTCCCTCCGCATCGGTTTCCAAAGTGAAGGTGCGCGGCTCATACTCATAGGGGATGCGATAGAATTCAAGAAAGGCGGCGAACTCCCTTTCGGCGGCATTTACGAAGCGACCGTTAGTCCTGTTGTTGCCGCCGCCTGTCTGAAGGTCTTTGACGATCTGGATTCTTGGTATCCGCCGGAGTCCCATCTCTTCAAAAGCCGCCACAATGAGCTTAAGACACTGCTCGACCGAAAGGCGGTCCATCCTGAAGCTCAGGTCGTACAGGCTGGGATCTGCCCAATTGAGATGGTATTGGCTCCGCAGATGTCGAGCGCGACGGGACTCGATCTCCCTGATTCTTTTGGCGGCCTCCCGGTTGGAGAGCCGATTGGAGTTTTGTACATGCGTTATCCGGAACTTGCGCGGGGCCACAAGATGTACGTGCAATGTGCCGGGCCGGTTGTGAAACAATCCTTGTGCGCCCCTGCCGATAATGACCAGGTCCTGTTCCTCTGCGAGTTCGGCGAGGAGATCGGGCAGAGCGTTGATGAAAGCCTCCAGCTCCGTGTCCAGCGCATCCGCTCCCTTTTGTGGTGGCCGGACCTGCTGCAAGGCGCCGTGCTCATCGTGGCCCTTTTCCCGCCAGATATGAGCGAGCCTGGACTTGTCCAGGAGCAAGAAACCGAGGCGCCCGGCAACCCTGGCGGCAACCTCTTCGCCGAGACATCCCGGCTCCCTGGAAATAGTGATGACTGCCATCTCTTCCTGCAATTCGACCGATTCAATGCACTGTCATGAAACATCAATTTGCAGATTATAGCGTATGGGATGGAGGGAACAAAAGGATAATGGCTTCACGGGCGAATGATCAGGGGTTGGCTACCTGGTAGAATGCCCCCAGAATGGCTCCAAACGCAAGGTGAGCAATAACGGCGACAACAGGCGTGCGCTTGCCGTAATTGAGAGCAAGAAATCCAGGGGGTTCGAGCATCCGTGTTGGAGTGGGTCCCTCGTACTCGCTTGCCATTCGAGGGTGTACATGGGGCAGCAGGGGAATTACCAGGGTCAGAGCAAAGGCGCCATGAACCAGACCGATCCCCATCCCCATCCACCATGTGGCGCTGCGCCAGCTCTCGAAGGCCGAAGCATAAATGAAGGCCAGAAACCAACCAGTCAGCAGATGGCAGAAAAAGCCTATAATCTGGCACCTGTCACGGTTTCCGGAAAAAATTGCGCCAAGCATGAACGGCAGACTCATTCGGGTGATGCCAAGCCCCTGGCTCGCCTGCATAATGATGGTAACGACTATGCTGGCGACAAAGCCCCAGAGGAGGACGCTGTCCAGGTGAATGTGAAAGACTACATGGAAGGCTAGGAGAGGATCGACTTCATGGTTTCGCTGTCGATGTTGCCCCCGCTGAGGATTATCCCCACTTTGTCCCGTGGCTGCACGGCGCCGCATAGCAGCGCCGCAAGCCCTACCGCTCCCGACGGTTCCACAACGATCTTCATTCTATGGAGCAGGAACTTCACGGCTTCGACGATTGCTGCCTCCGGTACTGTCCTCATATCGTCCACATACCGGAGTATGAGCGGAAAGGTGATTTTTCCCAGAAAATGAGTGCGCAGACCATCGGCAATAGTGGGTGGATTCCTTACACTCTGCAGTTCACGGGATCGAAAGGACCTGGTGGCATCGTCGGCAAGTTCGGGCTCGATCCCCACAACCCGGCAGCGGGGAGCGAGACCTTTTGCGGCAATTGCGGAACCGCTTAGCAACCCGCCGCCACCGCAGGGAACCAGCAGGGTATCAAGACTTCCCAGTTCCTGAAGCATTTCCAGGGCCGCCGTTCCCTGTCCCGAAACGATATCCATATGATCGAAGGGGGGAACCATCGTGTACCCATGCCGGGCTTGAAGTTCGGCTGCCAGTCTATCGCGGGTTGTCTCCTCCGGATCATATACGACCACTTCCGCCCCGTATCCCCTGGTGGCAGCCAGTTTGGCCCTGGATGCATTATCGGGCATAACGACAACGGATTTGACGCCCAACATGCGTCCAACCAGGGCTACCGCCTGTGCATGGTTTCCCGAGGAGTAGGTGACAATGCCCCTGGCTCTTTCCGCCTCGGAGAGAAGGCTGATGGCGTTGAAGGCGCCCCTGAACTTGAATGCCCCGGCTCTCTGGAAATTTTCACATTTGAAGAAAACCCGTGCGCCGGTTAATTCGTCCAGGGTGCGGGAGGTCATGATTGGAGTGGGATGCGCATAGCCTCTGAGCCTTTGAGCCGCAGCGGTGACTTGCTCGATCATTCCGGCATTCCTCTTTGTTATTGTGCTGTAGAGCAGTGTTCTGTTTTCGGATATCTCAACTCTTTTGCCTGATGATGTGGATCGGGAAAAGCTTGCCCGGACATTCGGTTTTGGCGCCGGGAACCTCTCGATGCCCATAGATTTTTTTGATCGGAATGCGGTAATAGTTTCGCAGGGTTTTCAGTAGATGAGTCAGCGACTGGAGCTGGTTCGGCGTGGGTTGTTCTCCGTTGAAATTGCCCACCAGGGATACTCCTATGGCCATATCGTTCATGCCTGAGGCTTTGCAGTGAGCGCCCACCTGCTGGCGAATCCATCGAGGCGACATTTCGATCTGACCGTCGCCTTTACCCATGGTGCCGTTGTCTATCAGGAAGTGGTAGCCGAGCCCGTTCCAGAAGCCACGTTCTCCGTGAGAGCGGTGCAGTGTCTTCGCGTTTCCCTTGCCTGTCGCGGTATGGTGTACCACGATGTATTTCCACTTGGGGTTTGGATAGAGGTTAATGACGTGTCGAATCATCCGGGCATTGGGGATGAGCAGTTTTTGGCCTACCTGCAGTTGGGCGCCGGGTTTGATTCCGTTGGCCCGGTATATGGAGTCGGGCGTGACATCGTACATCCGAGCTATCCGCCAGATAGTCTCCAGCGGACCCACCTCGTGGGTGATGTTCCGGGGGGCCCCACGAAAACCGACGCTCTTCTCGACCACTTTGGCTGGACCTCTGGTTTTGGATGGCGCCCTTGTCTGGTAGGAAGAGGCAGGTGGAGGAGGACCCGGATCGGTGGCGATATATTGTTTCCCGCAGCCGGACAGGAGCGCCGGAAGGAGCAAAAAGATCGACAATATAATTCTAGAAGCCATATGCGAGCAGAAGTCCGTTGTAAATGTCTGATACTTCGTTGCCCCGGCGATGGAAAACCGGCCAAAACAACTTCAGCCGAATCCAGCGGTGTGCAAGTATATCCGCCTGCCGGACAACCTGCAACTCGGCATTTCATGAGTTCCCCTGTGGATTGCCCAACGGAGGACTGGATGCGCTGCCTCCCCCCTCTGATGAATGTGGACTTCTTCGTTATCGCCCGGAAAGCGCCTCCGATATTTTTGCGGCTTTTTTGACATCCATGAGTGACAGAATCGCTGCAGCCTCGTCCGGAGTCATAGTGGCAATTATGCCCATCACCAGCTTTTCGTCGAGGTTTTCCATGAGCTTTGCAGCTTCTTTGGGCTTCATGGTGCCGTAGATCTTGGAAAGACTTTTGACTTTGGTGTTCAGGGTTTCCTTCTTCTCACTCTGAGCCGACTGGATCTCCTTCTGGAGCACCAGCAGTTCCTTCACCTTCTGCTCGACTTCCTTTTCGATTTTCGCGAGGCGCTCTTCTTTTTCTTTGAGCTGTTCCTCTTTCTTCTTAATTTCGATCTCTTTCTGCTGCAGAGCGCTCAGAGAATCCGCAGCCGCCGCACCGGACATCTTGCTTTTGGAAGGTTTTTCGGTTTGTGCGTAGGCGTATGATTCGCCTTTCGGCAAAATCTCAGTCTTGGGCTGTTCTGCCTTGGGTTTGTCCTCTCCGGCCAAGACTTCGGGTACGGCGCTTCCCGTTTCCTGCTCCGGCGAGAGGGTACCCAGAACGGTAACGGTGAGCTTGATCAAAAGAACCGCTATCAGAGCGCAAAGGGCGACTGAGAGCAGAGATCCCGTCTTTCCTGGCCTCATTATTCTCCTCCTTTTCCGTTTCGGTCCCGGTAGTCCCTGAAAACCGCGACGTCATCGAGCTTTTTCTGTTCCTTGCGGGTCTGCAGCAATTTGTAGCATTCCCTTTCGGACGTCTCCATATTCTCGAGCACCTTAACGGACTTATCACATTCGATCATGGCCTGCTTCATGAGTTCGGCCTTTTCTGTGGCCTTTTCGAGTTCACCAAAGAGCAGAAGCAATTCACGTTCCATAAAATCGAGGTGGCTCTTGAAATTCAAATATCTTCCCGCCTCAATTCCTTTTTCCTGCTCCTCTTCCAACTGCAGACATTCCCTTCGGATTTCTTCTCGAAGTCTGTCTATATTGTTCTGGATTCCCAACCTTGCGGCTTCTGCCGCGCCGAATGCGGCCTGAGCCGCTGTCAGCTTGAATTCGCGGTGCTTCATCAACGGTTTGAGGCGAAATCGAAAAGGCATCGGTTCCTGTTCTCATGTCAGCGCGCGTGCGGAAGGCGCCGGGTTGTGGTCTATTGAAAGAGTTCTTCGAGCTGGCGAAGCGAGCCCTCGACCGAACAGCTCTCGGTAACCGGCTGCTTGAGGTACTCGTTTGCTTTATCGATCATCTCTATCGCGTAATCTGTTTCCATGTGGCTGCCACGAACGTAGGCGCCTATGCGGATCATGTCTTCACTGTTCTTATAATCCGTCAGGATGCCGAGGAATCGGGTTACGAATTCCTTGTATTCAGGAGAGAGCAGCCTTTCCGTCAAACGACTGACACTCCGGAGAACATCGATTGCCGGAAAATGCCTTTTCTGCGCCAAACCCCTGTCAAGAACCAGATGGCCGTCGAGGATCGACCGGAGGGTATCCGCCACAGGGTCCTCCATGTCGTCGCCTTCGACCAGCACGGTGTATATGCCGGTGATGGAAGCCTGATCAAATTTGCCCGAGCGTTCGAAGAGCCGGGGAAGAAGGCTGAAGACGCTGGGGGTATAGCCTTTGGTGGTCGGCGGCTCACCTGCAGCCAGTCCTATTTCCCGGGCAGCCATAGCGAGCCGGGTAGCCGAATCCATCATGAAAAGCACATCCTTGCCCATATCGCGGAAGTATTCTGAAATCGCACAGGCGAGATAGGCGCCGCGGATGCGCACCGTGGCCGGCTGGTCTGAGGTCGCTACTATGACAATGGAGCGCTTGAGCCCTTCGGGACCAAGATCGTTTTTGAGAAATTCATTGACCTCCCTGCCGCGTTCGCCAATAAGCGCTATCACATTGACATCCGCGCTGGTGTACCGGGCCATCATTCCCAGAAGGGTGCTCTTGCCGACTCCTGATCCGGCGAAGATACCGATCCTCTGTCCTTTGCCTATCGGAAGCAGCGCGTTGATGCATCTCACCCCTATATCGAGTTGTTCCTCTATCAGCGGCCGATTGAGGGGATTGGACGGTTTGCCCGACAGTGGGTAATAAACACTCGACGTCACAGGAACTCCATCGTCGAGCGGCTGTCCCAGGCCGTCCAGAACGCGCCCCAGCATGGATTCGGATACCATGACGCTGCTTGCCGATTCATACACCTGCACAAGGCTTCCCGGACGAACGCCGTTGAGATGGGTAAGAGGGCTCAACTTGATTCTGTTGGACTCGAACCCTACCACTTCGGCGAGAAGCGGCTGTGACAAACCAGGATGCATGATCGTGCAGATATCTCCTGTAGCCGCATTGATTCCTTCTGCTTCAAGCAGATTCCCGGTAAGCTGAACGACCTTTCCATACCTTTTCCAGAGCCGGCAGGCGTGCAGGTCGGGGAGACTTTCTCCCAACAAATCCAGGTAATCCTCATTCTCCATCACCGTCACCCGATTCGCATTCCGGTATCTGGTTTCCCAACAGATGTTTCTCCAGGTTTTCAAACTGGCTCTCCAGGGAGGCATCAATGAGTTGCACCGCGCTCTCCACCCTGCAACTGCCTCGTCCAAGCTCTCTGTCGGCTTTCATCGTGAAGTGTTTCCTGTTCGCCGACAGCGTCAGCTCGGCTCTTTTTTCCATAAATTCCATGTCCTGTGGACTGACATAGACTGTGAGCGTACTGTGCTCCTCAGCTTCCTGCAGCAGTGCGTTTACCATTTCGGCGACAATCTCAGGCGACATTCGCACTTCACGTTTAACGATATGCTTTGCTATCTTCAGACTCATCCGGACAAGCCAGCTTCGATAGTCCTGAAGCACCTTTTCCGGCAGCCTGTCCATTGAGCCTGCCAGGCGTTCCAGTTGCGATTTGACCACCTGAACCGCCTTGTGTCCGTACTCGAATCCGTCCTTCTCACCCTGGGCAAATCCCTTGCCGTAGGCTTCCTTTTCAATCTCCTGGGTCCGTCTTTCGAGTTCCAGAAGCTTCTGGCGATAAACTTCCTCCGGGTCAACCTCCGGCGGCTGCACTTGTTCCGGCGCCTGCAACTCCTCTTTAACGACGATCCTGCCGTTTTCTATCATGGGGAAGCCGAAATCGGCTACTTCAGACTCCAGGCTCTTTTTAAGCAGATTAGACAAAAGCCTCTCCACTCTCTTTGCCTGCCAGCAGGAGTTTGCCTTCCTTCTCCAGCCTGCGAGCCACATTCAGTATGCTCTGCTGGGCTGCCTCCACCTCGCTCAGCCGTGCCGGGCCCATCATTGCGATATCTTCCTGGAGCATTTGCGCCGCGCGTTGGGACAGGTTCTTGAACACCTTTCCCTTGAGGTCCTCGCCCGCGGTCTTCAGCGCCATGGTGAGTTCTTCGTTACGGACTTCCTTGAGGAGTTCCCTGATACCCTGGTCGTTTACGTGCATAAGGTCATCGAAGACGAACATCAGTTTTCGCACTTTCTCAGCCAGATCATTGTCCGATTCTTCCATGAACTGCAGGATGTTATCCCCGGTGCGGCGATCGCAGTGGTTGAGGATTTCCGCCACGACCGAGACCCCTCCAATCTGCTGGCCGCGTTTCCCGATGGAGGTCAGTTCCTTTTCGAGCACTTCATCGACCTCTCTGATAAGGTCCGGAGGAACGGTCTCGAGGCTGGCGATCCGCTGCACGATTTCAAACTGGAGTTGTTCGGGCAGGAAACCCAGCACGGCGCTGGCTTTCTGGTGCCCGAGGTGAGAAATGATAATGGCGATGGTCTGGGGATGCTCCCCCTTTATGAATCCCGCAAGCAGCTTGGGATCGATGTCGCGCAGATGCTTGAAGGGGGTTTTTTGTTTTTCTTCGTCGATTTTCGAGATCACTTCCTTTGCCTCTTCCGACTGCATTACCGTCGGAAGCAGGTTTCGGATAAACTGCTCCCCCGCCACATTTATCCCAAGCTCGGCTCGAAACATCTGTGTGAACTCCTGGAGCAATTCGTCGGACATGTCTTTTTTCACTCCCTGGATATTGGAAATCTCGAGGCTGATTTCCTTAATCTCCGCGGTCGTAAGGTTCTTCAGAATGAGCGCGGACGCCTCTTCTCCCAGGGCGAGCATGGCAATCGCGGCTTTTTGTGGTCCTGTCAGCTTCTGCGCGGTATTCTTGGCCATGTCTTACACCTCGTCTCTGAGCCATTGTCTGATGATGTCCGTAGCCTTATCGGGATTGTGCTTCACCAGGGCCGTCGATTGTTTTCGCACGGAGACCCTGTCGGTGGGTTTTTCGAGAAGCAGCGCCCTTATTTGATCCTCCATCGAAGGTCCCGGCGGATCAGGGGGTGGAAGGGGCGGCGGAAGCTTGTTAATAAGATCGTCGGAGACCTGGCGATACTTGCGCATGAAGGGCCTTACCACAAAGGCCAGCACGATGAGGACCAGGGCTATATTGAACAGGAGCTTCTGGTTTGACTTGAGAAGGTGCAGGTACCGGTTATCAGACTTTACCATTTCCGAGCCCGCAATGTCGGAGGCAAAAGGGATGTTGGAGACGGTGATCTGATCGCCTCGTGTTTCGTTATATCCCACTGCTTTCTTTACAAGCTCCTCGATGGATTTCATTTCCTCGGCCGGCCGGGCTACATAGGCTGGTTTTTGTTTGCTGTCCCCGCCCGATTTCACTTCGTATTTCCCGTCAACAATCACCGCAACGGAAAGCTTTCTGACATTGCCCGGCATTTGCACAATCTGTTTGCTTGTCTTGTTGATTTCGTAATTCACTATCTCCCGCTGACGGTTGAACTGCTTGCCTCCTTTTGCCCCGTCTCCCTGCGGGGAATTCTGGAGCAGTTTGCCTTCCAGGTTGATAGGAACGTCTGGATTGCCTTTTGCCCCCGGTTCTTTCCCTTCGGAGGTCTCGGTGGTGCGCTGCTGGCTTCTTACCACCGCGCCGTCAGGATTGTAGGTCTCCTCGGCTATCTGCACCTGGTTGAAGTCGAGATCGAGTGCGACGCGAGCAAGTACCCGGTTTGGACCCACAACCTGCTCGAGCATGGATTGGATCTTTTCGCGCATGTCGTCTTCCATGCGCTGTTTTCGCTCCAGTTGGGTATTGCTCAGTTGAAACTGCTGATCGGGAGAATTCTTCTTGAAGAGCACCTGTCCGTCAGTGCTCATGACGGTAATCTTGTTCTCTTCCAGGCCACGGACCGTGGCTGCAACGAGATTTACAATTCCCTGGAGTTCTTTTTGTTCGATCCTGGAACCGGGCCTCAGTTTCAGGACAACTGCGGCGCTCGGGGGCTTATGGTCCTCCTTGAAAAGGCTCTCTTCGGGAAGCACCAGGTGCACCCTGCTCTCGAGCACGGCGCTCATGCCATTGATGGTTCTGGCCAGTTCCCCCTGGAGGGCGCGCTGATAGTTGATCTTCTGGACGAACTCCGTGCTCCCCAGCTTTTGTTGATCGAAGATCTCAAACCCCATCCCGGCGCCCTTTGGAATGCCGTCGGCGGCAAGAGCCAACCGGGTTTCATAGAGCTGTTCCCTGGCTACCTCAACACTTCCTTCCGATATTCTGTAGGGAACTTTCCTGGCTTTGAGGGCCTGCGCTATTTCTCCCATGTCGCTTTGTGCAAGTCCGGAATAAAGAGGAGCGTAGTCTGTTCTGTTATTTATGTAGAAAAGAAAGACCAGAGCGCCCAAAAAGATCAGTATGCCTCCGCCATAGGATATCTTCTGCGGAAGTGTCAGGGTTTCGGCATACTCCTTAAGCCGTCGAAGATATTGAAGCACCATATTCATAATCAGGGGCCTGTTTCTTATCAGGGTGCAAGCTCACCCGTCACGGATGTCGGTTTCTGGTTCAAGGGACAGCTTCGGCGCCTGGAACACTCCGGGCAACCCCTGCAAAGACCCTGAAAAGAGCTAGAACTGCATGCGCATCACTTCGTGATAGGCATCCAGGGCTTTATTTCTGATCTTTGTCATCAGCCGAAGGCTCAAATCGGCTTCTTCGAGACGAATCATGGTTTCATGGATGTTCGCGGCGCCTTTGACGGAACTCTCGGCCATGGCGCCGTCTGCCTGTTGCTGAAGCCGGTTGACTTCACCTAATTTGGCCTGCAACTGATCGGCAAAAGAGGCGGGTTCCGCTGCCCCGGGGCTCTTGGGCATTTTGAGGCCGGATGCATCCTGGTTAAGATTGCGGATAATCGGATCGATACGCATGACTCACTCCCGTTTATTTGCTGCCAATGTCGATTGCCTTCAGGGACAAATGCTTGACCGTCTGAAGCGCCGCAAGATTAGCCTCATAGGACCTGCTGGCATTGACAAGGTTGGCCATTTCTTCGACTGGGTTTACGTTCGGCATCAGCACGATCCCGTTCTCGTTTGCGTCCGGATGGCCGGGATCGTGGACTTCCCTGAAATCCCGCTTATCGGGGATAATGTCCGTCACCTGGACTTCTTCGGCGCTCTCGCCCATTGCCACACTGAGCTGGCCGGCGAAATCCGCCGCAGGGGTGCTTTCATAAATGAGAGTTTTGCGCATGTAAGGACCGCCGTCAGCAGTCTTGGTGGTATTGGCGTTTGCCAGGTTAGAGGAAACCACATTGATCCACGTCCTGTTCGCCTTCAGTCCGGTGGCGCTGATTCTCATTGCTGAATCAAAGTCCATTACATGCCTCCTTCCACGATCGCTGTCTTGAGCATGGCAAATTTCTTGTTCAGCATGGTGACCATGTATTGATACTCGATACTGTTCTTTGTCAGTTTTACCATTTCGTTATCCAGGTTCACCGGGCCGCTCTCGACGATTTCAGGCGCCTGGAGCGCTTGAACGGGAGTATCAGGAGCAGCATGTGAGCCGTTTGACCTGACCATGTGCAACACCTGCTCCTCAAGAGATTGTCGCAGGGTTTCATCGAAAGAGACTTCCTTCGCCTTGTACCCGGGCGTGTTGATGTTCGCCAGGTTTCCGGAGATCAATTTTTGATTCATGGAGTTCAGGTTCAACCTGTCTTCCATCATTCTCACCGTTCTATCAAAGACGATGCCGCTGCTCATAAAGCACACTCCTTTTCTGGTTTGATCCATCAATGAGCAAATCCCGTACCAGATTCAGTGAAGCGTTAGCAAGTGAGTAGTGAACGTGGAATACCGGTGTCCGGGGGCCAAAGGGTGAAGTGCGAAAGGTGAAGAATCACGCCGGGAATCATCCCCTGTTTCCAAAGCAGCGGAGGAAATTTTTTCGGGTAGATAGGAATAGCGCGGGAGTTGACCAGCAGCGATTGGTCAAAGAATTGACAAGAATGCAGGGGGAGAGGCAATTCTACAGTTCGTCGGTTGTTTGACGGTATTCGTTGAGCTTGTTCCTGAGGGTCCTGACGCTGATGCCAAGAATCTCCGCGGCCCGGGTCCTGTTGCCGTCGACAGTGGAGAGAGCTTTGCCGATCATCATTTTCTCCAACTCGCAAAGAGGCATAAGTGAAATATCCCCGCTTGCCTCCGCGCTCTCCTCGCAGCCTCCATCCAGGATAATGCAATCCGGTTCGACCACCGCAGAATCCGAAATGAGCGCCGCGCGCTGGACCACGTTTTGAACTTCCCTGACATTTCCGGGCCAGGAATATTCTCTTAATTTTTTCAAAGATGCCGAGGAAAAGGCAGTAACACGGTCGGCATTTTCTGCGTTGAATTTTTTGAGAAATGACTCGGCGAGCGGAATAATGTCAACAGGGCGCTCGCGCAGGGCAGGGAGCTTCAATGGGATCACATTCAGCCTGTAATACAGGTCTTTCCTGAATTTTCCTTCCCTTACCTGTTCTTCGAGTCTGACATTGGTGGTTGCAACGACCCTTACGTCCACCGGAATGGGATATCGCCCTCCCAGGCGGTCCACCTCGCTCTCCTGGAGCACTCTCAACAGTTTCGCCTGGAGATGAAGCGGTATTTCAGTCACTTCGTCGAGCAGAATCGTGCCGGTATGAGCGAGTTCGAACTTCCCTTCCCTGGTTCTGATGGCGCCTGTGAAAGCCCCTTTTTCATAGCCGAAGAGTTCGCTCTCGAGCAGGGTCTCGGGAAGCGCCGCACAGTTCAGTGCGACAAAAGGCTTATCTTTACGCCCACTCTGATTGTGTATGTATCGGGCGAACAATTCCTTGCCGGTGCCGCTCTCGCCCTGGATGAAAACCGTGGCATTGCTGTTGGCTATCTTCCTAGCGAGGGCTTTTAACGAGCAAAGAACCGGGTCCTGCGAAATGATGGGATCATCCGGATCGGAGACAACCTGCTCCTTAACCGGTGCAGAACTGCCCTTTTCAATCAGTTCTATGGTCTTGGAGAGACGTTCCAGGGGAAAAGGCTTGGTCCAGAGATCATAGGCGCCTTTTTTGATTACCTGGACGGCATCGTCGAGTTTCGGCTTTTTCGTCAGCACAACGACCGGAACGGGATGTTCCATCTCCTGGGCGGCTTCCAGGAAATCCATGGCCTGGATTGTGTTGCCGTTCATGTGAAGAAGCACGAGCCCCGGGCTCTCCTTCTTGACCAGGTTTTTGGCCGATTTGGGCGAATCGGTCAAAAGGCAGAGATGCCCCTGTTCCCTGAGGAATGAAGAAAGATTTCGGGCATCTATGGCATCTGTTTCAATCAGGAGTACGTTCATCGTGTTCCCTGTTCGAGCCCGGTCTACCTCAGCGCACCACGCTCGCCTGGTTCATTTGAATGGAATTGAGCTGCTGCTGCGCAACAGCCGTCCAGAACGGATGCTGAATACCAATGATCCGGTTGAGGCTCTGCATCGCCTTCTCCGCCTGACCCGCGGCGAGGTGAAGTTTGGACAGTTCGTACAGAAGTTCGTTCTCCTGTTCTTCCCTTGTGAAATTCAAAGCTTTTTCCATTGCCTCCGCGGCTTGTGCGTATTGCTTCAACTCGCCCAGGCAATTACTCATAGTGATGAGAATTGATCGTTGCCCATCGGTATCATCCGCTTTCGTGCGCTCGAGTGCCTTTTGCAGAACCGGAAGGGCCTCTTCGTATTTCTTTACCGCATGCAGGGCGGTTCCATAGGATTCCAGGGAATCCGGATCGGCTATTTCAAAATCTTTCTGCTTTTGAAGGACTTTTGCAAAGTATTTCACGGCGTCGGGAAATTTCTGGTCCCGATAGAGGATATGGCCCATTACTTCGGCTTTCTTTACCTCCATGGCCTCAGACTGGACCAGCTTGCAGAAGTTGAAAGATCTGCCGTTGTCATTGAGCCGCAGTGCGTAGACGGCGCACCGGAGAAGCAGATCGTCTCCTTTCTTCAAGCCCCTGGCGAGTATTCGGTCATAGACGTCCAGGGCGACCGAGTAGAATTTGAGAGCGCCATAGCTCTCCGCAATATTTTCCAGGACATCCGCCGACTGCATGGAGTCGAAGACCCTGCGGTATTTTTCATGGAGTTGGATCACGGAGACGTACTTCTTGTCGGAATAATACTTTCTGACCAACTCGCACAGGATCTTCTCTCGTACCACCTCCAGTTCGCTGTTTCCCTGGTTCTCCATCTTGGCGGGAAAGACCTCGTCCATAAGTTCCAGGCTACGCGCCAGGCTGCCTTTTTTCAAATGAAGGGTAGAGAGTTTCAAGAAAACGATCCTGCGCAGACTGGGAGAGAGATCTTTTTCGCGAAGCCGATCATAAATCGCCAGAGCGCCCTTCGTATCGCTTTTTTCAATGAACTCAGCCTGTCGAATCCTGCTGATCAGGTCCCCTTCCGAATCGGTATAATACTTCTGAATGAATCCATATAGCTTGTTGGCAAGGGCCTGGTCTCCCTGGGTGTGAAAAATCTCCGCGAGTTTTGCCAGGACCATGTCCTGATCGGGAGCGCTCTGCTGGTAATTAATAAAGCGAAAGAGGTGTTCCTTCGCCTTGTCGTGGATTCCGAGGTCAAATTCGGCCTCCCCGACGAGACGAAAGATCTCGGGTTTTTTCTTATAAAAATCCTGATCGAGTCCAAGACAGTTGTTCAGCAATTCCAGAGCTTCCCTGCTTGCGCCGAGTCTGAGAAAGACTTTGCCCAGCTCGAAGCTGGCCGCGGCCTTGTCATCTTTGTCCGTAGCGTACCTCAGGGAGGTCCGGAAAGCCTCCATTGCTTCCAGAAAAGCCTGCTTCTTATTGTGGATCTCTCCGATTCCTATCCAGCAGCGTGAGGCGACCGGATGATCGGGCCATTCGGAAACCACATCCCTGAAGGTTTTGTCGGCCTTTGGATAGTGTCCCATGGAAAGGTAGGCGAGTCCGGTCCTGTACATCGCCTGGGGGGCTTGAGCGGTTTTGGGTCCTGCCTTGAGTGCCTCACCGTATGCTTCGATCACCTCGGAAGCGCACAGTACCAGGTTACGTGAGCAGTTATCGAATCTCTCATTTGCGTTGCGAAAAAGATTTGAGGCCTTTTCGCTCATTTCGCTGAACCCGCCGGATTTCGATCCTGCAGGCTTCTCAGCCTCAGTCTTCGATGCAGCGGCTTGTACTGCGGGAAGCGAATTTTTCAGGTTCTGAGGTAACTTGGAACTGAACAGATCCGCCGTCTCCACCTTTTTTGCCTCGAACACGGGAGGCTTTTCCCGATAAGGCTCAGAAACCTTGGGCCGTGCTTCCTTTTCAGCCGCCGGCTTGCTCTTGACGGCAGAGGCCGTCAGTTCCAATACCAGGGAATAGTTCTTTCCCTTGCCTGCCCGAGTGTTGGAAGAAACCGAAGCGTTCTTTTCCCTGAACAGCACCTCGAAGAAACTGCCCTCTCGCCTGAACTTGACCTCTTTTGCGACCGATGCCTTGTCCCGTAACGTCTTGTCTGGAATTTTTGCAACCATATGTGCAAAGAAAACCGAAATGCCGTCAGTGGATGCCGGCCCAATCTGTTTTGGCTTATCTCCTTCTATGTCAAAAATCAGACGGGTCTTCTCGCCCTTGGTGGAAATCTTCACGCTTTTTATTCTGCTTTCGGGCGCGTCTTGAGCTACGGTCACGCCTGAAAGGAGAACAAGCGCTGCAATGGAGCAGGCTGAAATGAAGAAATAATACTTCCTGAATGTTTTTCGCATCCTCACGCCGCCGGTCGAGGGTTAAAGAGCAAGCATAATCAAATCGAAACTACCGGGTGAGCAAGGGACGTGCCAAAGGCAGAAACGATCAGTGGCTGGAAACGGCAAAAGGGAAGCCCATGACTCCCCTTTTGCTTCAAGACTTGGAGGTTAACGCCGAAAGAGGGTTCTTCTAAACACGTGTGGTACGCCTTCTGCCCCAGATAAGGGAGACGATGAAAGCAATCAGAAATATAAAAAACAAAACCTGGGCGATCCAGGCGGCCGTACCCGCGATTCCGCCGAAGCCGAAAATCCCGGCGATGAGTCCTATGATCAGAAAAGCAATAGCCCAAGCAAGCATGTTGTTACACCCCTTTCACAAATATTGATGAAAACAATATTTATGTAAGTAATATCTAGTAGTTGTCAATGGCTTGGGTTCGCCTGCGGTCTGCGGCCCATAGTGCAGAACCGAATCTCAAATCGGCGGCGCGATAGTGACCAGCACCCTCATGTCCGTTCTTGCCCTGAGTCCATGCGGCTCGGCAATATCGGAGATAAGGACGCATCCGGGCGCCGCGGGTAGGGTAGCGCCCCCCTCTCCCAGGAATTCTCCCTCGCCTTCCAGGATGGCGATACTGACCTGTCCTTCGAGGTCGTGTGAATGGATCGGGAGTTCCTGGCCTGCCTTGAAATTGAAATTGAGAATCTTGAAATAGGGTGAGTCATGGACCAGGAAGTTTCTGAAATTCAGTTCGGAAAAGCCGTTTTCCGCGACTACATCTACTCTTTTCATATCCGCCTCCTTGGCTGAAGTTCTGGTAATTCATTCTCCTGCAGTCAACAATAGCCATGGAAGGGTGTGAAAGCATTGACCTGGATCAATCCCGAGCAACAAATTCAGCCCAGGTTGTGCAAACGCCATCCATCGGGTCTTGCCACTGAACTCCCCGCCTTTCGAAAATGTGAGGCGGGGAGTTGCGGCGTCAGGGCCTACTCCCTGATGTCAACTTGGGCCGATGCGGTGGCGCCTTCAAAGGTAGCGGTTATGGTGTCCGGGCAGGCATTGAACGCCGGATTATCCCGGAGGCGGAAAGTATAGGCGCCGAACTCACTGCCCACTCCCGCCGAGATGGTGGCCTGGGCGCCGAAGGTCGTCCCGCCGTTGGAGATAGTGACCGTTCCGATTGCAGGCGTATGCGTCGCCCCGAGCACGTCCAGTTGAATGCCGTCAACATCCGGCCTGCACTGGGCACGCTGGATGCTCACCTCGGTAACGCCGGGATTTCTCAGGGGGGCGCCGGTTATTTCAAGCAGGAAGTAACGGAAGAACCTCGAAGGCACGAAATACCCCTCGGCCGATGCTGCAGCACCGACCAGGTTTGCGTTTGTGAGATCCACAGGGAAGCCGAAGTCGTTGGTGATAGTGAAGCGCATGCGCTGGTCTCGAATGGGAGACAGTTGTGCCCTCAGGATCTTGAGAGTATTTCCGGCGCCTTCACAATCGGCGTTGATACAGACCGCCTCCGTAATGGGGCCGATAAGCACGTTTTCCGACGGTTCGACGAAAATTTCGGCTGCTCGCATATTTCCACTCGGAAGGCTGACGCCGGTAATAATCGCCGTGCCTGCCATAAAGCCGGGCACTTTCCGCCCGTCGAGCGCGCGGCCGAGCAAAAGCTCAAGAGGGTTCCCCGCTCCGGCCAATTCCGTCAGATTGGCCGTAGGGGTTGTGATGGGAATGCCCCGCGGCACATGTACAATTACTCCGACTACCGTCATTGTGGATTTGAGGGGGTCGATGGCCGTAATCGGTCCTTCGATGGAGGCCGGTACCTGCGCCCCTGCATGCGCAGGAATAAACAAAGGCGCCATAATGATTGCCAACACCATTGCAGTATGGATCATTCTCATTTCAAACTCCTGTATCAATCGTCTGTGTCCTGCTGCCGTGGGATCATAGATGCTGTCGAGCTGACCTGCTTCCATCTGTTCCTTTATTCCGGAGTGATGTTCACCGGTGACGAAGTGGTCACGCCCTGAAAGGAAGCGGTCACGTTCTCCGGGCAGGCGTTGAAGGCCGGGTTGTCTCTCAGGCGAAAGGTGTAGGTCCCGAACGGACTGCCTGCCCCCGCGGATATGGTGTTCACGGTCCCAAAGTTCGTTGCGCCATTTGTTATGGTGACCGTCCCGGCTGCCGGCGTATGAGTCGCTCCCAGCACGTCGAGCCGGATGCCGTCTTCTGAATCCTCTCTGCACTGCGCCCTCTGGATGCTTATTTCGGTCGTATTGGGATTGCTCAATGGAGCCCCGGTTACTTCAAGAAGGAAATAGCGAAATGTCCGGGGAGGGACAAAATAGCCTTCCGCCGCGGCAGCCGCTCCCACCAGGTTTGCCCCGGTGAGATTGACGGGGAAGCCGAATTCGTTGACAATCGAGAATCGCATTCTTGGGTCGGTGATAGGACGCACCCAGGTTTTCAGTATTCGAAACTCATCGCCTGCCCTGGCGCATGCGGCGTTGGTACAGTCGGATTGCGTGATGGCCCCGATCAGGACATTTTCCGACGGTTCGACGAAGATGTCGGTAGCCCGCATATTGCCGCTCGGAAGCATCGTGCCGTTAACAATAGCGGTGCCTCCGAGAAATCCGGCCTCGGTCCTGCCCGGAAAGTTGTTGCTCAGCATCAGTTCCACCGGGTTGCCCGCTCCAGCCAGTTCCGTCAGGTTCGCGGTTGGAGTTGTGATGGGAATACCGGGTGGAACGTGCACCGTAATTCCCATTACAACCATTGCTCTGTTTTCGGGTACAATCCGCTGAATCGGCCCCTCAAGGGCTGCGAGTTGCGCAGAGACATGGAGGGGTGCAAGAAGGGGCATTGTCATGATTGCCAGAATTAAAATAGTGCGAGCAAATTTCATCTAAAGCTCCTTTCCTGAATACTTTTCCGGTCTACGGTAAAGCGATGAGAGCCTGCCGGAATCCTCAGGCTCGTTCCGCCACCCGGGATCCTCCCCGTGATGAGCCTTGGAAGCAAAAATAACCATTCCTAACCAAGAGAGAATAGTATGAAACACCTAATTTCTGCAATAATGTCAGGACGACTTGGGACTCACAGGTATGAAAGCCTGTCTTCGTGAATCGAATTAATTCTTTGATATTGATTCCGGAGCCTACGTAGAATAACCTTTATCCAAACTGGAACACTCTCCGTGAAGCGCCTGGCGGATAATAATTCTCAGACTGAGGAATGTGCCTGATCGGGCGCTGATGGTTTTTGAGAATTTCAACCTGGAGCAGAGATGTTCAAATTTGTCCATGCCGCGGATATCCACCTCGACAGTCCCATGTATATGCTCGACCGGTACGAAGGCGCGCCGGTCGATGAAATCCGGAGCGCAACGCGCAGGGCTCTGGTTAACATGGTCAACCTTGCCCTCGAAGAACAGGTGGACTTCCTCCTCATCAGCGGCGACCTCTACGATGGGGACTGGAAAGACTACAACACCGGGCTTTTTCTGGTATCGCAACTGGCCAGGCTGCACGAGGCGGGGATTCCGGTCTTCATTGTCTCGGGCAATCATGACGCCGCAAACCGTATGACCCGGACTCTTCGCCTACCCGAACGGGTCCATTGTTTCAAATCCAGCAAGCCCGCCACACTCACACTGGATGATATCGGAGTGGCCATCCACGGACAGAGTTTCCCGAGCCAGGCTGTTTTCGACGATCTTTCGAGCGGATATCCTTCCCCGGTGGGGGGCTACTACAACATCGGCATGCTTCATACCTGCGCGGGAAACCGCGCGGGGCACGATCCCTATGCTCCATGTACGGTCCAGGGGCTGATCCTGAAAAACTACGATTACTGGGCGCTCGGCCACGTTCACACCAGGGAGACGCTCTGTGAAACGCCGTTGATCGTATTCCCCGGAAATACCCAGGGGCGGCATATCCGGGAGACTGGCCCAAAGGGGTGCATGCTGGTCACAGTGGATGAGAAGGGGACTACGCGCGCCGATTTTCGTCCGCTGGATGTAATCCGCTGGGAGCAGTGCGATATCGGCATTGAGGGCGCGGAGTCAGTCCCGGGGCTTATCGACCTGATAGTGGAGAAACTCACCAGGATGTCGGGCGGCGCGGATCTGCCCATGATCGTGCGGCTGAATGTAAAAGGGAGGGGGCCTGTTCACCATGGAATATCGGCGGAAACAGAGGGGTTTACAAATGACATTCGAGCCGAAGCCATGCTGCTGCACGGGGGCAGAATCTGGATTGAGAAGGTTATTCTCGACACCGCCCCCCCTGGTGGGCAACTCGTCCAGCACGGCACGGGAGCGATGGCCGAACTGATGGAAATCTTGGAAGGCCTGGTCGAAGATCCTGATTATGCGGCGGGGATCGGGCCGTCGCTGGGTGATCTGTGGAGCAGGCTTCCAGCAGAGGTGAAGGGATCTGCCGATGTGATTGCGCCGGAGGATTCCGAAAGACTGAAAAGACTCATCGAAGGGGTTCCTTCCATGCTTTTACGGCGGTTCCTCGCACCCGCGGGGAAAGAGCTATGAAGCTGCTGCGCCTTGATCTTATCGCTTTCGGCCCTTTCAGCAATCTCAGCCTGAATCTGAATAAGAGTCGCGGTGGACTGCACCTCATCTACGGACCCAACGAGGCGGGCAAAAGCTCGGCTCTACGGGCTATTCGCAATCTGTTGTATGGAATCCCAGAGAGATCGCCTGACGATTTCAGACACCCTTATGGGAAGCTGCGTATCGGAGGGGTAATCGGAAATGGCGCAGGAGATGAATTTGAATTCATTCGCCGCAAGGGCAGGGTAGGGACCCTGCGAGGGCCTGACGATTCGATAGTCCTCCAGGACTCTGCACTGGCCTCACTTCTGGGTGGGATCGAAGAGGAGGATTTTTCCAAGCGCTTCGGACTCGATCATGAGGCATTGGTGCGTGGAGGGCGGGAAATCGTGGAGGGAGGCGGAGAACTGGCGGCTGTGCTCTTTGCGGCCGGTTCGGGTATTGCCGGTTTTCGATCTATCCAGGACGGGTTGAAATCGGAAATGGATCTCCTGTTCAAGGCCAATGCTTCCAAACCGGCTATAAATGATGCACTTGCCAGGCTGAGGGATGAGCAAAAAAAGCTGAGGGAGGTCCAACTGCCCGGTAACGAATGGGTGCGGCACGATAAAGCGCTCCGGGATGCGGTGGAACAAAAAAGCCGTATACAAACTCAACTGGAGGAAAAATGGCGTGAAAAAACCCGGCTCGAACGCATTGGGAAGGCTGTGCCCGTAATCGTTCGGTGGACTTCCCTTGCTCAGGATGTGGAACCGCTGGCCGATACGATTATTCTTCCTGCGGGCTTTGCGGAAAAGCGCCGCGAAGCCGTGATCCAACTGAGGAATGTGGAACAAATCCAAAGAAGCTCCGCTGAAAGCCTGGCTAGAATCGAACAGGAACTGGCAGGGCTGAGCGTTCCGGAGACCCTGCTGGAAAACTCTGTCGAAATCAACCGCTTTCACCAGGAGTTGGGAAGCGTCAGGAAGGCTTCTGAAGACAGCTCGGGACTGGTTAGAAAAAAGGAACTCCTCGATGAGCAGGTCAGGGAAATCCTGGCCGGCCTGCACAAGGATTTTCCCCCCGAACAGGTTGAAAGCCTGCGGGTTAGCACTGCCCAGCAGACGCTGATCCGAAAGTTGGGGCAGCTTCGGGAAAAATATGTAACCCGGCTGGAAAGCGCACTCGATAAAATAAACGAATTGGGCCAATTCATCGAGGAACTCGAGAAAGCATTGCAGGGAATGGATGAACCTCCCGGAACAGCCGGTTTGAAGCTCGCTCTGGAAGAAGCGAAAAGGCTGGGGAAAATAGAGGAGGAGCTTGCCGCGAACCGGGCCGAAATCATCAGGCTCGGGAAAGATGCATCCGCCGCCATTGCCGCTATGGGGTTTTGGACTGGGAGCCTCGAGGAGCTTGAAAGACTTCATGTTCCCGACCTGGAGACAATTGGCGAATTTGATTCCAGGCTTCGCGATTCGCAGGCGGAGGTGCGAAAGCAGGAAGCTGAAATCGAGCGGCGCCTGGATGAGTTGCTGCGAATCAGGCGAGATCGCGATCAACTGAGGCTCGAACAGGACGTCCCCACTGAAGAAGAACTGCTGCTGGCAAGGCGAAAACGTGACGAGCAATGGAACTCGATCCGCCGTGCTTACGAAGGTAATGCGCCGGAAGGGGAGAGCCATGCCCCACCTATAACCTCGGAGTCCTTCGAAAAAGATATCAGGATTGCCGATGAAATAGCCGACCGGCTCCGGCGCGAGGCTGACAGGGTTGCCAGGTACGCCTCGCTGCTCTCCGAGCATGAAAACCTGGAGGCTCAAATAACGCGCACGGAGTCCATGAAAAATGAGGCCGTTTCCCGGTTCGAGGGCATAATTGCGGCATGGGAAGGCGCCTGGTCCGCCTCGGGGATCAAACCCGGTTTGCCGGGACCGATGCGCAGGTGGGCCGAACGGCATAACCGGCTCATCGAGACCTCCGCCAGGGTTCGTGAACTCGAGCTGAAGGCGGAGACCTCCGCTGCCCTTATCTTCCGCCATGTCGAAAACTTGAAAAGAGCCTTGGGGGAGACCGGTCGTGTCGCAGATCGGGAAGAGGGTCTCCTGCTTACCATTGCCCGCTGCCAGCAGACGCTGGATGAGTTCGAGAAGGCCTGCACCGCTTGCGAGCAGCTCAGAAGGGATCTGGGAAAAAGGCGGCAGGAATTGAGCGCTGCCAGGATGCAGGAGGAGAGAGCGCGGGCCGACCTGGGCGCCTGGAAAGACGATTGGGCAGAGGCGATTCGGCCTCTCGGGCTCGGCAGAGAGGCCATACCGGACCAGGCCAATGAAATCCTCGCTCAACTCCAGGAACTGTTCGATAAGCTCAGGACTGTGCGGGAAACCCAGACTCGAATCGAACAGATAAACGAGGATGAAAAAAACTTCAGAAACAGAGTCGGCGCCTTTCTGGAAAGGGCCGCTCCCGAGCTGGCCGGCCTCTGTGCCGAGGAAGCCGTTGCCGCCTTGCACCTGGCCTCGACGAAGGCGCAGACGGCAAACGCTCTCAGAACGGGTCTTGAAAAGCGCAGGCGCGATGAGATCAAAAAGATGAATGATGTGGCGGAACCTATCATGCGCCTGCGGAATCTTCTCCAGGTTATGTGCGAGGATGCCGGATGCGAGGGACCCGAGATGCTGCCGGAGGCCGAGGCTAAGTCCGCCGCGAAACTGGAACTGACCAGGCAACTGGAGGAGGTGAAAGCGCAACTGCTCGAACTTTCCTCGGGGTTGACTCTCGAAGCGTTCATCACCGAGGTGCGGTCGGAAGATCCCGATACCATCGGGCAGCGGGTTGAGCGCTTGAGTGAAGAGATATCCGCCCTCGATGACGCAAAATCCGTGGTAGACAATGCCATCGGCCGGGAAGAGGGCGAGTTGGGCCGGATGGACGGAGGTGCGCGGGCAGCCGAAATCGCCCAGGAAATCCAGACCCTTATGGCTGAAATAGGCGCCGCGGCGATGCGCTACTCCAGGCTGAAAGTTGCTTCCGTTATGCTGGCTGATGCTGTCGAGAAATACCGGCAGAAAAATCAGGCCCCGGTTTTGACGCGCGCCGGCGCGCTGTTTCGCGAAATGACTCTCGGCTCCTTCGATGGCCTCCGGATCGAAACGGACGACAGGGGCAACTCCGTCATTGCCGGCGCCCGGGCGGGTGGACAGGATTCGGTCAGGGTGGAAGGAATGAGCGACGGTACCGCGGACCAACTCTACCTGGCTCTGAGGCTGGCCAGCCTGGAACATCACATGGCCTCAAATGAGCCGATACCCCTGATCCTGGACGATATCCTCATCCGATTTGACAACGACCGCTCCGTGGCTACCCTCAAGATATTGGCAGACCTTTCCGTGCAAACACAGGTGCTTTTCTTCACTCATCATCGCCACCTGGTCGAACGCGCCGAGTCCGCCATCGGCCCGGAGCATTTGTGCATTCATTATCTTGGAGGCAGTGTAAACTGACGATCATGCTGGGAGGCTGTCTCAACGGGTATCAGCCTGCATGACTGGTGGTAGATAATGATACCGATATGTTTACTTGACAGCCTGGGGGCTTAGCCTCATTATGATTTCCAGTTTGCATTGCACATAGAAAGGGACAAGGATGGTATCCCTCAAACCCAGACAGGTACAGTTCTCGTATGAGGTTGATTTTTCTCCGCCGGCATTCGAATTAATAGCTGCCGGAAAGCAGGTAGAGTTTGTAAAAAAAATTTCCGAGAGTTTTAATTTGAAAGCTGCCGATTTTGTATTTGCCCCACAGAATATCGCTCGTGGGACTCTTTTTTTCAAACGCTGGGTTCCAGAAGGAGGAACATTCGATGTATCTTTCGGGGCAGACGGAGGCTTTATTAACTTCTTTAGTCCCGCTGATCTCGAAAGTGCTTGGAAACCAGTTGAAAAATTAATAAAGGTGGTAACTGATTCCTCAGAAACAAAATGTGAACGACAAGTATTGAAATTTCAGAGCCATTGCGAAACACTTGGAGTTAGAGCCGAGGAATGTACATCAATCTATAACGTTTTCCAAAATGAGCTTCTGACCTCCAAAGGGGCAACGTTTAATTTTAAGGGCCCTCACATCAAGGGCCAGACCTTTTTTCTCATTGCGAACTCTTTGCTGGTGCCCGATGGAGTTTTTCTCCTTTCCGAAATAACTTATTTTCAGGAAGATCTCTTAACAAGAGTTTTGTATGATGACGCTATTAAATATTTGATGGAAGAGATTTTACCTCTTCTTGGCTTGAGTATTATTATTTAGTGAGCTGCCAGATGAGCTTTGAAACACTGCAACCACAAACAAATCCGATGAACGTTTTGGGGATGGGGGAATTCCAGGGGACTGAAAGCCTTAAGGCCTATGTGTCTGATAGATCAACGCGTCGCAAAGAATATGCTACCAAGGATTCCCGTTTGTTTTACGATGCATGGTTCCTGAAACATGTAAACGAACCTAGGCCCAGAGATCTTCATCAAGAACAAAAAAGATCGCGTGAGGAGTTCTGGGGAAAATTGAGTGGTTTGTTCTCCAGACCAGACAAACTGACTCATAACGAGTTGGTCTCAATTGATAGGGCTTGGCAAGCATCGAGAGAAGATCTTTTCAAAAACCTGAGTGTAGCTAAGCTGATACTACTCGCGAGATACCTCGTTTCCTCACGAGTTGCCAATCGCCTTTTCGAGTTAAGTAATCAACCATTTGACCCTGAGGACGAAGAGCCGATTGATATTTCATCAGTCGCTTGTTTTCTCAAATTTTGCAGCCAGCGATCCTTTAGTGACAAGCCTATTATTACCGCTACTCCCAGTGGGTGCATCCAAGTGGATCGGCGAGAAACAGGCAAGAGTTTTTCGATACGTTTCCTTCATGACGGAACGGTCTGGTTTGCGTGCACAGAGAGTGCCGCTCGGATATATGGTGAAGCCCCTCTGGAAGAATTGCTCAGCAAAAAATCACATTTTTCTATTCCGGATTGGGTTTGAAATGGCTAAAGGCGACCCCCTCAAATCCAATCACAATGTAACGCGATTATGTGGACGTGGGTGGGACAGTGAGACAAAGACTGTCAGTGGGGCAGCTTTCGAATTACGCCGAAAAGACGAGGGAAGGCTATCTGTCGATTGGGTTGAGTGCCTTTCAGTCGATGAAAACAAAAGGAACCCTGAAGGGTCCCAAGACCGCCTGCGGACAGTCGCCATTAATCCGCAATATTGCGTAGTCTTAAATGTGGGTGAGATCCGCAAGATTAAGCACAACAGCTACCCATTAGACGTGATAGAGCATCCCACCAGCAACCCCTGCCATTGTGGGATAATAGGGATGCAGTACGGGCCGGCAAGTTTAGTCACTCAGGGAGAACTTGCAGATTTAGCCAATAGTAAAGGAGTTTTTTACTGGATTGGGAAATAAGTCGCATGAGGTAAAAAGAAGTCCATCGTTGACCTTTTGAGCGACGCTATGGGCTTCTTTTATCGCAAAGAGGTCCAGTCGCCTTCTTGACACGTTACCCTCTCCCGGCCAAGCTGATAGCAGTAGCGTCCGGGTTCATTTCAGCCTGATCATCATCGAACTCTGGCCACTGTCCCTTTTGCTGGATCGTGGGGAATCCGCAATCGGCCTGGAGCATTTGACCATCCATCAACTCGTAGTGATTCCTTAACCAACAATGATTCAGCGACATTACCATGGCGACTTTAGAATGCACCGCCTGCGGATGTGAGAAGAAAGAAGTGCAAACCCCAGAAATGCGCACCCTGCCCGCCGGGATCAAGAGCCGGGGAAGACCAGCAGGCAGATGACATCCATCACGTTGGTGCGGGTCGGTCCGGTTATGAGAAGATCGCCCAATGCCTCGAAGAAATGGTAGGAGTCATTGGCCGAGAGGTAGTTCCTGGCGATAAGTCCTTTGCGTTGCGCATCTTTGCAGGTGCTGCCGTCTGCAAATGCCCCCGCTGCGTCGGTCGGCCCGTCCGTTCCATCCGTTCCCGCGCTGAGCAGGGCAATCCGAGGCCAGCCTTCCAGGGATATCGCCGCGGCCAGAGCCAGTTCCTGATTGCGTCCGCCTTTTCCGCTTCCCCGGATGGCGACCGTTGGTTCGCCTCCCGCGAGAATGCAGGCCGGCGGGGCCACGGGATTGCCCGACACGGCTATTTCCTTTCCTATCGCCGCCAGAACCTCCGCGACATCCTTTGCCTCACCCTGGATGAGAGACGACAGAATCAGCGTATTGAAACCCAGCTCTTTTGCCTTTTGGGATGCTGCGAGCAGTGAAGCGCGGTTGCTCCCGATAACCAGGTTCTGGACATTTTGAAAAACGGCGTCTCCGGGTTTCGGAGTCTCGCCAATCAAACCGTCGGCTCCATCGCGTAGGAGTCTCAATACCCGCGGAGGCAAGCTATGGGCAAGGCGGTAGCGGTCCACTATCTCCAGGCAGTCCTGGAAGGTGCTCGGGTCGGGGGTTGTCGGACCGGATGCAATCACATCCAGGGGATCTCCGACAACATCTGAAAGAAACAAAGAGACCACTGTGGCCGGATAGGCTATCCGGGCCAATTGCCCTCCCTTGCACTCGGACAGGTGCTTGCGCAGCGAATTGATTTCGAAAATAGTCGCCCCGCACTGCAGGAGAAGTTGAGTTGTTCTCTGTTTTTCGCTCAACTCCAGGGGCGCTCCGGGGGCTGGAGAGAGAGCGCTCCCTCCGCCGGAGAATGCACACAGGACAAGGTCCTTCTCCGTGCATTCCTTCAAGCGATCCAGAATGAATCGTGCAGCTTGCAGACCCGCCTCATCCGGGACGGGATGACCGGCTTCCATGACTCGGACCTTCCTTAGCGGAAGTCCGTGTCCGTATTTGACGGTGATCCAGCCCTCAGCCAGGCGATCCCCCAGAATATTCTCCAGGGCGCTTGCCATGGGCGCAGTTCCCTTGCCGAACCCCGTTACAAAAATTCTATCGAAGGAATCCAACCGGTACGTGCGCTCTCCAACCTGCAGTTGATTTCCGGTCACGCGCACATGGCGCATGACCGCTTCCTCGGGATCAACGGCTCGGAGCCCACTGTCAAAGATCTCTGCAAGAATCTGCCTGCTTTCCTGATCCATTTCCTGCCTCGCGATGTTCAAAATGAACGGAATTTCGGCTTCTGTTTGGTCAAAATCCCCGATTTTCGCTCGAAATGAAGTTAGGATTCTGCCTGATTCCCGGCCGGAGAACAAGGCTAATCCTCAGTTCTGTAGAAAAAATTGTTATTGACAAGCCGTTCAAACATTCTATGATAGAATCATCCAACCTTTGGACTGCGCGCGCTCGCCCCGAGCGGCTTTTTTCGATTGAACAGGCACTGCGGCGGAGAGGGCGAACAGGCCAGTATCGGCGCTTATCCACTCTGAGAAGAACAACTACTGACTTGGAGGACCGGCAAGAAAAAGACCGGTAATTACTGGCGAGCATTACAGTGCTTCTGACCTTTGGGCCGCTCCGCGGGATTCCGTAGTCGGCTACGGTCGCAAGCCCGCTTCGCCGTCACGAAAACCATACAGGAGTCTGGTTGGGGTCTGGTGCGACATTTCGGAACATTTCCCGGCGGGTCGCACTGGAAAATCGAGCGATCTTCTCTAACGGTATTCATGGAAGGAGGCTACATCAATGTCAGTCAAGCGAGCGATGTCTTTTGTTGTGTGTCTAACGATCGCGATGTTCCTGGTGGGAACCATGTGTGCAGGCGCAGCCGCGGCGGCGGCTGACCAGAAGGAAAAGGGGAAAATTCCGGCCGGGCCGCTCAAGATAGGTTTTGTGGTTCCCATGTCTGGGGTTGCAGCGACACTTTCGCCCAATGCCGACATCAACGCCCAACTGGCCGTCGACTATATCAACAAGGAAGGCGGCATACTGGGACGCCAGGTGCAAGGCATAATATATGATGAAAAAAACGCCCAGACGACTGTCGAGCTGTTCGGAAAACTGGTCGAGAACGACAAGGTGGAAGCTATTCTGGGGTGTCTTTCCTCCAGCACCGGTCTGGCTGCTGCCCCGAAGGTCGAGGCACAGTGGAAGATTCCGACTCTTCTCCTTGAATCAACCACCATGGCCCTTTTCTCCAAAGTCATCCCTAACCCCAAATATGTTTATAGAATAGGGCCCGACGACGTGATGCAGTCCATTGCTCACGTAACCGCAATACTCAAGGAAAAACCCGGTCTGAAGACGGTGGCCATAGGGGCTCCGGATTACGAATGGGGTCACGATGTCGTGAAGCGATTCCAGGAAATCATGTCGAAATTCAAACCCGACGTGAAGTTTGTCTATGTCTTCCACCATCCGTTCGGGGAAGCGGGTCCCAATTTTGCCGCCTACATCACCAACGTCATGCAGAAAAAACCGGATGTATACGTTGGCTATTCATGGGGGTCCGATGGAGTTGCCTGGCATAATCAGGCCGAGGCGATGGGCCTCTACAAAGCAGTGCCCCTGGTATTTGATGTATTCAGCGGAACCGCGAAGGGCCAGATGGCGCGGGAAGCAGTGCTGGCCGAGACCAGGGCTGGAAACGGCACGTTCCCTCCGTATGCGCTGGGTTACCCGAACAGCAAGTTCACTCCCGCCATCCTGGAGAAAACCGGCGTTCTGCCCACCTACGGCATGGATATCCATATGCTGACCGGTCTACTTTATCTGAAGAAGGCATACGAGAAGGCATACGATTTGACCGGCCAGTATCCTACGGCCGAGATGGTGGCAAAGACCCTCGATGGCCTTTCGATCATAGGTCCCGATGGAATCTCGTCCATGATCAATCACCAGTCGACCGCTCCCGGCATGGCCGTCGGCAGGCTGCACAACGAGAAGGGCGCCTGGGTTATGAAAGACATGATTCTCGTTCCCGACCATCTCAGAATCGTCCCGCCGTGGATGACGGTGGAACAGTTCATCAACACGCTGGATAAACTGGATAAATAGTCCTGTACGGGTCATGGCTGCCTGTGCCGGCTCCAGCGGCGCAGGCAGCTCATCCCGTAAGCGCGAAAGTTGGTCGAGAACCGTCACAATCCCGAAAGACAACCGCACATGCTAAGCACACTTCTTTCGTATATTTTCAACGCCCTGCCGATGGTTTCCTACATTATCATGCTGTCATTCGCCCTCAATTTCGTCTTGTACATCGCAGGCCGCGTGTCGCTCACCTTCGCGGGAGTATACCTGGTAGGGGCCTATGTAACGGTTTCACTCGGAACATCTCTTTTGGGCAATACCTTTTCGTTTCCCATCTTCCTGGGAATCCTGTTCGCCGTGAGCCTGCTGGGAGCAGCTATTTCAATAATCGTTTATGGCGCGTTCGAACGCTTCCTGCACACTGACGTTCACCGGATGATAGCCACCGCCTCACTGCTCGTTGTTTTCAGCGGGATCATAAAACTCCAATGGGGAACTACTCCGGTCACCTATTCCGCTCCCTTCCTGAAGATGGGAACCTCTGAGATTTTGGGGAATTTTGTGCCCAATTACTACTTCTTTATGTTTGGGTTCGCCATGGCGCTCATGCTCGCGCTGGCATACTTCCTTTATAAAACCTCCTGGGGCCTCAAGTTCCGCGCCAGTTCGCTGGACGGGGACAGAACCATGGCTCAGTCCTGCGGCGTCAACCAGAATGTTGTTACGTTCATAACTTTTGCCATTTCCGGGATGCTCGCGAGCCTGGCGGGAGGACTCTACGCTCCCATTGCCGGCGCTTCTTACGGGATCGAGGGCAACGCCCTTCTCCTGGCGGCCCTGACCATAATCATCGGAGGTGTCGGCAGCATAGGGGGAGCGGTCCTGACTGCTTTTATAATCGGCATAGCCAGGGTAGTGACTGCGGTCGAAATACCCCTGCTCGAACTCGCCGTTCCTTTCATCATCGCGTCCGTGACCCTGATGGTTCGGCCCTTCGGCATATGGGGCAAAGAGTTCAAACACTAAAACCTTTTAGAGTAAAGCTCGCCCTATGAATAGTGAAATCAGTATGACGATTCCCTCACGGCGCCACAGCACGTTGATAACGACACTGGTATTGACCTCCATAGCCGTGGTGATTCCTTTCCTCATCAGCGGCTATCAGCGGACGCTGGTCCAAAAGGGTTTATTGTGGATTCCCGCGATCTACGGAGTCTATATCCTCTACAGCCTCTTGCGGCAGGTCCATTTCGGCCAGTCCATATTTATTGGAATAGGCAGCTATATTACCGCTTTCATGGCAGGAAAATACGACGTTACCAACGAACTCCTGGTGCTCCTGCCCCTGGCGCTGGTCGTCAGCATAGTTGTCGCCTATGTCCTTGGAATATTCATCACGAAGAGAACGGGGTTCTACTTTGCCGTGATGGGCATCGCCGTCACCATGGTCTTCTGGTCGCTCGTTTACAAAGCCAGAACAATTACCGGCGGCAGTGACGGCATTTCCCACATCAAGCAGCCTACACTGCTAACCATGCCGCTAGGCGACCTGGGCCTTTATTACGTTTGCCTGGCGGTTTCCCTGGCCACCATCCTGCTGATGCTGCGCATCCTCAACTCACCTTTTTCCCTTCAGTTGCGGGCAATTGCAGGAGACCTCGAAAAGGCCGAGTCTATCGGCATTCCGGTCCACGGCATGCTGAGGCTCGCGTTCGTCATCTCGGGCGTCTACGCGGGGATTACCGGAGTACTTCTTGCCTTCTCTTACAATTATGTTGGCCCTTCAACTTTCGAATGGGGGTATGGGGCCAACTTCGTGCAATCAGCAATCATCGGAGGAGTCAATTCCTTCGCCGGCCCAATTGTAGGCGCCTTCGGCTTCATCAACCTGGAATTTTTCATATCCACCTGGTTCGCAAACCTGTGGGAGATTGTCATCGGGCTGACGATAGCCATTATCGTCGTGACGGTCGGGGAACAGGGGGTGACCGGCATTGCACAGTCCCTGTTTAGAAGAATCGGGTCCAAATTCAGACAGGAAAGCACGGATAGGCATGGCAAATAGCAAACAACCCCCACTTTTGATATCGGTCGATAAGATCCGAAAACATTACGGAGAGGTGAAGTCCGTTAACGACATCTCTTTTGAAATTGCACAGGGAGAGGTCCTCATGCTGGTAGGCGCAAATGGGGCGGGAAAGACGACCTTTCTGAACCTGCTTACCGGACTGATCATGCCCGACCGTGGAGAGATAACGCTTCTGGGAGAGAAAATCACCGGGGTCTCTCCTGACCGAAGGGCGAAGATGGGCATCGTGAAGACCTTCCAGTTGGAGCATTTATTTGAAGATATGACGGTTTTCGATAACGTGAGGACTGCCTGCCTGTCGTCCGCGGGAAAGCATTTTTCGCTGTTTAAAGACGTCAAGACGGAAAAAGAAGTCAATGAAAGAACGGAGCAACTGCTGGCACTGTTCGATCTTGAAGGCGTAAAACATACCCTGGTCAAAAATCTGGGGCACGGATATAAAAAAGTCATTGATATCGCGATGTGTTTCGCGATGAAGCCAAGAATCCTGCTGGTCGATGAACCTACGAGCGGTGTTGGTGAAGAAGAGAAGTTCAGGATCATGAATCTGCTGATGGAGCAGATAAAGGCAAATAATCTCGCATCGATAATCGTCGAACACGACCTCCATCTCGTAAAAGAACTGTCGAAAGAGACTATTGTAATGTGTGACGGTGAGTTCATAGCCAGGGGAGCCCCCGAGGATGTATTCTGCCAGGAAAAGGTCATTGAAATCCTTGTCGGGAAAGGATTCTAATGCTTGAAATAGATCAGTTGACTGTTTGCTACGGAACTGAAAAAGCCGTCAACCAGCTTTCTCTGAAGGTTTCAGGTGAAGTGGTGTGTCTGTGCGGGCGCAACGGCGCAGGCAAATCCAGCGTGCTCAGAGCGGCTGCCGGTCTGGTGGCTGTGGATTCGGGCCGGATCATGCTCGATGGGCAGGATGTGATAGGCATCCCTCTTTTCAAAAGACTGGAAAAAGGCATCGGCTATGTCCCGGAGGATAGAAAGCTCTTCAAGGAGATGACCGTCAGGGAAAATATAGAAGTAGCCAGAATCGGAGGAAGCGGTTCAGGAAGAAGTGAAATGAATATCGAAGAATTGCTGCCTGAACTTGCCTCGCTCTACGGCAGGAAGAGCAAGCTGCTGAGCGGCGGGCAGCAGAAGATGGTCAGCATTGCGAGGGCTATAGTCACATCTCCGGGCGTTCTCTTATTCGACGAATTGCTGGAAGGTCTGGCGCGCTCGATGATGATCAAGATCTCGGACATTGTGAAGAAACTCAAGGCGGACGGGAAAGACATTCTCTGTGCTGAATCGAGCCTGGATAAGGCTAGTCTTTACGCAGACAGAATAATCTGGCTGGAAAAAGGGCGAATTGTCGCAGAAGGCGCTCCTGACGAAATCAAACGGCAGATAACCGACTCTATCCGATGCACCAGCGCTGAAGTGAACTAAAACCGGGGTTTCGTCTGATCATGAAGCGAAGTTGCCACAAAGGGATGTATCATCCGGAAAGAAGGATCTCATGGACGTTCCCTGCATCAGGCGTATGAGCGCCGCTGATGAGGCTTTCAAAGCTTTGCATGACATGATCACCTCGGGCAGACTCAAACAGGGAGAGAAACTGCCTTCACAGGACAGGCTCGCAGAACAGTTCGGGGTCAGCCGGAACACGATCCGCGAGGCAATTAACCGGCTGACCGTGTTAGGACTCCTGAGCGCCCGGCAGGGGGTCGGCACCATCATCAATATCAGCGGCCCTTCGGGATATATGGCCTCTCTTTCCGACCACATTCTCCTTCAGCCCTCGACGGTCCGAGAATTCATGGAAGCCAGGGTCATCATAGAGATGTCGATGGTCCGTCTCGCCGTGATGCGGGCCGACGAGGCGGCGCTTGCCGAACTCGAAGAGAACGTTCGCAAGCAGAGAGAAGCTATCAAATCCGGAAATGTGGAAGCCTTCATAAAATATGACGTCGAGTTTCATTTCTCGCTCGCGCGGGCAAGCGGAAACAAGGTGCTGGTGCAGTTCCTGGGCGCGGTGACCGACCTGATGAAAAGGTTCATCATGGAGGTGGCCCTCCTGCCGCGCGCTACGCGCAATGCCTTGGCGTTTCACAGGGATATTCTCAAGCTGATACGCGCCAGGGACGCTGACGGCGCCGAGCGCAAACTGCTTGAGCACCTGACCGACGTTTTGAAAAATATCGAGAAAAGCACCGGCAGGGAACTCGGAACAACCTTCCAGTTCATGGCCGGCAGAAGGCCTCTGGAAAAACAATCGAGACCCGAGAGCGAATAGAGGTGAGACCCAGGGGGACAAAGTAAATGTCAACTGCTCCAGTTTCGTTAACTTGGGATGTGTTGCTTGCCGTAGGGTGGGCACGGTTTCATCGTGCCCACCACTCCCCGCGGACGGCGGGGAAGTCGCACACGGTCCTCGAAAGCGGTGGGCACGAGAAAGCTGTGCCCACCCTACGCTTGTCCCCGCACCATGATGATTTGCAGACGTATTATTTAGGATTTGTACTTAACCAAACTGCTTAGTGCTGAATGTGGAGAATCAAATGAGTGAGAGAATAGAGCAGATCAAAGCTGTGGTTGTGAGCGGGAAGCATAAAGAAATCGAGGCCCTTGTCAGGGCGGCTATAGACGAGAGAGTCGATCTCGACACGATAATCAATAAGGGTTTCATCGAAGCGATGGACATAGTGGGGAAAAAGTTCGGCTCGGGCGAAATCTACGTGCCCGAGATGCTGGTTGCCGCAGCGACCATGAAAAAGGGACTGGAAATAATCAAGCCGCTGCTCACCGGGGAAGCCTCCAAGCCCAAAGCAACCATAGTCATGGGAACGGTCAAAGGCGATCTCCACGATATAGGGAAAAACCTGGTCATCATGATGCTTGAAGGCGCCGGTTTCAAAGTCGTAGACCTTGGCGTAGACCTCAGCGTAAACAAGGTGGTTGATAAGGTCCGCGAGATAAAGCCCGAGGTGCTCGGCCTTTCGGCCCTGCTCACCACCACCATGCCCGAAATGCAGAAGGTAATCGCAATGATCAGTGAGCAGGGACTGAGGGAGAGCGTGAAGATCATGGTCGGCGGCGCGCCCGTTGACTCCAAATTTGCTGAAAAAATCGGCGCCGACGGCTACGGTAAGGATGCTGCGGACGCAGTCCAGCTCGCAAAAAGGTTGATAGGTATTAACTGATTACCGGATGCACTAGTTATATAATCGACGATGGCGTACGCCAAAAAGCCTGAATGGGATAATTGCTCATGAAATCGACACCATACAATCTCGTAATGTCGGCGCTCTACAAAGGTAAAAAAGGTGAGCGCCCACCGGCTGCAAATCCAACCTCGATCGTTTGCCACGAGCTTATGGATGCGGCAGGCGTCTCTTTTCCACATGCCCACACAGATGCCAATGCCATGGCTGAGCTTGCTCTGGCGGGCCATGAGATCATAGGGTTCGACTCGGTCATGCCGGAATACAGCGTACACCAGGAAGCTGCGGCCCTGGGTTGTGAACTCGACTGGGGCAGCCGTGACCAGATGCCCGACAGCAAGAACTTCCCTTATGAAAACTTCTCGGACATCCTGGTCCCTGACGATCTTCTCGAAAAACCGTCCATGCGCGTGGTGCTCGATGCCCTCTCGATTCTGCGGCGCCATGTCGGCGGCAAAGCGGCGGTTATCGGCAAGGTAATGGGGCCGTGGACGCTTGCTTATCATATGGCGGGTACTCAGAATTTTCTCCTCCAGGTAGGACTCGAGGAAGAGGAGAGGATAGAGCGCATGCTTCGCCAGCTCATGCCCGTCACCATAGCCTTTGCCAGGGCCCAGTTCGCCGCCGGCGCCGATATGGTCGTCCTGGCGGACCATGCAACCGGAAACCTTGTCGGTTCGTATCACTATGAGAAGCTTCTGCTCCCAATCCACAAGGAGCTGACGTCAACGATAGAAGGCCCGCTCATCCTCCACGTCTGCGGCAATTGCTCCGACAGACTGGAGCTTTTCGCCGATGCCGGGTTCGACGGGTACCATTTCGAATGGCAGGTGGATTCCAGAAAAGCCGTCGAAAGAGTTGGAGATCGACTGGCGCTGGTCGGGAACATCAATAATGCCCAGACCCTTTTCCAGGGAACTCCGGAGGATGTGCGCAAGCAGGTCCGTTATTCCATAGAGGCCGGGGTGGATATGATCGCCCCCGAGTGCGCCGTACCGCTCGCGACCCCGCTGGCGAACCTGAAAGCGATTATAGCGGCGGTTCACGAGGGCTACTAGATAACTCAGAGGTAGAAATAATGCTCATTATCGGCGAGAGGATCAATTCATCACGAAAAGGAATTGCCGGCGCGATTTCTTCCCGCGACAGAGTTTTAATACAACGGGAAGCAAAAATGCAGGAAGAAGCGGGGGCCGACTACATAGATGTAAACGCCGCCGCCTTTGTCGGGGAAGAGATTGAAAAACTCAAATGGGTCATAGATGCCGTTCAGGAGGTTACGGAATTACCCCTTTGCATCGACAGCCCCGATTACAGGGCGATCAAGGCCGTGCTGCCCATGGTCAAAAGCCGGCCGATGGTAAACTCGATTACCCTTGAGCCGGAGCGTCTGGAGGGCGTCCTTCCGCTCGTAGCTGAATATAAGACGAAGGTCATTGGACTCTGCCAGTCGGATGAGATGATGGCCGAATCCGTGGAGGCTAAAGTCGAACTGGCAGGCCGGCTGGTCGAAAAAGTAAAAGAGGGGGGACTCTCGACGGACGATCTCTATATTGACCCGCTCGTATACCCGCTCGGCACAAGCGCCGGTTCGGCGGCTTCCACCCTGGAGGCCATCGAGCGCATAATGAAAGAGTTCCCGGGCGTCCATACCACCTGCGGCCTTACCAATGTGTCGCACGGCCTACCGGCCCGGAAACTGGTGAACCGCACCTTTCTTGCCGCCTGCATCATCCGCGGCCTGGACTCGGCGATTATGGACCCGACCGACAAGCTGCTCTACGGCACGCTCAAAGCAGCCGTTATGGTTGCAGGCAGGGATGATTTCTGCATGGAATTCATACAGGCTTTCCGTGCAGGGCGTATTGAGTAAAACTGGAATAGTCAAAGGAAAAACGTGCAGTATCCAAAGTTCGGCATAATCAGGCAGAAGTTTCCACAGGTGGATAATCCTGCGCCCCGACAGGCGGTATTGGCCGAGTTGGAAAGAACGGGCCTCCTCAACCCGGTTCGAAAAGGCGACAGGGTGCTGATCACCGGAGGCAGCAGGGGCATAGAATCAATGAATGAGGTGCTCCGCACCTGCATAGCCGCCTTGCGGGAGCGAGGCGCAGAGCCGCTGGTCTATCCTGCGATGGGAAGCCACGGGAGCGGGACGGCAGCCGGCCAGGTGGATGTGTTGCGCCATTTGGGGATAACCGAATCGACCATCGGCGCTCCCATCTGCTCAAGCCTGGAGATGGTCGAAATGGATCGCGTGCATGGCTCGGTTCCGGTTTATGCCGACCGGGCGGCGGTGGAAGCCGATCACATCCTGATCGTCAACCGCATTAAGGAACACACCGAGTACATCGGGGAGACGGAATCGGGCATCCTCAAAATGGCGGTGGTCGGCTTCGGCAGGCAACTCGGCGCCCAAACAATGCATCAACTGGCCGTAAACATCTCCTACTATAAAGCCATACACCTGATCGCAGCCGCTCTTTTCAAGAACCTCAAAATCCTGGGCGGCCTGGCGATTCTCGAGGACCATTTCAACCGGCTGCGCAGGGTAGAGGCTATTCCGCGCGACCGGGTATTTTCCAGGGAACCGCAGCTTCTCGAAGAGTCCAAGCTCTACAAGCCGACGCTGCCCTTCGACGATCTGGACGTACTGATAATCGACGAGATTGGAAAAGAAATATCCGGCGCCGGGATGGACACCAAGGTGGTCGGCCGGATCATGAACGTGTACGAAAAAGAGTGTGAAACGCCCCGGATAACCCGAATTGTCGTAAGAGACCTTTCGGACGCAACCGATGGTAACGCAACCGGTATAGGGCTGGCTGACTACATTACGCTCAGGGCTGCCCAAAAAACCGACTTCTTCGCGACGATGACCAATTGCATTACCGCCGTCGCTCCCGAAAAGGGACGCATGCCGATGGCTTTCCCAAACGACAGGGAAGCCATCGAAGCCGCCTTTAAAACGATTGGGATCTGGACCCCTGAGCGTGTCAGAGTTGCGTGGATTTCCAACACGAAAGATCTCGAATGGCTCGCCGTCTCCGAAGCGCTCCTGGTGTCACTCGGGCAGGACAAAACCGATCTCTTCGATCTTCCCTGCGATGCGGAGGGAAATCTGCCAAAGCTCATGGATTTTCAGCAAAAAAGGCAGATTCAGGGCGGGAGCGCCACGTGCGGGTAGTGATCGCCTGCAGGGTGATGCAGGCCGAATTGGAAGAAGTACGCGGAGGCGACTCCTCCATCGAGATCATCTACCTGGACCAGGCTCTCCACAGAACGCCCGGTAAGATGCCCGGCCTTATCCAGGAGCAGATTGACAGGGTCTCGGATTACGCGGAGCAGGTCATTCTCGGGTACGGTCTGTGCTCGAAGGGAGTTGCGGGAGTTAAGGCGGGTAAACAGGAATTGATCGTTCCCAGAGCCCACGACTGCATCGCCCTGCTGATGGGCTCCTGCACGGCCTACGCTATGCGCTTCGCCGAGAGGCCCGGTACCCATTACCTCAGCAGGGGCTGGCTTGCGGAGTGCAAGGACCCTCTCGGGGTGACGGAAGGGGAGTATACCGAGCGGGTTGGCCGGGAAATGGCGATTTGGGTGATGCAGGAGGAACTCAAACATTACACGCACATCACCCTGATAAAATCCGGAAACGTTGAGGCTGGAATCATCGAGCGCGCGCAGCGGAATGCGGCATTTTTCGGAAAGCAGTACGACGAAATTCCGGGCGGAATGGAATATTTCCAAAAAATCGTCGGCGGTCCTTACGAGTCGGCAGATTTCTTCATTATTCCGCCCGGCGGGACCATACAAGAGGAACTTTGGTTTTCCGGCTGAAGCTCAGTGCGACTTCCTATAGTATCACAGAAAGAAGCCCCGACATTCATTTCCATGAATGCCGGGGCCTTCAGGCGCCTCTATTTTTCCCAGAACCACCGAGGCGCCCGTTGGGTTACCTCTCCATATGATTTACATAATTTCCCGAGAGACCGTAGGATTCCATGGCAAACTCCGGACCGTCCCTGTCCCTGTCCCTGGAAACCCCCAGGCTGTTGTTGGCCTCGTCCACCCCGATCAGGTTGGCTTGGCCCGGATAGTCCCAGTTGAAATTGTCGCTGGCTGCCATCGTGCTGCTGAATGCTCCAAGACCGGCTACCAGGGCGAAGGCTACTGCAAATATCGTCAGATTGAAAAGTCTGTTCATCTTTGTCTCCTTATTAAACACGATGCTCAGTGAGTTCGTTCAAAATATGTATCCGAGTGGCTATTGTAACCGCACCGGTGTAGGGCGGGTTACCTCTCCATGAAATCAGCATAACCACCTTCCGGCCCATAAGATCTGAATGCAAAGGGCGGTATTACTCTGTCTCTCTCGGCCCGATCCGCCCGGGAGGGCCTTGCTTCATCGACTCCGGCCAAGTCTGCATGACCGTTATAATCCAAGCTGGATTTGTCGTCGGCAGCCATCGTGCTGCTTGTTGTTCCAAGTCCAATCACCAGGGCGAATGCCACAGCGACTACCGCAAGGTTGAAAAGTCTTCTCATCGTTGACTCCTTATAGAACTCAATGGTGTCAAGCTATCAGACCAGTCCTCCTGCAATTTCAGCCTCATTGCCTGCCGACGATGCAGGCCGGTAAACTATCTCTCCATATGGTCCGCGTAGCTGCCCGACAGTCCGTAGGAATCGAAGGAGAATCCGGGGACGCCTCTGTCGCTGTCTCTGTGATTACCCAGGCTGTTGTCCGCTTCATCGACTCCAATCAGGTTGGCCTGGCCGGGATAATCATGGTTGAAATTGTCACTGTTTGCTGCCATTGCACCGTTGAATGCTCCAAAACCGAACACCAGGGCAAAAGCCACTGCAAATATGGTCAGATTGAAAACTTTATTCATCTTAGACTCCTTATTAAAACACAGCAGTTTGTGGGTTATTTATAATCCATCGACCTTGCTACTCTTATTGAACTCTTGTTGGATCGCAATTTAAGTAATTATTCTTAGTTGTCAATATTTATCGAATGTGAATGGAGATTTTTTCAGGCTACGAGGAAGGAACCCGCATGCACGGCTGAAATCGCGAAGAGGCATGCGGAGACTATACCGCTGCCCGGTTGAGGGCGAGCAGCGGTTCAAGGTTCTGTTGCCGGGTGGGTTACCGTTTTCCGGCAGCCGTCATGAGCTGGCTGGGCTGGTTGCGCAGCTTACGCCTGATAAGCTTTCCGGTGGGAGTTCGGGGAAGGCTGTCGACATAGTCGAAGATTCGCGGAAGCTTGTAGATAGCGATGTAGCGTTTAACGAACTCGCGAATCTCTTCGGATATCCGATCACCGGGTGTAAATTCCGGCCTCAGCACGATGACGGCTTTGATGATCTGTCCTTTTTCCGCATCGGGAATCCCGACCACGCCCACATCGGAGACCGCGGGGTGTTTGGCTATTGCCTGTTCTACTTCCGCCGGGCTGACGCGGTAGCCGGAGGTCTTGATCATATCGTCTTCACGTGAGACGAAGAAGATATTTTGCTGGTCATCCAGGTAAACGGCATCGCCTATTTTATTCCACCCTTCGGCAACTGCCAGCTTTTGAGAATCGAGCAGTTTGGAGTTGTTCTCATAGGGCTTCCAGTAGACTGTTCCGGAGGGACACTTGATAAGCAGGCTTCCTATATCCCAGGGCTTGCATGTTTTTCCTTCGGGATCGACAACATCCACGATCACGCCGGGAAGGGCTTTGCCGAGTGAGTTGACGACCGGTTCCCGGTTCATGGTGTTTGATGTCACAAGGTGCAGCAATTCCGTGCAACCCAACCCTTCCCAGATCGGTTTGCCGGTCAGGTTGCGCCACAGGTGGAAGGTCTCTGCGCCGAGCGAGTCGCCGCCGGAAGTGTAGAGACGAATGGAACTGATATCGAAGTCTTTAAATTGAGCGAAGCGCAAAAGCCCCCGGTATGCGGTGGGCAAGCCGGTCAGGACTGTTACCCTGTGCTTCTGGATGGTCGCCATCATTTCCGCAGGTGTAAATTTTGGGATCAGGGAGACTGTGGCGCCACCTTCGAAGGGAAGTTGAGCAAACGTCCCAAAGCCCGCGGCAAAAGATACGGGAGCAGCGCCGCCGAGGGTATCGCCGGGCTTGAGGTGGTAGACGTAGCGATTCAGCATCCTGATGACGATGGCAGTGGGCCGAACGAAGTGAACGCAACCCTTCGGCATGCCGGTAGTGCCCGAAGTATAGAGTATGACGCCGAGGTCCCAGGCATCGAGCATCACGGGTTCGAGGAGCGATGAGCCCTGTTCGCTCAGTGACTCGAAGGAAAGGTGCCCTGCATCTTCCACTTCACTTGCATCTCCTCCAATTACTATAACGCGGGTTCCCTGGGCAAAATTCTCGAGGGCATCTTCAACCTGGCCCATGAGCGAGACATTGACGACCAGAAATTTCATTTCCGAGTCATTGACCACGAAGGACAATTCCTCGGCGGACCAGAGCGGAGAGGTCGGAACCGGAACCGCGCCGAGTTTTTCAATGGCGAAGATGGTTACAATTGCCTGGGGTGAATTTACCAGTCTGATCCCTATCCTGTCCTGGGCCTGGACTCCTGCAGAGCGCAACCCATTGGCAAACCGGTTCACCATCTCCTGCAACCTGGAGTAGGTTATGATCTCGTCGTGGAATTTGATTGCCGCATTTTCCCCCCGGCCTTCCCGAACGTGACGGTCGAGAAGGAAATCTGCAAGATTGAGCTGCCGGGGAGTGTCCGCAAGTTCTTCCGGAATCGTGAATTCGGGCCAGGTATCCCTGGGGGGCAGATATCGTTCAGCTATTTTTGCCATATGCGTCCCTTTCGAAAAACGGACTTCGGGACAGGGGATAACGCTCAATGATCGAGCATGTAAAAGATTTTAGAGCCTTTTTTAAAAAAAACAAAGCTTTCCTTGTGCATGACCTTTGAAAAGAGCGCCAGGCCAGCCGATAGAAGCCTCCTCCCGCCTGTTGAGAGGAGGCTTCAAACGGGCCTGCGGAAAGATCTGCTGAGAAACGGTCGCTACTTCAGCTTTCTCGCCAGAAAATAGCCGTCGGGATCACATTCTTCCCGCAGCAGTTTCAGGTCCTTTTCAGCGGGTTCCGCCATCTCTTTCAGATCGGGTGAGACGAGCAACTCGAAGCTGACCTTCTTTTGTATGTCCTCCGCTGTCCTTCCCCTGGCAACTTCAAGGAGAGTCATGCGGTGAGTCTCATCATCAAAGCCGAATAGCGCTTCGTTGGTGATGACCCGGTAGGGGCCCGATCCCATTACGCCGGATTTTTCCCGGTAATCGGGAGTGCCGTCGCCGTACCCGATGCTGGTGAGAAAATCCAGCTTGGGTGTAAAACGCCTTGGCTCCAGGGCCATGATGATGATGGATTTCTCGCAGTTTGCCGCCATTGCTCCAGCGCCCCCGCTGCCGGGGAAGCGAGTTTTGGCCGCTTTGTAGGAACCGCCTTCGAAAGTCGAGTTCACGTTGCCGTACATGTCGATCTGGGCGCCGCCGATGAAAGCATAATCGGCATGTCCCCTCTGGGTCAGTTCGAACACGGAGCAAAGTCCTTTGAGGTAATTGGCTTTCCGGCAGGCGCGCGTGTCGCCCACGGAAAGAGGCATTCCCATTTCGAGTACGGGGCTGAGCGGGCCGGCCTCGAAGATTATTCCAAGGCCCGGCGCATGGGTCAACTGTGCGTGGATCGAAGCAATAATCGGCAGACCCGTGCCCACAAACACGATCGTGTTATCTTCGAGAACTCTCGAGCCCGTGTAGGCGATCATTTCAAACGGTGTATATTCAGGCATTTGTATCTCCTCGATTTTCTTTTTTTATCGGGTGCGCAGGACGGCGTTCGGGCGAGGGAAGAGCCACGGGCGCCGCTTCGCTGTTCAAACAGTCGGCGATCAGGATAGAATTATGGGCTGTCCCCCGTCCATGTCCCTTATCTTCTTCAGAGTCTTGTAGGGCAGCTTGGCGATGAAGTCGTCATGGGTTTCACACCCGAAGATGTATTCGTCATAGTACTTCTTGAGAGCATCAGGCTTGCCGCTTTTCCTGAACTCCTCGGAAGCACTCCGGAACATCAGGATATGTTCCATGTCGAACCAGTAGTTGCCGTACGAGGCGCCGGGATAGCTTGCAAACCGCTGCTCGACGACGGCATCCACTGCGGTGTAGGGGATTTCCGTGAGGTTGGGGTAGGTGCGGATGTTTTCGTTGCTGATGATTTGTTCCGCGGTGACAAGTGTGTGCGCCGATGCCATGGCTATTTCGGGACAGGTGCAGTGGGCGCCGAATATACGGCAATTACCATGCTTGTCCGCCGCCGTAACGCTCAGTATGCCCAGGTCGGGATAGCAGGCGGGAACGAGATAGGTATTCTTCCCCGTAAAAGGACTCTGAATCATTTTCCCGCGGTTGACCAGTTCCATGTCCGCGCCGCCGTGATCTCTCACAGGGAGGAACTCTATGCCCATTGCGGCCGCCTTGAAGCGGGCAGCCATGCCATAGTTTGTATAGTCATCGAGTTCGACCAGACTGTTCGCGCACAGGTGTCTGAAAAGTGGTGCGATGCCGATTACCTCGTATCCCCACCATGCGAGTTCTACACGTTTGATCGACAGGTGATCGGGGTAGAGGAGCATGGCGCCCGCAAGGAGTTCCGGGCAAATGGAGTTCGATTGGAAGGAGAGGCTGAGGTTCTTTGCTCCTTTGCGGATGATTTCGTGGATAGTGGCCACTGGAGGCCTGGTGTTGACAAACCCGCCTATAGCGAGGCTCATGCCGTCCTTGACGTACTTGTTCACGGCATCTTTCAAAGTGGTCGTCTTGTCGGAGAGGCCTTTGGGTTTGTTCACCATGATTTTCCGGGCTTCTTCCGGGGATGGTCCCCACCAGGAAAATCCCTGGCTGCAGTCTCTGATTTGTTGGTCGTCCAGGCTGGATACATTACAGATTGGCGATTGAATCTTTTCCTTCATTCTTAACCTCCAGAGCTGTTAGTCGTGTTTGAGTTTCCACTCCAATGAAAGAGCAGGACAGGGAAAGGGGCAGCAGAGAATGAGTTTATTTTCACAATCAATCGTTGGTTTACAACAATCGAAAATCTGCGTCAAGCAACAAAAAGGCAAAGGAGCGGATACCCCTCCCGGCGCCCTTGCCTGCTGTTGTGCATTATTTGGAATTAAAGACCTGCGAAGAGTTGTACACAGATGGAGTCGTAGCAACCGACTCCCACCTTGCTGAACCGCCGGTCAACAATGTTTTTTCGATGTGTGGGGCTTTTCATGAGAGCTTTGTGTATATTTTCGGGAGTATCCATCCCCTTGGCAAGGTTCTCTCCGGCGGACCTGCACGGGAAACAGCGCTTGACCAGACCCCATACCGGGTTTCTACCCGTTCTGGGGTCTTCATGATCGAAGTACCCCTGCTTCGCCATTTGCCTCGCTCTTAAAAAAGCTTTTCCGGCAAGGCACCGGTCCCAGCGCAGCGCGCGGTTTTCTTTTCTGAGCAGAAAGTAGAGCTTCTCGGCCTTATCAACTTCCGAGGCCGCCGGTTGTACGGACTTTCTGGGTGAGGGCGGCAGGGGGGCGCGGGCCATGGCCGGCGATACAGCGGTCCAAAGCAGCAGCATCAGGAGCAGAACAACGGTTTTCCTCATCAGTCCTCTCTTCTATTTCTTTACCTGAAAGTCATTAGGCATTTCTTTGCTGGCGCCCGCGGAAGACGAGCCGGATAGGCGTTTTATCGAGTTTGAAGCTTTCCCGGAACTGGTTGATCAAAAAGCGTTCGTAGGAGAAGTGGATGCTATCGGGGTTATTACAAAAGACTACAAACATGGGGGGACGGGTCCCGGCCTGCGTTGCATAGAAGAACTTGAGCCTGCGGCCCTTGACGACCGGTGGTTCGTGGGTATGCACGGCATCCTGGAGCCCCCTGTTGAGGACTCCCGTTGTAACACGCCGGCTGTACTGCTCGAAAACGTCCCGGATGGTTGGAATTACTTTTTGGACCCCTTTGCCGGAGAGGGCCGAGAAGGGCAGAATGGGTGCGAAGGGCATAAATCGGAAGCGGTATTTAAGATCCTCCAGAAAGCTTTTCTTGGCCCTGGTGTCTGTTCCAAGGGTATCCCACTTGTTTACGCCCACGACCAGCGCCCTGTAGCGTTCCTGGATGTAGCCGGCGATATGGAGATCCTGGTCGGCCACCCCTTCCGAGGCATCGATGAGCAGCATGCAGACATGGCTCTTGTCTATACTGTTCAATGCTTTGATTATGCTTATTTTTTCAAGCTTTTCACTGGTCTTTCCCTTTTTTCTTATTCCCGCTGTGTCGATGAGCAGGTATTTCTGTCCGGTGCGCTCGAAGGGGGTATCCACGGCATCGCGGGTAGTGCCCGGAACAGGACTGACGATAACCCTGGGCGCCCCGAGAATGCGGTTGACGAGTGTGGACTTCCCGACATTCGGTCGTCCCAGGATGGACACCCGGATCTCCGCAACCTCTGATTCTTCCGCCCCGGTATCGGTCTCGAAATTTGACGGTTCAGGAAGCAGTTCAACCATATCCGAGAGAAGGTCCCCGACGCCGAAGCCATGTGCCGAACTCACCGGGTAGAGCTTTTCAACTCCGAGAGAATAGAAATCGCTGGTAAGGTTCTCCTGCTCGGGACCGTCGATCTTGTTCACTGCGAAGAAGAGCGGCTTGGATGTGCGCCGCAGCATGTCAAAAAGTATGGAGTCCTCGGGGTGCAGACCGGTCTTGGCATCTGCAACAAAAAGAAGAATATCGGCTTCATGGAGCGCGTGCCCGATCTGCTCCCGTGTCGGAAGATCGAAAAGAGTTTCCTCCCTGCTGATGAAGCCGCCGGTATCCACTATGGTGAAGTTCTTTTCATCCCATGTCGCGCGCGCATAGTTGCGGTCGCGCGTCACCCCCGGCAGATCATCGACGAGCGCCTGCCTGCTCTTGCTTATCCTGTTAAAAAGCGTGGACTTCCCAACGTTTGGACGCCCCACGATCGCTATGATTCCCATTATGCCTCCGCCTTCCAAAAAATTAGGTCTATTCAGTATCATCATGTTTAAGTTTTTTTGTGCGCTAAGTAAATGATCGTGTAAAGTGCGTATGGCTGAAAAACGATCTTCATTATTGCTCTTCGCAACTCGATGGTATAATGGGGGCGCTTAATCTAAAAGCCGGAGAGTTGCAGGGTCACAAATGAACGAAAACCGCAAACCACTCAGTCTCGGTCTCACACTTGGCGCTCTGGGAATAGTATACGGCGACATCGGGACCAGTCCTCTCTACGCGGTAAAAGAATGCTTTCATGGCGCCCATGCCATACAGATCGATCCGACCAACATCATGGGGGTGCTCTCCCTTGTGTTCTGGTCGCTTACTATTGTCGTATCCATCAAATACATCACCTTCATAATGCGGGCGGACAACAGGGGGGAAGGGGGAATTTTCGCTCTTCTGGCCCTGGTGCCGGGTCCTGACAAGCTGCCGCCCAGAGTGCGCGGCCCCATCATATTTGCAGGGCTGACCGGCGCTTCTCTGCTCTATGGCGACGGCTTCATTACGCCTGCTATTTCCGTCCTTTCCGCGGTCGAGGGACTCGAGGTCGCAACCGATGCCGCACGGAACCTGATCGTGCCGATAACATGCGCTATCCTCTTGTGTCTATTCCTTTTTCAAAGCCGGGGAACAGAAGGAATCGGCAAGGTATTCGGCCCCGTTATGCTGGTCTGGTTTGCCTCCATTGCTTCTCTTGGAGTTTCACACATAATTGTAAATCCTCAAATCCTCTATGCCGTTAACCCTCTGCACGCGGTGCGTTTCTTTGCGGCCAATCACCTTCACGGCCTGCTGGTTCTCGCCTCCGTGGTGCTCGTCGTCACTGGTGGAGAGGCCCTCTATGCGGACATGGGGCATTTCGGCAAACCTCCGATCCGCCTCTCCTGGTTCGGGCTGGTTTTCCCGGCATTGCTGCTCAATTATTTCGGCCAGGGCGCCCTCCTGCTCTCCACACCCGAGGCCGCCGCCAATCCTTTCTATTCCCTTGTTCCCAAAGCCCTTCTTTTTCCATTGGTGATTCTGTCTACTGCAGCCACCATCATTGCTTCCCAGGCAATGATTTCGGGCGCTTTTTCCATCACCCGGCAGGCAGTGCAACTCGGCTACTTTCCCCGTGTGACGATTGTGCACACCTCTCCCAAGACGGAAGGGCAGATTTACATACCCGAGATAAACTGGATAATGATGATCGTCTGTATAGCCCTGGTGCTCGTTTTTCGCGGATCGAGCGGCCTTGCAGGCGCCTATGGAGTTGCAGTAACGGCCGACATGGCCCTGACCTCGGTGGTGTTCTTTTTTGTGGCCACAACCAACTGGCAGTGGCCCATCAGGAAGGCCCTGCCTCTGGCGGTTCTTTTCCTGATTTTCGACCTTACCTTCTTCGGATCCAATCTTCTGAAATTCTTTGACGGCGGCTGGTTTCCGATTGTGGTCGGAGCAGTGATAGTGACTATTATGACAGCCTGGAAGGACGGACGGGCCGCTCTTTCCACGAAGTTCCGGAAGACTTCTCTGCCGTTTTCGCTCTTCCTGGAAGACGTTGTCGCACACAAGACCCACAGAGTTCCGGGCACGGCGGTCTTTCTTGCTTCCTCTTCGATCTTTACTCCTCCTTCGCTCCTGCACCACTTCAAGCATAGCCAGGTGCTGCACCAGGAGGTGATTCTGCTCACGATTGTCGGCAAACACGTGCCGGTCGTTCGGGGAGAGCGCATCGAGGTTGAGGTGCTCGGAAACGGTTTCTACCGGTTGATTGCCCAGTACGGCTTCATGGAGACGCCGAACGTGCCGCGTATCATGAAGCGGGCCTTCTCCCAGGGACTCATTCCACAACGGGACCCCACCAGCTACTACCTCGGCCGTGAGACGCTTCTGCCTACGGGGGATGCCCCGATGATGCGCTGGCGAAAAAGGCTTTTTGCTTTTTTGTCCCGCAATTCACAGACGGCGACCAACTACTTTGGACTGCCTCCCGGGCAGGTCGTGGAGCTGGGTGTACAGGTTGAGTTATAGGCCTGACAAGCAATCGGAGGCACAGCGCCTGAAGGTCTCCTGCTTTTTTGTATGGCTGTGCAATTTAAAAAGAATATTTTCACAAAGTGGGGCAACTTGCAGCCTTCAGGCACAATTTGCCCTGTGATTCCCATAAGATGCAACAAAAACGCGGTATTGGAAAAGCCCTTGCATTGCTTCTCCGGTTGTGTTAAAAGGCACAATAAGCCAAAGATATTTCACTTCAAGTTGTGAAATTTTGAATAACAGGACCGACAAGGCAGTGCGTCGTTCTTCTAGCTGAAATGGATCGCGGGTTTTTTGTCTTTATCTTGCTTCCGAGTTCTTGATGATGCAGCTTTTCCTGTTGGCATTTGCTTTTGGCTGAATTTGCCAGTCGCGTCCGGGAGTCTCCCGAAGCAAGTAGTTCTACGTCTTCCATTTCCCTTATTGGGCGTTTGAACGCCTGCCTTCTCATATAAGCAGTCGCACCTCCGCTTTTTAGAAGTGTTCGATGCACCCTTGTCCTCGTTGAGGATTGAGATATTTATGCGGGAGCACTCTTTTCCTTCCATCGATCAAAATGGAGATTTACCAACATTATGCAGCAGCCCAGTCTGAGTCCTGATTTCAGTTTTCTGGAAAAAGCCGAAGCCGCTGGGCCGTTCAATGCGGCGGAATGTTTCCAGTGTCGGAAATGTACAAACGGCTGTCCGGCTTCCTTCGAGATGGACCTCTATCCGGACCAGGTGATCCGGCTGGCGATTCTGGGGCAAAGAGATGAGGTTTTGCGCTCCAGGACTATCTGGGTCTGCGCAGCGTGCGAGACGTGCAGTACACGGTGTCCTAATGGGGTTCGGATCGCGGAACTCATGGACTACCTCAAGGAACTGGCCATAGCGTCCGGAATCGGGCCTGCCCAGCCGCAGGTGGCTGCCTTGCATCAGGCCTTTCTTGAAAACGTCAAGCTCACCGGCCGGGTCTTCGAGGGCAGTCTGCTTCCGGCCTATTGGCTGAAGAGCGGGCAGATGAGAAGCAAATTCAAGACCGGCGAAGTGCGAAACGTGATGAAGCAGGGCGTCAAGCTTTTCTTGAAGGGCCGCCTCGCTCCGGCCCCCAGGATAATCAAGGGGAAAGCCCAGGTCAGCGCTATTCTCCGCTCATCCTAATCAGACAGGAACCGGCTCATGAAGGTCACATACTACCCTGGTTGTTCTCTGGAAGGCACTGCTCGGGATTATGCAGATTCGATCGAGTCCGTCTGCAAGTCGATGGAGATCGAATTGCAGGAAATTCCCGACTGGAACTGTTGCGGGGCTACCGCCGCCCACAGTATCCACCACAGGGCAAGTATCGATTTGCCCGGACGCAATCTCGATCTCGCTTCTAAGCTCCCTAACCGGGACATGCTGGTTCCTTGTCCGCTCTGTTTCAACAGGCTCAAGAGCGCCGTCCGTGAGTTAAAAGAGGGCAACGGAGGCCGGTTTCAGACCAGGCTGGGTGCGGGGGTCCCCAAGATCTGGGATCTTGCCAATTTCTTTGCAACGGATGAGATGCTTGAAAGGCTTGCCGCAAATGTAGTCAAGCCGCTCACCGGGCTGAAGGTCGTCTCCTACTACGGCTGCATGGCCAGCCGACCGCCGGAGATTACCGGGGCGACCGACTGCGAGAACCCTCAGAGCATCGATAAGATTGTGACAGCGCTCGGCGCGACCACCATAGACTGGCCCTACAAGACTGACTGCTGCGGCGCGAGCCTGATGATTTCTCGCGAGGACATGGCGTTCAAGATGGTCGGGAAGATACTCGATATGGCCAGGCGATCCGGAGCGCAGGCGGTGGTGGTTTCCTGCCAGATGTGCCAGGGAAACCTGGACATGTACCAAGAGAGAATTGAAGCGGAAACGGCCAAGTTTTTCGGGCTTCCGATAATCTATTTCACTGAGTTGATCGGCTTGGCCTGCGGTCTGCCGGGTGCTGCGGATTGGCTCATTCGGCACTTTGTCGATCCGATTCCCGTGCTTCGGCGCAACAAGCTTCTTTAGGCTTAGAACTGCCTTTCGACCCGGGAATTCTGGAAAGTTGACCATCTCATGTCCAACAAAAAGGTAGAAGAAATGCGGCAGGTACAGAAAACCGGCGCAGTTGCCATTGTCGGAGGCGGGATTGCTGGCATCCAGTGCGCTCTGGATATTGCCAACTCCGGATTCAAAGTCTACCTGATCGAAGAGCAACCCAATGTCGGCGGCGTTATGTCGCAGCTCGACAAGACCTTTCCGACAAACGACTGCTCGTCCTGCATGATGGGACCCAAACTGGTTGAGCTTGCCGGCCATCGCAACATACAGATATTGAGCAAGACGACGGTCGAAAAGCTGGAAGGCGAACCGGGAGACTTCACCCTCACGGTCAAGCGGCATCCCCGATATGTGCGGGAGGACAAATGCACGAGCTGCGGCAGTTGTGCGGAGAAGTGCCCAACCAAGAGAGTCGATGTCTACAACCAGGGGTTGGCGAACTCCAAGGCCATATATAAGAATTACGCACAAGCCACTCCGTCCGCCTATGCCATTGACGCCTCCGTCTGCCGCAACTTCCAGCCGGGCAAGAAATGCGGGATTTGCGCAAAGATCTGCAAGGCGGGGGCTATCGACTACAAGCAGCAGGCACAGGTCATCGATCTCAAGACCGGCGCTGTCATCTTTTCGCCCGGCTTTTCGATCTTCGATCCGAAGCGCAAGCCTGAATACGGCCACGGCAGGTGGCCGAATGTCCTGACCAGCCTTGAATACGAACGTATCCTGTCCGCGGCCGGCCCCTTTCAGGGACATATCGAACGCCTCTCCGACGGAAAGAAACCGCACAGAATAGCTTGGATCCAGTGTGTCGGCTCGCGTGACAGCGCAATCGGACAGGACTACTGTTCCTATGTCTGCTGCATGTACGCCACTAAGCAGGCAATGATCACCAAGGAGCACGAAGCGGACATTGACACGACGATCTTCTTTATCGATATCCGCGCCCAGGGGAAGGGATTTGACCGCTTCTACGAGCGTGCGCGGAGCGAAACGGGCGTGCGGTTTGTCCGCTCGATGGTCTCCCGGGTTGTTCCCGTGCCCGGCAGCGACAAGCTGTTGATCAACTACTCGGATGAAGACAACACGGTGCGTGAGGAAGAGTTCGACATGGTTGTGCTCTCGGTCGGCCTCTGCGCCAATCCGTCCACGGCTGAGCTGGCGAAGCGCCTGGGAGTGGATTTGAACCCGTTCGGTTTCACTCAGACCGATCCGCTGGACGTAGTGGCGACTTCCCAGCCCGGGGTCTATGTCTGCGGTGCTGCCCAGGGGCCAAAGGACATTCCCGATTCGGTTCAGCAGGGGAGCAGTGCGGCGGCCTGTGCAACATCCCTGCTTGCCGACGCGCGCGGATCACTTATCGACCCTCCTCCTCAGTACAAGGAGCGCGATATCAGGGGCGAGAAGCCTCGGGTCGGCGTTTTCGTCTGTCACTGCGGCATAAACATCGCCGGGGTAGTGAACACGGAGGCTGTTGCCGAGTACGCCAGGACGCTGCCTGGGGTGGAGTATGCCGACCATGTGATGTTTGCCTGCTCAACCGATCAACAGAAAGAGATCATAAAGATTGTGGATGAACTTAAGCTCAACCGGTTCGTGGTGGCGTCCTGTACGCCGCGCACACACGAGCCTCTTTTCCGCAATACCCTTAGAGAGGCCGGCCTGAACCCCTACCTGTTTGAGCTTGCCAACATTCGCGAGCAAGACTCCTGGGTGCATCAGGGCGAGCAGGGTCTTGCGACGGAGAAAGCCAAAGATCTTGTCCGCATGTCGGTATCCAGGGTCAGTCTGCTTGAGCCCCTCTATGATTTTTCCTACCAGGTTGTCCAGAAAGCGCTCGTTATTGGAGGCGGTCTGGCAGGTCTGACAGCCGCGCTTTCCGTTGCCGAGCAGGGGTACCCCTCCGTGGTTGTGGAGAAGTCCGCGGAGCTTGGAGGAAACGCCAGGAAGCTCTTCTATACGGAAGACGGCGGGGAGCCGTCGAAGTATGTTGAGGATCTCATCGAAAAAGTTGAATCGAACAGGCTGATAACGGTCTACAAGGAGGCCGAGGTTGTCGCTGTAAAAGGCGCCTGTGGGAACTTCTCGACCACGATTTCGGTCGGAGGCAAGGAAGTTGAGCTTTCCCACGGTGTGGGTATAGTGGCGACCGGGGGCCAGGAATATAGACCCACGGAATACCTCTACGGGCAGAACCCGAATGTCGTCACCCAGAAGGAATTCGAGAATATGCTTGTCACGGACCCTACAGCCGTGCGCGCCTTCCGGAATGTGACGATGATCCAGTGCGTGGGGTCGCGCGAGCCGGACAATTCCTACTGCAGCAGGGTATGTTGCACGGCTGCCGTGAAGAACAGCATCAAGATGAAGGAGATCAATCCCAGGGCGAACATTTCTGTTCTCTACCGCGATATGCGCACCTTTGGCTTCAAGGAACTCAACTACCAGGAAGCCCGGAGCAAGGGAGTGCGTTTCTTCCGGTACGACGAGGACAAAAAGCCCAGTGTGGCGGCCAACGGAGCGGGATTCGACGTATCCCTTTTTGACACCCAGCTCCTGCGCCCAATTACGATAAAGACCGACCTGCTGGTGCTGAGCGCAGCTATCCGCCCGAGCGCCGATACCAGGAAGCTGGGTGAGACTCTGCGCCTGCCTCTGGATCAGGACGGTTTCTTCCTGGAGGCTCACCCGAAGTTGCGTCCGCTGGATTTTGCGACTGCCGGGTTTTTCCTGTGCGGTCTTGCACAGGGACCGAAATTCGCCAGCGAGTCGATAGCCCAGGCTCGTGGCGCTGTATCACGGGCGGCGACAATTCTTTCGCAGAAGGAAATCATTGCCGAGGGTGTCATAACGGAGGTCGATTCCGCGCTGTGCCGCGCGTGCGGTGAATGCGAGCAGACCTGTCTGTTTGGCGCGATAAAGGTTTCCGAGGTAGAACCTGGAAAGAAACAGGCTGTTGTCACACAGGCGCTTTGCACGGGGTGTGGAGCATGCAACGCTGCCTGCCCAACCGGGGCGGCTTCGCTTGCGCATTTCCGCGACAAACAGATCAAGGCTGTGATCCAGGCGCTTTAACGAGGTGCGATTAGCATCAGCCGTTGGCCGCGAGGCCGCTTGCTGAGAGCTAAACGTCAGGAGCTAACAGCTCTTCAAAGGAACATCGATGTCCGACACATTTGAACCCAAGATCGTCGCGTTTCTGTGTAACTGGTGTGCTTATGCCGGGGCCGACCTGGCCGGGGTTTCGAGAATGCAGTATCCGACCAACGTTCGGCTCATCCGGCTTATGTGCTCCGGGAGAATTAATCACGGTTTTCTGCTGAACGCGTTTGAAGCTGGAGCAGACGGAGTCATGGTCTCCGGCTGACACATCGGTGACTGCCATTACCTGGGAGGTAATGAAAAGTGTAAGCTGGTGGTTGACGATGCCCACAAGATCCTGAAGCTCCTTGGCGTTGATGAGCGTTATCTCCGGTTGAAGTGGATTTCCGCCTCGGAAGGAAACATCTTTGCCGATGAGATCCGGGACTTCACGCGATTGCTGAAAGATCTCGGAAGGAACCCTCTGGCCGAGAAGGTGGATTTGGGGGCTGCCGCCGTTTAGCGGATGCGGTTTTGCGTTCGGGACGTAAGCTTTGTGCCGTAGACGTTTTAGCGCGGGGGTTCATAATCTGTATGGCAGATCATCCCGTATCGGTGGGACAAAACGCTTGAATGGAACAGGCTATGAAAATTAGCAAGGAACAGGTTGACTATTGCATGGAATGTGGTGTTTGCACGGGAAGCTGTCCCATCAGCAGGGTGCTGCCCACTTTCTCTCCGAGGCAAATGATCAAGCGGGCGTTGATGGACCGTGACGAGACGGTGCTTCAGAGCCGGGAACTGTGGGCGTGCCTCACCTGCTCCCGGTGCAGTTCACGGTGTCCGGTGCAGATCGACTTTCCTCAGTTTGCCCGCGAGCACCGAGTGCTTGCACGTCACGAGGGCAATACTCCTCAGCTCAGCCATCACGGCACGCTGCAGGCCATTGCCTCCCTGCAGACCAGGAAGATCAGTCAGCAGCGCACCGAATGGGCGGTGGAGGCCGGCAAGTTCCAGGAGAAGGGCGATTATTTCTATTTTGTCGGCTGCGCTCCATACTTCGATGCGGCCCTGAAGTACGGGTCCACCTCGCTCGAGACGGCCAGGAGCGTTCTGCAGCTTTTGAACCGGATGGGGATCGAGCCTGTGATGCGCAATGAAGAACGCTGCTGCGGGCATGACGCTCTTTGGAGCGGAGATGAAGCCACGTTCCGCAGACTCGCCACCCTGAACCTGGAGATGATCGCCGATTCCGGCGCCAAAACTGTCATCTTCAGTTGCCCGGAAGGCTACACCACGTTCAAATCCGAGATCCCGAAATTTTTCGGCGAACTTCCTTTCGAGGCGATTCATATCACTGAATTCCTTGCGCGGGAGCTTCCCGGTACGGGACTGACCTTCAAGGCGGCTGAAAACGGCAACGGCGCCGTTACCTATCAGGATCCTTGTCGGCTTGGCCGAAGAGCCGGCATCTACGAGCCTCCGCGTGAGCTGTTAAAGCTCATTCCGGGAGTGCAGCTCGAAGAGATGGAAATGAACCGGGAAAACGCGGTTTGCTGTGGCACGAGCGCCTGGATTGAGTGCTCGAACTGCTCCAAGACCATGCAAATCCAGCGGCTCGAGGAAGCCTTGGGCACCGGCGCCTCGACCCTTGTTACCGCCTGCCCCAAGTGCAGGATTCATCTCACCTGCGCGGAGCAGAATACGGAAATCACCCTGAAGATAGCTGATTTGTACTCGTATCTTTTGGACCATATCGAATAAGGCTGTTTAAACCTGAAGGGAGATCACGTTCGTGAATCGCGATGTCCTTGTCATCGGCGGAGGCATTGCCGGCATGCAGGCCTCCTTGGACCTGGCCGAAATGGGTTTTCAAGTTCACCTCGTTGAACGGCTTCCCACTATCGGCGGGAAAATGGCTCAGCTCGACAAAACGTTTCCTACCAACGACTGCGCCCTCTGAATCCTGGCTCCGAAATTGATGGATGTCGGTCGGCATCCAAGGATTCGGCTCCTGGCATACTCGGAAGTGGAGAAGGTGGAAGGGGAACTGGGCAATTTTCATGTCACTGTCCGGAAGAAACCCCGCTACGTTAACGAAAGCAAGTGCACCGGCTGTGGCAGTTGCGCGGAAAAGTGTCCAACGGTCACCTCTGATGCCTACAACATGGGAATGGGCAAATCCAAAGCCATATACAAGTATTTTGCCCAGGGCATTCCTTCCGCATACACAATCGATGCTACGAAGTGCCGGAATTTCCAGCCCGGCAAGAAATGCGGCATCTGCTCCAAAATCTGCCAGGCGGGCGCAATTGACTACAGCCAGCAGGAACAGATGCTCGATGTGGAAGTAGGGGCCATCATCCTCGCCACAGGCTATGAACTCTTCGATGCCCGAAGAGTCCCTGAATATGGCTACGGACGTCTGCCCAACGTCGTCTCCGCCCTGGAATTCGAACGGTTCCTCTCTGCCAGCGGACCTACCCACGGCCACGTCTACCGGCCTTCCGACCTGGCGATCGAGGCTTCTCTGCCGGAACTGGAAAAGAACGCTCAGAAGATGCTTCGAGAGTTGGAGAAGTTCGAGAAAACCTTCAGCCTGAGTTCGTCCGAGTTTATCGACAAGTTCGAGTCGGGTGAGCTTACCGGCGGGCACTACGACGACTGGGCAAAACAATATGGCGCCTTCCTGCCGGTGAAGAAAAAACTCGACCTGACGAAAAAAAGGGTCGACGAGATGGACACCGCTCATCGGCTCGCCTTCATCCAGTGCGTTGGCTCACGCGACCAGAGATTCAATAAATTCTGCTCGGGTTTTTGCTGCATGCACTCGGTAAAGGAAGCCATCATTGCCCGTGAACACGATGCGGATGCCGAGGTGTACATCTTCGGGATGGATATCCGGGCGGTAGGCAAGGGTTTTGAGGAGTATCGCAATCGCGCGGGTGAGTCGGGAATCACCTTTGTTCGCAGCAGGGTAGCCGAAATCAGCGAGAATAAAGAGCATAACCCTGTTCTGTGGTACGAGGACACCAAGTCCCGCGAGGTGCACAGCCTGGAGGTGGATCTGGTCGTCCTGGCGACCGCCTGTGAGCCGAGTCCATCCGCGAAGAAGTTTTCGGAGCTTTTGGGCATTCCGCTGAACGATTTCGGCTTCTATAAAACCAAGCCTGTTCCCCCGCTGGATACGTCACGTCCGGGGGTGTTCACATGCGGTTGTGCACAAGGTCCGATGGATATCCCTGAATCCGTGGCTCAGGCCAGCAGCGCCGCGGCAAGGGCGGCTCAAGCCTTGTCGGGTTCAGAAGTAACGCGTCTTGTCTCCTAAGGGAGAAAATGCAATGAGTGGAAATGGTGAGATCAAGGACATGACAGAAGCGCGGATAGGGGTATTTGTCTGCCACTGTGGTTCCAACATCGCCGGGTACCTGGACTGTGAGGCCCTGACGAAATATGCGGCAACACTGCCTAATGTAGCGTATGCCAAGAATAATCTCTACACCTGCTCCGAATCCGGTATTGCCGAAATCCAGTCGGCGATAAAGGCGCACAAGCTCACACGAGTTGTGGTCTCCTCCTGTTCGCCCAGGACGCACATGCCTCTTTTTAAAAGCGCGTGCGCGGAAGCAGGTCTCAATCCCTATCTGTTCGAGATGGCAAACATCCGGGACCAGTGCTCCTGGGTACATATGCAGGAGCGGGAAGCCGCCCAGAGTAAAGCCATGGATCTGATCCGCATGGCTGTAGCCAAAGCGACCCTGCTCTCGCCCCAGGAAGACATCGTTTCCTCGCTCGTGAAAAAGGCGATGGTGCTCGGAGGCGGCATTGCCGGAGTCTCCGCGGCCCTGGCCCTTGCCGACATGGGTATAGGGGTAACCTTGGTCGAGAGAGAGGGCGAGCTTGGAGGACTTCTGAGGCGGGTAAACAGGATCGGTCCAACGGGTGAGAGCGCCTCTGAACTGGTCACGGAAATGGCCAGGAGAGTAAAAGGGAATCCCAAAATAAAGCTCCATCTCAACTCCGAACTGGTGGGAGTGGGCGGAGTGGTCGGCAAGTTCGAAGTCAGCCTCAAGAACAAGAGTGATGAAGTAGTGACGGAGACTGTCGGATCGATTGTGGTTGCCACCGGTGCTGTTCCCCTTAAGCCGGAGGGCCTGTTCGGGTATAACGGCAAAAACGTCATCACACAGATCGAGCTTGAAGAGAAATTGCGCGAGGGAACCCTTGGCGCCAAGAACATCGTCATGATCCAGTGCGTTGGTGCGCGCAGCCCTGAGCGGAGCTACTGTTCGAGGATCTGCTGTCTTACCGCCGTCAAAAATTCGCTCTACATCAAGGCTCAGAATCCGGATGCTCATGTCAACGTCTTGTACCGCGACATTCAGATGTATGGCGCAGAGAATGAGAAACTGCTGTGGGATTCGCGAGGACAGGGCGTCCGGTACGACATATATGACGCTGCAACGCCTCCCGTGGTAAAAGAGGGCGTAGTTGAACTCTTTCAGCCGCTTACCGGCATGACCGTCGAGATTCCCTATGACCTCGTGGTTCTTTCGACGCCGCTGGTCGCTCCCGGGGATTCACAAACCATAGCCAATTTCATGCGCATACCGGTCGACGGGAACAATTTCTTCCTCGAAGCGCACGCCAAGCTGAGGCCGCTCGACTTTGCCTCTGACGGCATTTTCCTTGCCGGAACCGCCAGGTATCCCGCAACGGTTTCGGAGGCCCAGGCCCAGGGGCTTGGCGCCGCCGCGAGGGCGAACACCATCCTGTCGAAGGACAATCTGGTGTTCAGCGCCCTGGTGTCAGAAGTAACCGAGCGTTGCGACGGTTGCGGGATCTGTATAGATCTTTGCCCCTACAACGCGCTTTCGCTCGAAGAATATGAAAAGGACGGGCGTATTCTGAAGAGAAACAGGTCCGATAATATTCTGTGCAAAGGCTGTGGGGTTTGCGCCGCGGCATGTCCCAAAGGGGGCATAGTAGTCTTGGGCTTCACCAGGAAGCAACTTGAGGCGCAGGTAGATGCAGCTCTTGATCTGATCTGATCTGTGTCATTCGATTTTTGTCTATCTTAGAACAACGAAAGGAGCTCTCTGCCATGTCAGATGATTTCAATCCGACCATAGTCGGGTTTCTTTGCACGTGGTGAGCTTACGCTGCTGCTGACCTGGCTGGGGTCAGTCGTTCGCAGTATCCGCCTAACCTGCGCATCGTCCGCATGATGTGTTCCGGTATGGTGAGCCCTGACCTGATACTTCGCGCTCTCTCGAAAGGCGCGGACGGCGTTCTGGTGATTGGTTGCCATCTCGGAGAGTGCCATTATCTGGAAGGTAACTTCAAGACTGCTAAACGCGTAGCCGTATTAAAGAAGTTGCTTGCTTTCGCGGGAATCAATCCTGCCCGGTTGAAAGTGGCATGGTTATCGTCCGCTGAGTCGCCCACGTTTGTCAGGGTTGCCTCCGAATTCAGTAAAGAGATTCAGGCCCTCGGTCCCTCCAGGCTCAAGATTAAGGCCTGATCAGGGCTGCAGGTGTCTGGACCTGATCCGGACGCGGCAACAGGCGATGGGACTCCTGACGAGAAAGGCTTTTTCCATGAAAGACAAGATCAAAACAAAGGTTCAGGAACTTTTGAGCTCCGGAAGGATCAAAGGTTTTCTCGGCCTTCGGGAAATGCACGGACACATAGGACCGTACCTTTTCACTGATGCAGCCGATCTCGATGGATTGTCCGTGGGAGATCGGGCAAAGCCCGGCGACACTCGTTATGCCCTCAACACGCAGTTGATCACTATCAGCCGCCGCTATCCGGAAGAGACTTTCGGAGTGCTGGTTCGGGGTTGTGACGAACGTGGCTTGAAGACCCTGTTTGGCTCCAACCAGCTAAATCGGGAAAAAGTCGTCATGGTGGGGTTGGCCTGCCCGCAGGAACTGGCGGATGCGTGTGAGTGTCTGAAGCCTTTCCCGGACGAGTATGTCGCGGGGGAACCCTGCGAGGGGCGCGCCTATGACAGCATTGCGCGTTTGGAAGCCCTTGGCCTGGATGAGCGTTTCGAAGCCTGGCTTTCCGAATTTGCCAAGTGCATCAAATGCTATGGGTGCCGGAACATCTGTCCGATGTGCTATTGCCCCGAGTGCACGCTGGAGGCGCCGAGTTTCAGAAATGTCGGCATACTTCCTCCCGAAAATCCCACCTTCCATTTGACTCGGGCCATGCATATGGTCGGACGGTGCATTGATTGCGGACTGTGTAACGAAGCCTGCCCCGCGGATATTCCCGTGAGGACCCTGTATAAGAAGATCGCGGATATCGTCGAAGAGGAATTCCATTTCCGAACCGGATATGATGAGTCAAAAAACAAACCGTCTTTCGACGTTCTCGGTGAAGCTGCGAAACACTGAGAGGAGCCACTAATGGAGTACCGGACAGTTCTGACAACATGCACTTACTGTGGCTGCGGTTGTGGTTTCTACCTGGAGGTTCTCGACGGCCAGGTGGTCGGCACGATACCCAGCAAGACGAATCCGATCAGTGAAGGCAAGCTCTGCGTCAAGGGCTGGAATGTGCATGAGTTTATTCATAGTCCCAAGAGGCTGACCCAGCCGCTGCTTCGGAAAGATGGCGTTTTGACGCCGGTCTCCTGGGAAGAAGCCCTGGATTTCGCCGCTGCAAAAATGCGGGAAATCAAGGAAGCGCACGGCAGTGACAGCGTGGCTTTTCTCGCCTCCGCCAAGGTGACGAACGAGGAGAACTACCTGATCCAGAAGTTCGCCCGGGCAGGAGTAGGCACCAACAATGTCGACCATTGCGCCAGGCTCTGACACTCCTCCACCGTGGCAGGTCTTGCCGCGGCTTTCGGAAGTGGCGCGATGACCAACTCCATCGCCGAACTGGAGAATGCGGACTGCATCCTGGTGATCGGCTCAAACACGCCTTCCTCTCATCCTCTTGTGGCGACACGGCTCTTTCGCGCCAAGGCCAAAGGAGCAAAATTAATACTGGTCGATCCGCGGAGGGTTCAACTCATCCATAAAGCCGACCTTTACATGCAGCACAATCTCGGTACCGACGTGGCGCTGCTGAACGGGATGATGCACGTCATACTGGAAAAAGGCTGGCATAAACAGGCTTTCGTCGATGAACGCACAGAGGGCTTCGAGGAATTTCGCAAGGTGGTGGAGCAGTACACGCCGGAACGCGCGGCGGAGATCTGCGGGGTTCCGGCCGAGGATATCATTACCGCGGCAGACTGGTATGCGAATTCCCAGGCAAGCTCGATCGTCTACTGCATGGGAATAACTCAGCACACGACGGGCGTGGATAATGTAAAGACCCTGGCAAACCTGGCCATGCTGACCGGGCAGATCGGACGGGAGGCCACCGGTGTGAATCCACTCCGCGGCCAGAACAACGTGCAGGGGGCCTGCGACATGGGCGGCTTGCCCAACGTCTATCCCGGCTACCAGGCGGTGAACGTTCCCGCTAACAAGGAAAAGTTCGAGAAGGCCTGGAATGCCAAGCTCTCCGAAAAGGTCGGTCTGACGATTCCCGGAGTCCTCGAAGGACTGAGCGCCGGCTCGGTGAAGGCGGTTTACGTGGTTGGGGAAAACCCGATGATGAGCGACCCCGACGTGCATCACGTAGAAAAGGCCCTGCGCAAGGCTGAACTGCTGGTGGTGCAGGATATCTTCCTCACGCCTACGGCCGAACTGGCCCACGTTGTCCTCCCCGGGGCCTCCTTTGCCGAAAAGGACGGCACCTTCTCGAATACCGAGAGGCGTGTGCAGCGGGTGCGGGAAGCCATAAAGCCGGTTGGCGAGGCACGCGCAGACTGGGAGATCATCCAGGATCTGTCGACGCGCTTCGGCTATGGCATGCAATACGGATCGCCGGCCGAGATTATGGAGGAAGTGAGCAAGGTCACTCCGTCCTACGGCGGCATTACATTCGATCGGCTCGATGGGGATGGCCTTCTGTGGCCCTGCCCCACCGCGGAGCACCCCGGAACAAAATTTCTCCACCAGGGGAAGTTCTCTCGGGGACTCGGATTGTTTCACGCAATTGAATTCAAGCCGCCGGCTGAAGTGGTCGATGCAGAATTCCCGTTCTGGCTCAGCACGGGACGCGTACACGTGCACTATCACACGGGGACCATGACCCGCAATTCCGCCTCCCTTCACAGAGAAATGCCGGAGGGGTTTCTCGAGATCAACCCCAAAGATGCAGAGTCGCTCGGAGTGAGGACGGGCGATCCGGTTCGGGTCACCTCCAGGCGCGGGCAGATGGTTGCAAGAGTGGACCTGACCTCCCGAGTCAGAGAGGGAATGGTCTTTATGCCGTTTCATTTTATCGAGAGCTGTGCGAATTTTCTTACGAATTCAGCCAATGACCCGATAGCCAAGATTCCGGAATACAAAGTGTGCGCGGTGTCATTGGAGAAGGCGGTTTAAATCCGCAAATAAAGGAAGATAGTGACAAGAGGCAAATAGGGCGCTTGAGCACGTACAGGGACGGCGCACGGAGGTAAATACCACTTGTGTGCCCCCCTGTCCCGAACGGGCTCGGCTCGCCTCTCCCCACCCCCTAAGGTGTGACGTCCGGTGAAATAGAACTCGGGCGTCCACCCCGGTTTTTCGCGTCTCAGGAGCAATTCGATTCCTCTGCTCCGCCTGGCTGAGAGTGTTGAAGACAGCGTTGCGTTTTGGGGATGAAGTGCAGCGTAACCGGTAGACCGGAGGGATTACTACGGTCTCCGAGCGAAGTGCATGGTATGTGGGCCTCGGCGCTGAGCGCCGCGGCGATAGCAATGAAGTGTCTGTCAAATTGTGGCGAAATGTCTCGCACCCTGAAGGAGAATCATCAACATGAGTGGAAACGGTGAATGCAGGGATGTGACTCAAGCGCGAATAGGGGTGTTTGTCTGCCACTGCGGCTCAAATATCGCCGGGTACCTGGATTGCGAGGCGCTGACCAGGTATTCCGCGACACTGCCGAACGTGGTTTTTGCAAAGAACAATCTCTACACCTGTTCGGAATCGGGGATCGCCGAGATTCAATCTGCGATAAAGGAACAGAAGCTGACGCGGGTGGTAGTCGCTTCCTGTTCGCCTCGGACCCACATGCCTCTGTTCAAGAGCGCCTGCGCCGAGTCGGGTCTTAACCAGTATCTGTTTGAAATGGCGAACATTCGCGACCAGTGTTCCTGGGTGCATATGCAGGAGCGCGAAGCCGCGCAGTTAAAAGCCATGGACCTCATACGCATGGCTGTGGCCAAGGCCGCTTTGCTAGAGCCCCAAGAAGATATCGAATCTTCACTCGTTAAGAAAGCTATGGTGCTCGGCGGCGGAATTTCCGGGATGGCCGCGGCTACTGCCCTTGCCGACATGGGAATTGAGGTCACCCTGGTCGAGAGGCAAGCCCAATTGGGGGGACTCATGCGGCGGATAAACCGGGTTGGTCCCTCGGGTGAAAGGGCTGAGGACATACTTGCCGATTTGATCTACAAGGTCACCAGTAACCAGAATATCAATGTACGGCTCCAAACTGAACTGGCGGGAGTGGGGGGAGTTGTCGGGAAGTACGAGATCAGTCTGAAGAACGGAACGGGCCAGGAGCTAAAAGAAACAGTCGGCTCGATCGTGGTGGCGACCGGTGCGGCGCCGCTCAAGCCGGAGGGACTTTACGGATACAATGGTACGAATGTCATCACTCAGATAGAACTCGAAGAGCGGTTGCGCGACCATGCGCTCGGCGGCGCAAAAAATATCGTCATGATCCAATGCGCCGGTGCGCGAATTCCCGAGCGGAGCTACTGCTCCAGGATATGCTGTCTCACCGGGGTGAAGAATGCGCTTTACATAAAGGGACTGGACCCCGAGGCGCATGTGCATATTCTCTACCGTGACATCCAGATGTACGGAACGGAAAACGAAGGCCTGCTCTGGGAATCCCGGGGCAGGGGAATCCGGTATGACGTCTACGACGAGGCGCACCCTCCGGTAGTAAAAGATCATGTAGTCGAACTCTACCAGCCTCTTACCGGCATGACCATCGAAATCCCCTATGATCTGGTGGTCCTCTCGACACCGCTTGTCGCCCCTGCCGATGCGTCGGTGATAGCCAACTTCATGCGCATACCACTGGACGGAAATAACTTTTTCCTGGAAGCTCATGCCAAGCTGCGGCCTCTCGATTTTGCCACCGACGGCATCTTTCTCGCCGGAACCGCCAGGTATCCGGCTACCATTCCCGAGGCGCAGGCGCAGGGGTTCGGGGCGGCAGCCAGGGTCAACACCATCTTGTCCAAGGACAAACTGGTATTCAGCGCACTGGTCTCTTTCGTCACCGATCGGTGCGACGGCTGCGGGATGTGCCTGGATGTATGCCCCTACAACGCCATAAAGCTCGAGGAGTACGAGCAGGAAGGGCGGGTGAAGAAAAAGGTCGTAACGGACAGTGTTCTCTGCAAGGGATGCGGTGTTTGCGCGACGACATGCCCCAAGGGCGGTGTCCAGGTCCGCGGCTTTACGCCGGCCCAGATAAAAGCGCAGGTGGATGCGCTTTTGGAAATCTAGAAACCAATCCAAACTGTAGAAAGGAGTTCCTCGATGTCTGATGAATATCAGCCGGTCATCGTAGGATTTCTGTGTACGTGGTGAGCTTTCGCCGCTGCTGACCTGGCTGGGGTCAGTCGACTGCAGTATCCGGCGAACCTGAGGATTGTCAGGGTAATGTGCTCGGGGATGATCGATCCCGAGATCGTCGTGCATGCCCTTTCAAGGGGCGCCGACGGCGTTCTGGGAGTAGGGTGACATCTCGGTGAATGCCATTACCTGGAAGGTAATCAGAAGGCTAATACACGGGAAAAGGCGATTAAAATCGTACTCGAAAACTGCGGAATCGATCCGAACCGGTTTCGAATGGAGTGGGTTTCTTCCGCCGAGGCGCCACGTTTCGCGGAGGTGGTAACCCGGTTTACCGGGCACATCAGGGCACTTGGTCCTAATCCGCTGAGGGTAATTCAAACTGAAGGTCAAAGAGCTGCGGGCTGATGCCTGCAGCTACGGCAGCCGAGAGCTCATCGCGACGAGGTATGATTTATGGCGGCAAAAGTAGCGGAAGAATGGCTCAACGCATGTTCCGGATGCGAAATATCCATCGTGGACCTGGGTGAGCGAATCCTGAAGGTGCTCGAACTGGTGGAATTCGTTCACATCCCCGTTCTAATGGACCATAAGTATTACGGTCAGCTCGGAGACGGGAAACATATAGATATCCCCGAGGCTGATGTAGGGATCATCACCGGCAGTATCCGGAATGAGGAACATCTCGAAGTAGCCGAGGAGATGCGTAAAAAGTGCAAACTCATAATTGCGCTGGGAACCTGCGCCACCCATGGCGGTATTCCTGCTCTTGCAAACTCCTTTACCAATGAGAGCATTTTTGAGAGGTATTACTCGACCGAGACTACCGATCCGGACCGTCCCAGGCCAAAGGACGGGATACCGCCTCTACTCGACAGAGTCTACGCGCTCGATGAAAAAATCAAGGTAGATGTGCACCTGCCGGGATGCGCGCCGCATCCCGACCAGGTGTTTGCAGCCCTTGCCGGACTTCTTACCGGCAATCCGGCAGCGCTTCCCGACAAGAGCGTGTGTGATTTCTGTCCCACCAAACGTGAAGGGAAAGGGAAGGTCAAAAGACTGCGCCGTTTTCTGGAGATGCCCCATTTTACATCTCCGGACGAGCCTCCCGACAAGATGCAGTGCCTGCTCGAGCAGGGCTTCCTCTGTATGGGCTCGGTGACCAGGGCGGGTTGCGGCGGCGATGGGTTGATACCCCGCTGTATTTCCGTGAGGGTACCGTGCAGGGGATGCTATGGGCCGGTGCAGCATGATGGAAACCAACTCCTCCAGATGCTGAATGCCTTGGCTTCCAACGGGATCGATGTGGATTCCCTGCCGGATTTTACAAATCTTCTAAGGTTCTCCGGGTCGCACGGTTTATTGAAGCCGGTGGCGCAGCCTGCGCGAAAATAGAAGGAGACCGAGTCTATGGGTCGTACTATTACTGTTGCTCCCATAACCCGCATCGAGGGGCATGGTTCCATCGAGATCAACCTGGACGACAACGGTAATGTTGCCGACAGCAAGGTCCACTATATGTCCCTGCGCGGGTTCGAAAAGTTTATTGAGGGAAAACCCGCCGAGGAGGTCCCGCGCATTGTCAATCGCATCTGCGGAATCTGCCCGTGGCATCATCACCTCGCTTCGATGAAAGCCGTCGACGGCTGCTTCGGTGTGACTCCGCCTCCCGCGGGAAGTAAACTGCGGGAGCTTGCGCAGACGATTTCCCATGCGGAAGACAAGCTGCTCCATTTCTACTTCCTGGCTGCTCCCGACTTCGTTATCGGACCGGATGCGGACTACGGGGTCAGAAATGTTATAGGCGTGGTGAAGGCGGCGCCCGAACTGGCCACCAAGGCTGTTCAGGCCCGGTTCAAAGCGAAGATGATCCTGGAGCGGCTGGGAGGGAAGGCTATTCATCCGCATGCCGGGGTGGCCGGCGGATTCTGCCGCGCACTACTCGAATCGGAACGAAAGGATTTCCTGGAGCAGCTTAAGGAGTTGCTTGAGTTCTCCACTTTCACGCTGGAATTTGCCAAAAAAGAGGTTTTTCCCAAATACCTGGATGTGGTCAAAATATTGGGAGTTTTCAACTCCGGTTTTCTCGGCACCGTCGATGAGCAGGGAAGGCTCAATCTCTACGAGGGCAAAAAGAGAATGATGAAGCCCGACGGGACCTACGCCGATTTTGATGTCAAGGATTACGCCGACTACATCGGAGAGGCCGTTGTGCCCTTCTCCTATGGGAAGATCCCCTATGCGAAGTTCTGGAATGAAGGATTTTCGATGGATACCGAAAATCCAAAGGGGATCTACCGTGCGAACTGCCTGGCGCGCATTAATGTATGCGACAGCATCTCCACGCCGCGAGCGAGGGCAGAGCTTGAGGAGTTCCGGTCGCTTTTCGGCAGGCCTGCCCAATTCACCCTGCTCTACCACTGGGCCAGGCTGATCGAAGACGTGTACGCCTATGAGCATGCAATCGAGATGCTGGAAGATGAATCGATAACAGATCCGAACGTGAGGGTCTCCGTTGAGCCGCGGGCCGGCAGGGGAGTAGGGTGCGTGGAAGCTCCGCGCGGGACCCTCATCCACGATTACTCGACCGACGACAACGGCCTGATTACCCGGGCCAACCTGATCGTGGGGACTACCCACAACCTGGGGCCCATAAACATGAGCGTAAACCAGGCAGCAAAGGCGCTTATCAAAAATGGAGAGGTCACGGAGGGCATCCTGAACAGGATCGAGATGGCCGTCCGCGCCTATGACCCCTGAATTTCCTGCGCCACCCATTGCCTGGACGGCAATCCCGTTTTCTCAGTGAAAGTTACCGGCTCAAACGGTGAAGTAATCAAAACCTGGCCAGAAAGATAGCCATGTAAATCGCCAAAAGACTAAAGCCTGAAGGCTTCTCGCCTTCAGGCTTTAGTTATTGTTATCCATTGACCAAAGGAGTTTGTCAGCACTTCCTGTCGGATGGACTGAACTCGAATTCCCTTTCGTCTGCCTGAAATACGACCCTGTCTTCACAGTCTTCCTTGATCCTGCCCTGCAAAACGCGCCTGCACCCGAAGCAAAAATAAGTGATCATATGGGTGGGAGAGTCTTTCTCGATCCCCGGCGCATCCTCTTCTTGCCCGGCTAAGGGAGTAATCGCCAGTTTCTGACACAACTCCTGCTTCTCAGCGCCGCTATGGCGAGTCACCACACGGTAGCTGCCGAGAAACTTGACCGGCATCTTGATAGTCATCGCGCACTCCTGGGAATTCGTGAGAAACTCAAAGGGACACAGAGCGAAAATGAGAGTTCGGTGGAATATCGGGGTTGGTTTTTCAGCTCGCCAGGGCTGCTTCGAGCTTGTCCAGGATTCTTTTCGGCACCGGGTAGGCATCCTTTACGAGGTAAAGATCCAGGATCATGGGGTCGAACTCGATTGCCTCAGCTACTTTGCCTACTGTCATGCCTTTGCCCTCGAGCTTTTCGATAATCTTGAGCTTACGTTCTTCCATTGCGGACTCCTCTTTTAGAAATGGTTCAAGGCGCATGTATAATCGCACAGATCAATTTGAAAAAGCAAGCCCTGACCTTGACAAATGGAAGGCCGATTGTGAAATAACGAAATTATCCCTGAAAAAGCAAAAGGCCATAAGGTTTTATCCTTATGGCCTTCTGTCAAAGCTGAGGGGCTTCACAGAACGGATTGAAGTCGAGAAGTAGTTTTCCGCCACCAGCGTGAAATGTGGTTGAGCAATAGTACCAGCTTGGTCAGGCAATTAGCGTATCAACAAGAGCATGAGTTTGAGATCAATTTCAGAGCATGAGCAGCAGCTTGGATTTCAGAATTCGCTAGAGCACCAGGATTCGTTCACACCCACCTTTCCGGACAGATTGAGCTTCAACGCGAGAAGGAGCAATAGGGTCATGTTCCGTTTCTGAGAGGTCCCCGCATGAATGTGGAGGCAGCAATGCCTTCGAGATTCACTTCAGCTTGCCAATCACCGCTATCAACGGGCTTGGCGGTCTTTGAGATCGCGCAGGAAAGGGCAGTTTCAAGATCAACAAGGTCAAAAGGCTTTTTCAAAAACGATTCAATGTGAACTCGATCAAGATCATTCGCTATAGCTTGGAAATCGTACTCGGAGATTACGATTGCAGCAGTCTCGGGAGCAAGGAGCATGAGCTTTTCAATGAGAGAAGGACCATTCGCATCAGGAAGATGATATTCAAGAATGACAACATCATGATGAAGTTTCTCTGCCAGAGCCAGCGCTTCACGAGCAGTCGAACAGCTATCGAAGGCATAACCAGCCTGATTCAGGAATTTTTCCAAAGAGCGTCTTAACGGAGCGTCATCTTCAACAATCAGAATTTGATTTTCAACACGCACTTTCCGCCTCCTCCCAGGAACAGAGCAAGTTGTGTGCCATAATGAATCAATTTCTTCGAGTCGTTTGCTGGGGCCGATCTGCCGGGAAGAAGGCGCTTGCGGTGAGTGGGTGCAATTTGGATAATATTAGACAACAAAGAGATCGCTCTGCGTGGGCAGCGATCTTGCTGATGTCTAAATGTATTGTAAAATCAATGGTTTATATGCAATATGAACTATATTGTACAGAGGGTGTGGATATTGGAGTATTTTGTTCAAACCTCCAGGCCATACTTCTTGAGCCGGTAGAGAAGAACATGGCGCGGGAGCTTTAGGAAGCGCGCCGTCTTTGACTTGTTGCTGCCGCACTTTTCAAATGCCTGAAGTATCACTTCTTTTTCGATTTCTTCGAGCGAGATGCCTCCGTCGGGCAAAGCTATGCCGAACTTGTCCGAAGCCGCGGCTGGGTGATCCATGCGGTCCGGGTCCAGGAAGTGCAAGTGTCGGCCAAGCACCATGTCGTCGTTTTCCAGGAGGATTACCCGTTCAATGCTGTTGCGCAGCTCCCGGATATTGCCGGGCCAGGAATGATTGACCAGCAGTTGCTCAGCCTTTGGATTGAAGCCCCGAAATTTCTTACCATACTTGTCGTTGAACTCTTCCATAAAGGTATGCGCCAGGGGAAGAATATCCTCACGCCGCTCGCGCAGGGAGGGCAGGTCGATCCGGATGGTCGCAAGCCTGAAGAAGAGGTCCTTGCGAAATCCCCCCTGCTCGGCAATCTGCCACAGATCCTGGTTGCAGGCCGATACGATGCGAATATCCACCTGTTTTTTTCGCGTGCCGCCTACGGCATAGAATTCTCTTTCCTCCAGTACCCGCAACAGCTTGGCCTGTATCTCCGGGTGCAGGTCCACAATCTCGTCCAGAAACAGGGTGCCCCCGTCGGCGACCTGGAGAAGACCTTCTTTGCCTTCCACCTTGGCGCCCGTAAAGGCGCCTTTTTCATAGCCGAAGAGTTCGCTTTCAATGATTTCGGTGGAGAATGCCGCGCAATTTAGTGCAACGAAAGCATAGGGTCCCCGCGGACTCTTGGTGTGGATAAGCCGGGCAAACAACTCCTTGCCCGCGCCGCTCTCTCCCTGGATCAGAACCCCCGCGTCCCGGCTCTGGGCGCTTTTTATCGCCAGCATCTGCGCTTCGAGAAAACGGGGATCCTTTCCGATCAACCGGTTCACCCCCTGGAGCCTCTGGACCTCCTGGCGCAGGCGGGAGACTTCATTCTTGAGGCCCGCGTGTTCGAGAGCGTTTTGAATGGTGAGTTCGAATTCATCGAGGTCGACCGGTTTTACCAGGTAATCGAACGCTCCGCGCTTTATGGCCATCACCACGTCTTTGACACGCTCATAGGCGGTGATCATCACAACCGTCGGGGAGGGGCGCAGTTCCTTGAAGCGCGGGAGCAGCTCCAGGCCGCTTCCGTCGGGAAGGCCGATATCGAGCAGGACCAGGTCCGGCTCTTCTCTTTCGGCAAGCTTGATTCCGACAGTCCCGCTGTCCGCTTCGAGAATGATGTGATTTTTCTCGAGCAGTCTGCGCAAAGCCGCACGAAATGATGACTCATCGTCGACTACGAGTATTTTGTGTTTTGCGCGCATTCAATCGCCTCGGGTGGTAGCGTTGTCCAAAAACAAAAATTCCCGGCAGGCGCCTGGCCGGCAAAGCTCCTCGGGATTTGCGGGAGAGTCAGGAACAAGGAGAGGGGAGCGCAGCCCACCGGCTTTTTGAAGCAATAGACACCGGAAAGCTATGAAAACTCGAAATTGACGAATTGTAAAGGAGAATCTCCGGAGTTGAACAAAATCGTACAATCCTGAAGCAGAATGCCGCCCCATATTTTGCTTGACACAAGATGGGGTGTTTTCTATAAGCATGCCCAAATCATTATTCTCAGGATCGACATGTACGGGCGCAATTCCAGAAAGCATATTTATCTCTATATCTATTCCGGGCGGTCTGACCCGTCGCCTCTATAGCTTCCCTTAGAGGCTGTGGGCAGACCGCGATCCGGCTGCCCACGGCTTTTGCTTTTAGAAGGAGCCGTGGTTCTGTATGAACCCACGGCTTTTTTAATGCTTATCAAACCAGCGGCAAAGGAGACGAAGATGAAGGTAAGAGTAATTTTCGGCGTGACGTTCCTGGCGCTCGTCCTGTCGGTGCTCACACAACTGCCGGTAAAGGCGGGATACGCGGCGGAACCCTACAAAATCGGCGCCGTCTTTTCCATCACCGGAGTGGGATCGTTCCTGGGCGAACCTGAAAAGAAGACAGCGGAAATGATCGCCGATGAAGTCAATAAGCAGGGCGGAATAAACGGGCATCCGCTCGAACTGATCGTGCTCGATGATGAGAGCGATGCGACCAAGTGCAACCTCGCCGTAAAAAGACTCATCAAAAAAGACAACGTTCCCGTGATCATCGGACCGACCCGCAGCGGCGAATCCCTTGCCGTCGTGAATATTGCGGAAGAGGCCAAGACGCCGCTCATCTCGTGCGCCACAAGCTACAAGATCGTCACCCCGATAGAGAGCCGCAAATGGGTGTTCAAGGTCGCGGGCTCCGATGCCCACGTGGTCGGCAAGATGTTCGACTATATGAAGGCCCATGGAATTACGAAAGTGGCCATCATGACCGATTCCACCGGCTACGGAGCGAGTGCGCGCGAGGAGTTCCTGAGGCTGGCCCCCGAGATGGGCATGACCCTTGTTGCCGATGAGCGGTTCGGACCTCAGGACACCGATCTTTCCGCACAGTTGACCAAGATCCGTTCCACCCAGCCGCAGGCGATCGTCAACTGGTCGGTAGGGCCGACCCAGATCCTGGCCATCAAGAGCTGGAGGGATCTCGGCATGGACTCCATCCCGCTCTACCAGAGCCACGGCTTCGGCAGTCTCAAAAACCTCGAACTGGCAGGCAAAGCTGCGGAAGGCGTCCTCCTTCCGCTCGCGCGCGTAAATGTCGGCAACCTGCTGCCCGATGACCAGCCCCAGAAAAAAGTCATAATGGAATATACGAAGGCCTACGAGGCCCGTTATAAAGAGCCTGTCTCATCCTTCGGCGGCCATGCCTGGGACGCCATGAACCTGGCCATCTCCGCACTCAAAGCGGTCGGCCCCGACCCGGCTAAAATCCGGGACCATGTCGAGAATACGAAGAACTTTGTCGGCATGCACGGCATATTCAAGATGTCTCCCCAGGACCATAACGGGCTGAGCAAGGACGATCTCGAAATGGTGGTCGTGAAAGACGGTAAGTGGGCTTTGGCCAAGTAGGGGCAGTGAAGCAGTGAGCAGTGAACAGTGAGAAGCAGTGAGCAGTGAGCCATAATGGATGACGGATAAAGAAAAGTGATCTGCCCCT
>CAZIJV010000012.1:0-103292 GCA_964539645.1 uncultured Syntrophobacter sp.
AAAAGCTACGCAAGATCGAGTCGAAGTCTCTCCATCCAGATCAAGAGTTCTGAAGTTCAAGCACTTGAAGAAGGACGTCCTGAAATTCCTCCGTTTTCATAGAAGGGGTCTCCTGTGATTTGGGGGTCAGAAAGATATCAGTACATAACAGTCCTACTGAGCTATATACTGACTGTTATCAAGGAAAAAGTGTAGGGAGAATCGATAGGGACAAACGGGAGGTTTACTGGCTTAGTTGGCTGGGGGAGCGTCGCGTGGCCAAAGAAGGTCGGGCACGATGGCGTGCTAAATACTCACTAAATTCCACTAGTTACTTAAGTTAGCGGCATTAGGCCTGACCCGCTATTGACAAATGTAAAAACTCTTTACATTTTTTAATTTGCTTCAACCTACTGTCAATAAAGGCATTTTGAATTATACGCTTATTTTGAAAGAAAGTTGTAAGAATAGTTTACAAACGTGAGATCGTAATAACCGCGAGCAAAAATGTAACATTCTGATCTTTCAATGAAAATTAGTCTTGCCAAATTTGGCATTTTCCGTGCATCACTTGCCCAATGTTATTGGAAATAATGCTGAAGCGTCCCTCGCTCAGCACCTCTTTAAAGAAGGAGAGTAAGGTGAATATTCTAAAAATAATTTTCGCGACTGCATTGATAATGGGGATGGCGTCTTCCGCATCAGCTGATTTCAAAGTAAACATTTCCGGGGATGGATTTGAAGATCTTGTCAATAAGTCAGCCTATGACTATTACGCGAACAGTGGCACTCTGATCGGTACATATGCTGGAAACAGTGAGAACCTATTTACTTTCGTGCAGGACAAGGTGCGAGATTACCTAAGTGACCCTGGTTTTACTTTGGTTGAGACACCCTCTGTCGAATACCACAATTACAGTGATGATGCTAAATCCGGCACTTGGAACACAATCCCGCCTCTGGGGCCTTCTGGTACAATAGGATTTTATATAGTCAAAGCAGGACACGCCTTCTCACTCTACTGGGTTAATCCTGCAGCAGCGACAGGCTCCTGGAGTACGTACGACATTTGGAATTCACCGCTCCGAGGCACTGGCGGAAATGGCGGGATTGAAATTTCCCACTTCAATGGATACAATCCTGTACCTTCAGTCCCAGAGCCAACCACTCTGCTCCTGCTCGGTTCCGGCCTAGTTTGCTTGGCAGCATTTAGGAAGAAGTTTAAATCTTAGTAGAGTGCGGATTCCACTCGAAGGCGACCACTGATTCCGGCTGAAGGCGACCACCTTTTCCGGTCCATTCCGACCACTCATTCCGATTGATTGCGACCACCGATTCCGGCGAAAGCGACCGGGGCATAAAACTCTTAGTGGTGCAAAGTGGGTCGGGCCGAGATAACTAACTAAATTGATAGCAATTGTACTCGATTTATGGCATTATTTCAAGCTTAGAGCCTCATTTCAGGCCGTGAAAATGGCCATTTAACAAGATCGGTTCAAGAAGCCATGCCCAGAGCAGATACTTTCTGCCCGGATATGTCTGGCACATTACACGCCGATGCGACAAGAAGGTCTGGCGAACACCTAAGTTCTGCTGTTTACCACCAAACCTTCTTCTTTACAAATCTTTACACTTCCGAGACCATCCCTCCTAGCATTTTCAATCGCTTAAAAATTGATGTCGGATAACCTTACATAACTCCCCTACTCCTTTCTTAGAGAAGAAATTAATCGGAGTGAGAAAAAACCTTTCATTGCCGCCGGGTTGCAGTCTTCTGTATCTTCCAGCCGGCGGTTCGGCACAATCCAGGCACAAAACCCGGCAGCCTGATGTCGGAAAGTCTTACACTTTTTATTTATGCTGTGGGAAGCCTCTCAGTCCACTGGCGATTTACACTGAAAAATCCGTTCCTTAGTGTCGCAACTTTAGATATTTGCACTTGGCACAAGGCATGCAGGTTATATTGCAGGCCTTGGTAGTGCCGTTGCACTTGATTTTGGGGCCTTTTGTTTTTGAGAAATACGAAAGAGGAGATTCCCGTGCGAAAACTGATGATCCCATTGCTCGTCCTGGTGTTTGCCGCCTTTTCCTATGGGACGTCCTACGCTGTGCTTCTGACGGACGTAACCGAATTTACTGAGAGCGGCACCATCGAGAGCAAGGACTTCATCGGGCATGGATGGGGGAAGGTAAATTTTCTTAATGATGCCGGGGATTATGTCACATGGGCTCACAATTACGAGTTTGTCCCGCCGGCTGCGGAGATCCTGACCGGAGAGCTGACTATCTATCTCAGGGACGATGAAAGGGATACTCTGAATCCGTTCACCTGGGAATTCGGCGGCGGTATCGCGGAAGACGGTTCCTGGGACATCGGCGCGATCAATACCGGTTCTTATCGTTACAATTTAGATGTAGACTACTTGGCTGACGGCAGATTCGTGGTAAAAGTCGGGTCATTATTCGGTGATTTCTACATTGAATCATCCAAACTGGAAATCACCTATAACGCAGTCCCGGAACCCTCTGTCCTACTCCTGCTGGGGGCAGGGCTGATCGGGTTAGCGGTATTTAGAAAGCGGCTCAAAAGGGCATAACCCTGGATACTGCATATTCTGTGGGCAGGGCCATCCGGCTCTGCCTTTTTTGTTCCGTGGAACGTCCGGGGCTGGAGCCTTTTAAGCCTGTCTCTTCAATACCCCGTGCCCCCACATATTAAGGAGCGATGGTTGCGGCTGGTTCTCTACGTTTTTTTCGACCAGGGGGCGGGGCTATCTCCAACAGTCCATGCTGCGGCATTTTCCCTGTTCACAAAATATAGTAATATAGGCTTTCTTCTCACTCGCGGGCCGGGGAATATTAATGGACAAGCCGAAGCTTCTCATTGTTGATGACGACGAAAGCATTCAACTGGCGATGAAGTGGTCCTTTGCGCAGGAATTCCAGATTCTTCTGGCGGGCAACAGGAAGGAGGCGCTGGAGGTATTCCGGCGCGAACGCCCTCCCCTGGTGACATTGGACCTGGGCCTCCCGCCCGCCGCACAGGGGGTTGAAGAGGGGTTTCTCACGCTGTCCGCCCTTTTGGAAGAAGACCCGTTTGCCAAGATCATAATCATATCCGGCCAGGGTGAAAAACAGAATGCACTTACCGCAATCGGACACGGGGCCTATGATTTTTTCTGCAAACCGGTCCAGGTTGAAGAGGTAAGCGTAATTCTGCGGCGCGCCCTGCGCGTCCACCAGTTGGAGAGCGAACATCGGCGGCTGCAGGCGTCCGGCGCCCGCGATTCCTTCGAAGAGCTTTTGGGCGCGAGCCCCCAGATGCAGCAGGTTTTCCTGACAATCAAAAAGGTCGCCGGGACCGAGGCGCCGGTGTTGATCCTTGGCGAAAGCGGCACCGGCAAGGAACTGATCGCCAGGGCCCTTCACGGAAGAAGCCAGAGGAAAACAGGGCCTTTCGTCGCGATAAATTGCGCTGCAATTCCCGAAAATCTGCTGGAGAGCGAACTTTTCGGCCATGAGAAGGGAGCGTTCACAGGGGCGCACACCCAGAGAAAAGGGCGTGTCGAAATGGCCGACGGCGGGACCCTGTTTCTGGACGAAATCGGCGATTTGCCCGCCTCCCTCCAGGTTAAGCTGCTCCGTTTTCTGCAGGAGCACACCGTTGAGCGGATAGGTGGAAGAAAGGAAATCCCCATCAACTCCAGGGTAATCGCTGCAACCAACAAGGACCTCGACCAGGCGATCCGGGACGGCAGCTTCAGAGAAGACCTCTATTATCGGCTGGGAGTGGTGCGGATACAAGTCCCGCCGCTTCGTGACAGGGAGGGCGATGTTGCGCTGCTCGCGACCAGTTTTGTTCGTAAATATTCCGAGGAAAACAAGAAGAAGGTCCTCGGCTTTTCGAAAAACGCCCTCACCGCACTCACTAATCACAAATGGCCCGGAAATGTGAGGGAGCTTGAAAACCGGATCAGGCGGGCCGTCATCATGGCGCCGTCATCCAAGATAACCGGTGAGGACCTGGAGCTGGAAACCGGAACGAAGATCGGCAGGACGACCCTCCGCGAGGCAAGGGAGCGGACAGACCGAAGCCTCATTCTGCAGGTGTTGACAGAAAATAACTTCAACCTTGCAAAGTCAGCCGCCGAGCTTGGGATCAGCCGCCCGAGTCTTTACGACCTGATGGAGAAGCTGAATATAAAAAAAATCAGGAATGAGTGAAAACCTTGAAGGACCGGCTGTGCATTGGGAGGTTGACTGTGAAAAGACTTTATACTTGCTCTCTCGCGATCTTTTTCACCATATTTCTGTTTGAGTCTATTTCCTGTGCCTTCACCTACGTTTCCATGGATGTTCAGCTTCCCGACGTCCAATCGGCAAAGCCTCAGGGAATCAACGACTCGGGGAAGATTGTCGGGGCCTACTATGATTCAGCGTCGAAGCTGCATGCGTTTGCATTAAGCAATAAAGTTTACACTGCTTTTGATTATCCTGATGCACGCGGGACGGCTTTTCACGGAATCAACAATTCCGGGTCGGTCGTGGGATACTATACTGATTCCGACCTGGCCAATCACGGACTTATCAGGTCCGGCGGGGTTTCCACCGTTTATGATGTTACCGGTGCGCTGCATACCGAGCTGCACGGCATTAATGATTCAGGAGAGATCGTCGGCTCCTATTGCGACTCAAGCCTGGTGATGCATGGATTTATCAAGAGGGGTGAGAGCCTGGAGATTTTGGACTATCCAGGCGCACAGGGAACGCTCCCCTACGGAATTAACAAATCCGGCCAGGTAGTCGGGTACTACTATGATTCAACCAGAATCCACGGCTTTATAAGGACCGGCGGCGCCTTCGCCCCCCTGGATTTCCCCGGCGCTCCACAAACACTTGCACGTGGAATTGATGACTCGGGCAGGGTGGTTGGCTACTACACTGATCTGGAGTGGATTACGCACGGTTTTATCAAGACCGGCGACAACTGGACTCCTATGGATTTCCCGGGCTCAAAGTCTTCTCTTACCTACGCAGTAAACAATACCGGCCAGGCGGTTGGTTCCTACGACGATTCTGCCTGGGACAATCATATTTTCATGGCCAATGTTTCGAGGAGCCTTTCCCACCTCTATTTACTACTGCTTGAGCCCTGATGCGCCCGCAATAGATTCAACATTGGTCGAGCATCAGCGGCTGATTCTTCTCATTGTCAAGAATGCGGCCATGCCTCCTGTTAATAATACGAGGGCGCCAGGTTCGGGAACGGGCTTTGGCGGCGGAACCGGATTGGCAGGTTCACCTGGGGGAATTATCGGAGGTATTATTGGCGGTATTATCGGCGGCGGCACTGGTGGAGCAAAGCCGGCCACGGGCGGCGCCATGGGGGGTTCGAAAAATGCCGGAGCGACATCAAAGGCCGTTACCTTGGGCGGGATCACATACTCCAGCAAAACCGGCTGCTGCTTTTCCGGATAGCAGATAACCCCGATCAAATCACCTTCGCCCGGAGTATAATTACTCCCCTTTTCCTCAGCCTCCCTGATCAGCGACTGCGCTTCCGTGCTCAGGCTGTTCCTGCTGTTACAAAGATGCCAGATGGCGTCCTGGATTACCGCTTGCGGTGCATTCTTGTGATTCAGGATATAGTGAACCTGGTTCCATTTTACATTTTTCAGCTCGGGAGGAATGTCGGGATCATGGTAGTTGTACAGCCTGACATAATGGAGGGAATTCTTTTTAATTCTCTTTCCTTTGTCGAGGCACCATGCTTTATAAAATTCAAAGTCAACCAGTTCATAATCATACTTTAGATCCACAAAAAATACTTCGAATCGGCTATGATTCCCCCTTTTTATATACATCACTACAGGTCTGTCCGGGATTTTCACCTTGTTCACAGCATTGGATTCCCGGGCTATATCAATGGGGTTGAGGTCAGAACCAACTTCTGGAGTCGGGTTTGCTTCAATGGGAGTAGCCAGGCTGTCACAAGGCAAGCTCGCAGTCAGGAGCAAAGAGAAAAGGAGAATGACAGGAAGAAATTTCCTCATAGAGACTTTTCCCATTCGGGCTTGAGGATGTTCATAAATCCTGCACTTAGCTTGAGATCAACTGCTTGATATATCTTTCTTCGACCTCACTGGAAATTGACGCGAAGCCTGATCGGATAGATTTCACCTGAGATTCCAACTGTCCCGCAACCTCGCTGATCTCAGAAATCAAATCTCCAAGGGACCTGGTTGGGCCGATGTTGCGATGGAGTCGAGCCCGGGACAAACAGGGCTTGCTTTCTTTTCCCATCATCGTTCCTTTTGATAGGTGAACCAGCGCCCCCATCTTTTCTGGTGGCTTGAAAACGGTGCAAATCATTCTTGCGAAAGTAGGGGGTTCCCCGCCTGTATGAACCGCCGATCTATATATATTGGCAGTTAATCAATAATATAAGGGGCAAATTGAGGAGTAGATAATGGGTAGCCGGGATACCGTGTTATGTAAAATATGATGAGAAATTAATATGTTATATTGAGCATAATCATTGTCTGGTTAAAATAAATTCAAGCGGAGCCGCCTATGTTGATTGATTGCACATCGCCATTGACAATGGTCAACTCTTATGAAGTACAATATGTCTGAAGGCACAAGATTTAGTATTTTTGTACAGCTCTGAAGGATAAGGGAGTTTTTCTTCTGTGGCAGGTTTTGCTTCCGGGTTTCGGTAAATGGAGAAGAGGTCCTCTCCACTGGGCATGGGCAGACGGTTCTTCTCGCACCAGCGCACCGATGTTCGGTCGGGACCACGCCTGCTGCCCAAGGTGGATTTCCTATTATGACGTGGAAGCCTGCCTCAGCTTCCGGCATTTCGAAAAAATCTCCGCAAACAAGCGTTTTGCCCCAAATGTCGGGAGGCGAGACTTCTTCCAGCAATGCAACATAGAGGGAAAATACCGTAATGCGGACGGCGCTTCCGTTCATGTCCCATCCATGAACTCTTTGCAGGATTTTTAAAAGACTGTCCCAAGGAATGGTCCGTGTGGTTCCAGAGCGCCCCGTGAAGATCAACGACGAGTGTTCTTTCGTACTCCTCAACCGACAGAATGGCGACAGTGGGAACACCTTGCACACAAAACACGGCCGAGAGCCTGATATCGTCAAAAATAGTACGGATTGCAGGCGCATGTGGTACATTGGCGGCGGCATCCGATGGATTCGCATAGCTCGGGAGAGTGGCGACCTGCCAGGCCAAGTTGCTCCTTCCATGCTTCGGCAAGCGGAAGCGTGTGACCAGTCATTGGCGCCCTCCTGCGTCAACAGGAATTCCTCAGGCCATTGCTGCCCAAAGCTTAAACTTGGTAGGTCGGCACAGAATTATTTCCGTGCCGACCTCCTCTATGCCGGAATACCATGAAAAACCCATGGATGCCCCGCTAAAGGAGGTCTCCATTGGAGACGCAATACTCTTTGAAATTGAGATCGTCAATTTCAATAGCAACAGGTATGAGCGGCATCCCCGCAAGCAATTACTGAACCGCTTCCGGGTACTTTTTGTATTGTAGCACGGTTCCTGAAAAGGCATTTCCCAATAGGGATTAAATATACTGATCCGCCAACTCCGTTATAAGCTTTTCCACATCGCCGCCGGTCTGGGAGGTGAGGTCCCGCATTGCAGCCTGCAACCGCCGGCGCATATGGGGATCGTCCAGGTCGTCGACCGACCTCAGAGCCCCTCCGCGGCGCCCCAATCGATACAGGAGCCTTTCTTCATCGGGAAGTCCCAGGTAGCGGTCGATGGTTGCGAGCATGGCCTCCTTGTCTTGCGGAAACTTTCCCGTGACCTCTTCGAGCAGGTTCATGATGTGGTCCGAGATCAGGCGGCTTGTAATGCCTTCAAGTGAAGATACGAAGAGCCTGATCTCCCTGACGGTTTCATCGTCCGTGAGCGGGATGAATCGTCCTGAACTCTTATCGAGGTAAAGAGGGGCGCGCGGCGGGATGCGAAGGCTTCTCAGGCGGATGAAGTGAGGGTTGATCGCATTGAGCGCGCGCGCAGATTCCCTTGCGTGATCCTCGGTGAATTCCTTTCCTCCCAGTCCGGGCATGATATACTCGGAGAGTTCCATACCGGCTTCGATTACCTTGAGGCCTGCCTCTATCTGCACTTTAGCCGTGACTCCCTTTTTGACGAACTCCAGCACCCGGTCGGATCCGCTTTCCATGCCGATGTGTATCCGGTCGAGCCCTGCCTGGCGGATCTCCGTCAGTTCGGCTACGCTCTTTTTGGCAAGCGTGCTGCTGCGGGCATAGGAAGTGATACGCCCGACTCCGGGAATTTTCGCCTTGAGGTAACGGATGGCCTCGGCGAGCATAGGGGCCGGTAGAACCAGGCTGTTGGCGTCCTGGATGAAAACGCTGCCCTTGCCCGTATAGAGCCAGAGAGCCACGTGGCGATACTGGTCATTGTAGCCGCGGCCGGTATAGATCAATTCCAACGCTTCCCTGCTGAATCCCTCAGGATTGCCCAGTCGAGTGGAAATTGCGCGCAATTCTTCGACTATCCGCGCCACCGTATCGATGTCGCCCTTTATCTCCTCGATCGAGCGCCTGCTGAACTGCCTGCCTTTATATACCGGGCAGAATGTGCATTTGTTCCACGGGCAATTTCTGGTAAAACGGAGGAGCAGACTGCCCGCCTCACTGGGAGGGCGGATGGGACCCTGTTCGAATAGGTTTTCTTTCATTTTTCTATCCTGGTAAACTTAATCACGCTACAATGCCTGCAATAATGGCAACTTAGGAAAGATATCATTAGTGGGAGCAAGTATGGAAGAAAAAGTGACGGCCGTTTACCTTTTGGTCTGGAAATCAGAGTTGAAGCCGGAAGATGGAGACAATTTCGAGGGTCCCCTCGAGAGGCAGAAACAGAAATGCCTCGAATTCATCAGGAAAAATGGAATCGATGAATCTAAGGTGGTTTTCTACAAGAGCAGGAGTCAACTCTTCACGGATGTCGAGCGGGATCGCATCGCCCGGCTGGTGGTTCACGATATCAACAGGCTTGCCGCTGATCCGGGAGACCTTGAAGGGGCTCTTTACGAACTTAAAATGCGAACCGTAGAGCTTCTCACCGTCGAGGGCGAGGCGCCCGGCCAGTAGCGTATGTAATGCCGCGCATAATCACGGGTCCAGAGGCTGCCGCACCTGTCCTAATCGGCTGCCATTTTCGCCTTTTTCGACTCAGCCCAGGCGAATAGTGCGATCGCCGTGGCGACTACCGCGTTCAGCGATTCGACGCCGTGGGAGATAGGGATGGCGATCCCCTCCTTTCGGAACCTCTCGGGCAGCCCGGGACCCTCGATCCCCGGTAGGAGCCCGAAGGTCGCCGGAAATGCGAAATCGGAGATATTCCGGCCTTCTCCGGAAAGAGCCACAATGGGAAGATCCTCCGGTAAATCGTCGATGGACGGCCCTTCCAGCAGGTTTGCCCGGAAGACCATGCCTCCGGATGCTCGAATCGCCTTGGGGTGGTATGGGTTGGCCGCCTCCGAAAGAAGGATGATGCTTGAAACGCCGAACGCCACCGCCGAGCGGATAACGGCCCCGACGTTTTCCGGGTCCTGGAACGGTATGAACAGCGTGCTCCCCTCGGGCAGGCCGCCGGTCTGATCCCACCTTGGGATCTCCTCGATTTTCACCAGCAATATCGGATAATCGGTCCCGAACAGGTCCAGGGTTTCATAGAGAGGCGGGGCAAGCTGGTACCACATCAGCCCGGGGGGTGAATCTTCCGGGGGGGGCATGCGTTCTCCCCGGCCGATCCAGGCAACGCATTTTTCGGGAAAGGCGCTGAGAACCTCGAGGATCTGTTTTTGCCCAAAGACCAGGGCCTGGAGCTGCTTGCGGATTCCTCGCGGAGAAAGGAGCTTTTTCAGGTTCCTGTAGGTTTCGTTGTGGTCGCTTTCGATAGTTCTCACGAGATCTTCCTTTTCCAGTTCTATCCGCCTTGCCCAGGCGGGTGAATCCATGCGCTCGAATACCACAAGCCTTCGATCATCCGGCGAATTGGGAATCTCGTAGCGATGGTCTCCGACCAGCCGAAAATGGTCTGCAAAACCGTCCAAAGCCTGCTCTATCTCCTCATCGCAATGAGGCCCCTTCATGAAGATCGCCTGCCCGCCTTTGGCCAGTGACCCCGAGATTCTCTCCAGTGTCCGGGGTATCGATTCCAGTGCACGGGTTATCACTCCGTTCACTCGGATTTCGGTGGAAGGGTTGATGCCGCGCCCGACGATTTCAATTCGTTTTAACCCGAGTTCCCGAAGGGCTGTTTCGAGAAACTCGACACGATTCCTCCGGCTTTCGGCGAGAATCACTTCCAGACGGGGATAGACAATCTTCAACGGGATGCCCGGCATGCCCGGGCCAGTTCCCAGGTCCATAACCGGGGAGGGCAGTTCGATAATCCGAGCCGGGAGAATGGAGTCGAGGTAGAGCTTCCTCACCATGTTGTCAAAATTGTGAATGCGGGTGAGATTCAATTCCTGGTTGTATTGCCGCAACAACTGGTGGTATCTCCAGAGCTGATCGACTTGGAGAGCAGAGAGTGAGACTCCCGCGGCGCGCAATATCTTCGCCAACTGTGCCGCGTCGGGTTCTTTGCGGCTCCTGTCCGTTGTTTTTCCCCTTCCGGGCATGAGCGGTCCTTTTGAAAATGGTCAACGGGGCGAGTTTCGCGACCCACACTGGAAACGAAAAGCATGAACGACTACTTCTTTCACCCTTCCTGGCCCGTACTGTACAGGGACAACCACCTGCTGGTCCTTTATAAGCCTGCGGGCCTTCTGGTTCAAGCAGATGAAACCGAAGAGATCTCCCTGCTGGAGCTTGGCAAGGCCTGGCTCAAGAAGATTTATCAAAAACCGGGCCGTGTTTTTCTGGGAATGGTGCACCGCCTTGACCGGCCAGTGGCGGGAGTAGTCCTGTTCTGCCGCACTTCCAAGGCCGCGGCGCGACTGAGCGAACAATTCCGCACCGGTGTTCCGGAAAAGTACTACCTGGCGATGCTGGAAGGAGAGATGGGTAGGAAGGCAGACCGGCTGGTCAATTATATCGAACGAAGAGAAAACCGTTCGAGCGTGGTGGTTCCGGATAAACAGCCCGGCAGCCGGGAAGCGAAGCTATCCTATACGGTCCTGCAGACGGAGAAAGGCCGAAGCCTTGTTCGTATAAAACTGGAAACCGGACGGCATCACCAGATACGCGTGCAATTCGCACATATCGGACATCCGGTGGTCGGCGACCTGCGCTACGGCGCCGCGGCGCCGCTCCCGGAGAAACAGATTGCTCTTTTTGCAAAAGAACTCGCAGTCAACCACCCCGTACTGGGTGAAAGAATGCGCTTTGAATCTCCACTGCCCTGTGGTTGGCCATGGCGCCACTCAACCGATGAGTCATGCATCCCCTGGGACTGGCGGGAACTGGAGGGAGCAGTTGGGGCAGTGAACATTGAGCAGCAATAAGGCATAACGCCAGGGCCTCATCCTTCCTTTCCGCTTTTTCATTTCTTTCCGGGGCAAACTGGGATATTGATCAGCTTTCCAACTGAAAAGGTCATAATATGAGAAAACTCGTGATGGCTATCGTTATAGCGGGTTTGATGCTGGGTGGCTACACCGGCCTCAGTTACTGGGGCGGGATGCAGGCCGAGGGGCAATACCACCTGCTGCTGCCGCAAATTTCACGTGCAGACCAACTCGACGTGTCAAACAAGACATACGAAAGAGGTGTTTTTACCTCCAGGGCCGTAACCTCCGTTGTCATGAAACGGCATGGGCGCGAGCCCGTAGAATTCAGCCTTACGCACTCCATCCATCATGGGCCGCTTGCCTTCGTAAGCAATCCGCACCTGAAAGGTCCTGTCCAGCCCGTACTGGCGCTTATCTGGACGCGCTTCTCACCGGGCCCCGAGAACAGCGAGCAAATCAGAAAACTGCTGGATGCCGTTCCCGAACTCGGCGCCTCGGAATTCCTCACTGTATTGTCCCTGGACGGCAGTGGAGAGTCCTATCTTGATATTCCGCCCTTTATCAAAAAGTCGTTGGGTCAAAAGGAAAAAGAGGCTGATATCAACTGGGGCGGCTTCAGCTTCAATGCTGACTTCAAGACCCATAGCGGAGAAGCCTCGGGCGCCTTCAGTGCTCCATCGCTTGAAATTCTGGAGAAGGAAGGACGACTGCGCGTCAGGGAATTCAAAGGTGAGTTCAGCTCTCATAAGGGGATAAGAGAGGTAAGCGTCGGCTCTGCATCCGTAACCGTGGGCAGCGTAGAACTGATTGATACCCAAAAGGGGACTGCCCGGTTTCTGATCCGGTCTCCTTCGATTCATACTTCTGCGGCGGTCTCGGGTGAAACCATAGACAGCTCCCTGCGGATGGGCTTCGAGAAAGTCTCGGTAGCCGAGGAAGCTTTTGGTCCGCTTGCTTTCGAATTCGAGGCGCGCAGGCTCGATCCCGATGTCCTGGCGAAAATCCCCCGTTTCTCCGCGGATATGTCGGCGCGGCTGGAATCGGGATCGGAAGAAGATATAAAAGGGGTGCTCTCCTCTTTTTACAGCAGTTTGCTGATCGATCTGTTGGCCAAGTCCCCGGAATTCGAATTGAAGCGCCTGGAGTTCAGGACGGGAAAAGGGGATTTTCAAGGGAAAGCCGCCCTCGCTTTCGCCGGACCGGCCCCGGCCGGGAATATTTTCGCCCTCCTGCAGGGTATGAGCGCCAGCATCGACCTCTCAATCTCCGAGGCGCTGTTCTCATTTATAGCAGAGATTGCAATGCGTGGCGAAGCGGGCAAGAGCGCCCCGAATCCGGCGGACCTGGAGAAGTCGGCAAAGCAGAGCGCGCGGGAACTTTCCGACCTGCTGCTCTCACAAAACCTGGCGGTCAGGGAGGGAGGCGCTCTGAAGTCCAGCGCTTCCTACAAGCAGGGCAGGCTCACCCTGAACGGTAAAAAAATCCAGGCCTCCGACCTGTTCAAGCTGACTCGGTAGCATCCAGCGAGGATAGCACTTAGAGCTTCGGGTTCGTGCAGCAGGCAAGCTCCGAACGGCAAATAGCGGGGTATTGCGTATCCCCTGCCGACCGGGTCGTTCTCAGCAGCCGCATCCCGTTGAAGATGACCAGCAGGGAGGCGCCCATATCTGCTGCGATGGCGCCCCACAGGGTTGCGATTCCCGCTGCCGCAAGACCGATAAAGGCCAGCTTGAGCACCAGGGCGAACAGGATGTTCTGCCTGATGACCGAGAGTGTTTTTTTCGAATGCCGGATCAGCCAGGGCGCCTTGGAGAGGTCGTCGGTCATCAGCGCTATATCGGCAGTCTCTATTGCGGCGTCTGATCCTATTGCGCCCATTGCGATTCCAACGTCCGCCGCGGCCATGGCGGGAGCGTCATTGACGCCGTCGCCCACCATCGCAATACTTCCCAGTTCTTCTTTCAGCTCCGATACCAGCCTGACTTTATCTTCCGGTAGCAATTCGGGCCGAAAATCATCGATCTCCGTAGCCCGTGCGATCAACTCGGCGGTTTTGCTGTTATCGCCGGTAAACATGATCGTTTTCAGGCCGAGCGCCTTCAGAGCTGCTATCGCGTCCCGCGCCTGGGGGCGAACTTCGTCGGCTATGCTTACCAGCCCGCAGACATGATCGTCGCACCACATGACGACGAGCGAATTCCCGGCGGCCTCAAGCCGGCTTGCTGCCTGGTGGAAATCGGGGTTCTCCCGCTGCCGCTTTTCGAGCATCCGATGGCTTCCGATCCAGTAGGTCTTGCCCTGTATCTTTCCCTCGGCGCCTTCTCCGGGCAGGATGGTGAAGCTGTCGGCGACCGAGGGGCTTATTCCTTCGGCTTCGGCATGCCTGAGGATCGCCTTTGCAAGAGGATGGGTGCTGTGGGACTCGAGTGCGGCGGCATTGGCGATGAGCCTTTCTTTACTGTGGCCTGCAATTGGAGTGACCTTCTCCACGACGGGCTCTCCGTGGGTGAGGGTGCCCGTCTTGTCGAAGGCCACCGCCTTCAGCTTCGCCGGCGCCTCCAGGTAGGCCCCTCCCTTGATGAGAACACCGTTTCGCGCCGCGGAACTCAGCCCCGCCACGATGGTGACCGGAGTGGAGATCACCAGAGCGCAGGGACAGGCGATGACCAGCACGACCAGGCCGTCGTAGAAGGATTTGGACCATCCTCCTCCGGTCAACAGCGGCGGGACGAGCATGATCGCCAAAGCGACCAGCATCATGGCCGGGGTGTAAATTCTCGCAAATTTCTCGACCCACTGCTCGGTGGGAGCGCGCCTGGATCTTCCTTCCTGAACCATGCGGATTATCCGCGAAAGGGTAGTGTCGGTAGCGGGCCGGGTGGAACGGAATTCTATGGCGCCTTCCTCATTGATGGTTCCGGCAAACACTTCATCGCCCGGTGTTTTGGGTATTCGAGCGGATTCGCCCGTTATGGGGGCCTGGTTTACCGCGGTGATCCCCTTCGTCACCACCCCGTCAAGAGGGATGCGCTCACCGGGCCGGACTACAACGGTCGCGCCCACGGGGATCTCATCCACTGGTTTTTCCTCGATCTGTCCGTCATTGGGGCAAAGAAAACGGGCCCTCAGCGGCGTGATGTCAAGAAGAGAAGCGATCTCACGCCTGGCCTTGCCGACACTCCAGGACTCGAGCAAAAGAGCGAGAGAGAAAAGGAAGCTCACCGATGCGGCTTCGAGCCACTCACCGAGGCCGACCGCGCCCAGGACTGCGATAACCATCAGCAGATTCATGTCAGGTCTGAGCTTCTTTGCCGCATAGAGCGCTTTTGGAAAAATGAACCAGCCGCCGGCAAGAATTGCCGCTGCATAAAAGGCGATCGCCGCGACCGGGGCGGAACCCCCTTCGGCCAGAGTAGTCAGAATGCCGCCCCGGTAGAACGCCTCGATCACAAAGGCGACTAGCATCATAAGACCACTCGCAGCGCAGGCATAAAGCCTTCCGTTCCGGGTCCACATGCTTTCTTCGAGCCCACACACCCCGGAGGCGCATGCTTCGTCGGCGGGGACGGCTTGCATCCCGGTTTTGGCCACCGCCGACATGATCCGGTCCGCGGCCTTCCCGTCGAGTTCTCCGCTAATGATCATCCTGCTTTCGAGCAGATCGAACGTGAGTTTGTCCGCGCCCCCCACGAGCGGGGCGATTTCCGCCTTAAGCGTTGCGATCTCCTCGCCGCAGCACATGCCCTTTATTCTAAAAGCCCTGTTTTCCATATGAACGCTAAGCCTTTTTTGTCCAGCGACTTTGTCGATAATAAGCCCCGAGCCTACCTGCATCGCAGCCCGCAACAGAGCAGATCACAACCACAGGCACACCAGTAAAAGTAGTCCCAAAGAAGCAGGAATCAATGTCTCTGCTCTCCGGACTCATGCTCATTCTAACCCCAAATGGGCAGATTGGCGCTCACGCATATATTATACACGAGCCCAAAGAATGGTGTTACATGGATGAACTCGTGTTAGGGCCGATACGTGAACTCCTGTGGCACTCCTCGAAAAAAACCGGATCGACCGGTTTGTCTGTTTGCATGCTTGTGTTTTCAGGCTAAAACGGTACCATGCCTCCCGAGAAGTAGGCTGACTGGAGATCCGGCAGGAATCGTTGGCCGTCCCAGAGACCAGTAGCATAAGGCCTCGTGCCCGTTACGCCGGTTGAGGTTTCTGGACCGGTGTCCTGTTTATTCTCCCAAAGGGGGAATGAAAGGCAGCAGGCAGATGCAGGCCATGTAAGGAGTAATAATGGAGCAGGCAAGTATACCCCTAAGCTTGAGCATCCTCGCCATCATGTATTTCGGCGACGTGGTCTTTGCGGTCAGCGGAGCGTTGACTGCCGGACGGTACCGCATGGATATCGTGGGTTTTGTCCTCATTGGGACCATCACCGGGATCGGAGGAGGGACCATTCGTGACCTGCTTCTCGGCAGGACCGTCTGGTGGACGCAAAGCCCCGAGGAACTGCTCCTCTGCGTCGGGGCTTCCGTAATCACCTTCTTTTTCCTGCCCGATACCATAGCGCGAAAGAGGTGGCTGGGCTGGTTCGATGCTCTGGGGCTGGCATCGTTTGCGGTTGTCGGCTGCCATATCGCGCTCTGTTTTGGCGTCCCTCTCGTCGTCGCCGTCTTCATGGGCGTGGTGACGGCCACCGGAGGCGGGGTTACCCGGGACATCCTCACCAACACCCAGCCGATGATTTTGCGCGGGCAGTTGTATGCCACCGCCGCCCTGGCCGGTGCAATCGTCTACGGCGTACTCTTTCGGGTGTTTTCCATGTATGGACCATTAGCTGAAATGACTGGATTCCTGACTGCGTTCGTCCTCAGGGGCGCCTCCATAATCCTGAACATCCGCATCGGCCCCCCGGGCGAATTTCTCCGCATGGGCCCCGAGAAGCCCTGAGAGGCAAACGTGCAACGGATCTTCTAGTTGCCCGTACCTAAGCGAGAGATCCTGAAAAAAATGCGCAGCAAATCACGCGGAAAGTGTTTGTTGGTGGATCCTGTCGAATGGGACGTAAATGGCGAATCCGTCAGAGAATGGATAATGCTTTCCTCTTTAATGAGCATCTTCATGCGCGGGATCCTCGGCACTATGCGCAGCGGACAACGGCAATTTCGTCTATTTGATACTGCTTTACACGGTAGGTAATGGACTGGTTTAGCCGTCACGTGCGCTCTTGCTCGGTCTCGGTCAAAACATGCTTGTTCCTCGCACCGGCGTGAGAGAGATTTTTCGCCTGGGCAAGTTCTCCTGTGGGGGCGGAGTTTTTTTGCTTTGCGCATACATTTGATTAGGAATATACAATGACTGAGATTGAAAGTTCTCCAACCCCTGGATTAACTTAATTGCGATCAGCAAAGCCATGTGGTCCATCGGACTCAGCCCATATGTTTGGCCGAGTTCCTTCGGATTGAAATTGAGATCTGAGGGAGCTGAATGAGGTCGTTTTTTCCCTGGTCGGTCGTAGAATGCCTTGCACCCAAGCAATTAAGAGGTTTGAGGAGGGACTCATGGGACTAATTCTCAGATCTGCAGTATTTCTGTTTGCAGCCATTTTTCTTTCAGCCGGTATTATTCTCGCCGGTCCGCCGGTCCAGCATCCAGAGTTGATTAACCAGTTGGAGCAGGCAAGCTCGGGAACGGCGAGGATCTCAAAGCACTCGGCAACCGGCCTGGTGCGCCACATCGGATTCAATCCGGGTGGCGCCTTTGCGCTGCCTAAAGGCATTCAGGCAGCTACCGCCGTTGATGCATCAGATAGTTTTCTCTCCGTTTATGGTAAGGTTTTCGGTCTGACAGATCCGCAGGAGTAGCTAAAGGTTATCCGCAGCAGGACTGTTGATGAAAATCGGTCTTCCGTTCGCTATCAGCAGGTGCACAACGGAATACCGGTGATGGGGGCCGAGTTGATCGTCCAAACCCATGGCCCGGACAAAAGGATTCTCTCAGCAAACGGAGAGATTGTCCCGAACATTCAGGTTGACACGATTCCTGTTGTAGATCCCGGTCAGGCAGGGGAAAAAGCCCTCGAGATGGTGGCTAAGCACCATCAGGTGAGCATCGCTACACTTTCAATAAGCAAGGCCGAACTGCAGATTTATAATCCGTTTATTCTGGGGATCGCACAGAACAGGGATCACCTGGTATGGCGCATGGAGGTCAGCTCAAGGGCGGGCGCTCCGATCCGGGAACTGGTCCTTATTGACGCCCATTCAGGTATGTTGGTCCTGAACTTCAATCAGGTGGACGCCGCAAGGAACCGGCAGATCTATAACTGCGACAATACCAGCGCTGCTCCCGGGACACCGGCAAGATCCGAAGGGGGCCCTGCAACAGGAATTACTGATGTTGATATGGCCTATGCGGCTCTTGGCAGGACTTACGACTTCTACAATACCTACAACCACCGTGACAGCATCAACGGCTCCGGAATGCCATTGGTCGCCTGGGTCCAATATCGCGATCCCGAAGATCCCTACAACGACTACGCCAATGCCTAATGGGACGGAGAGAAAATGGTTTTCGGCAAAGGCTACGCGGTCGATGACGTGGCTGCTCACGAGTTGACCCACAGTGTGACCGAATATGAATCGCACCTCTTTTATTTCTACCAATCCGGCGCCATCAATGAAGCTCTCTCCGATATATGGGGGAATTTCATCGATCAAGTCCGCGGCGAAGATCCGTCAGTCCGCTGGCTAATCGGGGAGACTTCGCCCGTGGGGGCGATCCGGAATATGGCAAATCCTCATGAGTTTGGACAGCCTGACAGCATGCTTGATACTGGTTATTACGTCTGCAGTGCCAGCGATAATTTCGGAGTTCACTCGAACTCAGGAGTCCTGAACAAAGCTGCTTATCTTTTGACAGACGGAGGCTCACACGGGGGCTACACGGTTTCTTTGCTCAGCGGCGGCCTGGCGATGGTGGCTAATCTTTTCTACGAAGTTCAGACCAACCTGCTCACATCCGCCTCCGACCACCAGGATTTGGCGGATGCTCTGCGCCAGGCTGCGGTAAATCTTGGCTTCAGCAGTGCGAATAAACAATCGGTAGAGAATGCAATCCTGGCCACCGCAATGGATCAGCAACCGCCGGGATGCGCCGCCAATGAAGCCTCCTCCACCTGTGGAACGGGCACATTCAAGACTTTGCTCTTTAATGACAACCTCGAGAACACTGCAAGCGGGAAATGGGTGACAGCCGCTACAGCAGGTTCCTGCCAATGGTATTATCCTGCTAATTCTCACCCCTTCAGCGGTTGGGACGCCACCTATGCCACCAGTGGAGTCCAGAACTTCTGGGCTTACGACATAGAAGCCGTCTCTGATTCCTCCATCGCCATGGTCAACAGGGTCTCACTTCCAGCTACCGGCGAAGCTCTTTTCATGCATTTTAATCACGCTTACAATTTTGAGTCAATCTACGACGGTGGCGTAGTGGAGTACACCACCGATAACGGCGCTACCTGGAATGACGCGGACAGTCTGATGGTTCAAAACGGATACGGAGGTACTCTGTCGGCTGATTATGGCAATCCTCTCGGCGGCAGGCAAGCGTTTGTCGGACAGAGCAATGGGTACGGCTCCACTCTTCTTGATATCTCCTCCCTTGCGGGGTCGAACGTGAAGTTCCGCTTCCGCCTGGGTACGGATTCGTCAACATGGGCATACGGCTGGTTTATCGACGATATCACCATCTACCAGTGCCGGACAGGAACACACTATGTTCCCCTCGATCTGTTACTGGATTAAGTGATGCCAGAGGCAGGGAAATACCCTGCCTCCTGCTCCAGGCGCCAAGCCTCTCCCATGAGGGGGACTCGCGAAAAGTCAATGCGCCTCCTTCTTTTCTACTACTCGGCATCCTGGATTATTATCTTGCGGCGCTGGGAGAACCGAAAACCTGGGGACCCTGCTCTAGACCCCTCAGGTTAACCGTTTCATCTCTGACCATGGAATCCTGCAGGAAATTATGCGAATTGCAAAAGACTCGGAAGGATTCCCGAGGAGCGAGAGTCTTCATGGGATATAGGGTGACAGAGAATTCAGAAAGGATCCGCCATGAAATCTGTATCGCTGTGGGCGCGAGACGACAGGTGAAGTGTACCCTAATCCCGGTTTGTATCTTCCTGCAGACGGCCGCTGTTTCCCTGGTTTGGGGCGGTGCGATACAAGATATGATCGATAACGCCGCGGATGGCGGCGCCGTCACCATCGGGGCGGGCACATTCAGCGAAACCCTGACGGTCAACAAGAACCTGACCATCAAGGGGTCATCCGGAACCGAAACCATTCTGCAGCCGGGCGCCGCGGAGCAACGGGTCATCACGGTAGCTGCAGGCAAAAGTCTCTCCCTGCAGGACTTGACGGTGACCGGCGGACAGACGCCTTCCGGAGGGGTGGGCGGAGGGGTACTTCTTCAAGATGGCGGCTTGACTCTCCTCCGCGTTCGCATCACCAACAATTCGGCGGACTATGGAGGCGGGGTCAACGTCAACAATGGGCTGACCGTAACCGGTACGCAGTTTGTGGAAAACGCCGCGGGCGACAGCGGAGGGGCATTGACCCGGTGGAACAAAGGTTACACCATTTTAATCAGTGGCGCCGTTTTTCAGAATAACACCTCCGAAAGCAAAGGCGGTGCGGCTCTGGTCAACAGTTCGCTCAACCTTGCCGATTCGACGCTGTCGGGCAATATGGTCCAATCGGGGGGACAAAATACCAGTGGCGGGGGCATTTACACCACCAGTCCCGTCACGGTGACCGGTTGCACCTTCACGGGCAATCAGGCCCAGTGTACCGAGTGTACTAACCCCATGGGAGGCGGCCTTTCAATTGAATTGAGTCCCGACGACCTTTCTATCAGTACCGTAACTGATAGCACCTTTTCAAGTAACTGGGCCTGGATGGGCGGCGGGATCTTCGCTTCCAGCGGCATCGCCACTATCAGCCGGTCCGTATTTGAAGACAACAGCGCAGGTTACGGCGGAGGTTTGTACGCCCATGTGAACGGAGATCATCTGGTTTTCCAGAATAACAGCGCAGCCAATCTGGGCGGCGGTGTACACGGACAGGGCGACTTCACCAATTGCATGTTCATTGGAAATACCGCCCTGGGCGGTGGGGGCATCTACGCCAGGGTTGGAGATCTAAGCCTCATAAATGTATTGATGGCCGCAAATGCTTCCTCCTCCGATTCCTGGGGAGGCGCAGCCATCCTCGCAGAATATGTGCCGGTAAGCATCTTCAACGCCACCATAGCCCGTCCATCGCGCGGGAACGGTTCCCGGAGTCGAGGTTCTCGGAGCCTCGGCCATCCTGAAGAATACCATTCTGGCGCACTACGCCACAGGCCTGGAGATGAACGAAGGAAATGTTACCGAGGATCACAACCTGTTTTTCAACAACGGCGACAACATTTCCACTTCCAATGGCGCAACCGTAACCTCCGGCGGCCATAGCCTGGATGGCCTCGACCCGTTGCTGGCTGACCCGGCCGGAGGCGACTACCATCTCACAACCCTTTCCCCATGCATCAACAAGGGGACTTCTCTCGGCGCTCCGCCTACTGATCTTGACGATCAGAAACGGCCCCGGGGTTCCTCCTGTGATATCGGAGCCTACGAGTACCCGGGAGGAGGGGGCGCAAGTCCCGCTATTGACCTTCTTCTGCTCGATTGAGGAGAAGCCATGCTCTAACACCGCCCGAAATCCCGACATGCCATGCCCGCAGGAACGGGATTTCAGGTGCAATCGGCTGATAGATCAAAGCACGCCCCTGGGGCTGTGCTACTGAGTTTGCCCGTCTTTCCTCCGTACTGCTGCCTTCATCAGGAAAGCTGTTTGGGAATGAGTTCCAGGCGTTTGATGTGTGAAGGTTTATAGACGCCGAAATCTTTGTGATCGAGCGTGAAGACTGAGCTGATCTTCTTTGCTTCGGCGATGCTCACCAGGGCCGCATCCGCCATATCCATGGGAAGGTCCCTGTACTTGTTCATGAGAGTACGGCATCGGTCCCGGTCGCTCCGTCCAAGATCGACGATTTCCACTCCACCCCTTGCCAGAAATTCCCACAGATTATCCTGGGCCTTCCATGAAAAATTCAAAAGATAGAACGCCTCGGTAAGAACAGGCCACACGGTGAGAAGCGACCCATTTATCTTCTTGAGAAGCTCGAGGCAAATCCGATGGTAATTATCAGAGGCATCGAAAAGGGCAACCAGCGGACCGGTATCGATAAGGATCATCTTTTCCTGCCGAATCGTTCCCTGAGGATTTCCTCGCCTTTGATCGACAGGTCGCCTTTGCCGCTTCGTTCCTCACCGACCAAGTCACGTATCAACTCATAAGGGCTCATTGCTTTCTCATTGAGGACTCTTTCGCAGTATTCCCTGATGGACCTCTTGAGCACCTCAGTCTTGGTGGTCCGAAGGGCTTTTGCCGCCCTGGCCAGGATCGCGTCGGTGTCTTCGTCAAGTCTTGCGCTGACAGGCATATTACTCTCCTGGTTGATTTCACTCAATCATCGTATTACTAATTGTATTACAGTCCGATACTTTGTCAACAAGAAGCTCACGAGAAGTTCGCCGCGAATGGATGTGGTCAATACAATAAGGGAGAAGGCGGGTTTACTTTCCATTAGTCCCGGCAGGAGAACACATGATAGCGCTGCTCATGGTCCTTGCGGCCTGTACGTTGCTTTTTCTTATCGCTTTTGGAATCGATCTCGCCCTCGGGAACCGTGCGACTGAGTACTTGAGAGCCGTTCCGCCCTGGCAGGAAGCATCCGCAGGGCCGCTTGTGTCGATCATCATACCGGCCAGAAACGAGGAAAAGCATATTGAAGAGGCCTTGCAGTCCGTTTTGAACCAGGATTATCGCAATACGGAAATCCTCGTGGTGGATGATCGATCTTCCGACGGAACTTCTGCGATCCTGGACAGGATGGCTCAGCTTCACAGGCGGCTGCACGTGTTTCACATTACCGAGCTGCCGGGGGGCTGGCTGGGGAAGAATCACGCGCTTTACTTCGGGGTACGACATGCTTCGGGGGAATTCCTGCTCTTTACCGATGCCGATGTTGTCATGCATCCTTCTGCGGTGAGCCGGGCGATCCGGTATATTGTCCGGGAGGGGACAGACCACCTGACGGTGGCGCCTCAAGTCGATATGCCGGGTTTTTTTCTCAGAATGTTTTCGGGAGTCTTCACCCTCTTTTTCGCTCTCTATGCCCGTCCCTGGAAAGCAAAAGATCCGCGGAGTTCATGCCACGTCGGCATCGGAGCATTCAACCTGGTGCGCGCCTCTGCTTATCATGCCTCCGGGACCCATGCCGCCATTGCCATGCGGCCGGATGACGACATGAAGCTCGGCAAGATCCTGAAGAAGAATGGGTTCAAGCAGCGAGTGCTGTTTGCTGAGGGCGTAATCCGTGTAGAATGGTACGGTTCCTTCGGAGAACTGGTCTCCGGGCTTGAGAAGAATTCTTTTGCAGGCACGGAGTACAGTCTGACCGCCATGATTTTGGGGACAATCTTTCTGTTCCTGTTCTTCTGCTGGCCCTTCGCCGCCGTCTTCTTCACCGGCGGCGCCCTCAAACTTCTGAACGTAACGATAATTGCCCTGATCGTCCTGATTTACCGCGATAATGCCCGCTTCCACAAAACCAATCCCTGGTATGTCCTTGGGTTCCCTTTTGCGGTTGTGCTTTTCATCTACATCCTCTGGAACTCGACCATTACCACTCTGAAAAACGACGGAATACGCTGGCGAGGCGCCCACTATCCTCTCTCGGAGCTGAAGGCGAATAAGGTATAGTCTATCATGAGGCTGCGAGATGACAGACCGGTCGCCTGATTTCTCTCTCATCTATACAGCATACGCCCAAGGCTCAGAATCCGGCCTCAGCCTGAAGCAACCGCGCCAGTTCCGGTGTCTGGCAACGAGCAAATTCGAGGGATCTCATCTGCATCATCCGGTCGTATGCCTCTCGTTTGCCGGTTCGAGACTCCTCCTCCCGCCTTCTCCCGGCCTCTTCGATCTCTTCAACGAGCGCCCTTACGCGCGGATGTTCGACGAATCGCTCAAAAAAGCGCGCCGCTTTCCGGCCGCGCTTTGAAAGGTATCTGCTGATATCCCTGTGCATGCCGACCCCTGCATTATGATCATCCGCCTCATTACGGTTCTTGGGCGAACTTGTTTGAATGCCAACCAGGATTCTTGCGGCCCGCGGGAAATTCAGGGTCCCATGAAGAAAAAAGGTTATGGCATCATCCATGCTGCCCAGTTCAAATGAAGCGAATGCTGCAATCAGGCTTTCCGAAGCATCAATGCTTTGAAGTTTAGCGGACGAATCAGCGGCTTCCCACCACCGGTCGGTGTTGAGATAAATCGATGCCCGATGCGCGGCTGATGAGATCTCATCACCGCATTCCCGCTCCAGACGTTCACAATATTCCAGCGCCTCTCTGTAATGGCCTGCACGGTTCAATGCAAGAGTGAGGTTCATCATTCCCCGCATATATGGACGGGTGGAAAGATCGCTCCAGTATTGGCTTCGTGCGATCCTTCCTGGAAAGAGCCTGCGTCCCGCTTCGATGGTTCTGCGGAAGTATTCGATGGCCTCCTCCAGTTTCCCCGTGTTGAGTGAGATAAGTCCGAGGTAATTGTAGCCTTCAGCATAATCACCGAAACAGTTGATGAGAAATCGAAAGAGAACTGCTGCCCGTTCGTATTCGCCGCGCTCATAGAAGTCCGCCACCTGCTCCTCGATTTCCGGGGGGACCTCCCTTCCCTGCATGGCGAATCGCCAGTAAAAGGCGTTGTCTGCATTAAACTCGCTTCGCTGCTGTTTGCAAAGACGCAACCGCCAGTGTATCAGTTCGGATAAATATTCTAGCTCCACGGAATGCTCCTGTATGAGGCTGGCGGCTGAGAAAAGGTGCTGCGGATCGGCCAACATGAGTTGCCGCGCAAAAGAGTAAAGACCTTTTCGGAATTCCGACTGCAGCCGCGCATCTTTGTACTCGTAGAGATCGGGCAACACATTCATATTGTTCCTGATCCCTTCGAGGATTTTGATCCAGTCCAGCTTGATATCAGGATACTGTCCCTCCAGCAGGGACTGGAACTGTGGCGTGTTACCCCCATTTTCCTGCTTTAAAATGTGGAGCGCTTCAGCCTTTGAGTAGATAGTAAAAAGGATTCTTTGGTCCACTTTCCCTGTCTGAGAATCCCGAACGCCCTGCACGATCAATAATTGTCTGCCGCGTTTTCTAACGTAAGCCATTGCCGACACCTCCCCGACTCACAGTTTTTAGCAATCCTTCCCGATTCGATGACTCAACCATCAAAGCTCTCACGCCGGAATCTGCATAAAGAGTAGTGCGTACGCTTTTGTGGTCTCGTGTTTCCGAATAACACACGCATCGATGTTGTGTCAAGCATAATACTATAACACAACACTCCGATTGTCAGGCGGCAAATTGAGGCAGATTGGGTTGACTGACATACGTGACTGGATTCCGGAAATAAATCCCGAGAACGGTGAGAACCGGATCAGGCAGGCAGAATGTTTTTTTTACGTTTTTTCCTGATGGGCGACAAGCTGGCTTGTACCGGAGCGTCAGCAAGTGACGCCGAGTGACAACTCAGGGCGGGGGTGATCGAAGATCTTCAAATGATTCTGTCCCTGTAATGCCCGGGGTCTCTGTGGAGAGCTCTTTTCAGCTAGTGGATCAGATCGCAAAAGCCCTTTTTGGCAATTACATTTGAGGTATGCTATTTTAACAGATCGCATGGATTGAACCACGTCTGAGTCGAAGGAGTCATTCATGGCAGGGGAAGCTGAAGCCACGTCGTTTGGAGAGGTCTTGGAAGCAGCAGACAAACTGTCGCTCGAGGAGCAGGAAGAACTCATCGAAGTTTTGTCCCGCCGTGCAGCGGATCGTAGGCGTGACCTGCTTAGTCGGGATGTTCGAAATGCTCGCAAGGAATTCAAAGAGGAGCGAACCAAGCCTGCCACCCCGGACGATATTCTATCGGAAATTCTCTCATGAAGCGCACTCTGCTGCGCTCCAACTCATTTGTGCGTTCGGCTAAACGGCTCGTCAGGAAAAATCCCGGGACGTCCGAAGATATCAGGGCTGCATTGCATTTAATGGCAGAGGATGCTTTTCACCCATTACTGAAAACACACAAACTCAAGGGAAAGATGGAAGGATCTTGGGCTTGCAGCGCTGGCTATGACCTCAGGATCATTTTTGAGTTTGTGCAGTATGAGGGATCCGAAGCAATCCTTCTGCAGGCGCTCGGAACGCATCAGGAAGTCTACTAATTGTGAAATCAGTTTCGCAGATCTCTATTAACTCTCACAATGCATGGGAGCAGGAAATTGAGCGAATATCAATATTATGAGTTCCTCGCTATTGACCGGCCTCTCGACTCTTCTGAGATGGCCGCTTTGCGGAATCTCTCGACCCGTGCCGAGATCACTTCCACACGATTTCAGAATGAATATAACTGGGGCGACTTTAAGGGCTCTCCCGATAAACTCTTGGAGAGGTTTTTCGATGCACACGTCCATTTCGCTAGTTGGGGGACCTATCGTTTGGTTCTGCGCCTTCCCAGGGAGTCCATCGACGTGGAAATGCTCACGCCTTACGTTATCGACGATGTCTTTGGTTTCTGGTACGCCGACGGGCATATAATCCTGGAGTGGGTGAGAAACGATGAGGAGCCGGACTGCGATTGGACCGAGCCGGAGGGCTGGATGGCAAGGTTGATCCCGATTCGCGATGAGCTTGAGAGAGGAGATTTTCGTGCGCTCTATCTCGGTTGGCTTCAAGGCGTAAGCGCCGGCATTGTCGCCGAAGACGAAGAAGAACCAAAGGTTCCACCCGGATTGGATTCTCTAAGCACAGCGCAGTCCTCTCTTGTCGAGTTTTTGGGAATCGAGCCGGATTTCCTCAGCGCGGCCGCACTGGCGAACTCTCCCCCTCCAGACCAATCGCAGAGCGAGCGTCGGATGCTTGAATGGTTAGCCGGCATACCGCGTGAAAAGGCTGGAAATTATCTACTCATGCTGCTTCAAGGAAAATCGAGGCATGCTGAACGCATGATCCGGCGGGATTTCTCCGCTTTTCTTAAGAACCATGCCCGGGCTGAGCAGGGTACCGCAAGGCCGCAATTACGCTCGGTCGCAGAATTGCTGGAACAGGCGGAACGAGAACAAGCGAAGCGGATCGAGCGGGAAGAAAAGGAAAGAAAACGTCAGGCTGAGGAACTCCGCAGAAAGCGCGAGACCTACCTTACCGAACTTGCCAGGGATTTTGGCCGCCACTGGACCCAAGCCCATCTTCTGGCTGAACGGGGAATCGCTTCCGCTCATCAGGCGGCATGCGGGCTGCTTATCGATTTGTCGGAGGCGTATTTGCTCAAACAAAGGCAAGGCGAATTCTCACTTGAAATGGCTCGGTTTCGTGAGGTCCACGCCAAGCGGAAAGCTTTGCTGAGGCGATTGGATGAGGCCGGTATAAAATGAATCATCCATTTCATCAGCCATCGATTTGGGGAAATGTACATTGAGACAGTGGACCGATTTCAGCTAAGAGATTAAGTCGTGGAAGTGCTTGCAATCAGGTCCGCCAAGTCGGTCGAGATTCTCCATACTCACTCTAACCCTCAATCTTCTTGGAAGGCTCACCGGCTGCCAGGTGGTTCCGGAGGACCTGGACCAGCCTGATTTCGCTGTTTGAGTAGTAGTTCTCGCCCAGGACTTGCTTGATCTGCCCTAGCGGCTTGTCCTTCATCTCCATCAAAAGATGAGGGCGACGTCTGATGGCGCTGCCGAAGCCTCTCCTCGGCATCAATGTTTATAATTGGTTGATTTTACTGGATGTTTTGGGAAATAGAAGGAGGCTTGTCGCAAGGTTTGTGCGGCTAAGCAATTGATGTTATTGAATATTCTCAAAAAGTGCCGAAGGCCGGACTCGAACCGGCACGGGTCTCCCCACCACCCCCTCAAGATGGCGTGTCTACCAAGTTCCACCACTTCGGCGTAAGAAGATACTATACACGAGGCGGATGGCCTTGGCAACCAACTTGTTGCGCCGCGGCGGAAAATAAAAATCCCTTTTGAGGCGATCCGTGGCTGTTGTTGTGGTACATGAACTCGGACGATAATTCGCTCGCAGGAAGCTGCCGGGCGCAAATCCGGCCGGAAAAGGCTCTGGAATGCGGATGTTTCTGCCGATTTTCAGGCGACGGGTTATGATTAAGTTGTGCACCCGGGAATCTTCCTTCCCGCATTGTTCGTCAGATGAGAATGGGCAGCAGGGGGGAGAGACCGGGATGATGCCCGGTCTTCTGCGGAGAGGGTTATAGCCCGCTCTGCCGCGAGATCTTGCAGCCGCCGGAGTTCGTTGCTATTATTTGCGATTGAGCCTATATTTTTATTATTCTGGTATAATGGGTTGTTATAGGCTGAGAAAAGGAAGATAGAGAGATTAGATGTCCACATTTGACTACTACGAGACTTTGAGTGTTACTCCGGAGGCTTCGGCCGAGGAGATAAAAAAAGCGTACCGGAAGCTGGCCCTGGAAACGCATCCTGACCGCAATCCCGGGAACGCGCGCGCCGAAGAGCGCTTCAAGAAGATCAACGAAGCCTACGGGGTGCTCTCCGATGCCGGAAAGCGGGCGCAGTACGACCAGTACCGCCGCCTGGGCTATCAGCCCGGAAGAACACAGGGGACCGGTTTCGGGTATTCTCAGGATGAAATATTCAGGGATTTTTTTACCAGCAGGCATGCCCAGGACATATTCCAGGAAATGGAGCGGGAGTTCGGGCGCATGGGAATGCGGTTCGATCCCAACTTCATCAACAACATGTTTTTCGGTGGAAGGAACATTTTCTTTCAGGGTGTGATCTTCGGTCCGGGCAGGATCCGAGTGGTACGCTACGGCAATCCATTCGCAGCACGGCCGCAGAGTCCCCCGAAACCGCCCGAGGAGCCGGCTGTAGAGGCATTGAAACCGGGCAAGCTGCTTCAGTCGGGGTTGTCCTTGCTGGGCAGGGCAGGGAAGAAGGCCGGCGAGTATCTGCTCAAGAAGGCTTTCGGCCTGGAGAGAACTCCTTTTAATCGAGAGGAAAAGAAGATAGCGGGGGAGCGCGCCGAACCGGACCTGACCTACAAGCTCCAGATTTCCGAAGGCCAGGCCCTGGAAGGCACGGTGGTACAGGTCGATCTTCCCCACCTGGAGACAGGCAAGAGAGTATCGGTGCGCATTCCGGCCGGGGTCAGGAACGGCGCCAGGTTGCGGTTGCGCGAGATGGGGAACTTGTTTCCGGGGGACTCCTTTCGGAGAGGAGACGTCTATATCGAGGTGCGCGTAGCCTGAGGACGTTCGATACCTGTTTGTTCATTGCAACCCTCGCACGGGCGGGGGTTTTTTATGAATTTATCACTTATTCGACATCAGGAGTACTCATGGAAACGATAAAGATAAAGGGCATGTCGTGTCAGCATTGTGTCAGAGCGGTTCAGAAGGCCCTCGAGGAGATAGACGGCGTGAGCGGTGTGGCGATTAATCTCGAGAAGGGAGAAGCGACCTTTGAGAAAAGCCCTGCCGTAGATGATCAGGTCATAAAAGAGAAGATCACCAAAGCGGGTTATGAGCTTGGCTAAAAGGATCGTCCAGATAGATGGCTTGAGTTGCGCGGCTTGCGTGCGGCGGGTGGAAGAAGGGGTAAAGGCGCTGGAAGGTGTCTCAAGCGCCGCGGTGAACTTCGCCACATCGAAGGCCACGGTCGAGTACGATCCTGCAGCGGTGGATGAGGCAATAATCCAGCGCAAGATTGAAGAACTGGGCTACGGCGCCCGCATAGAGGCGCCGGTTGAAGGCGGTCTCAAGAAGACGAGCATCATCGTTGGAGGCATGACCTGCGCTGCCTGCGTCCGGCGCGTGGAAAACGCCCTGAAGACGGCGCCCGGAGTCGAGGAAGCTTCGGTGAATCTCGCCACATCCCGGGCCACGATTCTTTATTCCCCCCAGATTTCAGAATGGTCCAACCTCAAACGTATCATCGAAGAGGCAGGCTACGAATATCTTGGGGTCTACCACGAGGGGGAGGAAGACCGGAGCGAAGCCGCGCGGAGCAGGGAGATCGCCGATCTCAAGCTTAAAGTGGCGGCAGGCGCTGTATTGAGCATTCTCGTCATGATAGGGTCTATGCCCCACTCTTTCCCTTTTCTGCACGCCATCCCTCCCCGCATCTTGAACACTGCGCTGCTCATTCTCACCACTCCCGCGCTTTTCTGGGTGGGAAGCCGTTTTCTTACGGGCGCACTAAAGGCTGCCCGGCAGAAAACAGCCGATATGAACACGCTCGTCGCCATCGGAGCGCTTTCGGCCTATGTTTATTCCGCGCTCGCCGCGATTTTCCCCGATTTTTTCAGCGTAGGAGGGACGCCGCCCCCCGTTTATTTTGACGGGGCGGCAATGATCGTGACGCTTGTTTTGCTGGGCAGGCTTCTGGAACTGAAAGCCCGCGGCAGGACTTCGGAGGCGATCAAAAAGCTGATGAAGCTCACCCCCAAGACGGCCAGGGTTACCCGGGACGGCGCCGAAATGGACATTCCGGTCGACGAGGTAATACACGGTGATCTTATAGTGGTCCGGCCAGGGGAGAGAATCCCGACAGACGGCATCATCACGGCGGGTGAATCCTCGATAAACGAGTCCATGCTCACAGGCGAGAGCATGCCCGTTTCACGTGGACCGGGAGATGAGGTATTCGCCGGAACGATCAACCAGACGGGCAGTTTTACGTTCAGGGCGACCAAGGTTGGCGCCGAGACGGCTCTTGCCCAGATTATCCGCCTGGTGGAGGAAGCCCAGGGGTCAAAGGCGCCGATCCAGCGCTTCGCTGATAAAGTAGCCTCCATTTTTGCCCCGGCGGTGATTGCCGTTGCGCTGGTCACATTCGGCGTGTGGTACTTCGTGGTTCCCGGGCACGAGTTAAGCCGCGCCCTGCTCAATTTCGTTTCCGTCCTGATAATCTCCTGCCCCTGCGCAATGGGACTGGCCACTCCCACGGCCGTTATGGTCGGAACCGGGCTGGGGGCTGAGAACGGAATCCTGATAAAGGGCGGGGAGAGCCTGGAGCGCGCCCATGGCTTGACCGCGGTCGTCTTCGACAAGACCGGCACTATTACCATGGGGGCGCCTGAGGTAACCGATATTGCGGTGGTAAACGGCTTTGCGGAGAGCGATCTGCTGCGACTGGCGGCCTCGGTGGAGTCACTGTCGGAACACCCCCTCGCTGGAGCGATTGTGAGGAAGGCTGAAAAGCAGGGCATTCGGATCGAGGAGGCCCGGAACTTTGAGGCAGTCTCGGGATTCGGTTCCAGAGCGGTGGTGAACGGCAGCACGGTCATGCTGGGCAGCCGGAAATTTCTGGAAGCCGAAATGGTCCAGGGGGATGGTCTTGATAAATCGGCCCAAACACTCGAAAAGCAGGGTAAGACTTGTGTTTTCGCCTCAATAGACGGTAAACCGGCCGGGATTATCGCCCTTGCCGATACTATAAGGCCCTCCGCCCGCAAGGCCGTTTCCCTGTTAAAAGAACGGGGGCTCGAAGTGGCGATGATCACCGGAGACAGGCGGGACGCAGCCGAAGCCATAGCGGGCCAGGCCGGAATAGAGCGGGTCCTCGCCGAAGTCCTGCCCGGTGATAAGGCCGGAGAAATTCGCCGCCTTCAGGCGGAAGGAAAAATCGTGGCGATGGTGGGCGACGGCATAAACGATGCCCCGGCTCTCGCCGCCGCCGATGTCGGCATCTCGCTGGGCGCGGGCGCCGATGTCGCTATCGAGGCAAGTGACATAACGCTGATCCGAGATGACCTCCTGTTGGTGGTGTCGGCCATTGACCTCTCTTCGACCACCATGCGAAAGATAAAACAGAACCTCTTCTGGGCCTTTTTCTATAACACCGCCGGAATACCGGTGGCGGCGGGCGTGCTTTACCCGTTTTTCGGAATCCTGCTCAATCCGATGTTTGCCGCTGCGGCCATGGCCTTGAGTTCCGTTTCGGTCGTGACCAACGCTTTGAGCCTGAGGCGAGTGTGGGAGAAGAGAGTGATGAGTGAAGAGTGAAGAGTGAAGAGTGAAGTGTGAAGTGTGAAGTGTGAAGAGGAGTTGAGTAAATCTCTTCACTCTTCACTCGTCACTTTGTAGGAATTGCATTCCTGCCGGATGACTTTTATAATATGCGCCTACCGATCTGATAGCGCACCTTTGAAGTGTTCCAGCGCCGGTTGTTCGATGATATGCACCCCAATTCGCGAGGAGGAAAAATGGACAAATACGTATGTACGGTCTGCGGGTATGTGTACGATCCGGCAAAAGGCGATCCCGACAACGGAGTCGCTCCGGGCACAAGCTTTGACGATCTGCCCGACGACTGGGTTTGCCCCGTTTGCGGCGCGCCGAAGGAAGATTTCGAGAAAGAAAAATAGTGGGGGACTCAACAACGAGTGAGAAAGGGGTATTTTCCAGATGAGTTACAGCTTCAACGCAGGAGAGGTTTTTAAAATTGCCGTTCAGATCGAGGAAAACGGCAAGAGATTCTATGAAGAGAGCCAGAAGGTCATCGACAACCCCGAGGTCAGGAAACTGTTCGCGGAACTCGCTCAACAGGAAGTCGATCACAAGAAGCGCTTTGAGTCGCTCCAGGCGCAGCTTCCCCCCGAAGCGAAGGCTTCCACCGTGTGGGACCCCGATAATGAACTGGACCAATACATCAAGATGATGGCCGACAACCATGTATTTGTATCCAGCGCCGGTTTGACCGCTGAGCTTGCAAAAGTGAAGAACGCTGCTGACGCTCTCAAGCTTGCGATGGAATTCGAGAAGGACTCCGTATTGTTCTTCCTGACCCTGGAAGATGCGGCGGCCGGCAAAAAAGACCAGGAACTCATAAAAACTCTGGTGAAAGAAGAGCAGGAACACCTTAAGCGGCTTACCTTAGAGTTGAGAAAGATCCTGAAATAACAGGACTTTCCGGGGAATAAGGGGGCTGGTCGCTTCTGTATGAGACAGGAACGTACCGGCTGAGGAGTCTGCTTATGGCTGATAAGATCAAAATTTACTCGACTCCGGGCTGTAATCCCTGTGATCAGGCCAAGAAATTCCTGTCTGAAAAGGGAGTCGAGTTCGATTCGTATGATGTAACGAGGGACAGCAACGCACTGCAGGAGATGAGAAGGATATCCCGAGGCGCTCGGAGTTCTCCGATTATTTCTCTATGTGATAAGGTGCTCGTTGGGTTCAATAAACAGGAACTCGAAAAGGCCATCGGCTGTCTTTGATAATCATGGTCTAAGGGCAGGCAGGAATGCCGCGGCGCCCTGCGGGGTCTAAAAGCGGCGCCCTGCTGTGGTATGATTGGAACCTCCCGCGAAAGTTGCTCAGGGCTTTATTTACCCGCGGCGCCTTTCCGGGAGGTTTTCTTTTGGAAAAGTGCAATTTATTAAAGAGGATGCGGGAGAGGGCCGTGAATGTTGAGATTGGAAATGTGAATGATTGCAGAAAACCCGGATGCCTTCGCTTAAGGAAGGTCGCCAGATCCCTTCTCAACTCGCCTCATTTCATGGAAGAGCTGCGGCGGTTGGATGTTTCGCCGGAAAGACTCATCAGCCCGCTCCTGTCGCTTTTGTTCGAGACGGATGAGTTGATAAGGTGGAGGGCAGTGCGAGCGGTTGCAGCCACTATTGCAGCCATGGCCGGGAGATCGGCGGAGTCTGCGAGAGTGATAATGAGGCGTCTCATCTGGAGTCTCAACGATGAGTCAGGCGGAATCGGCTGGGGGGCGCCCGAGGCAATGGGAGAGGCAATGGCCGAGAGCGAGTTGCTGGCCCGCGAGTATCACCGCATTCTGATATCCTACATAGACGAGGCTGGAAACCTTCTGGAAAACGACCAGCTCGAGAGGGGGGTGCTCTGGGGCATTGGAACGCTTGCGCGGGCAAGGCCGCAACTGATGCGGGAGAGTATCAGACCGGTGGTCAGGCAGTTGAGTTCTACCGACAAGGTCAAGAGAGCGCTCGCACTGCGTGCTTTGAATTATATGAAGCCCGTCCCTGAATCGGCGGCCGGACCGATTTCATCTTTGCTGAACGACGAGTCGGAAGTCAGTATCTACGAAGAGGGAGAAATCCGGGCCTACAGAGTAGGCGATCTCGCCTCAAACCTGCTGGCCGGGATAAAGGCGCCGGAACAGAGGGCGGAGGATCGATAAAACACCACGAATCTCCGCGTTTCCGCTGTCGCCTCGTGGCGCCCAATAAGAGGGGCTCAATTTCTGCTCAAGGCATCACGGATAGCCCGCGCCAACCTCTCCATGAGAACCGGTTTCATCACGAATGCTTTCACACCGAGGGATCTGGCGTGCTCATCGGTGCTGTTATCGCTGTAGCCGGTACAAACCAGGATGGGTATGTCGGGCCTTATGCGCAGGATTTCCCGGGCCAGCCTGTCTCCTGTCATGTTCGGCATGGTCATGTCGGTGATCACGAGATCGAATTTTTCCGGGTGGTCCCTGAAGAGAGCCAGGGCGTCCGTACTGCTTGTCCGAGCTTCAACCCTGTAGCCCAGGTGTTCCAGCATTTCCCTGCTCATCTCCAGGAGGAACTGTTCATCGTCAACCAGCAATATGTGCTCATCCCCGGTGGGTATTCCTTCCTGTATCCATGTTTCCACGACTACTTCCTTCTGAATGACGGGGAAATAGATATTGAAAACCGACCCCTTCCCGAGTTCGCTCTTCAAAGTGATTGCGCCGCAGTGATTCTGCACCAGGCCGTGAACAACCGCAAGTCCCAGACCCGTCCCGACCCCCTTTTCCTTTGTGGTGAAATAGGGGTCGAAGATTTTTTCCATCGTAGCTTCCTCCATTCCGCAGCCGGTGTCTTTTACGGTGATTTTGACATAAGGGCCGGCTTTCAGATCAGGATGGCTGGCCGGGGCACTCGAGCCAAGCTCCACCGAATTCATCCTGACTTCGAGCACCCCGCCTTTTTCGCGCATGGCATGATGCGCGTTTGTGCACAGGTTCATGAGTATTTGGTGGATCTGTACCGGATCTCCAAGAATATTTCCAACTTCGTGATCCAGTTCTTCGCGGATTTCTATTGTAGAAGGCAGCGAGGCCCTCATGAACTTAAGGACATCTTTCACCGTATCGGTAATCTGAATCGGTTTTCGTTCCTCTTCGCTTTGCCGGCTGAACGCCAGGATCTGTTTGACCAGGTCTTTAGCGCGTTCTCCTGCTGAGAGCGCCATCTCGATGTGGCCGCAGGCCTTGGATTCCTTTGGAGTCCGCAACAGGGCAAGTTCGTTGCAGCCGATAAGGACCGCAAGAATATTATTGAAGTCGTGGGCGATGCCGCTGGCAAGGGTCCCGATAGCCTCCATCCTCTGGGAACGCTGAAGATGCTGAAGCAGCAGGAGGCGCTCGGCTTCGCCCTCCTCGATACGGGAGAGACTCTCCTTGAGTTCCAATGCATGCTGCTTCACCCGTTCGTACAACAGGCTGTTATTGAGTCCGATGCACATTTCGTTTACCAGCGCCTCGAGCAAAGGTCCCTGTTCCTGGAAATCCCTCTGCCTGAGGGATGCAATCCCCAGCACCCCCAGAGTCTCCGATCCGACCCGCAACGGGAAGGCAGCAAAGGATTTGAACCCCGCATCCAGGCATTCCGTCATCGTACACCGTTCATCCGCCGTGATATCGGAGGAATAGATTGCGTGTTCCTCGCTAATCGCCAGACCACAGAGACATGTTCCCACCGAATGGGCAAATTGAGGCTGCCAGGAGATCTCTGAGTGGATGGGAAGGGTGCTTTTAAGGATCAGATCCCCATCCCTGTAGAGGAAGAAAACAGCCAGGTCGGGATTGACGGCTCTTACGATTTCAGACAATCCGCAGAATATGGCGCCGTCTACGGTCATGCTTTCATTGACGCTACGGGCCAGCCGGTTGAGAATAGATAATTCCTCGGCCTGTCTGCGCAGGGCTGCTTCGCTTGCCGCCAGCGCCCTGGTTCTGATCTCGACCAGATGTTCGAGATGGTTCATATGATTGCGGTTCTCTTCCTCGAGTCTCAATTTCTCATCGCTGAGATGCTTGACATGGAGGGCATTGCGAACGGTCTTGAGAATCTCGCTTTTACTGACCGGCTTCTGCAGATAATCGACGGCGCCCTGGCGCAGGGATTCGGCCGCAGTTTCCATGGTTGGTTCCCCGGTCATCATGATGACCTGGACACGGGGGGCCGTTTCACGAATCTGCCGGAGCAGATCCACGCCGGAGACCTTCGGCAGGATGATATCTGTGAGGACAACATCGATCTGCCTGTTCTGAAGAACAGCCATCGCCGATTCCGCCTCTTCCGCGATTTCCACGCAATGGCCGTCGTCTTCAAGAAAAGCCTTCACGGTCATTCGGATGCTGCGTTCATCATCCACGACCATAATATTACCCATTTGTTTCTCCTCAATGCTCGACGAGCGTCCAGCCATTATCCACCGGAAGATCCATATGGAAGCGTGTAAACCGGCCTGGTTCGCTTTCTGCCATCAGTTCTCCATGATGGCCCTTGATGATCCCATAGCTGATGGAAAGACCCAGTCCGGTACCGCTTTCTTTTGGCTTTGTCGTAAAAAAGGGATCGAAGATCCGGTCCATGATTTCTGCGGGTATGCCCAACCCGTTATCTTCAACGGTAGTCCGGATAAATCGCACGTCATCTTTCATGATAAGTCTTGCCGATATACGCAGGACCTTGTCCCGGTCGTATCCCGGATAGCGTTCGTTGAGCGCATCCCGGGCATTGGTTACGAGGTTCATCAACACCTGTTGAATCTGCTGGCTGCGGCACTTGAATTTCGGCAGGCTCTTCGGGATATCCAGTTCCAGGGTGATCTGGTCGTGTCTCATTACGGTATTGATGAGGGAGAGCACCGCCGAAAGGAGACCTTCCAGATGGGCCGGGCTGTGGGATTGTTTCTCGTGACGCGCAAAAGTAAGCAGATTCTTTACAATCTTCGAAACACGTTCCGTTTCGTTCAGGATCTCCTGGGCGAACTCCATGGCTGGGCTGTCTGCACCCACCCGATCCAGAATCAATTGAGCATAGTTCATGATACCGTTTATCGGATTATTGATTTCATGGGCGACGCCGCCGGCAAGCGTGCCGATAGACTCTATCTTCTGTGACTGTATGAGCTGTTCTTCCAGTTTTCGGGTCTCGGTGACATCTCTTCCGTTGAGAACGATCCCGACTACCTTCCCCATCTCGTCGAACACGGGGAAGTAAGTAATATCCATGGTTCTGCGGCCCGCACCCGCATAATTATGCGTCATCTGGAAATGCATGGTCCGCCCGCAGAGAGCCTGGTCGAAACGTGGTTTTATGACCTCCCGAAAAATGCTCTCCCCGAACAATTCGGCTATTTTCCTGCCGACAATTTCTTCCCTGGTCTTTTTGTGAGCATCCAGCAGACTTTCATTAACGGCCTCATAGACGTAATCCCGGTTTAGAAGGGCGATCAGGTCCTGGGAGGTGGATACGATCCTTTCGTACTTGCGCAGAGAATCTTCTGACTTCCTGCGTTCGGCAATGAATCGTGCCTGCTGGATATTCTGGTAGGCAGTGGTCGATAGTTGGTTGGCTACCGCAAAAAGGACGTGGGACAATCGATCGAACTGTTCCTGAGACATAACGGGTACCTTGCGGTACTCGGCAAGAAGGGCTGCTTCGTCAGCTCCGATCTCGCGTGCATAGGCCAATATTTCTTCATCTGCTATTGTGTCGCTTCGAACCTGCCCGATCATCCACGTGGCAATGTGGCGTCCGCCCACGGTAATACTGGCGCCCGCATTGCGCAAACCGATGCCGAGGCAGTTATCGATGTTCGCCCCCGTGGGATTGTGCCTTCCTACCCGGGATTCGGCGCGTATGCAACTCTCCGCTCCCGTGACCGTGGACCGTATGATTTTGCACAGGTCGGTGAAGTTACTCGGTCGCGTTATGGGTGTCCCGTCGGGCTGAGTCATCAGGGCAGCCACCCCGAAGGCATCTGCAAACAGGTCCTGGAGTTGCTGGAGATCGGAGAGGTTGAACAGGTCCTCGAACGCAATCCCCTGAGTGCTGTCCATGGGCTGAGTCAACGCCACGATGCGCTTTTCCAGCGCCTCTTCCGCTCGCTTGCGCTTCGTGATATCCGTATGGGAACCGGCCAGGCGCAAGGGTTTACCTTCCGTATCGAAATCGGCGACCTTGCCGCGCGACAAGATCCATCGCCAGTCGCCGCTCCAGGCCCTGAAGCGGAACTCCGCGGAGTAGAGTGTACGTTCTTCGATAGCGCGCCGCAGCGCCCATTCAGCCTGCTCAACATCATCCGGGTGCACCCGTTGTCTCCAGCTTTCATAGCAAGGGGGAAATTCGTTCGGCTGGTATCCCATCATGGTGTAATAGCGGGGGCTGAAATACACCTGGCCGGTCTGGAGATTCCAGTCCCAGATGCCGTCCGAGGTTCCTTCGAGCGCCATTCGCAACCGTTCTTCACTCTCCTTGAGGGTTTGTTCCGCTCTCTCTCGCTCTGCTACTGAAGTCCTCAGCGTTTCATACATTAGAGCGTTTTCCAGGGAAATCGCCATCTGCCCCGACAGGAGTTGCAAAAACTCCAGGCGGTTCTCTGTAAAGGCGCACTCCGTCAGGTTGTTCTCCAGGTATAAAACCAGGTTGAACTCGCCTTTGTGACTGATGGGCAGGCACAGCACCGATTTGATCTCATTCTCACGCAGATAGGGGTCCGCGCTGAACTGAGGGTCCCGGGAAGCATTTCCCAGCACCACCGACTTCCCGGAGTGAACCACATAGTTGAAAACGCTTAAGGACATGTCCGTCGCTTCCGAGAGGGGCAGGTACAAATCGGTCTGAATGACCGTATCTTGCACCCGGCAACGGGCGCGAATGAACCACTCCCCTTCGTCCCGGCACAAGACCAGCCCTCTTTGAGCGCCGGCATTCTCCAGGAGTATTTTGCTCATTTCCCCCAGCAGATCGGGCACCTGCACAGCTTGTGAGAGCGTTTGGCCCGCCTTGAGCAGGCTGTAGAGGTCCAGCCAGTTGGCGGATGCAACGTGGTCCTGTTGCAACGGTTCACCAGTAGGGGCAATATCCTGTGACAACTCCTTATCACCGCTTAGCTCGAACTCCCCGGCCAGTTGATCAGCCTTGGCCAGCGCGCCCCAGCTCTTGTAGGCGCCATGCGCTTTGCTCAGAAAGGCATGCGCGGTTTCCAATCTTCCCTGCTCTTTCCAGAATCTGCCGTATAACTCACAGGCAAGGGCTTCTTCATTTAGAAACTCATTATCCCGGGCGCCCTCAATAGCCTTTTCGTAAAGCGCTACAGCCTCCCAATACCGCTCCTCGAGTCTGGCTTTTTCGGCCTTCATCAGGTTTTTCTTGTGCCTGTGATTCATAGGCGCAAAGCGATCCCAGACCTCCAGTTGGGCCAGGTTGCGGTCCATTCGGCGCAAAATCGCGGCCAGATCCCCGGTGACGCGATGCTTGGCTAATGCTGCATAGGCCAATGTGTCATAGAAATAGAAAAGAGGGATGAAGTAGGAACCGGCGCCATAGAGGAGGTGTGATTCGGCTTCCCGGAAAAACTCAACCGCCCTCTCGCTTAGGCCGAACATATAGTGGAGCCAGCCCTTGTAGAAAAAAATGCGGAATACATCCGCAAAGTCATCGATCCGGAAGGCGGTCGGCAACTTTTCGTGCTCGTCGTAAGCATCTCCCTTGATGACCCACGGAACCGCGCTTTTGCCCTGCATGTTGAGCACGACTTGCCTGATGAGCGAGCCCCACTCATGCAAGCAGTACATTTGTGTTTTTTTGCAGGTTTCTTTGGTCTGTACGCAAACGGATTCCACCTCGCGCAGATCAACCCCGGTAAAGAGCAGGTGCCAGGCGTGCCACCAGGCGCAGTAGCCGGTGAATTGATAATTGCCCGTGGCCAGGCCCTTTTGCACTCCCTCCGTAAATACAGGTATGGTGTTTTTAAGATGATCGTACCTGTGTATGAGGAAGCCGCCGAAAACCAGGCTGAGCGGCGAGACCGGATCATCGGAGGGATAGCGTTTCTCGAATAACTGCATGGTGGCGGTAGCCAGGAGACGAGCCTTGGGAATATCATGCAGGCTGGCGCACAGCAATATCGTAAAAGTGATGAGAGTTACCGGCGCCCACGGAGTCAAACCCTGCTCGATGCAAAGCCTTGTGATCCGGGAGACGAAAACAAATAGAAGATGCATGTTGCTGTTATAGAGCGGACCGTTAATCACCGAAGCAATTTCCAGGATCAGCGCTATGTCGTCGGGCGCCTCGTGAAGGCTCATAAGGCCTTCAATCCGTTCTTCCGTCAGCCAATCAGCGGTTTCCCTCAGGTAATCAAATGCTTCATCCTGTGAGAAATCCCGGTTGATGGAAATCCCCATGGCTTCAATGAATTTCAAGCCCAGGTCGATGGCTTCGGCATAGTGACCGTTATAGAGCAGGCCCTGTATCTTGGCTTCCTTTGCCTGCGCGGTCTCAGCCATTGAACGGGCATGTATTTCAACAGCGTGGAAGATCCGCTCCAGTTGCTCGAAGTCGCCGGTCAGGGAAAGGACCGTCGCCAGTTCGGAATGCAGCCTCAGCATGAGGTCGTAGCGGCTTGTCCATGCATCGGAAGGCATAAAGGAGAGGGCTGTTTCCAGGTATTCCCGGGCGGATTGAAAAGCCGCCGCAGCATACGCCAGATCGGCAGCCTTCAGGTTCAGATCCGCCACCATCACCCTTTCGGCCGTCTCGGCTATGAGAGGGCCGGAATGGTTGAAGTGCTGAACAATGCTAAAGACCTTCCGGTTAAGGTCCTCCTCCGATACAACGGCAAGCAGCAATCGACCGATCTCCAGATGAACAGCCTGGCGATCCGGAAGTTGAATTTGGGCATACGCCGCCTGTTGAACCCGGTCATGGAGGAAGCTGAAGCGCGCGAGAACCGCCGTTTCAGGTAACTTGCTGTAGCTGTCGAGCGGAATCAACAGGCCTTCGGCAAGAGCCTCCGAGAGCATTTCGAGGGATTCCGGTCCGCTTGCGCCGTCAATCAGTGCAAGCGTGGCCAAGTCGAACTCATTTCCTATGCACGCTGCGAGTTGCAATAACCTGGCGGTTTCGGGAGAAAGTCTCCTCAGCTTTGCAGCCATTAAGTCGATGACATTATCAGTTATATTCTGAGCTTCAATGCCGGCAATGTCCCATGTCCAGCAACGAGAGCTGAAATCGAAGCGAAGCCAGCCTTCCTGGTACAAGGAGTGCAAGAACTGCCGTGTGAAAAAGGCGTTTCCACCAGTTTTCCTATAGACCAGTTCAGCCAGGATACGGCTTTCTCCCTCCGAGGGGAACAGACTCTCCTCGATAAGTTGCCGGACATCTCTTTGCCCCAGGTTGTCCAGGAATATATTCCTAACCGTGACCCCGAACCCAACGAGACTGTCCAGGGCCATCTTCAATGGATGCAGCCGATCCAGTTCGTTATCCCGGTAGGCGCCGATCAGGAGCAGGTGAGCGATCCTTTCACCCGTGAGCAGCACCTTGAAGAGTTCCAGGGATGCGCGATCCGCCCACTGCCAATCGTCGATAAAGACCACAAGCGGATGTTCGGCTGTACTGATAGCCTTGACAAAGTTTCGAAAAGTCAGGTGGAACCGGTTGCGGTTTTCCGCCCCTCCAAGCTTTTGCACAGCCGGTTGCCTTCCGATGATCTTTTCCAGGTTTGGCATCACCTCAGTCAGCACGGCGCCGTTGCCGTTCACGGCCGAGAGTATCCTGTCGCGCCATTGCTCCAGGCTGGCTTTTGATTCGGAGAGAAGCAGGTCAACAAACTCGTCGAAGATCTGCGTAAAGGCGGCATATGGCTGGTTTTGTTGATACTGGTCGAACTTGCCCCTGATGAAATAGCCGTTCTCCCTGGTGACCGGCTTGTGGATCTCAGCCACCAGGGCCGATTTTCCCACTCCGCCACGCCCCGTCACCAGCAGAAGTTCCTGGCTGCCGGCAGCCGCCCGGTCAAAAGCAGCCATCAGGGCTGCTACCTCATTTGATCTCCCATACAGCTTCTGCGGGATGCTGAACTTTCCCGAGTGATCCTGGAGACCCAGTTCGAATTGAGGACCGGCAGCACTCGCACCGCGTCCGGAGTCCTGCAGGAAATTCCGGCATTTTTCCAGATCGGCTTTCAGGCCTAGGGCCGACTGGTAGCGATCTTCCGCATTCTTGGCCATCAACTTCATGACCATGTCGGACAGAAGCTGCGGCACATCCGGATTCAAACTGGAAGCCGGCCGGGGTGTTCTGGCCATATGAGCATGCACCAGGGTCAACGGATCGTCACTCTCAAACGGCAGGCGCCCGGTGAGCATTTCATAGAAGGTCACGCCCAACGAGTATAAATCCGTTCGGTAATCGACCATCCGATTCATACGCCCGGTTTGTTCGGGTGAAATATATTCAAGTGTTCCGGGCAGCATCTCCGGGTTCCCCGGATAAGTCGTAAGGGAATCAAGGCGTGATGCCAGGTCGAAATCAATCAGCGTTATTCGCTTTGTCCTGACATCTATGAGCAGATTCCGACTGTTGATATCCATATGGATAATCCGCCGCTGATGCACCTCGGCGATGATCCCGGCGATTTCGATCGCAGCAGCCAGAAAGCAAGTCAACGGCTGCCGTTGCGCTACAAAAACTTGAGCAAGGGTCTGGCCTTCAACGTATTCCATGACCAAAGCGGGGCGGTCCTCGAACCGAATCAGGTCGATTGCGCGTCGGGCGCCCGAAATGCCCGGGGCTTTCGTAAATTCATATTCGTTTTTGAGACGAATGACCTGGCTGGAGGTCGGATGATCGGAAGCCGATACCTTGATCGCCACCGGTATGCCGTAAGGGCTCACCGGCTGGTGATAAATGCGCGAGTGGCGGCTCTCATAAATTGGTATGAGCTGACCGGTTGCGGTCGTCATTAAATCATTCCTCACATTCTATATCGTCGGGAACCGGTCAGGTATACTGGTCTCACGCGCAGACGGGTTCTCCCACTAACTCTAGATCGGTTTTTCTCGTGTGAAACTGGAGAGGCATAGATTGAGGAACTCGGACTGTTTTATCAATCGTGCTTTAAAACCTCCGTGCTCTTTGTTATGCTTGCCCACTGCAAAAAACATGGACGAACTGCATCAGGGAAATCGATACAGTGCGGAGGTGAGAGCATTCAGCGACTGGATAGCAGGACTGTTCGATTGAAAACGAATGAACCCGCAGTGCAACTATGGAGGTGATCGCATGGGATATTTCTTTGATGTCGGCAAAAAGCTTTTTGGCAATGCACGTGACGGTATGAAGGAAGCAATCGCGGCTTGGGACCCGGAATTCGCCACCGATCTGGAAATCGAGCAGATGGAGAAGGAATTCGACAAGATCAATGCCGAAGTCACACGGGCAAAAAGGGAAATGGAGCGGGAAGTTCGCGATTATCGAGAGAAGCGTTTCTGCTATGACCAGATCCTTGCTTCCGCGAAGGTCCTTCAAGACCAGGGCAAGGCCGACAAGGCCATGATCCAGATGGAGAAGGCGGAGGCTATGCTGCCGGAACTCGAAACGGAGAAAGCCGAAGCTGATGAAGCGACGGCATACTTTGTAGAGATGCAAAAGGAATTGAACGATTTCGGTAAAAAGATCGCCGATGGGAAGAGAATGATCGAGAGTAAGCGCCGCCAGGCCGAAATGGCTAAGCTCAGAGCGGAACGCGAGGGCAGGAAAGCCGAGAATGCGAAAGTCCTGGCGGGACTCAAAGAGCGAACCTCCGGCATGGCCACACTTGCACAGATCTATGACAAACAGCGTGAGCAGGCCGAACAGAGGGCGGACGCATGTAAGCGAAAGGCCGAAGTCTTTACCTCCAACGTGAAATCCCAGGGAACGGAAGAAGATCCCGATATCGCCGCCGCAATGGCGGCAGCCAAGGGTGTTCCGGCAAAGTCGACCGAAACCTTTGAAGAAAAGATGGCCCGGTTGAAGAAGATGGGCTAAGGTTGACCGAAAGTGTATTCAGGCATTGTACAAACCGGCTTGCAACGCCGCTGCATCTGAAAGAAATAAGGGGCCGGTATACGCACATCATACCGGCCCCTTTTTCCGGGACTTTTACTGCGGCGCCTTTTCCGGGGTTATCCCTTCTGCGTCCATCTTTTTCATGTACCTGTCGGGTTCTTTCTTGAACGTCTCGACACACGCAGAACAACACATCTTCACACGCTTGCCCTGGTGGTCAACGTAAGTATTGTCATCCACCTTCAGGTTCATGACCGGGCATTTCGTCTGGGGTCCCGCGAGAGCAATTCCCATAGTCCACCCCGAAAAGAGCAGCCCAAGGGTCACCGCGAACAACACAATCAGCTTAATCCTTTTCATTCCATTGTCTCCTGCTTGATCATTACTGCCACTTATGCCGCAATTTCCTCTTCGATCGTGAGATCCTGTTTCTTCACGTGGAAATGCCAGCGCCAGACTTCGTATATGGCCGGATAGACGAGCAGTTCCATGATGAAAGAGGTGAAAATACCTCCGATCATGGGTGCGGCGATGCGTTTCATCACGTCCGATCCGGCGCCCATGGACCACATTATCGGCACCAAGCCCATGAACATGACGGCAACAGTCATGAATTTGGGCCGGAGTCTTTTGACAGCGCCCTCCACGATGGCTTCGCGCAGATCCTCCTTGTTTCTCATGAGCCCTTTATCGCGTCTGGAATAATAGGCCAGGTCGAGATAAAGGAGCATGAATACTCCGGTTTCGGCATCCACGCCCATCAGGGCGATCAGGCCCACCCAGACCGCCGCGCTCATGTTATAGTCGAGTGCGTACAGGAACCATACTGCCCCGACAACCGAGAAAGGAATGGCCAGGAAAATGATCATCGTTTTAGCCGCGGACCGGGTGTTGAAGTAGATGAGCATGAAGATGATGAAGATGGTGATGGGGATCACCACATAGAGCCTGTCCCTGAGGCGCAGCATGTTCTCGTACTGGCCGCTCCATACCAGCGTATACCCCGGCGGGAGTTGAACATGGGTGCTGACGACTTTCTTGGCATCTTCGACATAGCTCCCCACGTCCCGTCCCGAGATGTCAACGTAGACGTAACCGCTCAGCCTTCCGTTCTCGTTGCGAATCATGCCGGGACCGGCCACAAGCTTTATGTCCGCGATCTGCGCAATGGGAATCTGCGTTCCTCCCATGGTGGCGATCATGGTCCTGTTCAATGCATCGATGGTGCTGCGGTAGTCGCGCATGTAGCGAACATTTACCGGATAGCGCTCACGCCCTTCGATAGTGGTGGAAATATTCTCTCCCCCGATGGCCGAGGTGATCGTATTTTCCACTTGGGCTACGGTCAGGCCGTAGCGGGCGAGTTCTTCCCTTTTCAGCCCGAAATCAAGGAAATACCCCCCTGAGGTTCGCTCGGCAAAGGCGTTCGATGTCCCCGAGACGGCCTTGAGCGACACCTCGATCTTTTGTCCGATTTCTTCGATCTTGTTCAGATCCGGGCCCAGGATCTTGATTCCCACCGGGGTCCGTATTCCGGTCGAGAGCATGTCTATCCGGGCTTTGATGGGCATTGTCCAGGCATTCACAACCCCTGGGATCTGCATTCTCTTTTCAAGACCGTCCGGCCCATAGATGAGGTCCTGCGTACTCCGATGATCCGGCCAGGCTCTTCGCAGGATATCCTTGAGCCATTCCGGCGCCCAATCAGAGTACCAGGTCGGTATCTTCGGCCATTCGGACTGCGGTTTGAGAAGAATCACCGTTTCCATCATCGAAAAGGGCGCGGGGTCCGTTGCGGTTTCTGCTCTTCCGGCCTTACCGAATACGCGCTCTACCTCGGGAAAAGATTTCAGTATCTTATCCTGTATTTGCAGGACCTTCTGGGCCTCAGTGACCGATATTCCCGGAACGGTGGTGGGCATATAGAGGAGAGAGCCCTCGTCGAGCGGGGGCATGAACTCCGAGCCGATCCGGTTAAAGACCGGGATTGTAGCCGCAACGATCAGGGCGGCAATTCCGATTGTCACCCACTGGTGCTTGAGGACCAGTTCCACTATCGGATGATAAAGCCGCATGAGCGGACGGGAGATCGGATGATTTTCCTCGCTGTGGATCTTTCCGATCAGCACTGCATTGGCCATTCGCGCAAGCAACCTCGGACGGAAGGAGAACTCCTTCATGTGGGTGAAAAGCAGCCGAATAGCCGGGTCAAGGGTGATAGCGAGAACGGCCGCTATTATCATCGAAAAATTCTTGGTGAACGCCAGCGGTTTGAAGAGTCTGCCCGCCTGTTCTTCCAGCGTGAAGATCGGCATGAAGGAGACCGCGATTACCAGCAGGGCGAAAAAGCTCGGTCCCCCAACCTCCTTGACCGCCTTTACCACCACCTCTTTGAAACTGCCCTGTCGGCCCCCTGCGTCCCAGTGCTCGAGTTTTTTGTGAGTCTGTTCAACCACCACGATGGCGGCGTCAACCATTGCCCCTATAGCTATGGCGATTCCTCCGAGGGACATGATGTTGGCCGTGATGTTCATTCCGTACATCGGAATGAAAGAGATGATAACGGCTATCGGTATGGTGATTATCGGAATGATCGCGCTTGGGATGTGCCACAGAAAGATCAGGATCACCAGGCTGACGATGATGAGTTCTTCGATAAGCGTCGCCTTGAGGGTGTCAATGGACCTCCCGATCAGGTCCGACCGGTCGTAAACCGTGACGACCTGCACGCCTTGGGGCAGCCTGGACTTGACCTCGTCCATTTTCACCTTGACTCGCTCGATGACCGTCATAGCGTTTTCACCGAAGCGCATGATGACGATTCCCCCGACGGCCTCCCCCTGGCCGTCCAGGTCGGCGACGCCGCGACGGATGTCCGGACCGAGAACCACTTTGCCCAGGTTCCTGACGAGCACCGGAGTACCGGTCATCTCGTTCGAGGCCACCACGATGTCTTCTATGTCGCTCAGTGTTCTTACATATCCGCGCCCGCGTACCATGTATTCGCGTCCGGAAAACTCAACGAGGCGCCCCCCTACATCGTTATTCCCGTCCCGGATAGCCATCATCACCTTTTCCATGGGGACGTTGTAGGCGAGAAGCGCATTGGGATCGATATTGACCTGGTATTGCCTGACGAAACCACCCACGGGCGCCACTTCGGCGACTCCGGGCAGGGATTGAAGCTCGTATTTGACAAACCAGTCCTGAAGCGAGCGCAGCTCGGCCAGGTTATGCTTTCCGGTAGTGTCCACCAGCGCATACTGGTACACCCAGCCGATGGAGGTTGCATCGCGCGCCAGTTCAACCTGGACGTCTTTGGGGAGGCGCGGCAGGATGCTGCTCAGATATTCTATGATCCTCGATCTCGCCCAGTATATGTCCGTTCCATCCTCAAAAATGACGGTTACGTAGGAAAAACCGAAGTCCGTAGAACCGCGAATGTTCTTCACCTTCGGCACGCCGAGCATGGCCGAAACAATGGGGTAGGTGACCTGGTCCTCCATGATGTCCGGGCTGCGGTCCCACTTGGAGTATATGATCACCTGTGTGTCGGAGAGGTCGGGAATGGCATCCAGCGTGATGCTTCGCATCGAATAGATACCGGCTGCCACCGCCGCCCCGATAAAGATGAAGACGATGAATTTATTATTCGCGCAAAAATCGATGATTTTGTTAATCATGTTTTGTTCCAGCAGCTCCGTGCAAGGCATGCTCGCCCCCACCGCCCATGGAACCGGTAACGGTTTTGAGCTGGCTTTCCGAATCGATCAGGAAGTTTGCGGAAGTCACCACCTTTTCTCCTGTCGAAACCCCTTCCAGCACTATGTAGCGATCATCCACCTTCGGCCCGAGCGTGACTTTTCGAGGCTCGAAATAACCGCCCTCCCTGGCCACGAATACAGTCTGGCTCCCACCCGAATCGAGCACCGCCTCCTGGGGTATGGAAAGTTTCTTTCCATAGTTCACTTTCACTTCGACATTGGCAAACATATCGGGCTTTATCCGGAAGTCCCTGTTGGGAAGCTCGACACGGATCTTTGCCGTTCGGGTCTTCGGGTCCAGTTCGGGAGCGATGTAGGTGATTTTGCCGGTGAACGTCTGACCGGGGAAAGAGGGAAAGGTGACCTGGGCCGTCTGGCCGAGGCGAACGGCGGCTATCTCGTATTCATATATCTCGGTAATGATCCACACGTCGGAAAGATCGGCGATGGTGTAGAGTTCCATCTCCGGCTTGACCTGGTGCCCGGCGAACACATTGCGCGCTATAACAAAGCCGTCCGTATGGGAATGGAGCGTAACCGAGCGAATGGGACTCCCCTGACGTTCGATCTCTTTTACCTGGTAGTCGCTTATCTCCCAGAGCCTCAGTCTTTCGCGCGTCGATTTGTAGAGGGCGCGTGACTGCGCGGCAATCCCCTCGAATTGACTCTTTTGCATGATTTCACTGGATTTTTTCGCCACCAGGAGTTCCTGCTGCGTGGCGACGAGTTCAGGGCTGTAGATACTGAGCAGGGGCTGCCCTTTTTTCACCAGCTTGCCCGTAAAATCGACAAAGACCCTGTCCACATAACCTTCGAACCTTGTGTGTATGTGATGTATCCTGGTCTCATCATAGGTGGCCCGGCCAACCGCCCGAACCGTTCTGGAAAGAGCTGTCTCTGAGGCCTCTCCGAACTGGACCCCGATCATCTGTTGCTTTTCGGGACTGATCCGGATGGAGCCGGGAGGAAGAGCATCCGAACTCTGAGGCTCCTCATCATAGATTGGGACAAGATCCATTCCACAGGGCGCCTTTCCCGGCTTGTCCGATTTGTTCGACGGGTTCATTGGATCGACATAATAGAGGATCCTGGGTTCTTTTTTTGCTGGAATCGCAGCCGATGAGGAGACCTCTGCAACTTTCGCCTCCCCCGGCCCTTCAACGGCCTTCCAGTGCGAATAACCCAGCGCGCTCAATATCCCCAACGCAAAGAAGAACACGGGCATAAGAATACCCCGTCGCTTTTTTGCAGGTGCAATGGCATTGTCCAACCCCTGATTCTTCCCGGCCACGGTAATCCTCCTCTTTCGGGTGTTGTGCTCAAGGAATCTATGGCAAGAGATGAGCCAATCAGAACCGATAATTAGAGGTTTTTCAACTATTGATATTTATTATGCTTTTTGGCGTGGAATATCGATTGATAACTAAAGAAGGGGTGCTGTAGTGAAGGATTCTTTCAATCGTTGAAATAAATCATCAATCGAACCTGAGCAGCCGATAAGAGCCCAACGTTCCGTTCTCCCTGGCACAGCACCGGGTAAGTACTTAATATCGAGGTTGAATTTCCAGCGACGGCGCGTGATCCACTCTCGAAATCTTATCCAGCCTCTCCCTTCTAAAAGGATCATGGAAGACTCTGTTGACGGAGGAAGATACCCTATGGCTGGTAAAGGTCTGAGCAGGCGGCAATTCTTGCAGCAGGCTATGGCGGGATGCCTGATGGCAAGCCTCGAAGGTCTCCTGCCTGCTTACGCATGGCCGTTCAGCATGTCCGATGCACCTATCGGCCTTGCAGGACGGGCGGACTCTTTCGAACTTGTCGTCCGTAAGAAGAACCTCCGGATAGGCAACCGCACAGCAATTGCGCTGACGGTCAACGACACGTCGCCCGGTCCCCTGCTGCGATTCCGGGAAGGGCAGACGGTTACCATCCGGGTTATGAACGAACTGGACGAAGATACCTCAATTCACTGGCATGGGATCATACTGCCGGCAGAGATGGACGGAGTTCCCGGGATAAGCTTCCCGGGCATTCCTGCAGGCCGATCTTTCACATATCGATACACACTTCGACAGAGCGGTACCTATTGGTACCACAGCCACACCCGATTGCAGGAGCAACTGGGACATTACGGTCCTTTGATCATCGATCCGGCCGATCCGGAGCCCTTCCGCTATGATCGGGAATACATTGTAATGCTCGCAGACTGGAGTTTTGAAGACCCCTACGCCATGCTCTCCAAGCTGAAAAAGCAAAGCGACTACTATAATGCTCAGCAACTCACGCTCGGAGATCTCTTTCGAGATGCGTCCGCGGCGGGGTGGCGCAAGACTCTCAAAAATCGCCTGGAATGGGGGCGAATGAGGATGGACCCGACCGACATAGCCGACATCACCGGCCAATCCTACACTTACCTGATAAATGGACTTGCTCCGGAGGCAAACTGGACGGGCATCTTCCGTCCGGGCGAGCGTGTTCGCCTGCGGTTCATAAACGGATCGTCCATGACCCATTTTAATCTGCGCATTCCAGATCTGCCGATGACCATTGTGCAGGCGGACGGGCAAAACGTCAAACCTGTTGTGGTAGATGAATTCCAGATCGCAGCCGCGGAAACATACGATGTGATCGTAGAGCCGGGGGACCGCGCCTACACGCTTTTTGCCGAGTCCATGGACCGGAGCGGTTTTGCCCGAGGCGCCCTGGCAACACGCGAGGGCATGAGCGCACCGATTCCTGAACTGCGTCCCCGCCCGATTCTCAGCATGGCGGATATGGGAATGGCTCATAATGGCAAGAGCACGGCAGAGACGAAGGAGCAAGATAGCGGGGACGCTCATGCTGCGCACACAACATCGGCTCATGGCGCTGCATCCGGCCACTGGATGCACGGCCCCGATCATCATGGTCCGACTAATGCCATGGTGGCGATGACGCCCGTGAGCAAGCTTGACGAACCCGGTACCGGGCTTGAAAATACCGCTCACCGGGTGCTTGCTTATATCGACCTTCAGAACCTCGAGCCCCGCAGTGATCCACGCCAACCTGACCGTGAAATTGAAATGCACCTGACAGGAAATATGGAACGCTACATGTGGTCGATTGACGGGAAGAAATACTCCGAAGCCGCCCCTATACGTTGCCGCCTGGGGGAGCGTCTACGGATCACACTCGTTAACGATACCATGATGAACCATCCTTTTCACCTGCACGGGATGTGGATGGAACTCGTCAACGGAGGCGGATCCTTCCACACTCGAAAGCACACCATCAATGTGAAGCCCGCAGAGAAACTCTCCTTCGATATGACCGCCGCTGCCCCGGGAGACTGGGCTTTCCACTGTCATTTGCTTTTCCATATGCATCTCGGAATGTTCCGGGTGATATCGGTAATCCCGCCGGAGAACGATTCATGAACAAGAAATGGGCAATGCTCATGGTGATTGCGCTCTGTTCGCTGATTGTTCTTTCACCCGGCGCGACATTCGCGGAAAAAACTCCTCATGGCCCCATAGAGGAGAATCCGGTCATCCTTTACCTGTTGTTTGACCAGCTCGAATACCGTACCAACGGAAACCGGAGTGCATTCCACTGGGATGTTGAGGGCCGGTTTGGAGGCGACTATAACAGGCTCCGGGTCAAGACCGAAGGCGACCAGAGTCTGTCGAACAGGGAGGGTGGAGAAGCCGAGGTGCAGTTGCTCTACAGCAGGTTGATCTCACCCTATTTTGATCTGCAGGCAGGCGTGCGCCACGATGAGATCTATGGAAATGAACCCCGCCGCTCGCGCAGCTTTGGAGTGCTCGGCATTCAGGGGCTATCTCAATACTGGTTTGAAATTGAGCTTTCTCTTTTCTTCAGCGAAAGGGGCGATCTATCCGCACGGTTCACAGGCGAATACGACCTGCCGATCACTCAGCGGCTGATCCTTCAACCGAGGGTTGAAACCAACGCCGCTGTGCAGAAAGTAGAAGCCTTTGGTGTGGGACAAGGGTTTAATGACGTAGAGCTGGGAGTGCGCCTCCGTTATGAAATCCGTAAAGAATTTGCACCCTATCTCGGCATCTCCTGGACTCGCCTGCTCGGTGAAACCGCGGACTTTGCCCGCAAGGAAGGCGACGATTTTGATAATCTGAGTTTTGTTGTCGGCATACGAATGTGGTTCTGATACGTAAGGGAAGGCCGTGGTCCTCATCTTTCGAAAGACGGCAACCTCCGGCAGTTCGGCGCCTGCCGGAGGATCAAATTCGTGTTAAGATCCAACTGAACCGCTCGGGATTGTATTTTGAAACCTATGGCCTCAAAGTGTTTCGTATTCCATATGTATCAGCGGTGAATTCTTTAACCTTCAAATCACTGTCCCGCCTTGCTTGCCCGATTGAATTGACCGCGTAATCGGGCGCGACAAGGTTGACTTCGCCGGCAGGCAATTCATAGCGCTCACCGCTCTGACCAGGCACGGCATTCGCTACATTGAGAGGTCCAAAGCCAAAAACCAGGGCGAAAGCTACTGAAAGACTGAAAAAAGATTTCTTGCACATTTTCTACTCCTGTTTCTTGAGGGTTACTTCTCTTCGGGGGTTGACTTCTCTGGGTGTTGCCCATCAAACACTGTGTCAGTTGGTCGCTGTCGTTCGTGTCGCCCTAGATATGAGCAATACACGGACCAACCTCTCCCTGAATTGGCTGATTTTCTAAGTAATTGATAATTAAAGAAAACCTCTATTCCAGCCATCCCCGTTGAAGCGATTCGGTTGAGGAAAGTAAAAGGATGTTTCCAGTGAGCCTGAAAGGAATTTACAGCAAGAGGTAAAGAGGTCTTACGTAAGAAAGGAACCAGTTATCGGGGTAAAATAGAGCGGGCCGACAGAATCCGCGGTGCAAACCCGGTTTGTTAAGAATATTTCCATGGCTAATCTTTTAGTCCATAGTCGCTCATCTTTTTCCGCAGGGTCGGCCTGGTAATACCCAGAATTTTGCAGGTCTCTCCGTAGTTGTGGCCGGTGTATTTGAGAGCCCTCTGAATATGCTCTTTCTCCATTTCATCCAACGTTCTCAGACATTGTTCAGAAGACAAGGCACTCCCTTCCGTTGAAAGATCGTGTCTGGGGGCAAAGAGGCAGTCCTCCACTTCGAGGATTTCGCCATGCGACAATATCATTGCCCTTCTCAGCACATTCTCCAATTCCCGAACATTGCCCGGCCAATCATAAGACTTCATCATCTCGATGTGGTCGATGGGAATTCGGGTTATGTTTCTGTTCAATTCGCGGTTCAGACGCGAGATGAAGTACTCCGAGAGCAGCACGATATCATCGGGCCTTTCGCGAAGCGCCGGAATGCGAATCAAAAACACTTTGAGACGGAAATAGAGATCTTCCCTAAAATGTCCCTCCCGCACCATTTCTTGCAGGTTTCGGTTAGTTGCAGCAAGCAGGCGTGCATTAAAGGGATTATCCTTCAAGCCTCCCACTCTCTGGAAAACCTTCTCCTGAATAACGCGCAGGAATTTTGCCTGAATTTCCAGCGGGAGTTCACCTATTTCATCAAGGAATACAGTCCCTGAACCAGCAACTTCTAATTTCCCAAGTTTTCGTTGATGGGCTCCTGTGAAAGCTCCCCGTTCGTGTCCGAACAGTTCGCTTTCCAAAAGATTGCTCACCACAGCGGCGCAGTTGATGGCGACGAAAGGTTCCTCCGGCGCCCATTGCTGATGAATCGTCCTTGCAACCAGTTCCTTTCCGGTACCGGTCTCTCCTTCGATCAAGACCGTCACCGGCGCCTGTGAGATGCGAGCGATATCCTTTACCACATCCAGGACTGCCTGACTTCTCCCTATTATCTGATTCGGTTTGAAGCTCTCGGTTATTACATGGCTAAGGCGCTCTATTTTCTTACGCTCTTTGCGCCTGATGAGGATCTTTTCCAGCAGCACATCCAGCATGTCAAGATCGAGCGGCTTGTAAAGGTAGTCAGTGGCCCCGCCCTTAATGGCCGAAAGCGTCGCCTCCATATCCTGAAAAGCCGTGATCATGATGACATCGCCGGAGAGTTTTTCTTTTTTCGCGGCTGCAAGCGCCTTCGGCCCATCCATCCCGGGAAGCTGAACATCCAGAAGAACGAGATCCGGCTCGTGCTCCCGCCAGAGATCCATTCCCTGCCGAGCATCCAGGGCGGTCCAGACCGAATAGCCCTTGCTCTGAAAATAGAGCTGGAGGGTTCTGGCGAGCGACTTGTCGTCATCGACAATAAGAATCTTCTTCATCAGACATCGTCTTTCATTGAGCATTTAAGATCTTACTGCTTCCTCCGGGGACGAGGAAGACTTTGCGATTTCTCATCCTCTATCCGGAGGTCCAGGGTGACCATCGCCCCCCTGCCTTCCTCCCCGGCGACTGAAATCCCGAATCCGTGAGCATCCATAATCTTCTTCACAATGGCAAGGCCCAGACCGGTTCCTTTTTTCCTGGTGGTAAAAAAAGGCTGAAAGACCCGGTCCAGGTCCTGGGCTGGAATTCCCGGACCGTTGTCCTCAACAACCAGATGAATCTGCTGCCTGTCGCCTGTCTGTTCAAACGAGGCGGAAATCCTTATCTCTCCTCCCGGTCCTGCGGCTTCCAGTCCATTCCTGATAACATTGACCAGCACCTGGAGCATTTTACCGGGGTCTCCCAGCACTTGCGGCAGGGATTCATCGATGCCGGAGCGGGTGATGGTCTGCCCCTGCAAATGCGGCTCCAGTTGCTGGAGAGCCTTGTCGATCAGACTGCCGATACTGAACGGGACTTCTTCCAGCTTTATCGGCCTGCTGTAGTCGAGCAGATCGGAAAACATCCTCTCAAGCTGGGTTACCTGATCCATACCGATGGCATAGTGCTCACGGAGGGGGCTTGCCTTGTCCAGGGTTCGCCCGATAATCTGATAGTTCAACTTCACCGAGGAGAGCGGATTTCTCATTTCATGCACCACGCTGGCCACAAGTTCTCCCACGGCCGCCATCTTCTCGGACTGTACCAGTTTCTCCTTTGTCTGGAGAAGGTCGTCATAGGCTACCCTCAGAGATGCTTCTTTTCCGCGCAGCGAGGCGACCAGTTCCGAGAGCCTTTCGGCCATGAGATTGAAATTCTCCGCAAGGACTCCTATCTCATCCTGTCCTCTGTAGGTAGTTCTCCGGTCCAGCGCCCCACCGGCAAGGTTGCGCGAGACATCGGCAATTTCTATTATAGGACGCGAAATACGCCCGCTCATCAAAAAAGCGGCGAGGATACACAGAAGACTGACCGCTCCCGCCGTAGCGAATACCGCCAGCCGGATACCCCTGAGCGGGGCAAGGATTTCATCTTTATGGATTTCGGCCACAAGCCCCCAGTGGTATTGGGGAAGCCACAAATAGGAGCCGACCACTTCCTGCCCCATATAGTTCCTGTATATCCCGGTTCTGTTTTGCCGAGCCAGAGCGGACCGAATTCCGTCGGTTATGAAGGGTCGTTCCTTCGTTTCGTCCCGGCTCAGATACTTCGATTCAGTTACGATTTTGCCCTCATCGTTTACCAGGTATGCCTCGCCCGTTTCCCCGAGTCCTCCCCTGTTGGTCATGATGGGGTCGAGCGTGCCGGAGGCATCCAGGATAGCCAGTATCGCACCGTTTATTTTTTTTTCGCGAAAGTGAATGGGGGCCACCAGGTGCATGTACCATCTCTGGTTGGAATGCTGGTGCAGGTGGGTGAGCACGGGGCCTTTCATTTCATCGAGGCGCCGAAGATCCTGGAGATATTTCCCGGTGAGGAGCATCTCGGAGCTTGCGTCCGTCGAGGCGAGAATATCGCCGGAAGGGCTAAGAAGATGAATGCTCTGGTAAGAGTTGGATTTACTCCGGGTGAGCGCCAGAGAGGCATCGAGCAGCTTGGATTCCGAGGCGGGAACATGGGGGTGCGATTCATCTTTGCAGAAAGTGCATATTCCCCTCATCGGCGTGAGTTCCGAAAGGATTCGGATATCGTTGAGACGTTCTTCGAACCACGCATCCAGGTTGCTCGCCTGGTTCCTCGCAATCGTCTCCACGTGCATCAGCGCCGATTGGATCATTATGTTCTGTGCGGCGCGGTACATCCCGAAACCCATAATGGAAATCGGTATTACTGCGACAAGAAACAGGGCGGCAAAAAGCCGGTGTGATATTCTCGTCCTTATCCTGAACATGTTATGCATTTCATGGCGAAAAAACAGCCGGGACCGATGCCTTTTCGGCAAGCAATCCCGGCTGGCGGAATTCTCTTTTTGCGGGCCGGCCCCCGGCGACAGCCGGGATGCGTATCATTGCGCGATCACCACCCTAAGGCGATCTTTCGGTTAAGCAGGTACTTGGCGACCACGGTTTCAAGCGAGGATTTCGCCGCGGCAGCTTTGCGGACCGCCTGAAGCGTCTCCAGGTCTGATTCCCATAACAGGTCTCCGGGTACTGCAATGCGGACGCTGCCCGGCTCGAACTTGTCCGTTAAGCCGCCATCCTTGAAAAAGAAGTATTCTTCACTGTGCCTCGTCGGAAAGGCGCGTATGGCGGGCGGTATTTCGTTCGGCCTGAACCACAGCTTTGTCTCACGCTCGGCTTCCTCTGCGGATGCAGAGGCATGGATAAGGTTGTCCATCCTGTCGGCGACAATCTTGCCCTCCTCATTTACAATGGGAACGACCGTACCGAGCGACCGGATGCATCCCGGCTTTTCATCCCTGGCGACATGCGGATTGGTTGGGCCGCAAATCTCCCGGACTTTCTTGATTGCATCCGGCCCCTGGTAAACAATGGCGATGACCCTCTGCTTGTCCGGTTCGCCCGGATAATGAAGCTGTCCGGTGATCATCTCAATCAGAGCCTCGAAAAATACCTTGCCCCGGTGCTCCGCATAATGCTCTTCCGCAAGCATCCTGGTTACATGAACCACCTTTGTGGCGGCAAAGGTCATTCCGGTATGGAACTCGGAGAGTTGTGAAAGAACATACCCTGTGAGCGAATTTTTCAAGGCATCGGGTTTGATCAGAACCAGTGTTTGTTGGAAGTCTTTGGCCATACATTCTCCCTTATTACGAAAAAGTAATAGACAAATCCCGGATTCGTTCTGCCGGTGGTTTCATAGTCAGCACTGCAGCTTACTCTGTCGGTACGGAGCGCATTATGCAGCAGAGGGAAAAGAATTATCAAGGATTAGTCACACTTCTGAGTGCAATTGCGTCCCGGTCATATCCCCTCATCGGGGCAGGAGCTGTCATCGGAGAGAAGGAAGTACATATCTGCCTTATTCCCTGCAAGCACCAAGTTTTTTTAAACTTTTGCGCATGATCCCCACACAGGGCTTTCGACCCTGCACATGATCTTGTGCACTTTACCCATTAATATAGTCAACTACTCCCCACGCAGAGCGATGACTATATGTTTGAATTTACTATAACTTTTTTCATCATGGGGAGAAGCATTACCCTACGATAAAGACCAAAAAGGCGCCGCACCGAGCTTTAAAACTGGAGCATGAGCATCGTCATTCGCTGAGGAAGGATGACTGGATTTGCCTGCAATCTGTAGGCAAATCCAGCCACTTTTCATCTGGAGAAGAGATTGAACTCTATATTTTTGATAGACACACACCGCAGAGCTGCATAGAGGAAGATGCTGGAATAACAGTGAATTGCCTGGATTCTCATCCTCGCCCCATCCAAAAAGAAGAGATTTTTGCAGATCGGACTATTGACTAGTCCCAATTTTGCATCATCATGAAGCTAGAGTGAACTCATCCGACTCTAACCGGACGAAACCAGGAGACCTACAATGGTCAAAAAAATTTTCGGCAAGAGATTACATGCCATGAGAATACTCAAGGGAATTGACCTGAGCGAACTCGCTCTCCGGGCAGGACTGAGTCAACAGAGCCTGCGGCGCTATGAGAGCGGCAAGAGCCTGCCCAGGGGCGATACGGTCTTTAAGCTGGCCTGTGCTCTGGATACGAGTGTATCGAACCTGATGGATATAAATCTCGTTCTGAAATGGCTCGACCGGGAGACGAGAAAAGTTCTGTGCCTGCATTCTATCGATACCGGGACAGAAATGGCTGAAACCGGAAAAGTCCAAGGCCGGGACTCAATGGAAATGCAACCATGTCGATAGATCTGTCGAAAGGCGCCCCGTTCCGGGCATCGTAGCTTCCACAATCCTTTGCAGTCCCTTCAAGGCTTCATCTATACTTGATTTCCCACCGCTACCGATCCGGTCCTTTCCACTGGTTAAGTACCGGGATCCATCCTGCCCGCTGAGTTTTCTGCTTGAACCGATTTTCATTCCTGAAATAGGGTTTTGAAATTGACTTTAGTCAAGGTCTTTCAATCAGTGATGGACTATTCTGTATTTCCGCTGAGAAGCAATCTCACCTGCACCAGCGGCAAGGTGGGGAACAAACGCGAGGAGAGATAGTCGTGAAAATCGAAAAACGGAACGATGTTTTTTCACTATCCGGGATCGGGCTTACTGAAGAGGACATCTACGAAGCCATGAAAAGAATCCCCGGATATATCGACATCACTCCCGCCGATTTCAAGGAACTCTACTGCATTGCATTTCAACACTCCATCGACAGATTTGCCCGTACGCTTCTGGCCCGTGACATTATGGTCAAAAAGGTTATCCATGTCTCGACCGGCGCGCCCCTGGTGGAGATAGCCGAAATCCTGAGCAACCACGCGATATCCGGTCTTCCTGTAACCGATGATGACAGGAAGGTTGTGGGCGTGGTTTCCGAAAAAGACGTCCTGTCCCAACTCGGAATAAAACAGAAGGCCGGCTTCATGTCCGTGATCGCGCAGTGCTTGAGAGCAGGCGGCTGCATCTCGCTTCCGGTCAGTTCACCTACGGCAGGGGAGATAATGACTTCTCCGGCACTCACCATTCGGGAGGATGCCAATCTTCTGGAGATCATCGAGTTGCTTTCGAGCTATCGGATCAATCGTCTGCCGGTGACCGATCCCGAGGGGCGCCTGCTGGGAATCCTCGCCAGAAGCGATATCATCAGTGCAACATCAAGGAGCGGAACATGTCCATGGAATATTTCCGGAAAATGAAAGGACGGGCTCAGAGCCCGCCAAGGGTCAAGCCGCCGGAGATTGCCTGGTCCTGGATAGGGGCCCTGCTGGGAATTGCACTGGTGGGGTATCTCAATGACTCTTACTTCGAGGGGACCGACCTCATCCTCATTATAGGTTCGTTCGGGGCCTCCGCGGTGCTGATATTCGGCGCTATCAAGAGCCCTCTGGCGCAACCTCCGAATCTTCTGGGCGGGCACATCATCTCCGCACTGATAGGGGTGACCGCCTACAAGCTTCTCGTTCCCCACCTCTGGCTGGCTGCCGCCGTCGGCGTTGCAACGGCTATTGCCGCCATGCACGCAACGAAAACCCTCCACCCGCCGGGTGGCGCCACAGCGCTGATCGCGGTCATCGGAGGAGAAAAAGTGCATAACCTGGGCTACCTGTATGCGATAGTGCCGGTCGCCGCGGGAGCGCTGATCATGCTGGTAGTGGCCCTGCTGATCAACAATATTCCGAAGTCCAGGCGATATCCCGAGTTCTGGATCTAAAAGTAATTAATCGTCTCCTCCCTAAATAAATGATTGAAAGGGTTGCTATTGAGCATTTTAGCTGTATAATCACGAATTGAATTACTTGAGACTCTGGCGGAATGATTCAGAACCTGCTCCGAGAGCCGTATTCCGCCATTGAGTTCCGTTAGTCACTGACCTCCTTGCCCTCAGCAATAGCTCTCCACTGCGGCAGCATTCCGGTTGGCGACTGCATGTGTGCCGACCGCTTTGAGGTGCTTCGCTGCAAACGCCCTTTTGGCGGCACTTACTGGTTATATCACCTTTAGCCGAGTTTCTGCATCGGGCCATCGCCTGCCTTTATTGGCGCAGCAGCTTCAGGAAGAGCTATTCCCTGCGGGATGCGTGACCTGAAAACACTGTCCGATCCAGACACAGAAATGATTGAGGAAATCAGCTTAATGTCTTTTGATCAACTGCAACTCTCAGCACCTATTCTAAAAGCCCTTGCACGCTGCGGGCACAATACCCCCACCCCGGTACAGGAAAAAGCCATTCCGGAAGCTCTGACAGGCAACGACCTGATCGCTTCAGCCAATACGGGCACCGGCAAAACAGCCGCCTTCGTGCTGCCTGCTCTACAGCGTTTATACGAAGCTCCGTCGAGAAAGGGGCTGCGCGTACTCGTGCTCACGCCCACTCGCGAACTGGCCACACAAATCGCAGCCGCCACCCGGACCTACGGACGATACCTTGACGTGCACAGCGTCGCGATCTATGGCGGCATGCCTTTCGGCGATCAGATCAGGGCCCTTTCCCAGTCTCCCGCAATGATCATCGCTACGCCGGGAAGGCTCATCGACCATATCTGGCGCGGGCGAATCGATCTTTCCAGCGTTGAGCTGTTCATACTGGATGAAGCCGACCGCATGCTCGATATGGGCTTTATCGACGATGTGGATTTCATATCGGATGCGGTTCCGGAAGAATGTCAGAAGCTGTTGTTCGCCGCCACCATGGGGGAGGCGCCCACCAGACTGGCTCAAAAATTCATGAAAAATCCGGTCCGGATCGAGATTGCCCAGGGCAAAATCACTCATGACAAGATCGAACAGCGATTGCACATAGCAGACAACCTGCAGCATAAGAACAACCTTCTGCGCCATTTATGCGCGGACCAGTCGGTAACCAGGGCTATTATCTTTTCGGCGACGAAAAAGGACGCCGACGGCCTGGCCAGGGCCTTATGCGCCCAGGGACACACCGTTGAAGCGCTCCATGGCGATATGACCCAAAGCGCCCGCAACCGCACCATGGCCAACATGCGAAGGGGTAAAATCCGGCTGCTGGTGGCGACGGATGTGGCCGCGCGCGGCATCGACATCACCGGCATAAGCCATGTCATCAACTTCGATCTGCCTCGTTCAGCCGAAGATTACGTCAACAGGATCGGGCGTACGGGACGTGCAGAGGAGTCGGGCATCGCCATTTCTCTGGCATCGCGCGCCGATCTTCCCTACCTGGACCGCATTGAGCGCTATATCGGCCAGAACCTGAAGCTTCATGTAATTCCCGGGCTTGAGCCCTCTGCCGGGGCAAGCCGACCGGGCAGGACGAGGAACGCCAGATCGAACTCTCGGCCGAAGCGCGTAGCCGGAAAGTCCCCGGCCAGAAGAGGCGAGGGATCGGGCCATAGTGGATCAGGCCATGAAGGGCGCCCTCAGGGAAGACGGAGAAATTCCGCGCCTTCGAAATAAATACCTGTAAGAAAACTGCATAGTATAAAGGCGGCAGGGAGAGATATTCTCTTCCTGCCGCCTTTTTTTGACAGAACCCACCGATTCCTCTACTATGTGAATATCTCACCGGAACAATTCCGCACCCCCCAACGAAAGGATTTCTGATGGCGCTCAAGACTTCTCAGGAATACGTCGAAAGTGTGAAGAGCCTCACGCCACGGGTCTATATCGGCGGAAAGTGGGTTTCCAGCCTGATGGATCATCCCGTTACCAGGTCGATGGCGCTGGCGAACGCGGCAGTCTATGACCTGGCGCTCGATGAGCGGCACAGGCGGGTGATGGTGGCGCAATCGCATCTTTCGGGCGATCCCGTGAATCGCAACGTGCATGTAAGCCGCAACAACCACGATCTGGACATGCGCCAGGAGATGGCCCTTCTTACGAGCCAGGTACTGGGCACCTGCAACTATCGCTGCGTCGGCTGCGACGCCATAAACGGGCTGGCCGCTACCGTCTGGGAAGTGGACCGGGACCTGGGAACCGGCTATGCGGAGAGATTCAACGCATGGCTCTCGGGCGCACAGGCAAACGATCTCGCGATATCAGGGGCGATTACCGATGCCAAGGGAGACCGCAAGAAGCGACCCAACCAGCAGGATGATCCGGATGTCTATGTCCATATCGCGGAAAAACGCTCCGACGGAATTGTGGTGAGGGGGGCCAAGGTCAGCCAGAGCGGCGCCATCGGCTCTCACGAGACGCTGGTTCTGCCCGGAGGCGCTCTCAAGGAGGGTGAAGAAGATTTTGCGCTGGCTTTTGCCGTCCCAAACGGCGCGCCCGGACTGACTTATATCTGCCAGTACAACCCCTATTCCGCCGAAAGAGAACTGCTCGAAGACGAGTCCGAGTTGGGGAACCCGCTCTACGGGCAGCGAGAGACATCAACCATGGTCTTCGACAATGTCTTCATCCCGTGGGACCGCGTTTTTCTCTGTGGCGAGACGAAGTACTGTGGAAAGCTTGTATCGCGCTTTGCCAAGACCCACCGCATGAACTGCGGCGGCGCCTGCAAAGTCGGCTTTGCCGATCTCATTATCGGTGCGGCCCTACTGGCCGCCGAATACAGCGGTGTGGAGAAGATTGCGCATATTCAGGAAAAACTGATTGAAATGGTGCGACTGAGCGAGACCTCCCACGCCTGTGCAATTGCCGCCGCCGTAAAGGGGAAGGAAGAGCCGGAGGGATCAGGGGTATTTATGCCCGACGACCTCTTTGGAAATGTCGCCAAATTGAGCATTGCCCACGGCTTTTGGGAAATAATGAAAAATGCGGGCGACATCGGCGGGGGACTGGTGGTGACCATGCCGAGAATAAAGGACCTGGAGCACCCGGAAGTGGGGCCTTTGCTCGAGAAGTTCTTCAAGAGCGCGGCCCCCGCCCAAAAGCGCTTCCGGGTGGCGAAGTTTCTCCAGAACTGGACGGCGGGCCTTCACGGTCCCGGCACCTGGCATGGCGCCGGCGCCCCCCAGACACAGCGCGTCATGATCTCTTATCTCACCGACTTCGAGTCCAAGAAGAATATGGCGAAAAAACTCATGGGCATGGAAGAGGATTAGAGTCCGTCAGGGGCGAATGGCCTCGGATGGAGGCGCCGGGGGCTTCCGGTAAGCACCCGGCGCCGGAATGCGCTCACTGCCTTGCGATCCCTGCCGTACAGAGCCGGCAGGCCGTCCGGGCGCCTTCCTGCGCACGGATTTCGATTCTCTTATGGCCTGGATGACATACGGGTAGACATTGTTCATCACCACCCCGTCTCCCTTTGCGGTGGTGTGGTATCCGTCAGGAAAGACCAGTTCGGGGTTCCGACCCACACCGGCCTGAAAATCAGGCACTAAAATGACCCCCTGCTTTTTCGCCACTCTCGGGTAAATATTTCTGAAGGCTTCGGCATACTCGCCGGGTGCATTCTTGATAACCCGCATGCCGGCAAGAACGACTATTATGTTGTTCTGCTTGAGTATGCTGATAATCTCGTCGATATTCCTTTCAATGGTCTCTACCCGCCTGCTTCTATGGCCATCATTTATGCCGATCTCCAGGATAACGATTTCAGGATTCAGATCCAGTACCCAATCCAGCCTTTCCAAGATGTCGTGGGTCTTGTCTCCCCCTATCCCGGCATTGACAACCCTGTAGTTATAGCCCTCCGAATGAAGCTTTCGCTCGAGCTGATCAGGATAAGTATCGCCTTTGGACTTCCTGTGTCCTCTGGTCAGACTGTCTCCCAGAGCGACGATAGTTCCATCGTAGTCGCCCGCAGAGACTTCCGGCAATATCCCTTTTTTCCGTGACTCGCAAACCTCAGGCCCCAACACAAACAGGGATAAAAACACACATGCTGCCACGGCGCATGAAAAGCTCTTCCTTTTATTCATTGCCTACCTTTCGTCAGATAGTATAGTATAAATCAGTCTCATGCAGACTCAACTATAAGAATTCAGATCTGCTCCTGTTTTGCTCTATAACACGTGTAAACTATCCGAATAGTGCTCGTTTCATCAGCTATCGCTGCCGCCTCTCACATTCATCAGGGGGATGAGCCTATGTTCAGCAAACCCGTCGCCGTGCTCCTTATCGAGGACAGCTCTGTCGAGGCCGCTCTTATTCGCCTGCAACTCTCCGGTTCAAAAGATAATACATTCGACCTGGAATGTGCAGAAAACCTTCAAGAAGGGTTCGAGCAGTTGGGGAAACGCCGTTTCGACATAATTCTTCTCGATTTGATGCTTCCGGATAGTGACGGTCTGGCAACCTTTTATCGGCTCAATAACCGCGTCTCGGACATACCCATTGTCATTCTGACCGGCCTGTCCGACGAAAAACTGGCGATAGAGGCAGTACGAGGGGGCGCCCAGGACTACCTGGTAAAAGCCCAGGACCTCAAAATACTGCCGCGGGCGATCTTCTATGCCATCGAGCGCAAGAGATTCGAGGTGGAGCGTAACCTCTACATTGCCTGGCTTGAAAAGAAGAACGCGGAACTGCAGGAGTTTTCCTTTGTGGCCTCCCACGATCTTCAGGAACCGCTGCGCAAGATCAAGGCCTTCGGAGAACAGCTCAGACGAAAGTGCGGCGACAGGCTCGATGAAATTGAGAAAGACTACCTGGGCAGAATGGAAAGCGCTGCTAACCGTATGCAGCAACTTATCCGGGATCTGCTGGACTATTCGCGCATAACCTTCGCCACCCAAACATGGCGAAGAATCGATCTCAAGGCGCTGCTCGAGGAGGTGGCGGAAATGTTCGAGGTCCAACTGGCCGCTTCAGGCGGCCGGATCGAAATCGCCGCTCTGCCCATTGTAGAGGCCGACCCCGCACAGATGAAGCAGTTGTTCGAAAATCTCATCGGCAACGCATTGAAGTTTCAGGATGGAAGCCGCAAACCGTCGATCAGGGTGCACTGCCGGCAGGAAGGGGCTACCTGGGCCATTTTCGTGGAAGACAACGGGATCGGTTTCGAGGAAGAATACCTGGACAGGATTTTCAGCCCGTTTCAGCGCCTTCACGGCAGGACCGGCCAGTACGAAGGAACCGGAATGGGCCTCGCCATATGCCGAAAGATCGTGGATCACCACGGAGGAAGCATAACGGCCGGGAGCACTCCGGGCAGGGGTTCCACCTTCATGATTATTTTGCCCGTCAATAATTGAGGCAGACAAAATTGCACCGGCTGCGGCGATCCATTGCGCCGTGCCGTTTCCATCCCTGTTCTCTTCTCTCTTCCCTTTCGACATACTCCGTTTTCGCTTGACAGTCAGTCGATTACATTCATATACGTCAGGATTCAGATCTTTTGGTCAATTTTCCGGATTCAGGTATTGGCGGCAGCCATAGCTCATTCCGTTATTCAAGTTTAGAAGGAGTAGAGATGACATTCCAGGAACTCATTCTTGCGCTCAACAAGTTCTGGTCGGACAAAGGCTGTTTGATCCAGCAGCCCTACGACCTGGAAGTCGGCGCAGGGACATTCAATCCGGCCACCTTTCTGCGGGTGCTCGGCCCGGAACCCTACAATGTGGCCTACGTCGAGCCTTCCCGTCGGCCCACCGACGGGCGCTATGGCGAGAACCCCAACCGCCTTCAGCATTATTACCAATACCAGGTAATCCTGAAGCCCTCGCCGGCTGATTCCCAGGGTGTCTACCTCGAAAGTCTCAAAAGCTTTGGGATAGACCCCCTGGACCATGACATCCGGTTTGTCGAAGATGACTGGGAATCTCCCACTCTCGGAGCATCGGGATTGGGCTGGGAAGTCTGGCTCGATGGTATGGAGATAACCCAGTTCACCTATTTTCAGCAGGTGGGGGGCATTGCATTGAGCCCTGTCAGCCTCGAGCTGACCTACGGGCTCGAGCGCATCGCCATGTACCTGCAGGGAGTGAACAGCGTCTACGATCTCATCTGGAGCGGTAATGTCACTTATGGCGACGTCCACCACCAGGGCGAGGTGGAATGGTCCCACTACAACTTCGAAGAAGCCGATATGGACATGCTCTTCAAGCTGTTCAACATGTACGAGGCTGAATCGATTCGCATGAACGAACGCGGCCTGGTGCTTCCCAGCTACGATTACACGCTCAAGTGTTCTCACGTGTTCAACCTGCTGGATGCACGGGGGGCGATCAGCGTGACGGAGAGGACCAACTATATCGCCAGGGTCCGGAACATGGCGCGGCTGGTGGCGCACGCTTATTATGCCCAGCGCGAAAACATGGGATTTCCCCTTCTCAATAAATGGAGGGATTAGGAAAAATGACAGCGACTCTTTTTATCGAGATTGGAACCGAAGAGATCCCGGCAGGGTACATCATCCCTGCACTGGAAGCCATGTCTGCGCAAATGACCAGATTCCTGGACGACAGCCGCATTGGGCGCGGAGAGCCCTTTGTCACCGGCACGCCCCGCCGCCTGGTTTTGAATATTCCCAACGTAGCGCTCTCCCAGCAATCCATGAGGGTGGAGGTGATCGGTCCGCCGAAGCGCGCCGCTTTCGATGCGGAGGGGAAACCGACCAAAGCCGCCGAGGGGTTCGCAAAAGGACAGGGCGTAAACATCGAGGATATTCAGATCAAGGAGACGCCTAAAGGCGAATATCTGTGCGTCTACCGCGAAGAAACCGGCCTGCCTTCCCGAGACATAATCGAAAAGATGCTGCCCGATTTCATCTCCAAAATACCTTTCCCGAAATCCATGCACTGGAGCGCCTACACGGTGACTTTTGCGCGGCCTGTTCGCTGGATCGTGGCCCTGCTCGGAAAAGAAGCCCTCAGTTGTGAATATGGAGGCGTAAGCTCCGGAAACCGGTCCATGGGACACCGCTTTATGAGCCCCGAATGGTTTGAGGTGCGGGACCTGGAGAGTCATCGCGAAAACCTGAGAAGTCACAAGGTCATTTTGGATATCGCCGAAAGGCGCCGCATGGTCGAGGAAGGCGCCGGCAAGGCTGCGGAAGGTGTCGGAGGCAGGATAATCCCGGATGAGGAACTGGTCGATGAAGTCACTCAACTGGTCGAGTTCCCGCAGCCCCTGGTCGGGCAGTTTGAAGAAAAGTACCTGGAGCTTCCTCCCGAACTCCTCATCACGGTAATCAAGAAGCACCAGCGCTATTTTGCCATTGTCGGAGACAAGGGCGGGCTGCTGCCCTATTTCGTTACCATATCGAACACCGTTCCGAGAGATTCGGGGCTTGTAGCCGCCGGGAATGCGCGGGTGGTCAGGGCGCGTCTTGAAGATGCACGCTTTTATTACCGGGAAGATCAGAAAGTATCACTCAACGACCGGGTCGAGCAGTTGAAGGGCGTCGTCTTCCACTCCAAGATCGGAACCAGTTTCGAGAAAGTCGAACGCTTCAGTGAAATAGCGGCAATGCTGGCGCGGCAGGCAGCGCCGGACCGTGCACAGGCGATTGCGCGCGCCGCCTACTTGTGCAAAGCAGACCTGATTACGGGGGTGGTGAGTGAATTCCCGGAACTCCAGGGCATCATGGGCAGGACCTATGCGCGGCTGCAGGGAGAGCCGGAAGAGGTCGCCAATGCCATTTTCGAGCATTACCTGCCCAACCGCGCCGGCGGACCGGCGCCCGAAGGCATCGAGGGCGCTCTTCTCAGCATTGCCGACAAGATCGATACGATCTGCGCCTGCTTCGGAGTCGGGCTGCTTCCGACGGGAACGACCGATCCCTTCGCCCTTCGGCGGCAAACCCTGGGGATTATACGGATAGTGCTGGAGAAGCCGCTCCGGATTTCTCTCGGCAAAATGATCGATAAAGCACTTTCCCTGCTTTCGGCAAGACTCACCCAGCCTGCTGAGAGCGTCAAACGCGACATCATGGCCTTCTTTGAAGGCAGGCTGCAAAATTTCCTGGCAAGCCAGGAAGGATACGGTCCCGATGTGATCGAGGCTGCACTGACGGTCGGAATTGACGATATAGTGGAGGCGGTCGCCAGAACAAAGGCCCTCGCCTCATTTACGAAACGCGCCGACTTCGGAAGTCTTGCAACGGCCTTCAAGCGGGTGGCTAATATCATCAAGGAACCGGAGAACGCCCCGGTTGAGACTCCTCTACTGCAGAATCCGGCTGAGCAGCTTCTTTTCGACGAACTTGTCAAAACCGAATCGGTCGTCCGTGGCATGCTGGCAAAATCCGACTACTCGGGCGCCCTTGAGGCCATGGCCCAGCTCAAGCCCCTGGTAGACGGCTTCTTCGATTCGGTTCTGGTTATGGATAAGGATGAAGCAATCAGGCGAAACCGCCTCGCACTGCTTACCCGAATCCATACCCTGCTCGCGGGAGTGGCCGACATCCGGAAAATTCAGACAGCGTAACTGACAAGCTGCGGGTAAATAATTACTTTGAGGCAGGATGCACAGGTCGAAAGCCTGTGTTTTCCTGCTTTTTTATTGGTCTTTTCCCATCCAACAGCCTCAAAGGAGGGGTTCACCGATGCTGGATAAACGTACGCTGCATATGAGAGTTCAGGAACAGTGCGATTGTTTTGCGACTACCGATCCGCTCGCGGAAATGGCCGGCCTCGCAGGCGAAAAAGATGCCCAGGAAGGCGCTCTGAAGTGGATCGCACTTGCCGTTCTCCACGGCATTGACAGAAATGCGAAGAAAATCACTCTGCGCCGTAGCGCCGATGGGAAGGTCTGCGTGAGTGCAAAGTACCGTGAGTCGGAATTGCCTGCTCCACCCGCAGGTATCGGCGAGAAGATCCTGGATGCGGTCAAGGGCATCACTCACATAGAGGGCGATAAAGGCAAAACGCCTGTGGTGATCGGAATCCGGGACAGCAGTGTCGAAATTGAAATGAAACTGGAGCAGGACGACGGGGAAGAGGAAATCGTCCTGAAGTTTCCAGGTTAAGACTTGAACGTCTCAGACACCTCTTGCGTCCGGATCCCAGATCAATTTGTGGATCTGCAGGTTCAGCCTGACTGAAAGTCGATCCGCCAGAATCCATTCGGCCAGCTCTCGTAGGGGGAGTTGGCCGAAAACGGCGGAAAAATTCACCTTGCACCCTACCCCCTCCGGACGGGTCGCCAGAATGCTCTTTGCGAACTCGTAATCCTCGCGGGAACCGATGACGAACTTCAATTCGTCACGCCCGGTCAGCCTGGTGAGATTAGTCATATCGTTGTGTGTGGCCATGCCGCTCGATGGGCACTTTACATCCATGATCCTTGCACAGCCCCGGTCCAACCTGTCGATGTCCATGCTCCCGTTTGTTTCCACAAGGACCCTGTAGCCGGCTGAGAGCAACTCCCGGGCAAGGACGGGGGTTTCTTCCTGGAGGAGGGGCTCGCCTCCCGTTATCTCCACCAGCCCGCACCCGAACCGGGACACCCGTTCCAGTATCTCTGCGATTTCATTGGCTTGTCCTTCATCGTAGGCATAGCGTGTGTCGCAGTAGGCGCACCGGAGATTGCACCCGGCAAGCCGTACGAAAACGCAGGGCTCTCCGGCATAGGAGGACTCTCCCTGTATGCTGTGGAAGATCTCATTCACTCTGAGCGCCATTATTCTTCCCAGTAAAAGGCGCCCGCGCCCGGGGTCTCGCTCACCTTTATTTTGGAGATGCGCACCGCCGCGGTGTTCAGCCTGGAAGAGAGTTCACCGAACAGGAACCTGGCGATGTTCTCGGAGGTCGGATTTTGCCGCCTGAACAGGGGCAGATCGTTCAGGTCACAGTGGTCTAGTCCGGACAGGACTTCTTTGACTGCGATCTTGATGTCGCGAAAATCGATTCCTATCCCGATGCTGTCCAGCTCCGAACACCTTACATAAACCTCTATAATCCAATTATGACCGTGCACCCTGGCGCAATCGCCCGGATATCCCCTCAAGCTGTGAGCAGCCGAGAAGTGGCTCTTCACGTAAACCTCAAAGACTCCCGCCATTAGACCTCCAGTTTTATATGGATTTTAATCCATGACTATAGCCTGACTTATAACAAATGAAAACACGCAGATGGGAAAAGGCATGGAGCAAATGGGTTCCGGGTGAGTCTTTTCTTTCAATACGAAGTTTTCCTTCGTGTTTTTTCTGTCTTTCGTGGTTAAAAGTATTTTGCTTTTCCCGGTATCACCCCCCGAACCCCTCCCGTTGGGTCATCGACATCACCGAAGTAACGGGGGATAAGATGAATGTGAACATGACCGATAGTCTGTCCGGCTGCATCACCGACATTTATTCCCACATTGAAGCCGTCCGGGCGCCGCCGCTCAGTGAGAAGATCCTTCAAGAGCAGCAGAAGTCCCATCAAATCCTCAACCTCGCTCCCGTCAAGATCGAAGAAGCTGCTCACGTGCCGCCTGGGTATAATCAAAACATGGCCGGGATTTACCGGGCAACTGTCAAAAACGGCAAAAGAGAGGCGTGACTCGATCAGTCTCTCGCTCCCGGAGCTATCGCAAAAAGGGCAGTCCTCAGGGTTCAATCCGCGCACAATGCCTCTCCTTTCACCGCCTGCCCGGTGAATACCTGATAGCCTGTTCGTATGGCTGTTTCCAGGCGCGGAAGTCGAACCGATACGTATGAAAAGGGCAAAATCACGGCAGTTGCCGGTCCAGGATTTCTCTGATTCTTACTGCAAATTTTTTCTTTCCAAAAGGTTTATTAATGAAATTCACCTCATCATCCAAGATACCCCGATGAGCGATAATGTCAGCCGTATAGCCCGACATATAGAGGCATTTGAGGGCCGGACGTATTGCACGAAGCCGCTCCACCAGTTCCCGGCCGTTCATCTCCGGCATCACCACATCGGTTACCAGCATGTGGATATCTCCATCGTAGTTTTCGACAATACGGATGGCTTCCTGTGGAGTTTTTGCGGCAAGCACTGTATAGCCCAGGCTTTGCAGAATTGTCCTGGCGAGGCCCAGTAAGGACTCGTCATCCTCAGCCAGCAAGATGGTTTCGCTGCCGCCCTGAAGCTTTCTGACTGCATCGGTCCCTTCGGGGGTCTGCGGGTATTCCTCTTTGTAGCGGGGCAGGTATGTCTTGAAAGTTGTCCCTCTTCCGGGCTCGCTGTAAGCATAAATAAACCCATCGTTCTGTTTGACGATGCCATAAATGGTGGATAGCCCCAGACCAGTCCCCTTGCCTACCTCTTTTGTCGTGAAGAATGGCTCGAAGATGTGATCGAGCACCTCTTTGTCCATACCTGCGCCCGTGTCGCTCATCGTCAGCAGGACATATTCTCCGGCAATGAATTCCGCCTCCGGGCGGCAGGATTCATCGACCACAACATTTTCTGTCCTGAGGGTAATTGAGCCCGTGCCGGATATTGCATCACGAGAGTTGACCACCAGATTGGCCAGGATCTGGTCTATCTGGGAGGAATCAATCCTTATTTTCCAGAGATTGGGACCTGGCATCCAGGCAAGATCAATATCTTCGCCGATAAGCCGCCGGAGCATCTTGAGCAAGCCGGAGATGGAGTCATTGAGAGCCAGTATTCTGGGGCTTACAGTCTGCTTGCGGGCAAAGGCCAGCAACTGCCGGGTGATGTCGGCGGAGCGGTTGGCTGCTTTAAAGATCTCAGGAAGACTGCAATCTCCTGCAGGATCGGGATAATGTCGAGAGCAACGCGCTCCTGCCTTTCATCCTTACGGCTGAACAGAAGGATCTGCTTCACCAGTTCCCTGGCCCTGATGGCTGCCGCCAGGACATTCTGTAGCCTCTTCCTGCTCTCGACCGATAATGACTCATCGCTCAAGACAAGTTCTGTATAGCCGACCATCGCGGCAAGGATGTTGTTGAAGTCGTGAGCTATGCCTCCGGCAAGGGTTCCGATGGCTTCCATCTTCTGAGCCTGCGCAAGCTGCTCACGTAGAACTTCTCTCTCCATCTCCGCCTTTTTCTGCTCGGTGATGTCCCTTCCTTCCGCAATAAGAAGGGCAACGGGGGCGTCTCCTACCTCGACAGGCTTGAGCGAGAAATCGATCAAAGCTATTTCGCCTTCAGCATTGAGGTTTTCCGTTTCAAAACGTACAGTGGCGCCTCCGCAGGCCTGTTTTATTCCCTCTTTTAGCTGTTGTTGCGCCTTTTCAGAAAATGCCCAGCAGGGCGCCTCCCACATCGGCATACCGGTGGCTTCATCAGGTTTTACTCCGGAAAAAGTGAGCGCCGTTTGGTTTACATCGAGGACCGTCCCATCAGGGGACATAATAGCAGTAAGCTGGAAAGCATTGTTGAAAACGGCCCGGAAACGGTCGCCCGCCTCCCGTATCGTATTCTCGGTCATCTTTTGCTCGGTGATGTCAATGGCAATTCCCCTGCCGCCCACGATTCTTCCATCTCTGAGAACCGAGTTGCCGTAGACCTTTAATGGGAACCTAAGCCCATTCCTGGTAATTCCGGTATACTCTTCGCTTCCGATGTCCTCTCCCGCCAGTCTCCTTTTCATATTCTCCAGGGCTCTGTCGCGATCTTCCGGAGCGATGATATGCAGCGAATTGATGCCCTCCTGAAAATCTCGCTCAGCATATCCAAATTTGGAATAGAAGGCCTTGTTTACAAAAGTGAGCCGTCCGTAGAGATCGTATTCATAAACGGTCAGCGGGAGGAAATCGGCAAGCTCCCTATAGCGATGCTCGCTCTCGCGCAAGGCGTTCTCTGCGCGTTTTCGCTCAATCACCTGGGTGAGTTTTCGCCTCTCGAGTTCGGCGCCAAGCATCTTCCCCCGGCGAAAAGAGAACAGGGCCAGCATGATGATCAAAAGAAACACCGAGACCATCAGGTCATCAAGCTGCCAGTGCTCATACCTTGCGCCCCATGCGGCAATAGCCTTGAAAAGATCCAATTGGGACACGGTCAGGTGAAGGACGGAGAGAAGAGCCGCTATGATGAGGGTCTCCCTCAGGAGTAAGGATCGATTGATGGAGCTCATCTTTCCTCCGTAAAGCTTTATTAACTATTGCGGTAAGTTGTCAGCCAAAGGCATTTGTTTACTATAGGCGAACCGCTACTTATGACTCTTCCGAACAGCACCTGTCAAGCCCCAGCCATCGGAAGGGTTCCAGCCAAACGTTGGCTTCATTACGGAGATGCCTTCAACTACAGGATCGATCTCGACTGAAATGATGTTGAAAAAAGGGCAACTCAGTTGAAATATTTATCGGCCTCAATGGGAATAAACTGGAGACATTCGGGTGGTCAAAAATGGCCATTGCCTGAAACATGTTCTTAGCAGGGGGCAACCTCGGGTCAATGGCCGGACATTCATTGATCAGGAGCATTTGCGGGGGGTAAAAGGATAGAGCCGCGCAGTCTCGCGCTCTGCCTTCTTTTCGGTTTCTTCTTCGAAGATGCCCACCCCCCCGATTACTTCTCCGGAGGAGGATTTTATCCCTGCGTAAGTGGCCTTGACTCTCAGTGAGCGACTCCCGGTCCTCGATTCGTATTCTCCCGTATAGTATCCCGGTTTTCCGGAGAGAGCGGAGAGAACTGTCCACCACATCTCCTTGTTCTCCGACGAGGTAAGCAGATTGAAGCCGATTACATTTTCACGTTTTGCACCCATGAGTTGGAGGAATCGATCATTGCAGTCGGTAATCGTCCCGTCCATATCAAATTGAACAATCCCGAGATCTTCGCAGATCATAGTCTCTCCCCACCCTCTCAAGAATTCATGATGCTCGAGAGAATGACATACGGTGTACGGGAACCGCTTTCGGCAAACCCACGCATCAGTCCTCGCGTGTGAGACTGCGCATGAATTTCAGTTTATCACAGGCTTCTTCTATCGGATAAAAGAATTATTCCAGCGGTATCCTCCTGTATCACAGGCGCCGCCAAGGAAGACGGCGCGAACAAAGGATTGTCCTGCGTCGGGTAGAATCGATACGGGCTGGGGTTGTCATCTACATGCGAGATGACTGCGAACCCGCTTTTCCGATCAAGACTGTTTCATAACTTCCCGCCAATGTGCTATATGCAGACCCCATAATGTTCAGACTCCCGGGTTCTCAGATGCGGAGGCCGGTACACTTGGCCCTGGCTCTTGGCTTACAGGTTTTCAACAGGATTTGAAGGGTGAAAGGTTTTATCACGAATTCGCGAAAATGGCTGAAAAGGTTGAGCACAACTTTCATAATCTCCGCAGTGGCGGTTTTGCCGTGGTCGAAATGGAGCGCCCTGGTTTTTGCCCTTCTGGGGACAGGAACCGCGCTGCTGTCCTGGCTGCACAGATCACGGCGGAATCCAACGAGATCTGCGTCCACGGTCCCCTTGCACGTCTCACGGCCAACGGGTTATTCCGCAACTCCCGATGCGGGCGTCGGCGAGGGGGGGCGGTTGCTGGAACCCAATCGACACCTGCCTGCTGGTGCTCATGCAGTGCGGGAGTGGAATGAGCCGGTGAAAGAAAGGTTGCGCCCGCAAAACAGCTTTCGCCTCGTCGCCGGCGCCGCCGCAGCAGATCGGAGAAGGGAGAAAACAGTCCTTTCTCATACCGATTCGTCTGATCATGCAGTATCGACAAATCCTGAGCGCGCCCGGCATGCCGGACAGGCCTTGGAGGGCGCGTTTGCCTCGCCGCCTGAAACCGTGGATATTAAAGACATACACAGGCGGCTGAAGGCTGTTTACGGACGACGGTTGTCGGAGACCTCCCGTCAGGTATCCCCCCATCCTTCAGGAGAAACCCCGCCTGCAGCAATCCGTAGCGCAAGCGCCGGGCGTGCGGAGATTTTCTCCCAAAAGCTTGTTGAGCAGACCCCGTTGCCCGGAGCAAACGGAGTACCTGCTGGAGAAACCGACCGGGCGGATCGATTCGTCAGGCGCTCTGCAGGCAGCCTTCCATCCGTCGAGTTTCCCTCTCCTGATCCGGAGAATGGATCATTGGACCAGAGAGAAAAAAGCACCTCTCCGGCCGTACAGACCTGGAGAACTTTCCCTCTGTCTCAGCCCGCGGCGCCTTCCGGTCAGACATCCCTGCAAATAGCGAAAAGCGCGTCCCCGCCAGTGGCGCCTGCCGGGGAACCGGAGCGCCATGCCGACCCCGCGCACCCCCCGGGGCCGCTCCCTATAACAAATGTTCTGCAGGTATTCAAAGAACAGGGCCGCGGAATCGTACTCTCCCGTCCCGGATCCCAGGCCGAGGCTTGCCTGCCGCCACTGTCGCTGTTGCATACGGCAGATTCCGAGGTAGCGCCGATGAGCCAGGACGACCTGATCGATGGCGGAATTCTGATCGAGGAAAAACTCGCTGAATTCCGTGTCAAGGTCAACGTGCAGGACGCCTACGCCGGTCCCGTCATCACCCGCTACGAAGTGCAGCCCGCGGTTGGAGTGCGTGGCGGGCAGGTGGTGAGCCTGATGAGGGATCTGGCGCGCGCCCTGGGTGTGATCTCTATCCGCGTGGTCGAAACCATTCCGGGAAAGACCTGCATGGGCCTTGAGCTCCCCAATCCACGCCGTCAGATGATCCGCCTCTCCGAGGTCCTCACCTCGGAAATCTTTCAGTCTCATGCCTCCAAGTTGGCGATGGTGCTTGGCAAGGATATCATCGGAGATCCCGTAGTGGCAGATCTTGCCAAGGCTCCTCATATGCTGGTAGCCGGAACAACCGGTTCGGGCAAGTCGGTCGGCGTGAACGCCATGATTCTCTCCTTGCTGTACCGGGCAGCACCGGACGAGGTTCGGCTCGTGATGATCGACCCGAAGATGCTGGAGCTGTCGATTTACGACGGCATTCCCCACCTGCTGGCGCCGGTGGTGACCGATATGAAGCTGGCGGCCAATGCGCTCAACTGGTGCGTTGGAGAGATGGAGCGGCGCTACCGTTTGATGAGCGGCCTACAGGTCCGCAACCTGGCCGGTTACAACCAGAAAGTGCGTGAAGCCGCCGAGGCGGGAGAAGTGCTAGCCGATCCTTCTTCTCTTTTTCTGGACGATCCCGTGCCGCTCGGTCCTCTACCCTATATAGTGGTGGTAGTCGATGAACTTGCCGACCTGATGATGGTGGCCGGGAAGAAAATAGAGGAACTCATTGCCCGACTGGCGCAAAAAGCACGCGCCGCGGGCATTCATCTCATTATTGCAACCCAGCGCCCTTCGGTCGATGTTATCACCGGGCTGATCAAGGCCAATATCCCTACCCGGATTGCCTTCCAGGTTTCCTCAAAGATAGACAGCCGCACCATCCTCGACCAGATGGGCGCGGAATGCCTGCTGGGACAGGGAGACATGCTCTACCTTCCGCCGGGTACCGGGTACCCGCTGCGTGTTCACGGTGCGTTTGTGGCTGATGAGGAGGTACATGCCGTTGCAGAATACCTGAAACAAACCGGGGCGCCTCAATACGTGGAAGGCGTACTGAACGGAGCCGTCGAGGGCGACGGCACGGAAGCGGAAACCGAGCGACTGGGCGAGGAGGCCGATCCGCTCTACGACGATGCTGTGGCTTTCGTGATCAGTTCCCGCCGCGCCTCCATATCGGCGGTTCAGCGCCAACTGCGAATCGGCTACAATCGCGCCGCGCGGCTTGTCGAACAAATGGAAGCCTCCGGCCTGGTGAGTCCCATGGAGAGCAACGGGAATCGAACGGTCCTGGCGCCGCCCCGTCAAGAATAGTCAGGCAGCCGAAACAGTTGACGGAACAGCGTGATAGTCGTATCCTGCCGTTATCCCGCCGGATTCAGGAAGATGCATGCAACGGACCGGATAAAACGGCCATAAGAACGGAAGGCGCGAACATGAATCGATGGAAACAGTCACTCTGGGTACTGTTTTGCCTGATTCCCTTCAGTTGCAGCGCTATTTACAGCATCGAACCCGTTGGCGAAAAGCCCTCCAAGATCTCCCGGCAGGATTGGGACGGTATCTGGGCCGGCAAGGGCACTTTCTTTCATGTCACGGTCATCGACGAAAGTAACGGATTGCTCAGGTGGACCTGGATAGAGCCTGGAGAAAAGGTCAAGGTCGAGTCCTACGAAGTTCAACTACGCCAGTCAGGGCAATGGATATTCGGCAATGTTATGGCCGATGAAGAAAAAGGCCTGTGGGTGTGGGGACTGGTCAAGCGTGAGGGAAACGGGCTTATCTGCTGGATACCCGATGTCGAAAAATTCAGAGCCTTATGCCAACGGGGCTTGCTTGCCTGTAAAGAGAAGGATGGCAATATCGTCGTGGCCTCCATTACGCCCGAGCATATGGAGATCATCAATTCCGAACGTGAAGGCGTGCTGTATGACTGGCGTGATCCTTTCGTGTTCATCCGCACAGCGATGCATGAAAAGTAATGCACTTCCGACGGCGAGAAAGCGTTCTCCGCTTAAATAGCTCGGAAAGGCCGGTCTTCCGGAATTACTCTTTCCGGAATTCCCACCAGACCGAAACAGGGCGGTTGACCGCCCTGTTTCCGCTTCAAGGTTACTTCTTATGCGCCTTCCGATTCAATTGGCGCGTTTCTTCACTCCCTTAACCCCTTTCGGAATCATCTTGAAACGATAGACTTCTGAGATCTCACGGTCGTATCCGGGGTAGAAACCCTTGACCATGCCCAGTACGATGCGGCTCCCGCGATTGAAGAGCACAAGAAGTTCGCCCGTCTTGGGATCGACATTTGCGGCTTCGATCTCGCCCTGACGCTTCACTTCCATAAAGGTCTTTTCGCGGACAACCGGGGCATAGGAACTCTCGTTCACGTCGATCCGGTAAAGGTTATCCGGTTCGTCAAGGTCGGCAGTGCCATCGTCAGCCGTCACAAACAGCTTGCCTTTCCAGTAATGGATACCCTGAAGCCACTGCGGAACTGGCTGCAGATGAACCTTGCGCAGGTATTTGCCTGAATCGAGGCTGTATTCGTAGATGTAACGCCCGCTTTCTTCTCCAACCCAGGACACCATCCAGACACTGCGCTTGTCGGTGTCCACACAGATTCCAGAGACCTCCTGCTGCCCGCTGGACGGCTCGAACTTGAATGCCCGCTTGAGCTTCAGGGTCTCGGCATCATGGATGGCAATTTGGATGTCTTTGCCGACACCGTCCATGAAGTTCTCTGCACTCACGAAGATCTCGCCATTGTAAACGTCAATTCCTCCAATGTGGTTTGCTGCAATGGGGTAGCCTTCAAAGGGAGTTTCATTGGAAAGAACCAGGTTACCTTTCTTGTCGTATTTGTATAAAGCCTTGCTGCCGCTGATATAGTAGTACTTGCCATCGCTGGCCACCCCTTGCCGTCCCTTGACCTCAAAGGTGTCGATCAATTTGTAGTCATACATCGGGTTCGGATTGGGCGGCTTTGGTCCGGCCTGGGCGGTTAAGGGAAGAATCAAAGCGCATAAAATCAACGGTATTGCAATGAGACTGCAGCGTTTGAGCATGGCAAACCTCCATTAAATGAAGATGGTTGAGTTAGTCTCCGCGCCACTGTTGTTAGCAAATGCTGGGAAACGAACGATTCGTTCGTGAATCAAACGCTATTCCGCAGGTTTTTGTTTGTCAACACAAATTTGTGATTAAGATCACTAAAGGTGGACCATCGGCTGGACATCCTTACCTTTCAAGTATGATAGCCGCCCTTGATTCTTACCTTTCATCCCTTAAGAGATCATGATGGAGTGAAGCGTCTATGGCAGATTTGAACAGCAGCCCCGGAATCGGGGATGGTTTTCCGCAAGCAATGAACAGGCTGAATACCAGGATGCTTCAGGCATCTTTAAATATGGTACAGAGCAAACTGCTTTTCTGGACAGGGTTGATGCGCTATGCACAGAGCTTTCTTGCGCCTTCCTGGCTGGCCCTTAAGTACTTCAGCGAGTTCGAGATGAACAAGGCTGGAGACAAGTCTTTGTTGGAAAACGCGCAGGACCTTATGGAGTTCTTGCTCTTCGAGATGCAGATTGCCGCCAAGGGAACCATCGCAAGCATCTCCGCGCTGAACCAGTATCATACACGCGAACTCAGAGAGGTCCTTGATGCTTTTGGCAACTCGCTTGCAGGCGGCTCGGAACATATCGTGGAGTATTCCGAGAGGAAGCTCCGAATAATGGAGACACTCAACGAGGCCTATCCGAAAGCCGTTCGGGAGGTCGGGCCGGAGTATGGGCTGCACTTCGACAACGGCGGCTATATAAAGGCGGCGGAGACGGATCGTTTCGACCTCTACCAGGTGCTCCCGACGGACGACAAGGTCGAGGTGCGGGAGAATGGCAAACCGATGATCATTGTACCGCCTTATGTCCTGGGGGCAAACATCCTGGCCTTTCTGCCCGGAGAGAACAGAAGCTATGTACACGGTTTTGCAAACCAGGGGATCCCCACCTATATCCGGGTGGTCAAGGATATTGCAGCTTCAACAACGGTTCAGCAGATGACCGGTGAAGACGATGCAAGGGATATGCGCTACTTCAGCGAGCAACTTGTTGCAAGGCATGGGAAACGCGTGACCCTGAACGGGTATTGTCAGGGCGGCTTCATGGCGGCTATCGACATACTTTCCGGACAACTGGACGGCCTGGTCGATGCCTTGATCACATCCGTCGCCCCCATGGATGGTTCCCGCAGCAAGTCACTGGTTGAATACATCGATCTTCTGCCCTATCGCTTTCGAGAACTGGGATACGCCATCAAGCGTCTGCCCAACGGCAACAGGGTGGTCGACGGCAAAATAATGAGCTGGGTCTTCAAGTTGAAGAGCATTGAGAGTGAAGCTCCCATTCTCAACTACTACCGCGACCTGATGATGTTCGATAACGGGGGCAAAGCGCCAAGGCCAGGCAAGGTCTCGGCTGCAATCAGCCATTGGCTGACCTATGACATCACCGACATTCCGGTCGGTATCACCCGTTTGAGTTTCGATTCATTCACCAAACCGGTCTCAGAGGACGGGACCCTGCCGGTCAGGCTGTTTAATCAGCCTCTGAACTTTAAACGTATCGCGGAAAAAGGCGTAAAATGGCTGATCTGCATCGCGGAAGGCGATGAGCTTGTGGACAGGAACGCAGCGCTGGCGCCGCTGGATTTTATTGACGCGGAAGTGACGATTTTTCCCAAGGGCCATGCCTCTATTGCCACATCCTGGTCGTCACCGGCTTCGGAATGCAGCATCGAAGCCACAGAGATGCAAAAATGTGCATTGAAATCCAAATCGTCCATCAATCCAGGACGAAGTCCTGTTCGATTTCATTTCGACATGGAGAGCGAGGAGACCGAGCACGAAGAGCGCCTCCCGCTCGCTGATGCTGCCTAAGCCGAAGCGCCGGGGCAGTTCTTCAAATGAACTTCAAATATCCATAATTCAAAGGAAAAGCATGAATCTAGCCGTAAAGCAAGAAAGGCATTTCATCAATATGGAATGTGAGCAGGAAGCCGAGAAGATGATCAGGCGGGGTGTCGCCCCGTGGAGAGCACGGGAAGAAGCCTGCAGGATAGTCGAAAGCCGCAGAGCCAAAAGCGGGAACAAGAGCCGAAAGAGATGAATTGCATTGACTTGTGCACCATAGAGCTTAATATCATAGTTGCCGAGCACTTCCGAATCCTTGAGCGGTCCCCTTGAATGGGGTTTCCGTTTGTCAGGGCAAGCGTCAGTAGCCCTCAGTCGGGTTCGCGGGCGAACATTCGGCAGTGCAGGAGTGGGCAGAGAACATCGTGAGGAGGCAGAATGCCAACCCAGTTCTGGCCCCCTGGATTCCCGCGAGAAGGGTAATCCGGGGGGCATTCAATTTGAGTGCGCTGCCTTGGCTTTGCACCATGCCGACTCCGCCACTGGCAGACCTTCAGATATGCAGCAGCTACACCGTTTCGAGCGACCAATTACACTCTTTTACCCCTGGAAGAATTCAAATCGGCTTTTACCATTTGCCTGCGGCTTGTCCTTTCGCCTGCCGTCGAATATTATGTCCGCTGAATCACAGGAACCGTCGCCGCGTCTCTCTTTCTGTTGGAACCGAACGGAGAAACCCAAAGACCAAAGGAGCAAGTTTCATGTCACCTGCTACCATCGAAAAACAACCCATTGTGGAAAAGTGCATTGGATGCGCCAATATCGAGGGCGAATTTTGTACCAAGTGGGCCTCGCCGGCGACCAAGTGGCGCCTTGGCACCTGCCCGTCGGCGACCCACGTCAAGGTAGAAATAAACGAGCCGGGACAGAAGGTACGCGTGGGTCAGCAGAAGCAGAAGAAAAAATGATCTGTCGCACGGGAGCGGGGCTCATAGTGTCGTGCCGGCCCATCCACCACAAAACGCAACATTCAAGCCAATAAGCGGGCATATCGGAACATGGGCCGAAACCTATGATCCCTGCACCTCATCACTTCGGCCTTTGAGATTGCATCCCGTCATTGCCCAAGCCTTACAGTCGGAATCGACGGGATGTTTAGGCTCTAAGTGTAATTCTCGACCAGGATCGCCAGAGTAATTGAAACAGGTTATGCCCGATGGAGATTCACGAAAAGGACGGCTAACGGCGGGGAGCATCCACCGGACTATCATTATGGTCGACGATGACGAGGATGACTTCTTTCTCGTCAAGGCGGCCCTGGAAGAAAGCGCTTTGCCTTTCGAGTATCACCTCGGCCTTCTGCAAAATGGAGAGGAGTTGATGGAATACCTGCATCATAGAAACAGATACTCCGATCCACACCTCTCACCCAGACCCTGCCTGATATTGCTCGATCTGAACATGCCCCGTAAAGACGGACGCGAAGTACTCCGGGAAATCAAAGCCGAACCCCGGTTAAATGACATCCCCATAGTCGTCTATACCACCTCTTCCGCCCATGAGGACAAGCGTCTTGTAGAGGCGCTGGGAGTAACATCCTTCATAACAAAACCATCCTCATTCGATGAAATAATTGAAATATTCAAGGCTCATGCGAATCAGTGGCTCCGCCGGTGCAATTGAATGCCGGCAGCACCGCTGAATTCATTTCTTTTGCCTGATGCTCCGGGGTAACGATGGCATTTCTTCCAAACCTCACCTTTAGAGACAGAATCATGTCCGCTTTGCTGCCGGAATGGGCCTGGCAATCTGCAAGAAAATAGTGGAACGTCATGGGGGCGCTATAACCGCCCGAAGCCAACCGGGGCAGGGCTCGGCTTTCATTATCACCCTGCCGGTCAGGGCGAAGTCCGATGGCGCCGGCTCGGCACTGGATTTTTCAGGAATCGGAAGGCGAAGTACGCCATACAACCGCAAGCGAATGGAGCAGGGCCAGGAAAAGGAGCACCCAGCCTAAAAGCGCGCAGAGCATAAATAGACGGGATAGTTCGCCGAGAAACTCCAGGTTCATTCCCGCGGCGACCCTCAGGGTGCAGGTGGAATACATTCCCAGGGGAAAAACGACACTCCAGTATTGCGGATCGTAGAAGATTTTCTGGCGATGGATGACGAAACGCCAGACACCGAGCAGGAGGAGAAAAGGAATCCACCACGTAGCCGTAGCCCAGAAGAAGAGGGTAAAACCGGCGACAAAAGGCAGGATCGCTTTCAGAAAAGGATAGCCTGGGGCATTCATCACAAGTACGGTTCCCGCCAGTGAGGTGATCGCGACGGCCCCCATATTGATCCAGTAAGGGTGGCTCAGATCCGACGGCCTGAACTCGAAAAACATCAGCCTGTAGAAGATCAGCGTAATAATCAGGATATAGAGCATGCAGCCCACCAAAAAGGTGCATAGCGAAAAGAACAGGAACACCTCGTGGGGGTGAGCCGTCCCGGAGACCACCAGGCCGCTTAGAACGGAAACGGACTGGGTGGCCACGACGGCGACCAGCCAGGTCCCGTTGATCCCCCTTTCCAGATCCGGTTTGTCGACTCGTATCGTAAAGAGGGCAAAAATCCCGTAGATAAGAACTGCCCAAAGTACTGCCCCCAGCGCCAGAAGAACGGTTGCCGGGATGATTGCCCGCTCCAGGATGATGCATTGATTGCCCAGGATGCAGGTGGCCGCTACGGTGGTAAAAAACCCGGCGCCCCTGCTGTGGTCGCCCAGGTCTGCCAGGAAGCGCTCCGGATGGAAAAGGATACGGGCGAGCAAAAGCAGCCAGAGTATGGAATAAAGCCCGATATTCAACCGGAACAAAAGCGCGGCTATCCGGCTCAGCCCTGCCAGGTGGCAGGCTATGGAGACAATACCGGTCGCCATGACCATGGCGAAATAGCCGGGCTGCAGTTGCGCCGAGGCCGCCTGGAGCATGCCGATCAGGCGTTTCATGGCGACTCGGCCCCGCTGCGTTTCCTGAAGACCACATAGTTTCTGAGGAAATAGGGAAGAGGCAGGCTCCAGATATGAATGAGACGGGTGAAGGGAGAGATGGCGAAGAGTGCAAAGGCCGCAAGAATGTGAAGCTTGTACATGAAGGGGACATCGCGCATCAGGGTGTGATCGGGAGTGAAGGTAACGATGCCGCGAATCCATGGAGCGATGGTGTCCAGCACATAGAAGTAGCCGAAAAAGACGTTGTAGGTCCCGATGCCTCCCGTAAAGAGCAGAAGACCCAGGGTAAGCAGGTCACTTCCCGTCGAATTCACCAGTACTCGCCTGTTGGTGATACGGCGGCGGAAAAGCAGGAAATTGCCGATAACCGCGGCTGCTCCGATAACGGCGCCTGCCATGACCGCCAGGCGGGTATGCATCTCTCCGCTTATCCCCATACTGTCATAGAAGCCCTGGGGGATGAGCATTCCTCCGGCATGGCCGACTACCGTGAAGACCATCCCGTAATGGAACAGAAGAGATGAATACTTCAGGCTCTCCTTGTCCAGCAGTTCACTCGACCTGGCGTTCCATCGAAAAGGGTCGGTGAAGTAGCGATAGAGGTGTCCAACGACAAAAATGCTAAGGGATATATAGGGGAAAACCAGAAATGCGAGGAAATGCCAGTCGCTCATATCGATCCTCTCCTCATTTCACCCTCACTCAGAGCTGAAGTGAGCACCTTAAGCAGCTTCGCATACGGGCTTTTCATCTCGACAAGCCTGGAGGCGATAAGGTCCAGTTCGCCTCCGTACCTCTCCCAGAGCGGAAAAGACAATCCTTCGGGACATACGGACAAGTATTCAAGTATCATCGGAAGATAATCCGGCAGTTCCCCCGCGGCGCACTCGTAGCCTCCATCGCTGTAGACTCTCTTCAGCTCCACAAGCGCTGAACTCCTCTGCTTGTCATCGCCCCACCTGTGATAGGTGAGATCGAGGCTTACCTGCGGACTGAGATCGAATGTCCCGGTGTATTGCTCCTGGAGTGCGACCAGGGGTGTTTTTTCAAGATAGAGAAGGAATTCGCGGACATCCCCTCTCAAGTGTTCTGCAATGCCGTCTGCTGCCGCCTTGAGTTCGGAAAGCGATCTCAGGGAATCTTCATCCGGATAGGCGAGCAGCCGTGATACCAGGGCACAGACCAGGCGCGTTTCCCTCTCCATTTCTCAACTCCCGCCCTTCGTCGGATATCCAGCCCGGCCCTGCTCGACATGCAGGCAGTCGGGCGCCTCACGTTTCACGGTTGGAATGACGTAGCGCTCGTCGTATTTCGCAATCGCCAGCAGCCGGTACATTTCTTTCGCGCCATCGATGCTCAGCCCGGCTTCATCGAGAAGGGAAGAGTCCGGGTTCTTTTCGACCTGAACAGAGCGCATGTAGGCCCTCAATGCCATAAGCCTGGAAAGAGCGAGCCTTACCGGAGCTTCGTCCCCCGCGGCCAGAAGGTTTGCGAGGTAGCGTACCGGGATTCTCATTGAATCCGGCCTCGCAAGAGAGTTCGCGCCGGGCGCCGTTCGGGTCAGCGGACTGAGCGGAGGTATATACCAGACCATAGGAAGGGTGCGGAACTCCGGGTGGGGAGGAAGAGCGAGCTTCCATTCCACAACGAGCCTGTAGACCGGAGAGCTGCGGGCGGCATCTACGAAACTCCGCGGGATGCCGCTTCGCTCTGCTTCTGCCGTCACCCGGGGATCACGCGGGTCGAGAAACATCTCCAGTTGAGCGCCGTAAACATCACGGTCGGGTGAGGTCGAGGCCGCGGTATGAATCTTTTCCGCATCGTAGAGGAGCACCCCGATGTAGCGAATTCTGCCGACGCAGGTCTCCGCGCAGAGCGTAGGCATACCGCTCTCGACCCTGGGATAGCAGAACAGGCATTTCTCCGACCGTCCCGTCTTCCAGTTGAAGTAGACCTTCTTATACGGACAGCCGGAAACACAGAACCGCCACCCCCTGCATCTTTCCTGATCCACCAGGACGATTCCGTCCTCGTCACGCTTGTATATCGCTCCGGATGGGCAGGAGGCCACGCAGGAAGGGTTCAGGCAATGCTCGCAGATTCTCGGAAGATGGAGCATAAAGACGTTCTTGAACTGAAGGTATGCCTCACGCTCCAGCCCTTTAAAGTTAACGTCATCCATCCCGGTACGGTTGACTCCAGCCAGATCATCTTCCCAGTTAGGTCCCCACTCAAGCCGCATGTTCTCACCGGTAACGGCTGACTTGGGACGGAGCGAGGGCTGATGCTTCCGTAAGGGCGAATTCACCAGGTCGGCATAGTTGTAGGTCCAGGGTTCGTAATAGTCGTCGATGCGGGGAAGGTCCGGATTGTAAAATATTTTTGCCAGCTTGCCGGCTTTGCCGCCCGCGGCAAGCGCCGGTTTCCCATCCCTGAGCACCCAACCGCCCTTCCAGCATGACTGGTCTTCCCACTTTTTCGGATACCCGATACCCGGCTTGGTCTCCACGTTGTTGTACCAGATGTATTCGGTCCCGGCCCGATTGGTCCATACGTTCTTGCAGGGAATCGAACAGGTGTGGCAGCCGATACATTTATCCAGGTTCATCACCATGGCGATCTGGGCTCTAATCTTCATACCAGTCGACCTCCACCGCCTTTCTTACCAGTATGACTTCATCGCGCTGGGCCCCCGTCGGGCCGTAATAGTTGAAACCGTAGCTCAACTGGGCATAACCTCCTATCATCTGGGTCGGCTTCATCATAATGCTGGTGACGCTGTTGTGCGTGCCTCCGCGCTGACGTGAAATGCTCGATCCAGGTACGTTGATCAGCCTTTCCTGAGCGTGATAGCAAAAGGCGGTCCCCGGTGGAATCCTGTGGCTCACCACGGCCCTTGCCACCAGCACGCCGTTTTCGTTGAAACACTCCAGCCAGTCGTTGTCCCTGATCCCGATAGATTCCGCATCCTCATCATTGATCCAGATGGCCTCCCCGCCACGGAACAGGGTCAGCATTATTTTCGTGTCCGAGTAGGTGCTGTGAATCGACCACTTGGAGTGGGGGGTGAGATACCTGAGGATGATTTCTTTTCCCGGCTCTCGCATCTGGTCCAGTCTGCGGCAGTCGAGAGCATGGGTCTCTATCGGAGGCCGGTATACCGGCAGCCCTTCCCCGAAGGCGAGCATCCACCGGTGGTCCTGGTAGAACTGGGCGCGGCCCGTGAGGGTGCGGAAAGGTATCTTTTTTTCTATATTGATGACAAAGGGGGAATAGGCGCGCGACTCCGTCTCCATACCGCTCCAGATCGGAGTGGTCAGGACCTTCGATGGCTGAACGGTCAGCTTCTGAAAGCTGTATTCCTGCCCCGTCTCCGGGCAAAACTCTGCTGCAAGACCGGACAGACCGGTTTTCCGTTCGATGTCCATCCAGGCCTTCATGGCAGTTCTGCCGCTTGTTTCGGGAGCAAGCGCAAGGATAGCCTCCGCAACCTGTCTGCCGGTCTTCATGCTGGGAAACCCCTTGCCGACCCCTTCCGTCGAGACGGTTCCGAGCCGGTGCTTCAACTCTTCATATTCCTCCGGGGCCTTCCAGGCTACTCCTTTTGCGCCCATGCCCTTCGATACGATCAGGGGGCCGACCGAGGTCATCATACGATAGATATTCGGATAGTCCCGCTCTACCACCTGCAGGTTCGGCATCGTCCTGCCGGGAACCGCCTCAACTTCATTCTTCTTCCAGTCCATGACCCTGCCGTAAGGCTGCGCGATTTCTCCGGGCGTATCGTGAAGAAGAGGCGTGGCGACGATATCTTTCTCCTTTCCGAGATGCGGAGCAGCAAGCTCGGAGAACTTTTCCGCCATCGCTTTGAACTGGTCCCAGTTCGTTCTGGTCTCCCAGGGAGGATCGATTGCGGGATTGAAGGGATGAATGAAGGGATGGAGGTCGGTCGTGCTGAGATCATGCATCTCATACCAGCCCGCGGCCGGAAGCAACACGTCCGCATATAGAGCGCTCGTGCTCATGCGCATTTCGGTGGTCACCAGGAGGTCGAGTTTTCCATCAGGGTCGCTTTCCCTGTAGACCATCTCCTCAGGTCTCCCCTCTCCGATCTCCTCGCCCATCACCGCATTGTCCACGCCGAGCAGGTGTTTTAGAAAATACTCGTGGCCTTTGCCGCTCGCGCCGAGAAGATTCGCCCGCCACAGGAACAGCACCCTGGGTATGTTTTCCGGATTGCACGGGTCCTCGATGGCGAATTTCAATGTACCCGAACGCAATTTCTCCGCTACCTGAGAAATTATCTCATCATCTGATACTGCGCCGTTTTGTACCGCTTCCCTGCACAGATCGAGCGGGTTTCGGTCAAACTGGGGATAGGAAGGAAGCCAGCCAAGGCGAGCTGCCTGGATATTGCTGTCGGCGATCGAAGGCGGACCGTCCCATGGGGAAACCGGGGAGGAAAAATCCTTCGGGTCCAGCTTCTCGTAGCGCCACTGGTCGGTCGCAAAGTAATAAAAGGATGTTCCGTTCTGCTGGCGCGGCGGCCTCAGCCAGTCGAGGCCGAAGGCGAGCGCCGTGAAGCCCGCGAGAGGCCGCACTTTCTCCTGCCCCACGTAATGCGCCCACCCGCCGCCGTTCACGCCCTGGCATCCGCACAGGGTGGTGAGACCGATAATTGCCCGGTATATCGTGTCGCTGTGATACCAGTGGTTTGTTCCCGCCCCAAGGAAGATCATCGACTTACCCCGGGTCTTCGCGGCATTTTCGGCAAACTCTCGGGCGACACGGACGACGTCCCCTCTCGGCGCCCCCGTAACGGCCTCCTGCCATGCCGGAGTGTAAAGGGAAGGATCATCGTAGTCCTTCGCTCCTCCATGCCCCCTGTCCACACCCAGGTGGGCGCACAAAAGATCGAACACCGTGGTTACATAGATTTCCGCGCCGCCGGCGAGCACCTTCTTTACCGGAACCGCACCCGGCCCGGCGCCCGGCCCGGCAGCATCGAAGGCCGGGAACTCGACCTGCACCCACCCATCGTTCGCCTCACCGAAGCTTAAAAGCGGATCTATGCCGGATCCTGAAACGGAATCTTCAAGGTTCAGATTCCATTGTCCCTTTTCTTCCCATCGAGAGCCGATGCTTCCGTTGGGGGCGACGAACCCCTTCCCGATCCCATCGAAGACTATAGGCTTCCACTCCCCTTTTTCCACCTCCAAGCCCAGATCGGAAGCCCTCAGAAAACGGTCCGCGCAATGGTTTTCACCCTTCCCGCGCAACATCACCGCGAAAGGCAGGTCCGTGTATTTTACGGCATAATCCAGGAAATAGCCGCAGGGACGCTCGATGTAGAATTCCTTCAGAATAACGTGAACCATTGCCAGGGCCAGCGCGGCATCGGTACCAGCCCTCGCAGGCAGCCATGTGTCCGCGAACCTCACATACTCGGCATAGTCGGGCGCGACTGCCGCCACTTTTGCGCCCCGGTACCGCGCTTCAGTGTAGAAGTGGGCATCGGGGGAGCGCGTCATCGGGATGTTCGTGCCCCAGACGATCATGTAGGTCGCATCGTACCAGTCGCCGCTGACGGGAACGTCTGTCTGTTCTCCCCACACCTGGGGAGAGGCGGGGGGAAGATCGCAGTACCAGTCATAAAAGCTGATCATCGATGCGCCAAGGAGAGAGAGGAACCTTGCCCCCGAGATATAGCAGACCATGGACATGGCGGGGATCGGCGAAAATCCGAAGATGCGGTCGGGTCCATATCTTTTGACGGTGTGGACAAGGGAAGCGCACACGAGAGTGAGCGCTTCATCCCAGGAAACCCGGACAAATCCTCCCTTGCCCCTTGCTTTCTTGTACTTTCGCGACGCCTCCCTGTTGCCGGAAATCTCCGCCCAGGCCGAAACCGGATCGGGATTGCGCTTCAGCGCATCACGCCACATTTCGATCAGGGCGGATCTCACGTAGGGAAACTTCACCCGCACCGGGCTGTAGACATACCAGGAAAAAGTCGCCCCCCTCGGACATCCGCGAGGTTCGTAGTCGGGCATCTCCGGCCCCGTGCCCGGATAGTCCACCCGCTGTGTCTCCCAGGTAATGATTCCGTCCTTTACATATACATTCCAGGAACAGGAACCGGTACAGTTTACACCGTGCGTGGAGCGCACCACCTTGTCGAACTGCCAGCGCCTCCTGTAAAAATCCTCCCACTCTCTCTTGCCGCACTGAATATCGACCCATGAGGAAATTGTCTCTTCCCTGCATTGATGATCAGGCGGACGAGGCCTTAGAAAACGCAGTGTGGGTAAGAACTTCCTCTGAGTCATGACTTACTCCCCTGTCGATATGGCTTATGGCTTGCGATGAGGTGGATTATCTATTCAAAAGCTCTGGGAAGAGACTGTCGAAAACGAAGAAAGATAAGCAGGGACCGTTTACACGAATAGATTCCCGTATAAGCTGCTCACTGGGAGAATAAGAATGTTCCGTTCTTAAGGCAAGAGAGCAGGGGATGATTGATTTTCGGCGGAAGAGCGGGGAAGGGGAGGAAGTCGGTTCCTCCCCTTCCCCACGATGGTCCGAGATCTGTCAGACCTTTTCAGGAAACTGCTTTGCAAGTCCCGCTGCCAGGGCATCGGCTATCATGTTCATGTGTTCCTTCATCGAAACCCAGTTGACCGCCTCCGCTGAAAAGTCTTTTCGGCCAATGGCTTCCACCTGCACCAGGTGGTGGGCGCCGTGGGTCATCAGGAGCGAATCCAGCGTCTCCTTCGGCCAGTTTGGATTTGCGGAACTCAGGAAGATGGCGATTTCTTCTCCGTTCGTCATGAGATCGTTTCGGGCTTTCTCCATCCCCCGATTGTCATTTGAAAAAGCGGCGATCGTATAGGCTTTGACGGCCCCATAATGACCGGCGAGGAGTCCGAAGAGCTTATCACCGGCTTCCTTACCATAGAACGGAACCATTGCGCCGGCGATTGCCTTTGCATTCTCAACCACGTGGCCCTCCGCCATCTTCGCCCCTTCGACATCGCCATTACTGGAACTCAAAACCACCGAGCGCGCCCAGAAGATATGATCCAGCCAAAGACCCCGGAGAGCTTCCTGCAACTCGAGCGCTTTGCCTGTGGGCGCCTGGGCTGAACTCTCCGCGAAAGCGGGCGCCGCTGCGAGCGCCAGCATTAGAGCAAAAGAAAATGCTACTGCTTTAAAAGATTTTGTATTCATTTCTGTCTCCCTTATCCTTCAAATGTTTTGGTTCAAAACAACCTTGGCTCGATTCGTTAAATGCCCTGCTCCAGCCTTTTAAGAAACTATTTGCAGGAGTTCTTAAACTCGAAGGTAAACATTTTATACAATAAGTCAAATGAGTATTTGACTTATTGTATTTATTGGCTATTTTTATCCTATCTTCACTATCGAAGGAGGATTCACGATGTCATCTTCCGGTAAAGCGCGCGCGCAGGGAACACGAGAGCGGCTCATCAGGCTCCTCCAGGAGGGACCGAAGACGGTCGATCAGCTCTCGGGCGCCCTTGGGATTACCCCCAACGCAGTGCGCTCACAACTCACGATTCTCGAACGGGATGGATATGTCGTGACAACGGGTGAGCAGCGCGGGCCGAGGCGTCCATCACTGACCTATGGGTTAACTCCGACAGGGGTAAGGCTTCTTTCCCAAGCCTATGCGCCGGCGCTCAAGGCGATCCTCAAAGCACTGTCCACAAAAAATGCCGGAAAGGATATTGAAGAGATCCTCCGTGCCGCGGGCAGTGAACTGGCGGCTCAGTTAGGGCCGCTACGGGGCGATTTCTCTGCCCGGATCGCCGGAACAGTCGAGTTGCTGGAGGGGCTGGGAGGAGCGCTGAGAGTTGAGGAGTCGGAAGAAGGGCTTGTCCTGAGAGGACAGGGCTGTCCGCTCTCCGAGGCGGTCGAGGCTGAACCACGAACCTGCAAATGCATGGAAACCCTGATATCGGAACTGACGGGAGCACAGGTAGAGGAGCGTTGCGAACGGGGGGAGCAGAAGCGCTGCACTTTTGTAGTTCGTAAAACCAGGGAAAAACCATGACTACGAAATACACGAAAGGCCCCTGGTTGAATACCGTCAAGCGAGAAGCATAGGATAATCCAGGAGAGTTCTCTCCATCCGTGTCCATCAGGTGTTCATCCGTGTCTTGAAGTGTCCTTGTTTTCCAACAGCCCTATCTAAGTGCTTTATAGCGCGCCTGATTTTCTAAAAGTCGCATAGCTGTTGAGGCGGCCCGTTATTAGTTGTATACTCGCAGCCCAATTCAACCTGATGGAGAAGTCGTTATGAGCAGGTCCATGCCGGCGAAAATATGCACCGTAGTCCTTTTGGCCTTCCTTCCCTTTGCTGTTGGGGGGTGTTGTGGGGGCGGCGGCAGTAAAGTCCAGACGAAGAGCACAAACATCAGCACCACTCTAGGGCAGGAACTGACAGATCTCCAGACAGCCTACGATCAGGGGATTATCTCTGAAAAGCAGTACCGGGAGGCCAAGGAGAAGCTGCTCAAAGAAAGAGGAAAGGCTCAGTAGTGGCGACAATTCCAGGGATGCGATATCTTTGGACAGCTCTTCTGGTCGGCTTTCTTGTCGCGGAGGTCGCTTGCCCCGTATTTGCATCCAATTGGATGATGAAAGGTCCGGCATCGAATAGGAGTCGGCAACCGGCTTCCGGCGAGCAATTTGAAACGTCCTGCGTGCGCCTTGCCTGCCTAGGCTCAATCAGGTTCTATCAGAATTGGATATCTCCCATAGGAGGCGGTAACCGGTGCAGCTTCAGTCCGTCGTGCTCGGCTTTCGGCCATCAGGCGGTTCGCGAAAGGGGCCCCGTGGAGGGCATAATGATGACTGCCGACCGCCTGATGCGCTGCAACTTCTTAAAAAGACAGGGGTCCGAATACACCCTGCTCCCGAATGGGCGCCTGTACGATCCAGTCTCCAAAAACCTGCTTTGCCGGGAATGACAATCTGCGCCCTGTTTTTCCTCCTCTCCGTTTTCCTGTACTGCCCCTGCTTTGCCGAAAGTAAAGCCGTCCTTCTCACCGATGAGGTCCAACTGAAAATTGCAGAAGCATTCATGGAAGAGAAGGAATACTACCGAGCCGTCACGGAATACAAAAAATACCTGATCCTGTTCCCCGCGTCCGATAAATGCGGTTACGCGCACTTTCAGATCGGTACGGCCTACTACAATGGCGAGGAGTACGAATCCGCGGCAAAGGCCTTCGCCTTGCTCAGGCAAAGCGGCCCGGAGGAATCGTACAGCGCCAGGTCCGGCTACTTCGAGGCCCTCAGCTATTGGAAACTCAAAAAACTCAGTGAGGCGATGCTGACCTTTCGGGAAACAGCAGCCGCGCATCCCCAGTCGGAGCTTGCTCCCCTTGCGCTGGCGGCTAGCTCGCTCGTGGCCCTGGAAAAGGGGGACATCGCAGGCAGCAGGGCGGACATGACGCTGTTCATGGCGCGCTATCCCGAACATCCGGGCTGGGACCGCATCCGTGAAGCACGCTCGATGCTCAGCGAGCACGAGAGCCTCCCCAGGAAATCCGGAGTGCTGGCCGGTATTTTGTCTGCAATTCTGCCGGGAAGCGGCTACATCTATACCGGCAACTTCAAGGACGGCATCACTGCCTTTCTCATCAACGGACTTGCCGCCGCCGGAGTGGCCACCGGGGTATACCAGGAAAACTATGCCGTCTCGGGCATCGTAGGCGGGGTGGGGCTTCCGTTTTATTTCGGAAACATTCGTGGTTCCGTAAATGCCGCCAGGAAGTGGAACGCCGCAGTGAAAGAGAAGCATCGGGACAAGGTTCGCAAAACCCTCGGCTTCGACTTCTGAGCCCCTGGACCGAAAACGTTCAATCAGACATACAGGGCAGACCTGATTTGCTACAGCTCGATTTTAGTGGAGCTGAAGGCCGTCAGGGAACTGAGTCCCCAGCATGACGCACAGGCCCTCAATTACCTGGAAGCCACCGGGAATGAAACTCGCCCTGATCGTCAACTTCGGCGCCTTTCCCAAAGCAACGGTAAGGCGTTTGCTTCATGAGCTACTCCTCCCATTCAGTTGCTCTTTTTCGTGATTTTTGTGACTTTCGTGGTCAGTGTTCCTGTTTCTGCAATGAGGCCAGTTTTTCCTTGAGTGCCTTTTCTTTCTCCCATCGGGCGGTGACATCTCTGAGAATGGCAGCGGCGCCGAGCACTTCGCTGGCAGGGGAGCGCACGAGTACGATGGTGAACTCAGTGGAGATGCGGCTACCGTCCTTTCGCTGCGCCGGGACAGCCAGCAGTTCCCGTCCGTACCGGGTCACGCCCGTCTCCATCACTTTCTTATACCCATCCCAGTGCCGGGCTCGCAGCTTTTCCGGGATGATCAGATCGAGAGACCGGCCTGCCGCCTCCTCAGCGCTGTAGCCGAAGATGGTTTCGGCGCCGGCATTCCATAACCGGATCAGGCCCTCACGGTCCGAAAAGATTATTGCATCCTGCGAACCCTCCACAATCTGCCTGGCCAACCACTCCTGCGTGTACTCCTCCATTTCTCTGATCTCCTCTGCTTTTCGCCGGTCAACTGCCCATCCGCTCGCGGTTGGGCACGCGGGCCAACAGCGCCTCGGCTGCCCGGTCCGCGGCCATCCCGCTACTTGTGATCGTGCCCTGCCTTATGTTCGTGTGCTGCTTGTGTCTGAGGCGCCTGTTCGACTCCGCCTTTCGTTGATCCTTCACCATGATGAGCGTGCGCGGAGGCAACGGCGCTTTCATGAACGCGTTCGACATAGTGGACAAAATCCACGTATGCGGCCACGTACTCCCGTCCTGAATCAACGCTCTCCTTCGCATGCTTCTTTTTTTCCATGAGTTTTGTGAACCGCTCCTGCACTCCGTGGTGAACGGCTGCACTGAGTTCTTTTTCAAGGAGATCTGCCGAGCCCGATCCTATCGCATTGTCTGCTATTGCGACCGCCGGTTCCACCTGCCCTGCCGGCTTCAACCCCGTGTAGGGGGCTCCTTCACCGGCGCGATGGATACGGACAAGTGTTTCGAAGAAGTAAGTATCTGCAAACTCACGGGCCTCCGGGTTCAGTTTTCGAACCGCAAGCGTCTTCTGGAACACGCCTTTCAACTGCGCCTCATCTCCAAGCTGAACCCAGGCCAACACCGGCTTGACATCTCCGGTCCTCAGGGCTTCCCGTGCCGCGGCTATCACCGGACCATCCAGGGTATCGCAGTGGGCGAACGCTTCCGGGACAGCCAGGCCGGATGCCACTACCACTATCAGGGTCAAAAAAGTCTTTCTAAGATAAGAGTTCTTTTCCATTTGCTCCTCCTTCTTTCTCTTTGGCTTCAACCTTGATTGGTGCACAGCGGGTGTGAGCAGGTTGGTCGGCCACCCTGACTGCATTGTAAAAGAAAGGCCATGCCTTCTCGACCTGTTTGGCGGCATCGAACTCTCCGTCGCTCAGTTCCCATAGGATGGCAACCGGCTGAATCAATCCCAGAAAGACAACCGAGAGCATCTCGGCGGCCAATATAGGGTTTATGCGCCCTCTCTTTTGTCCTTCACGAATGATTTCGGCTACCTCCTGCAGATAGGACTCGATAATTCCGTATGTCTTTACCTTGCGCTCCGGACTGCCGGAGTAGATATCCCCGGAGAAGATGATCCTGGGGAGTGCGCGGTGCTCCAGGATCAGGCGCAGGTGCATTAAAAGAAGCCGCTTGAGTTGATCGAGAGGATCGGCTGCCTGGCTGCGCACGATTGATACATTGCCGATCAGTCTTTTTCTGAGCAACTCCAGCACTCCATCCAGGATCTGGTCCTTGCTCGCGAAATGTCGATAGATAGCCGAGGGCGCTACTCCGATGCGACGCGCCAGCACCCCCATGTTCAACCCTGCCGCCCCCTGTTTTCCCATCAGCTCAAGGGCCGCTTCTACAATCTGCTCCCGCCTTGCCTCGCCTGCAACCCGCTCAATGCTCACTAGCGCACTCCTTGTGAATTACAATTCACTTTTTAAGCAGCACCGAAATCGTTGTCAATTGGGGAAATCCAATTTTATCTAGCTCTCCTCTTCAGTGAATATCCATTCACTTCTTTTAAGGCTTCTGCAAGCTGAGCATGCATCGGGTGATTATCTTCTGACCAGAACCTCCAGGAATGGAGGTCGGCTGAAAATCAGTAATGCCTCATCAAGGAGGATGAAATGAAGAATACTCTGTCTATAATCCTTGCCATAATTGTAGTCGTCGCTATGGGCGCGGGTTCTGAGCGTCTCTTGAGTGAAGGCTACATCATGAAAGCCGGCTTCGATGCTGAAAGCTCGCGATCCGCCCAGATATACGGGCCAGGACCCATTGAAGAGCACCCGACCATAGACCGCGAGCTTCCTTCGCCCCTTGCATCCCCGGAAGATGAGCGTCCCCGGTAGGATTCATGAAGTCTTTTCAGGTTCTTGCGAGGGCGCTCCTTCTCTTCAACGAGGATCTGATCCATGCTGCGAGTACTGTTTTGTCTCGGCCGAACCCACCTCTGACTAATGCTCCACGATTTTTCATTCGGGTGGGTTAAGCTGCGGTGCGAATCGTTCGATATATAAGGTGAGTCTGCTACATTCCTGTTGAATCCGAAAGGAGCAGAAAGATGATTTGCAGATTCATCGCTCTTTCGGCAGTTGTGGCTTTCATCTTGACGTTATCGGCGCCCGCTGCGACCGTATTCGCCTCTGTTGATGATGCAAGAGCGATGGTGGAAAAGGGCGAGGCGTACTTCAAGGCACATGGCATGGAGAAAGCCCTCCAGGCTTTCAACGACCCAAAAGGGGAATTTGTAAAAGGCGAACTCTATCTTTTCGTTTATGATCCAAACTACGTGGTCATCGCCCACCCGATGAACCCGAAACTGGTGGGCATAAGCACACTGAACGTTCCTGACATGGACGGCAAGTTGTGGCGGCAGGAAGCCAGGGCGAAGATCGAAAAAGAGGGCTGGGCGCAGGTTGACTACAAGTTCAAGAACCCTGTCAGCAACAAGGTGGAAAAGAAGACGAGCTATCTCAAGAAAGTGGGAGACTTTGTGATAGGGTGCGGCGCATACGAGTAATTCCTGAAAAAGAAATAGGAGGCGAGCCGGCCGGGACCGGCTCGGGAGCATAGGGCAAGAGCAGGCGTAATCCTTCTCAGGCAAGATGTAACGCGGGAAGGACAAGGCCTCGTATGAGGGAATTCCGACAGGCGGGGAATCTGTCGGAATGGTTTTAGGGATGAATGGTTCATATAAGGACCGGGGGCGGGGAATTCTTTCTCCGCCCCCGCTTTTTTGTGACAGCGGACGGATTTCAGGTGCGCTCCCCGTGAAGTCCCCGACTCGGACGATGTGTCGCCGGGCCACCCCAAAATTAGGTACATTCATAGCCGACAGGGGTGTATTATATCCACGAAGCCTCAAGCACTGCACCACGTAGCCAGAGTACAGTGGCGGGAATTATCACACGCCGTCATTCCGGCAGTGCTTCTGAGCCGGGATCGAACCGGGAGCACGTGGCGTCTTTTAAAAACATCAGGAGCAGTCTATGCAGGAGAACCAGGAAGAAATCGGGGCCGTTGCCGCGTTCATGATCGGCACACAGGTACGGGAACTTCGGGAAAAGAACCGTTATACGCTCCTGGACCTTGCCGCAAAGACCGGACTGGACAGGGAGATGCTGGCCAGGATCGAGAACCATGAGTTCATCCCGCCCATAGCTACGCTGGTAAAGCTTGCCGGAGCGCTGAACGTGAGTGTCGCCTATTTTTTCCAGGATAAGGCGGGCAGCGACAAAATCGCCGTCACCCGGCGGGAGGAGCGGGTGCGGATCACTCGGCGCCCTCATCACCAGGAGGGAGAAGTCGACTATATCTATGAGTCGCTGGAAATCCGCAAGGCTCGAAAGCAGATGGAGCCTTTCATGGTGGAGTTTCCCGTCCAGGAAACCGGAGAGATGGTCTTCATGAGCCATGAAGGAGAAGAGTTTCTCTACCTGCTCGAAGGGGTGCTCGAATTCCGCACCGTCGATCAGGTCGAAGTCCTCAATCCCGGCGACAGCATGTATTTTGAATCCGATGTCAGCCACAGCCTCCGCTGCCTGGGGGATAAACCCGCCAGGGCCATCGCCGTGGTGTGGAGAAAGAACTGAGTGTCCCACCGCCAGGCACATTGGGGGACGACATTCGCCGATACCGGGAAGCGCAACTCGGAGGGGTACGGACCATGATGGAGATTCGGTTTCACGGGCGTGGCGGGCAAGGGACCGTGGTAGCAACTATGCTTCTTGCGAAGGCTTTTTTCGACGCGGGCTACTGGGTCCAGAGTTTTCCGCTCTTTGGTGTGGAGAGGCGCGGAGCGCCCGTAGAGGCCTATCTGCGGATAGCCTCGGCTCAGATACTCGTAAGGACCAACGTCTACCGGCCCAACCATGTCGTCATAATGGATCAGACCCTTCTGGCTTCCGTGGATGTCACCCAGGGGCTGCAGCCGGGAGGGTGGATTCTTCTGAACGCCTCCGAGCCGCCTCCCCGGCCCGAGCGCTATTCCCAATACCGGCTGGCCCTGGTGGACGCCACCCGCATTGCCCTGAAGCACGAACTCGGCACGCGAACCCATCCGATTGTCAATACGGCGGTTATGGGCGCGCTTGCGCGGGTGCTCGACATGCCTCCCATGGAGGCGGTCGCCCTGGCCATCGAAGAGGAAATCCCGCGGCATGCGGAAGCAAATATCCTGGCGGCAAAAGAGGCTTACGAAGCCGTGGAGATGAAGGAGACCATCGGAGAAGACTCCCCGGCGCAGAAGCGCCCGGCGTCCGGGATGCCTGAGGCGGGCGACAGTCACGCATTGGAACGAGGATGAAACAGCTATGGCTCTGAACGGTCCGGAAGAGACCCCTTTGTTCATTCCCAGGTCCCACCTCACGACGGAAGCCAACAAGACCGGAGCATGGCGCTTCCTCCGGCCGCGCTATGATGAAAAGACCGCGCCCTGCGGCGTGGCCTGCCCCGCCGGCGAAGACATCGCCCGTATACAGATGCTGGCCTCCCAGGGGTTGTTCAAAGAGGCATGGGAGACGGTGCTGATCGAGAACCCGCTGCCCGGCGTGTGCGGTCGCGTCTGCCATCATCCATGCGAGTCGGTCTGCAACCGCGCAAAATTTGACGAAGCGGTCTCCATCCAGCTCATCGAGCGCTTCCTCGCCGATACCGCCTCCCGCTACGAACTGAAGGCCCACCTCGAGCGAATCCCGTCGAGGAACCAGCGGATCGCCCTTATAGGCGCGGGGCCGAGCGGTCTTTCAGCCGCCTGGTTCCTGTCGCTGCTCGGCTACGACTGCGATCTCTATGAGGCCATGCCCGAACCCGGAGGCGTTCTGCGCTGGGGCATTCCTGCGTATCGACTGCCTTTGAACGCGCTGAGAGACGAAATCAGGCGGCTAGAGGAATTGGGCGTGCGCATCCATTGCGGCATCCGGTTCGGAGAAGATACCCTGGCGCGGGCTCTGACCACCCATGAGGCGGTACTGGTCGCGTGCGGACTGGAGCCTTCCCGCAGCCTCGATCTACCCGGCGCCGATCTGCCTGGCACAGGAGCGGGCGCGGAACTGCTCCGGAAGGTCGCCGAGGGAAACCCTCCCACTCTCCACGGGAGTGTCGCCGTCATAGGCAGCGGGTATATCGCTATCGAGACGGCCCGCTGCGCGGCCCGCCTGGGTGCGAAGGCCCTTCTCGTCCAGGACCGCAAGCGCACAAATATGCCCGGCGCCCGGGAAGGGTTGGCCATGGCCCTGGAAGAAGGCGTGGAGGTCCTGGAGCGTATGGTTCCCGTGAGCATCGAGGCCGACGGTGCGGAATATCTTCTCACGCTCCGGGAAATCCACGGGAGCGGCGCGGAGGCGCCCACCGAGAGTGAGCCGGAGGGAGAGACCCGGCAACTTCGGGTCAGCAGCATCTTTAACGCCGGCGGCCTCCAGGCCTCAAGGCCGTGGATGTTGCCCCCCGAGGAAAACGATAGCGCCCTGCGGCTCCACAACAGCGTGCTGCTTCTGAGGGGAAACGGCCCTGTGGCCTTCATCGGAGACCTGGTGAACACCTCCCGGAGCGTGGTCCATGCCATTGCCTCGGGAAAAGAAGCGGCCATCGCTCTCGACCTCTTTTTCCGCGAAGGCCCCGAAGCCGTCCGCCCCGGGATGAAGCTCTGCACGGTCGGCAGCGGACGCTCCATCTCCATGGAAGCCTACATGAACGGCCCGCGCTCTCACCGCAGCTCGGCGGTCGTACGCTACGGCGAGATCAACACCGACCACTTTGCGTTTCTGCCCAGGCTCACCCGCCCGCGGCTCCTCAAGGCAGAGCGGACACGTTCCTTTTCGGAAATCGACATGAAGATCTCAGCCAACCTCGCCATGCGCGAGGCCGAGCGCTGTTTTAACTGCGGTATCTGCAACCAGTGCGACAACTGCCGACTCTTCTGCCCCGACCTGGCGGTCATCCGGGACAACGGCCCGCAGGGGCGGCGCATCGACTACGACTACTGCAAAGGTTGCGGGATATGCGTGGTGGAGTGCCCGCGACACGCCATGACGCTCGAAGAGGAGCAGGGGCAGGAAGGCCGGGAAGGGCAGGGGTGATTACCCATAAAGATATGGACCAGGGGAAGAATCCATGAAAAGAGTCCTGGAAGGGAGCCATGCGGTAGCCGAAGCGGTCAGGCTGGCCGGCGTTCAGGTGGTCTCGGCATACCCGATCACTCCCCAGACACATATCGTGGAGCGGCTTGCCGATTTTTGCGCGGACGGCAGCTTGAATGCGCGCTTCCTGCGCGTGGAAAGCGAGCACTCCGCCCTGGCGGCGCTCATCGGCGCATCCAGCATGGGGGTGCGCACCTTCACCGCCACCTCCTCCCAGGGCCTTGCCCTGATGCATGAGCTGCTCCACTGGGCCTCGGGGGCGCGGCTCCCCATCGTCATGGCCGATGTGAACCGGGCGCTCGCTCCCGGCTGGAACATCTGGAGCGACCAGACCGACACCCTCGCACAGCGGGACACCGGCTGGATACAGCTCTACTGCGAAACCGGCCAGGAAATTCTCGATACCACGCTACTCGCCTTCCGGCTTGCCGAATCGGTCAATCTGCCCGTCATGGTGGTCCTGGACGCCTTTTTCCTCTCACACACCTTCGAGCCCGTGGACATCCCGGAGCAGCAGGCTGCCGATGCCTTCCTGCCGCCCTTCCGCCCCCGGATCTCCCTGGATACGGCCGCACCGTGCTCCCTCAGCCAGATGTCCCCGCCCAACGTCTACATGGAGATGCGCTACAGCATACAGCAGGCCATGGAGGCGGCGCTCGACCGGTTCGATGAATACGATGCCGATTTCCGGAAGCAGTTCGGGCGCGGCTATGGCGCCGTTGAAGCCGTTTGCTGCGAAGATGCCGATATCGTGCTGGTGACCTCCGGGACCATTACCGGCACGGCGCGCCAGGTTGTTGCCGACCTGAGGGCCGAGGGAGAGAAGATCGGCCTTCTCAAAATAAAACTCTTCCGCCCTTTTCCCGCGGCGCGTGTGCGGGAGATCCTGGAACCGGTGCGCAAGGTCGCGGTAATCGACCGGAATTTTTCTTTCGGCGCGACCGGCATATTCGCCCAGGAACTCAGGGCCGCCCTCTACGGCCTGGAACGAAGGCCCGAGGTTTTCGGCTTTATCGCCGGCCTGGGCGGACGTGATGTGACCGAAGAAACAGTGCGGGAAATCTATCGCCACGCCAGGGACAATCGCTACACTCCATGCGATGACGCCGTCTGGGTGGGGCTGCGGGAGGCGCCGGATGGAGCTTGATGTCGTAGATCGGGAATACATGTATTCGGGACATGTCGGCTGCCCCGGCTGCGGCGCGGCCATCGCCATGCGCTTCGTCCTCAAGGCGCTTGAAGAAAAAACCGTAATGGTCATTCCCGCCTGCTGCTGGTCCATTATCGCGGGCGCCTACCCGCGGACCGCCCTGCAAATACCGGCCATCCACGCCGCTTTTGAAACCGGGGGCGCTGTGGCGAGCGGCGTGAGGGCCGCACTGGACGCCAAAGGAGACACGGAGACCACGGTCATCACCTGGGCGGGCGACGGAGGGACCTTCGATATCGGTTTCCAGGCCCTGAGCGGCGCCGTGGAGCGCAACGAGGATTTCCTCTACGTCTGCTACGACAACGAAGCCTATATGAACACGGGCGTCCAGCGTAGTTCTTCCACCCCCTACGGCGCCTGGACCACCACCACTCCCAGTCGCGAGTGGAAGAAGATGCGCAAGAAAAACATCGTGGAGGCCCTGGTGGCCCATCGCATCCCCTACGCCGCAACCGCCAGCATCGCCTACCCCGAAGACCTGGTCCGAAAGGTCAAAAAAGCGCGCGCCGTCAAGGGATCGAAATTCATTCACATCTTTGCGAGTTGCCCCACCGGCTGGCGCATCCCCTCGGAGATGTCCATCAAGATCGCCCGCATGGCCGTCCAAACCAACATCTTCCCGCTCTACGAAGTGGAAGGCGGCATACAATACACCATCAACCTGAACCCGAAGGGCTACCTGGTAAGAGAATACTTCCGCCTCCAGGGCCGCTTCAAACACCTGAGCGAAAACGACCTGGACCAGATCCAGCAGATGGTCAACGAAGACTGGGACCTCCTGCAGCGCCGCGCAAAAAGCTGAAGACGCCAATGAAAAGAGCTGCGAGCACAATGAATTAAAAACCTGAAGCGCGGGGAAATGATTTCCCCGCACCCCTCATTATCAAACGCCCGCACCCACACGCTCCCTCGATACCGCCGATGCCCTTCCCCATCAACCCGTCCTGCATTCACTCTTCACAATAACCCCCTGCTCCCTCCTCACCTTTCTCTCTCGCTTTTTCCTGTTCACTGTTCACTGCTCACTGCTGTTCACTGTTCACTGTTTCATCCTTTCATCCTTCACGCATATTGACAAAGGCATCCCGAGCATGCTAGTAAAGTATTCTTTCGGCTTGGGAGCCCCCCGTGGCGCCTGCCGGCAGACTCCCTGCGCATTATCCTGTTGACATGTGCAGGGGGTTCGGATAGATAAGCACCGTCGTTTTCAGGTCCCCATCGTCTAGTCCGGTCCAGGACACCGGCCTTTCACGCCGGCGACGCCGGTTCAAATCCGGCTGGGGACGCTCAGTACATCATGAGGGTCGGCTTAAAAGAGCCGGCCCTTTTGACGTTTCACGCCCCGTTGCATCGCATTTCTATTCGGTTTTCAATGAACTGCCTCAGCTTCTAACCGCCCCAATCGAAAAAATTTCAAAAGGCGCGCCTGCTGAATGCGCAAATCGGCGCAGGCATTCGATCCTTTGCTACTTTTATGCTGCCTTTACGGCGCCGGAATGGCGCCGGAATGATACCGGATTGATACCGGAATGGAACCATTTTGGCGCCGGATCGGTCCCTGATGATACCGGATTGATACCGCTTCGATGATCCTCTTGCGGAGTCCGGATCTCGATCAGCATCCTTCCGATCTCGCTTTTCTTCTCGCCCCATCCGTTTTTCCCGCTCCAGCGTCTAAGAGTCTTAGCCGGCACACCGGTAAGCTCCGTCACCCCCCTCAGGCTATGGTCCGAGCAGCAGTACAGGTGCTCCGCTTTCTCCACCCCTTCCGCCGAATAGCGTCTATTCACCGTCAACCATCCTTCCCCTGCTCCCACCCTTTTTTCTTTCGGTTTTTTCCTGTTCACAGTTCACTGCTCACAGCTCACTGCTCACTGTTCGCTGCTCCATCCTTCGCTGCTCACTCGTATTTAAGGCTCCCATAACACCCGCTTGTTGCAGGTAGTGCGATTTTTTATTTCCCCCCCATTGAATTCTGAAAAAGAGATTTTTAGGGATATGTCGATGCTATCGACTTATCCTGTCAGTGTTTCAAGAATGCTTCCATTCACAAAATGGATTTTCCGAGCAGCTTTGCGGGGTTGGAGAACTCCTTCTATTGCATTCTAACCTTGCCTCGTAGCGCCGTAGGTTGGGCAGGTTTTTTATGCCCAACAGTTTTTGAACGTGTCGCCCTGACCAGGCTTTCACGACAGCCGAGCAATCATCTTCATCAGAAGAGCAGGGTCTGGTCTCGATCTGTTATATTAGAAACACGTGGGCATGAGAAGCCTGCTCAAGCTACGGCCGCTTAAACGGTTCCTGAGCCGGAATCCAGCGCCGCCGCCTCGCCATGGCGTGGTTTGGACGGGGATGAAACTTCATTTTGTCTTTCTGGCGTGTTCCTCTACAAATGAATTCTCACATCTCCTCCGGGACACCCTGAAACCATGTAAAGGGCGCCGCGTAGCCGGACTTCTCGAAACAGTTCAGAAGAAGACCCGGATGCAGATCCAGGGCTGGATTCCGGCTCAGAAACCCTGCCGGAATGACGGAGTGGGAGGCCCACCGGCAAACCGGTTTGGCATAGGAGAGGGGATCTACAACCATGGGAACCAGGCCTTTTGGCAAGTTCGGCGAATATCGTTGCGACGTAGGACGTGAATTGTACAGGGCAAACCGGCGTACTTGCGCTCCTCGGGCTAATCGCAGGACCCCGATAGGGGTAGGGACGGCGCATTGAATTGCGCCACCCCTCCCTCCGAACCGGG